>NZ_KI912270.1:646686-1293372 GCF_000243415.2 Mycolicibacterium tusciae JS617
TCTCTCCCTCGGGGATCTCTCCCTGGGGGATGACCTCTTCGGGGATGTCTTTCTGGCTGTCATCGCCCATCCGCGACATCGCCGCTCCCCCGTCCGCGGTCGCGGGCGGCGTCGGTAGATCGGGGCCGCCGACCCCGAACGGACTGGTCACCTTGTCGGTTCCCAGCGGGCGATTGGCCGGGTTCCCACTGGCCTCGGCGATCGCGTCGTCGATACCAACGGGGATTGCCCTGATGATGTTCACGATGGCTTGGACCGGGTTCCGGAACGGGAGCAACCCCACTTTTGTGGCGACGCCCGGATTGACGTCCCGCGCGTAGCCGGCTTCGATCGCGGCCTTCAACGGCGCCTCGAGCAGCGTGAGAATCGGCGACGGCACGAACGACTCGAACGGCATCAGGATCGGTAACCGCCGTGCGGGCAAGAGGTAGTAGTCGGTGTCCCCCTGCGAACCCTGGTACTTGACATCGGAATCGAAGGTCTCGTCCTGAAGGTCACCGTGGAAGTAGTAGTAACCGAGCGCGGCGTTCACGACGGCCAGCAGGTTCGTGATGCTGGCGGGGGCGTCGCCGCCGAGAATGTCGTATTGGGCCGCGACGTCGACGGTCTCATAGCACTCAACCGTGCAGCTGTCCGTCGGGGTCGCCCCGTAGAACGTCACCCCGAGTATCGGAATGGTCAGACCCGTCGGTCCTCGCGACAGGAATCCGCCGTTGGGACGCATCGGGTTCGCCAGGAGGAAGAACGAGACGTCGTCGGGTCCGACACCGGGGTAGTTCTCCGGGTGCTCGATCATGTCCTTCTTGAGCAGCGAGGCGACTACCGCGCTCTGCGAGTAGCCGAACACGACGAACTCGTCTCCCGCGACTGGCGGACCTGGGTCGATGTCCGGATTGACGGGATCAGTCGGCACATCTGTGTTGTAGGAGCAGCTGGCGGCGCCGCGAACGCACCTGCTCACGTTCGCCAGCCCAGCGGCCACGGACGAATCGAAAGTCATCGAACCCGCCACCGGGAAGAACTGCTCCGGAGTGATGATGGCGTAGCGGCGGTCGGTCGCCCCCACGTCGCCGATCGGATCAGTGCCGGGGCGCGTTGGCGCGCCCGCCGCCGGGTTGATGAAGCCATTGACCGCGTTGGACATGTACGGGTTGATGTAGGACAGCGGATCCGCGGGCGAGCTTAGCGGATGACCGGTGCCGCCCATGATCAGCGCGGTCGCCGTTAGCTGCACGACGACTGTTGCAGTCCACGTGACTGCCAGCGCGACAACGCTCAGCAACGCCAGGGCCACCACTCCCAGCGAACGAATCGTCCCCCGCATTCTCGATCCCCTTCTCGACAATTCATGGGCTCCGGTTCGGAGCAAGTGTGCAGATTGCCGCCGGAACTCTCCCCGAGCCAGCAAACCTTTGGTCACTCTATAGCAAAATTCAGGCGTAGCGCCATGAGGAGGGCGACCGTAGGCTACGGCGAGACCTGAAACGAGGAGACTGAATGACCACGTCATTGAGGGCCGGCGTCATCGCCGTCTCGGCCATCGCGTTGGGCCTGACCTTGGCCGGTTGCGGGTCGGACACCAAGTCCGAGCCATCCGCGTCGAAAGCCACCTCCAGCGAGGCGGCGACCACCACGACCAGCGCAGAGGCCGCACCGGCCACGCCGGGGCAGCCGCCCAAGGGTCCTAACTACACGATCGTCGACTACATCCGCGATAACGGCATCACCGAGACACCGGTGAAGCGGGGGGACCCCGGTTCGCCGACGATCGATCTGCCGTTCCCGGAAGGATGGGAGGACGCAGGACCCCGAACCCCCGAGTGGGCTTACGCCGCAATCCTTTCCACTGACCCCGCGTTCGCAACCGATCCGCCCTCGGTCATGGCGCTGGTTTCCAAGCTGACCGGCAACGTCGACCCGAAGAAGGTCCTGGAGTTCGCACCGGGCGAGATCAGGAACCTGCCCGGCTTCGATGGCGGCAATGAGGGCGAACCCGACACGCTGAGCGGTTTCGAAGCCGTTCAGGTCGGCGGCACCTACACCAAGGACGGCGTCGTGCGTGCCATCGCGCAGAAGACGGTCGTCATCCCGGGCCAGGACGGGCTCTACGTTCTGCAACTCAACGCCGATGGCCTCGAAGACCAGATCGGTGCGCTCATGGATGCAACCTCGGCCATCGACGAGCAGACCAAGATCACCCCCTAGTTCTCGACACGGGCGAGCCTTTGACGACCAGCGCGCAACCCGATTCGGGCGAGCCGCCGCAACCGGCGCGCGTGTGGTCTCTCGAAGCGACGCTGATGTGCCCCTCAGGCGCGTGACACCGCGGACGCCGCCGCGACCTGCTCGGCGGTCGGTCGCACGCCGGTATACCGCTCGAACTGTTCTGCGGCCTGCAATGCGATCACCTCGGCTCCGGTGATGACGGCGATGCCCGCAGCGCGCGCCGCTGCGATCAACGGCGTCTCGGAGGGAAGCGCCACCACGTCGAAAACGGTGTGCGCCGCGCCGATCGTGTCCGATCCGAAGGCGACGTCATTCTCCTCGGGGCCGCCCGCCATCCCGACCGGCGTGACGTTGACGATCACATCGGCGACGCGACCGTTCACCTCGGCGGCGTAGGAGTAGCCGAGCCGCTCGGCCAGTGCCTGGCCGGTTTCGGGGTTTCGGGCGATGACCGTCCCCTGGTGAAATCCGTTGTCCCGGAATGCGGCCGCGACGGCGCTCGCCATCCCGCCGCTGCCGCGCAACAGCACCGACTGCGACGGTTGCAGGCGATGTTCGGCGATGAGCCGCTGGACGGCGAGGTAGTCGGTGTTCGACGCGATCAGATGGCCGTCATCGTTGACGATCGTGTTGACCGCGTCGATGGACTTCGCGGACTGCTCGACTTCGTCGACGAGTTCGATGACGTCCTTTTTGAACGGCATCGACACCGAGCACCCGCGGATACCGAGCGCGCGTACACCGCCGATCGCGGCGACGATGTCTGTCGTCGTGAAGGCCTTGTAGATGAAGTCCACGCCGAGCAAGTCGTACAGGTAGTTGTGAAATCGGGTGCCGATGTTGCTCGGACGGCCTGCCAGCGAAATGCAAAGGCGGGTGTCCTTGTTCAGAGCCGGCCTCATCAGCCCACCGCCTTGACGACCTGGGACGTCACCGCGCGGATCCTCTTGACCAGTGATGCAGGCAGGTGTATGGCACGTGGGCTCGGGACATCGACGACGGTTGTGACGACCCCGAGGTCGTCGCGGTGCCAGTCGGCGTCGAAGCGATCCAGGATGGCCCGCATCGGATGGTTCTCGCTGAGCACTCGCGCGGTGAAGCGTTCGACACCAACGTAATCCGCGGTGATGACGAGCGCTCCCATCAAAAATGTACCGATCCCGCGACCCTGGTAGTCGTCGCCGACAATGAAGGCCACTTCGGCGGAGGCCTGGTCATCCTCGTCGCGTACGAAGCGCGCGTCGGCCACCACCGGCCCCTCCGGTCCCTCGGTCATCACCCAGACGAAATGGTGGACGTAGTCGACCTCGAACAGGTATGACATCAAAGACTTCGTCGGCGTTCGCGGCGACTGGAAGCGGCGGTACAGCGTCTCGCTGGAGAACTCGACGGGCCCGTTCGTGCTGCGCTCGCTGTCGCCCGGCAGCACCGGACGAAGGTAGAAGACGGAGCCGTCGCGCAGTTTTACCGGAATCGGCGTGATGAACGCGGCCAGCCGCTGTCGCGCCGTGCGCACCAGCTTGTCCAGCATGCCCGGGATCTCGAGCATGGTGGCGAACGCCTCTCGACCACCGACCCATCCCGTGAGGCGATCGATCGCCATCACCGTGGCACTGCGCGGCATATCACGCAGCAACGCAATTTCGCCGACGATGAGGCCCGGCTGAAGTTCGGCGACGGTGTCGTGCCCGTCATCGGAGGCATGGGTGACTTCGGCGCGGCCGGACCCGATCAGCAAAAAGGAAACTGCGAGCTCACCCTGATGCATCAGCACCTGGCCCGGCTCCGCGACCAACGGCTGCAACTGTGCCGCGAGTGGTGCCAAGGCCTCGGTTGGACAGCCGGCGAAGGCCCCAAGTTCGGCGAGTTCGTCGGCTCGGACGACAGTCGGGCCGGCCACGTCACGAGGCTACGGCGTGCCCGTCGTGGCGAGCAAGGGACGCGGCGCACGGACGGTAAGGCACTATTCGAGGATGAGCGAAGCGCAGTTCAGCACCCACTCCCAGCTGTTCGATCTGACCGGGAAGCGTGCCCTGGTCACCGGTGGCACGCGAGGTATCGGGCTGATGATGGCCCGCGGACTGGTGCAGGCCGGCGCCCAGGTGGTGATCAGTTCCCGGAAGGCTGATGCGTGTGAAAACGCGCGTGCAGAGCTGTCGCGCTTCGGCGACGCAGAAGCGATCCCGGCGGACCTGTCTCGACATGACGAATGCCTGCGCCTGGCCGAGCAGGTCACCGCCGACGGTGAGTCCCTGCACATCCTGGTCAACAACGCGGGCGCGACGTGGGGCGAACCAATGGAAAGCTTCCCCGACTCCGCCTGGGACAAGGTCCTGGATCTCAACGTGAAGTCGCCGTTCTGGATGGTGCAAGCGCTGCTGCCCGCACTTCGCGAAGCCGGGACCGCCGAGGACCCGGCGCGCGTCATCAACGTCGGCAGCATCGACGGCATCCGCCCGAGCCGACTTCCGGTGTACTCCTATGTCAGCAGCAAGGCCGCGCTCCACCATCTGACGCGAATGCTCGCGTACGAACTCGGGCCGCAGCACATCGCCGTAAACGCCGTGGCGCCAGGGCCTTTCCAGTCCAAGATGATGGCGGCGACGCTCGAATCCTTCGGTGACTCGATCGCGGCGTCGGCTCCGCTTCGCCGGATCGGCCGCGACGACGATATGGCCGGCATCGCGGTGTTTCTGGCCAGCCGCGCGGGGTCCTACCTCACCGGCGCCGTCATTCCCGTCGACGGCGGACTCGCGACGACTGCCAGCGGCTGACATGGCGGCCAAAGAGCAGCGCGACGGGGTCGACCTCACCAATCTCGACGAGCCGCTGACCCCCGATGCCGGGGCCACCAAGCGCGACCTTGTCGACTACCTGGAAGCGGTCGCCGATCGGATGTTGCCGGGCCTTGTCGATCGGCCCCTCACTGTGTTGCGGGTGCTACGCGGACGCGAACCGTTCATGCAGAAGAACGTGCCCAAGTACACCCCCGACTGGGTGCGAACGGTGCCGATGTGGGCGGAGGCCTCGCACCGCGAGGTCCACTATGCGCTCTGCAATGACTGGCGCACGCTGCTGTGGCTGGCCAATCAGCGGGCCGTCGAGTATCACCCCACGCTGGGGCTGGCCGGCAATATCTACCGCCCAACACATCTCGTGCTCGACCTCGACCCGCCCGACGGCGCCTTCGCAAAGGTGGTGGCCGTCGCGCACCTGGTGCGTCAGGCGCTGGCAGACAGCGGGCTGGACGGCGCGGTAAAGACCAGCGGCGCCAAGGGGGTGCACGTCTTCGTCCCGATCGATGACGCGGCGGCGGTCGACGATGTGGCCGCGGCGACCCGCGCACTGGCCGCCCGCACCGAGGCTCTCGACCCGGACATCGCGACGACGGCGTTCATCGTGGAGGACCGTGGCGGCAAGGTGTTCGTCGACGCCACCCGCGCAGGCGGCGCAACGGTCGCAGCGGCGTACAGCCCCCGGCTACGCCCTGGCACGCCGGTGTCGTTCCCGCTCGAGTGGTCCGAACTCGACTCGGTCTCCCCCGCCGACTTCACCGTCCACACAGCGATCGAGATGATCGACGGACGGCCGAGCTGGACGGAGTCGATGCCGCAGGCCCAGACACTGCCCGCCGAGCTGATCGAACATGGCCGCACCATCCCTGTCGCCCGAGTGGCGGCGATGCACGAGGGTAAGCGGCGGGCGAAGGCGCGGCGTGAATCCGACTAAGCTGCACAGGATTCCACGCCGTCCGCACGATATTGACGTGGCCACGTTCCGTAGGCTGACATCACGTGAAGACGCCACTGCCGTGCACGTGCGCGATGTCGACCATGGCACCGCAACCCGGGCGCGACTCGACATCACCGGAGCGCCGCACCTGCCCGGCACGGCATTCGTCAAACTCGCCCCCACCCGGCCCGCCGAACGATTTTTCAACCGGTTCATGGCGCTCGCGCACAACGAGGCCGAGGCCTACCGTCTGCTATACCCCGAACTGTTCGGGGTGATGCCCGCACTGTACGGCGCCGCCTCCGACGGACGGGGCCGCGCGGTGGTGATCCTCGAGGATCTCTCGATGCGCGACGCCGCCTTCCCGCCGTTGGCGACCGGAGCCACCGCCGAGCAGGCAATCGCCGTCGCGGGCGCACTCGCCGCCGTGCACCAGAAGTTCTGGCAGTCACCACGATTCGACGCCGACCTCGCCTACCTGGGTCCGACCCGCTCCCGCAACACCCGGCTCGGCCCGCACTCGTGGCATCTGCTCCGCACCATCCCGAAGGACTTCAACGACATCGCGCCACCGAAGATCCGCGCGGAAGCCAAGATGCTCATCAAGCAGCGCTGGGCGATCGCAGCACTCATGCGTACCTATCCGCGCACGCTCATCCACGGCGATACACACCTGGGCAACATCTGTTTCGTCGGCGATCGGCCCGTGTTGTTCGACTGGCAGGTCACCTCCTGCGGGCCGGCCGTGAAGGACCTCGCCTATTTCGCCGCCACGTCCATCGACTCCGATACCCGTCGCGCCATCGACACCGATCTGGTGCGCGCCTACGTCGAGGAGTTGAACGCCGACGGTATTACACGGCTGAGCTTCGACGACGCCTGGGACTCCTACCAACTCTTCGCCTTCACCGCGTACATCGCTGCCGGCGTCACTGCGGCATTCGGCCGACGCCTTCAGGGCGAGGCGCCGACGCGGGCCGGCCTCGATCGGGCTGTGCAAGCGCTCCGCGACTTCGATTCGCTCGCACTATTACGCGGTCGCCTCGGGCAAGGCGCGTGGTGAGCGGTCGTCAACGGGGGCTTAGGTAGGAGCCGGTAAGCTCAGTCCCGCGTCGTCGCGCTCCGCCATTTCGGCTCGACGCACTGAGGAGAGGCGTACAACGCGCTTATCAACGACGAGTACCACCTGCCATCTGGTCGAATAGACCCGTTGACAGCTTCTGAGATACCTGGTCCGCAGGCTCCTGTGGTCGACGACCTGCCCCAGGGTCTGGCCGAAACCGTCGCCGACCTCATCGGACGGCCGCGCGCCCGCGGCTGGATCCATGCGATCTCCGCGGTCACCGCCACGGTGGGTGGATTGGCGCTCGTATCGGCGGCCGTGATCGCATCGTCGCCGAGGGCGGTCCTTGCGACCCTGATCTACACCATCACCATCGTCGCAATGTTCAGCGTCAGCGCGATCTATCACCGCAAGCACTGGCACAACCCGGTGGCGCTGAAATGGATGAAGCGTCTCGACCACTCGGCGATCTTCGTGTTCATCGCGGGCAGCTATACCCCGTTCGCGCTCTTGGCCATGCCGCCGCGCACCGGCAACCTGGTGCTGACCATCGTGTGGTCCGGTGCCGCGGCGGGCGTCGCGCTCAAGATGTGGTGGCCGTCGGCGCCCAGATGGGTGGGCGTGCCGCTGTACCTCCTGCTCGGCTACGCGGCGATCTGGTTTGCCGGAACCCTCCTCGACGGCGGCGGTCCGATCGTCGTGTTCCTGCTCGTCCTCGGCGGAGTCCTCTACAACGTCGGCGCCATCCTCTACGCGATTCGCTGGCCCAACCCGTGGCCTCATACGTTCGGTTATCACGAGTTCTTCCACGCCTTCACCGCAGCTGCGGCCATCAGTCACTACGTCGCTGTCTGGTTCGTCGTCCTCTAGCCGGCATGACCGGTGCCTGTTCAACTGGACGAACGTCGAGTACTAACGTCAGTGTCACTGACGATGGAGGTGCGCATGGCCGGGCAAATACCGTTGGTCGACTATCTGGTGCTCGACGGCGACGAACCCCATCTGGTCGCACAGGAGTGCACGGGATGCGGAGCTCGGTACTTCGACCGGCGCAACGCGTGCGCCAACTGCTTCGCCACCGACTTCACGACAGTCCCGATCGCCACCGAGGGCGCCGTGCGCGCGTTCACGATCGTCGCCTTCGCGGCACCGGGGATTCCTACCCCGTTCGTCGCCGCCGTGGTCGATTGCGACGGGACCCAGGTTCGCGCCAACCTCATCAACATCGAGCCCGATGCCGAGCACGTTCACGACGGCATGAAAGTGCGGCTCGCCACCCACTCGATCGGCACCGACTCCGAGGGCACCGAAGCGATCGGGTTCGGTTTCGAGCCCGTCTCTGGAACGAAGGAGCAACAATGAGCGCGAGCGATGAAGTCTGGATCCTCGGCATTCAGATGACCAAGTTCGGCAAGCATCCCGATCTCGACACCATCGACCTGGCGGCGCAGGCAGCGACGGGTGCGCTATCGGACGCCGGCGTCACGATGGCGGACATCGGAGTGATCGCGGCGGGCAACCTGATGAACGCGAGTGCCGGTATCGGACAACAACTTCAGAAGCAGATCGGCCAGACCGGAATCCCCGTGTACAACGTCGCCAACGCATGCGCCACCGGCGCGACCGCATTGCGGACGGCCATCATGGCGGTAAAGGCAGGCGAAGTCGACTACGGTCTGGCCGTCGGAGTCGAGAAGCTCTCCGGCGCAGGCCTGCTCGGTGGCGGCGGATCGAAGAAAAAGGACGCCGATACCTGGACTCCGGCAGGCCGCTACGGCGCGGTCGCCCCGATCGACGGCAGGATCGGCACCGAGACCATGCCCGGCGTCTTCGCCCAGATCGGCATGGAGTACGGCCACAAGTACGGCGGCACCAGCTTCGAGTTGTTCGCCAAGATCAGCGAGAAGAACCACGCGCACTCGACCCTGAATCCGCTTGCGTCCTACCAGAAGCGGTTCACACTGGACCAGATCATGAACGACGTCATGATCGCGTACCCCAACACCCGTCCGATGTGCTCGGCGAACTGTGACGGCGCTGCTGCCGCGGTCGTGTGCAACGGCGAGACGCTGAGGTCCCTGTCGCTCGAACAGCAGCGTCGCGCAGTGAAGGTGTCGGCATCGGTACTGACCACCGACCCCTACGACGAGGGCTGCCAGGTTCTGCCGAACGTCAACTCGCTGACCCGCAAGGCCGCCGCCATCGCTTACGAGCAGTCCGGCGTTGGTCCGAGCGAGCTCGATCTCGTCGAGTTACATGACTGCTTCGCCACGGCCGAACTGGTGCACTACGACAACCTGATGCTGTGCGAAGAGGGCGGCGCAGCAGACTTCTTCAATTCCGGTGCCACGTGGCGGGATGGCTCGACGCCGGTGAACGTGTCGGGCGGGTTGGAGTCCAAGGGTCACCCCATTGCGGCCACCGGAATCGCCAACGTCTGGGAGATCTGCCACCACCTGCGCGGCGAGGCCGGCGACCGTCAGATTGAGAATGCGAGGGTCGGCCTTGCCCACGTCATCGGACTGGGATCGGCCTGCGGCGTCCATATTCTGGAGAGATCAGCCGCGTAAAGCCCTGGCCGCCGTGGGTTTTGCCCGCACGGCAACCAGGCCACCGCCGATCACGAGGGCCATGCCAAGATTGGTGACGAGCGTTGGCCGGTGGTCCCAGACGATCCAGTCGATCAGCGCGGTGAACACGATGACGGTGTAGATGAACGGTCCGACCTTCTCTGCCGGGGCGTAGCGGTAGGCCACCACAATCAGGATCTGCGAGAACAATTGCGCGAATCCAAGCCCGATCAACCACACCCAGGCCGACGCGTGGATAGGACGCCAGTCGAGCACCGCGATGGGGACGGACAGCACAGTCGAGATCAGAAAGTAGTAGAAGAGGACCCTGATCATCGGCTCGGTTGCACCGAGCCAACGGACCGACATCATGGCGACGGCCAGGAAGAGCGCCCCTGCCAGCGCAGCCAACTCGCCGACATTGAAGCCGTGGCCTTGGGGCCGCAACACCAGCATTATCCCGGCGAAGCCGATGCCGGCGCTGATCCACGTCATTCTCGATACTCGTTGGCGAGTGACCACCCAGGCGATCAACGGCATCCACAGGGGTGCGCTGTAGGTCAGCAGCGTCGCGTTGGCCAGAGGTATCTGGGTGATCGCGAAGAACAGGGCGTACCAGCATGCCGTGCCGGTGGCCGCTCGCAGAAGGTGGAGACCGATCTTGTCGGTCCGCAGTGGCGACCAGCCGCCGCGAAGCGCCACCGGGGTCACGAACAGCAGGCATATCGCGTTCTGGAACAGCAGCAGCACGCCCGTCGATGTGTACTGTCCGGACACCTTCGCAAGGGTGCCGACGAGCGCCACGCAGAAGAATGCGGCCGTCGTGAGCAGCGCCCCGAGGACGAGGTTCTCCGGTCTGCGACCTACGCCAACGCCCTGAGCCTCCCGGTCACTCATGTGACATCTCTTCGAAGCCGACATCTCTTCGGAGCCTTTGTCACTCGCCGCCGAGCGCCGGTTCGGTGAACTCAGGCCTGCCTGCCCTGGCGTCCATGCGGTTGGTTTCGCGTTCCAGGATGTTGTTTAGCATGCGTGGCGCAACCACGTCGAGTGCACGTAGCGCGAGCGCCTTACGGGGCGCGATGCGGATCGGCCTGGTGGTGGCGGCGGTCACCATCCAGTCGGCGGCCTCATCGGCCCCCAGCGCCGCAACTCCTTGATAGGCGCGGGTCGGGGCGATCATCGGTGTCGCGACCAATGGGTAGTAGATGGTCGTGGAATGGACACCCGCGTGCCCCCACTCGGTGTCGATGACGCGGCTCACGGCACTCAGCGCGGCCTTGGAAGCGTTGTAGGCGGCGAACATTGGGGAGGATTCCGGCAGCACTCGCCAGGTGGCGATGTTGATGATGTGCCCGTCGCCGCGTTCGATCATCTGAGGGCCAAGGCCCCTGATGAGCCGCAGCGGCGCGTAGTAGTTCAGCGCCATCACTCGCTCGATGTCGTGCCATCGGTCCAGCGATTCGGCCAACGGCCTGCGAATCGACCTGGCCGCGTTGTTGATCAAGATGTCGACTGGCCCGACCTCTGCGACCACCTTGTCGACCTGGTCGAGATCGGCTAGGTCTGCACGTATCGCGGTGGCGTTGCCGCCGCACGCGGTAATCCGGTCGACCAGCTCCGCCAGGAGGCTTTCCCGGCGGGCGACCACAATCACCATTGCACCCTGGGCCGCGAACTTCTCCGCAGCAACGGCGCCAATTCCCGACGATGCGCCAGTCAACAGAATCCGCTTACCGCGCAAACCCACGGGCGTCGGGGCCGACCAACGTGGTATCGGACGCATCCCGGCCAGGCGCATCGCCCTCTTGATGTTCGGAATCACAGCCCCACCCTGTCTGGTCAGCGCAGAGACTCGCCGCTTCCAGGCACAATGTATGGCGCTGCGGCCGTCCCCGCAGCAAATTACGAATCGGTTGGGACACCGGCGGCCGCCTACTGGTGCGCGGCTGACGTCGCCTACTCAAAAATTGTGGAGCTAAGGGGATTCGAACCCCTGACCTTCTCGATGCGAACGAGACGCGCTACCAACTGCGCCATAGCCCCTGATACCGGTAGCACAGGCTACCAGTCGCGGCCCGCCGGTCGAAACCGCGAGGCTACTGACCCGCCGCACGCGGAAGGTCGAAGTGGCGCGCGAACGGTGCGTAGTCCAGGTGCTCGAAGATCGGATCCTCGTCATCGATCTCCAGCACCACCGAGCCCGGCCGCCGCAGCCGGGACGGCACGACGTCGAACTCCCTGTCGTCGGTGTTCTCCACCCCGAGCCGCGACCGGGCCATCCGCTGCGCCCGACGGCGCCGTAGCCGCTCCTCGATACGCGTCTGGCGCCGCAGGTAGCCGAGGTAGAACAGGGTCACCGCGCTGACGACGGCGCTCGCCCACCACAGGACCGGCGTCAGCATGTATGCCGCGACGACCGAGGCGACCACCAACAGCCCCATGACGGTCAGCATTCGCTTGCGGAACTTGAACTTGCGGACACTGACCGCAGCGGTGGTCTTCGACTCGTGGCGGCGCCTGCGCGCCGCGCTCAGCGAATCGGCGAGCTGCAGCTCGGTATCCGACGGCGCCTCCAGACCCGAGGAATCTGCGACGTACTCGTACTCATCGTCGGAACCGTCGAGTTCGGGTTCGCGCTCTTGCTGCGGATCTTCGGCTTCTTCGGCTTCTTCGGCGGTCTCACCGAAATCCAGTGCCAGCTCATCGGTTTGGCTCGCGGGTTGAGTCGCGGCGCGTGCGGACGCCCCTACCGGTAGCGCGCCGGAGGCCTCCTCGATCACATCGACGTCCAGGTAGCCCGGATCCTCATCCTGCTCGATATCGACGGCGGCGACCCGCACGACCGTCCGTCGCGCCGGGGCCTGGACGGCATCTTCGTCGAGGTCGTCGTCGAGGCCATCGTCGAGGTCATGGTCTAGGTCGTCGTCGACGTCGTCGGCTGACGGCCGCCAGTCCGGGTCGCTGGCATGACCGGCCGCAGGCGCCTTGCGCCGCCGCAGCCGTGTTCTGCTGTCGTTGAGTACCCGGGTCGCCAACGCGACGTCACTGGTGCGGCGCACTGCGTCTCGCTTGCTGATCAGCATTGGGACGAGCACGAACAGCCAGAGGACGACGAGAGAGATCCACAGGAGGGATTGGGGGATGCTTGGCATGTCGCCGGCTCCTTTCCCCGATAAGGCTAGGTCTGGTGACCTGCGCATCCGTGGATGGCGCGCCGAGACAATTACACACCTGTAATTCGTTGCTGACAAGCACCAACAGTCACATGTGTCACTTTTGTAACAGATTGGCCCGAGTTCGAGATCGCCGAATGTGCGATTTCATACGCGACGCGCCGGGCTCGGCGTATGAAACCGCACAGTCGCGGCGCCACGCCGAGCGCAGAAATTCAGGTCCAACTCGCGTGGCCCTGACGCACCAGGGCGGAGGACGCGGAACCGTTGAGCTCCTCGATGGTGATGGCCACCAGCAGGTGATCGCGCCATGCTCCGTCCACCTCGAGATAGCGCCGCAGCAGGCCCTCCTCGCGAAAGCCCACCTTTGCCAGCACGGCGCGGCTCGCCGCGTTTTCCGGACGCACTGTCGCTTCGACGCGATGCAGCCGCACTGCGCCGAAACTGTGATCCACGCCCAACGCCAGCGCGGCTGTCGCGACACCACCACCCGTCGCGGAGCTGGCCACCCAGTACCCGATCCACGCCGACCGCAGCGCGCCGTGCGTCACGTTGCCGATCGTCAGCTGGCCGACGAACTGTCCGTCAAGCTCGATCACGTATGCCAACATCCGACCCTTGCGCGCCTCCGACCGCAGGCCGGAGCACACGGATGGCCATGACGTAATGGCATGCCGCACTTCCCAATCCGAGCCATTGGAGGGTTCCCACGGTTCCAGGTGAGCCTGATCGGACAATCTGAGACGACTCCACTGCGGCCCGTCGCGCAGCCGCACCGGCCGCAACCGCACCACGCCGGCGGGCACCCGCAGCGGACCGGCAGGCGACGGCCACCCCGGATGCATGGAACTCGAACGCCATAGGTTCATGACGGTGTGCCCGGAGTCGATCAGCCGCGCTGGGCCAGGAATGCGACGTCGACGATCTCGCCCGTGCGGATCTGCTCGGCCTCGCTGGGAACGACGACCAAACAGTTTGCCTCAGCCAGTGTCGCGAGCAGATGCGACGGTGCACCGGGCACGCCGCCAAGCGCCTGCACCAGGTATTCGCCGGTGTCCTGATCGCGCATCAACTGTCCTCGCAGGTAGCCCTTGCGGCCGGCCACCGAGGCGATGGGCGACAGGGTGCGCGCCTGCACGATCCTTCGGTGGGCCTGCCTCTTACCCAACGACAACCGGATCAGCGGACGCACCATCACCTCGAAGACCACCAGCGCGCTGACCGGGTTGGCGGGCAGCAGGAACACCGGCACACCGTCTCGTCCAAGCTGACCGAAGCCCTGAACCGAACCCGGATGCATGGCGATGCGCGCCACCTCCATCTCGCCGAGCTCCGCGAGCACCGTCCGAACCCCCTCGGCGGCGGCCCCACCGACCGCGCCCGCAATCACCACCGCCTCGGCGCGGTTGATCTGTCCCTCGACGACGTCGCGCAGCACCTTGGGGTCCGTGTCGACGATGCCGACACGGTTCACCTCGGCGCCCGCGTCACGGCCTGCCGCGGCCAGAGCGTAGGAGTTGACGTCGTAGACCTGTCCGTTGCCCGGCGTGCGGGAGATGTCGACGAGTTCGCCTCCCACGCACAGCACCGACAGCCGCGGCTTCGGATGCACGAGCACGCGGTCCCGTCCGACCGCGGCCAGCAATCCCACCTGAGCGGGGCCGATGATCGCCCCCGCCCGCACTGCCACGTCCCCCGGCTGGACATCGTCGCCCGTCCTGCGGACATAGGCGCCCGATCGCACACCCCGCAGCACCGTCACCCGCGCGTCACCGCCGTCGGTCCATCGCAGCGGAAGCACCGCGTCGGCGAGCGTCGGCATCGGCGCGCCGGTTTGGACACGCGCGGCCTGGCGCGGCTGCAGCCGGCTGGGGGTGCGCGCGCCGGCTTCGATCGAGCCGATCACCGGCAGGCTCACCTCACCGTCGGAACGTGCCGCGGCTCGGTCGTCGCTGTCGTCGCCGTCGCCGTCGTCCCCGGTTCCCACGCCGAGCACATCCACACTGCGGACCGCATAACCGTCGATGGCGGCCTGATCGAATCCCGGCAGGGGTCGCTCGGTGACCACCTCTTCGGCGCACATCAAGCCCTGCGCCTCGGCGATCGCCACCCTGACCGGTCTGGGGGCCACCGCGGCAGCGGCTACCCGGGCCTGCTGCTCCTCAACCGACCGCACAAGTCGCCTTTCTCGGTGTCAGGCGATCGCTGCGAATCAGCAATCGATCAGCCCCAAGCGCTCCACCAGCCACCGCCGTAGCTCGGGCCCGTAGTCGTCGCGCTCCAACGCAAAGTCAACCGCAGCCTTGAGGTAGCCGCCGGGATTTCCGAGGTCGTGTCGAGAACCGCGATGCACGACGACGTGGACCGGATGCCCTTCCTCGATCAGCAAAGCAATCGCGTCGGTCAACTGGATTTCGCCGCCCGCCCCCCGCGGAACCCGCTTGAGCGCGCCGAAGATCGCGCGGTCGAGAACGTAGCGACCGGCCGCGGCATAGGGCGACGGCGCATCCTCGACCTTCGGCTTCTCGAGCATGCCCTTGACGCGCATCACGTTCGGGTTGTTGGTGTCGGCGACGGGTTCGACATCGAAGACGCCGTATGCGCTGATCTCGTCGCCGGGCACCTCGATCGCGCACAAGACCGAACCGCCGCGCTTGGCACGGACTTTCGACATCGTCTCGAGCACCCCGGTGGGCAACACGAGATCGTCGGGCAGCAGCACCGCGATTGCGTCGTCGTCGTCGTTCAGGACACTCTCTACGCAGCCGACGGCGTGGCCGAGACCCAGGGGTTCGGCCTGGATCACCGACTCGACCTTGATGAGCGCCGTTGCGCGGCGCACCTTCTCCAGCATCACGTGCTTGCCACGTGCTTCCAGCGTGCCCTCGAGCACGAGGTCCTGGACGAAGTGGGCGACCACCCCGTCCTTGCCCTCGGAGGTCACGATGACGAGCCGCTCGGCACCGGCTTCCGCCGCCTCCGCGGCTACCAGTTCGATGCCCGGGGTGTCCACGACGGGCAACAGTTCTTTCGGCACGGTCTTCGTCGCGGGCAGGAACCGCGTGCCCAAACCTGCCGCAGGGACGACCGCGGTGCGCGGAATCGGTACCTCGGGCCGTGTCATTGTTCACACATTAATGTCCTTAGGTCGGCAGAACCCCCCAAGGTCCGGTTTGGAGACGATGCGTTGCAGCGAACAAAAGCCGAACTGCGCGAGGCGATACTGCTGACTCGCCGCGCGCTGTCCTTTGAAGAGCACGACCGCGAGGCGCAGGCGCTCGCAAACCACCTTGCGGCGCTGGTCACCGACGCCCAGACCGTGTGCGCATACGTACCGGTCGGGTCCGAGCCCGGATCCCTCGAGGTGCTCGACTCACTGCGCCGCCGCGGCGTGCGGGTGCTGCTGCCGGTCACCGGCAGCACTGAGACCACGGGCGCCCCGGAGCCGCTGCAGTGGGGCGAGTACCGCCCCGGCGAGCTGATCGGAGCGCGGCATGGACTGAAGGAGCCTGCGCCACCGTGGCTCGCGGCCGACGCGATAAAGGATGCATCGGTGATCCTCGTGCCGGCACTCGCGGTCGACCACGCAGGGGTCCGGCTGGGCCGCGGAGCGGGGTTCTATGACCGTTCCCTGCCCCTGGCCGATGCGGCAGCGCGACTCATCGCCGTCGTGCGCGACGACGAACTCGTCGACCGCCTGCCCGCCGAACCGCACGATGTGCGCATGACCCACGCGCTGACCCCGCACAATGGGCTAGTCACACTCGGCTGACTGTCGCCGGGAATGGCGCAGCCCACGTAGCGGTTCTAGCACTTGAGCCGGTAGAGTGCTAAGAAGTTTGACGATCTCGGAGGTTTTCGTGCCCACGTATTCCTATGCGTGCACCGACTGCGGCAATCGCTTCGATGAGGTGCAGTCGTTCAGCGACGATGCGCTGACCACCTGCCCCAAGTGCAGCGGTCGCCTACGCAAGCTGTTCGGCAATGTAGGTGTGGTGTTCAAGGGCAGCGGTTTCTATCGCAACGACAGCCGCGAAGCGGCCAAGAGTTCGTCGTCGGCTTCGGCGTCGTCGAACGGCACGTCCGGTAGTTCGGATTCGTCGTCCTCGTCGTCGGACAAAGCCGCCTCGAGTACGTCCAGCGACTCGAAGTCGGACTCTACAAGTTCGAGCTCAAGCTCCTCGAGTTCGGCGCCGGCCGCCGCGGCTTCCAACTAGTTATCCACAGGCGCGGCTTCAGGCGGCGCCGAAACCCTCGCCTGCTGCCTAGTTTGGCGGTATGGGGGAATCGCTGAATCCGTCGGCCTTGAGTCGGCTCGTTGATCGCCTACGCCCCGACTGGTCGCGCACCGCGGCGGCCCGGCGGGTCGCCGCGGGCGCTCTCGTCATCCTGGCCGCCGTCGCGGCACTTCGACCCGACCCGGCGCACGAACGGACCGAAATCGTCGTCGCTGCCCGGGATCTGGCGCCGGGCATCGAACTCACCACCGCCGACGTCCATCTCGAAACCCGCATGGCGACAACAGTTCCCGACGGCGCGCAGAGGGATCTCGCAGCGGTGGTCGGTGCCACGCTCGCCGGTCCGGCCCGCCGTGGCGAGGCTCTGACCGATGTCAGGCTGTTGAGTCCGAGACTTGCCGAGGCGTCAGCGGGCCCGAATGCGCGCATCGTTCCGCTACACCTAGACGACACAGCGCTGCTGGATCTGATCCGTCCTGGGGATGTGGTCGACGTGCTCGGCGCCGGAGCCGACACCGGCGTGGGTGGCTTGGCCGACCCGCAGATAATGGCGACCGACGCGGTGGTGGTGCTCGTGTCGCAAAAGCCGTCAGGAGCGGGCAGCGGAGGCGACCGGGTGGTGCTCGTCGCCCTCCCGGCGCAGGACGCCAACGAGGTGGCCGGTGCGGCGCTCGTGCAGAGCGTCACCCTCACCTTCCACTGAACCCGGACATCGTCCGAACCAGCACCGGGTTGACTAACGTTGCCTCTGGCGCAGAACACCCACTGCAGGAAGGGAGCGAAGAGCATGTTGAAGGGCTTCAAGGAGTTTCTCGCCAGGGGCAACATCGTCGACCTGGCGGTCGCGGTGGTCATCGGTACCGCATTCACGGCGCTGGTCACTAAATTCACCGACAGCATCATCCAGCCACTCATCAATCGCATCGGCGCGGGCGGCGATTCCGACTACGGCATCCTCCGGATAAACATCGGTGGGGGCCAAGCCATCGACCTGAATGTCCTGCTGTCCGCGGCCATCAACTTCATTCTCGTCGCTGCAGTGGTCTATTTCTTGGTCGTGATGCCCTACAACCGGCTGCGCAAGAAGGGCGAAGTCGAACAGGCGCAGGACACCGAGCTCAGCCTGCTGACCGAGATCCGCAACATTCTTGCCGGCGACGCTGGATCGTCCGACGGGCCCGCCGGGAGCCCAGGAAGCGGGCCGAGCCCGGATACCACCGAGACGACGAGCGCCGACAGGGGCTAGCACGGTCTCTGGGAATAAAAGTTGCAGTCTTGAGGACTACGCTAAAGGAGTCTCGTAACGACCAAGGTGAGGTGCCGGCATGCACGGAGTACGGGCTTTCGTCGTTATCGCCTCAGCGGTGGGCGGAGTGCTCGCCGTACCGGCCGGTTCCGCGGGCGCGGACACCAAGAGTGCACAGGAAGTCATCTCCGACCTCCAGCAGCAGGGCTATTCGGTCAGCATCGACCGGATCGGTGCCGCATCGATGAATAAGTGCGTGGTGACCAACGTGCGGAGGTCGCAGGGACCACCCAACTGGGTACCGATCTTTAACGACGACGACGACTACTACCCGTTTGTCGTCAGGCCGACTGCGTCGGTGACGCTCGACTGCTCTCGCTGAGACGCCCAATGTCGGCCGCACCGCTCTGCGCGGAGCGCTGAATCCCCCCTGTCGAGACCGTGGGACAGATCGGCGGGAATGAATTGCGCATGGGATCTGTAATAGCTAGCAGACGCCACTACATGGCAGTGATGTCAGGAACACCGAGAGGGAAGACGATGAAGAAGCTAGCGATGAACGCAATTACCTTGGGGGCCATGGCGTTCGCATTTCTGGGCCTTGCCGGTACCGCCAACGCGGCGCCAGTGAGTGCCTCCATCCCGGGACACGGGCAGACCGTGGCGGCGTCAGTGCTCAGTGACACCGGAACCTCTTCACCGTACTGTGAAGCTCGGGCCGGCGGGCTACGCCTTGGGTACCTCTGCGACTAGTTCGTCAGCTTCGCCATACGGACCGAAGCACGAAAAAAGTTCCGTCCCCGGCGTGATCGCCGGGGACGGAACTTTCAAACTCTGCAGATCACCAATCGCCGATAGCCGGGCCGACCGGATACTCACCCTCGAACGCCGAGGCGGTTGTGCCCGGGACGGCCTTCGTGGTGTCACGAACGACCGGCAACTCGTTTTCGCTGCCCTGCACTCCGAATGCGTTGATCTCGCCGGCGTCTGCGACACGGGCCTCGGAAATGCCGCGCGCCAGACCGTAGTCGTTGATGCGGATCACCGAGTTCTGCGAAGCCTGCCGGCTGGTCACAACCGGACTCGGCGAGAGCTCCTCGACGTCAGCGTTGGCCGTACCACTGCCAACACCGATGAACGCCGCAGCGACGGCGAACGAGCCGAGGCCCACGATACCCAGCTTCTTCGAACTGCGAGCGAGGGCTTTGGCGTGTGCTGCCATCAGCGTTCCCCTTCAAGTCGGGACCCAGGTCCATGTACGTTTTCAGTCCTGCACAGACTAACAGTGAAACCCGAGCCGCGCGTGTCTAGTCGGGGAATACTAGGCGGCGCGGATACTGGCCCGGCCAAGTCGCTGACCACTGGCCGAAACCCTAGGTCGCAGGCGGGGTTACGGGTCTGCCGACGGCCAGTTCAACGACTCTGAATGCGGGTCAATGGCACCTCCCACCCCACGACTCCAGACAATCCCAGTCGTCTGTTGCGGCCATATCGTCCAGCTGACGTGTCGCCTTCACCTCGGGGACCGCTTTCGGCGAATTCCTGACCACTCCTTGATCGCTGTTGGTCGCACGTCGCACGGGGTCGCGGACGAACGGAGGGGCACGGACAGGACAGCGCGACTGGCAATCGCGGCGCGAGGAGGCGAAAGTCCTACTCGCAGGGGCAAATTCGGCTGTTGAATAGAAGAAGTCGGCCCCCGGCAGAAGCCGGGGGCCGAATTCGTTTTTACAGCGTTGTCAGTTCATGTTCCAGGGCTCGCCGTAGGTGGTCACACTGTCACCACTCGACGAGATCAACCGGGCGAACGGACGCAGCAGCACCCCACCGGCAGCGCCGGTAACCGTGCCATGAGCGTTGGACACGGCAACCGATCCCGTGGGACCAGCGACGTCGACCGAGAAGGTGGCGACCTCCTGGATGCCCGGGCCGTTACCCAGGTCAGCCGAGATAGACACACCGGGGAACAGCGGCGGGGTCACGATGGAGTCGGCAAAGCCCAGGAACGGGTCATCGGGGGTCGCGAGATCTAGGCCGTAACCGTCGAAGGCGATGTTGGGCGTGGTGTAGCTGAAGTTGATGCCGACGCCGAGCGACCAGGGGAAGCCGACCTGGTAGCCAAGTTCCAGCGTGCCCTCGAAATCGTCGGCACCGTCGCCGGCGACGATGTACGTGGACTTGCCCGAGTGGAACCACTCGCGGGTCAGGCGGTTGCGGTCAAGGGGGAAGACACCGTTCAGGAACGTGTCCCACTGCTGGATCGTCAACGTCCGACCCTGACCGTCAAGAAGGCTGAGCTCGTTGTCCAGCCCGGCGTGAGAGGTGCCAGTGCTCACGAACAGTGACGCGATGGCGAAAACCATCGCAATCAGCACCCGACTGAATACCTTCATGTTCTCCCTAGCTCTTATGTCGACAGTGACCCGACCGGGCTCACCGTTTTGTTATTCGTGCCTGGCCCTACCGATACACAACACACGACCCAAGGGCCTCATATGACGCAAATGAGAAACCTCACATGCGGCTCTTACGTCCTGCTCAGCGTTGACACGAGGAACATAACGGTCGGACCACAACCCGGCAACGTGAGATCGCAACTACTTACGAGGGCGTTACCAGACCTGCCACTTTGCTCACTTCCGTCATGCGGGAGAGACGGCCGCGCGGGCGCTGAGACGGCCCGACCGGATCATGATTTTGCTCCGCACACCAGCGGCCGAAACGGGCAGCGATACATACGGATACGGCTGGCGGTGTTAGCGCTGAAATTGCAGGTCACTGATGGTGCGGAGGGGTGTTCTCCCGCAACCACCGATCATGTTCTGCGTCGTCGTCAGGCGAGGATTCGTCGCGGTCGTCAGGAGACGTGGGCAGCGACGCCGCGCCGAAGCTCTTGTTGACACCGCCACGCGAGGGCTCGGGCCGGACTGTCATGGCACTCCCCACTGTGACAAGCGTCACATTTTGACGCGGCCGTCCACAGACTGCTCTTAGATCTCGAGGCTGGATAGCTGTCCGATGATCTGAACGGCCAGCGGAGTAAGGGTCGCCATACCGTCGCGCACTGACGCGCGCGAGCCGGCGAGGTTCACGACGAGTGTGCTGCCAGAAATCCCGGCCAAACCGCGCGAGAGGGCGGCGTCGGAGACACCGGCCGACAAGCCCGACGCTCGCAGTGCCTCGGCGATGCCGAGCAATTCCCGGTCGAGCAGATCGAGGGTGGCTTCGGGTGTGACGTCACGCGGGGTCACACCTGTTCCGCCGACCGAAACCACCAGGTCGACGCCACCGATCACCGCCGTGTTCAGCGCGTTGCGGATCTCGATCTCATCGGCAGACACCACGACCACACCATCGACGACGAAGCCCGCTTCACCGAGCAGTTCGGTGACCAACGGACCGCTGTGGTCCTCCTCGTCACCATGCGCAGTTCGGTCATCGACGACGACGACCAGTGCCCGGCCCACCAACTCCCCTGGCTGTTCCATGACGCCAACCGTATATCCGGGCAGAGACAGTGGCGCGGCCACTCTCAGCGTGGCGGGCCCGGACGTCACCGTAGGCCTCACTGCTGGGCCTTGCCGAGGGTGACCTCGACGGTCTGCGGCTTCCCCGCGTTGTCGAGGTAGGTCAGGGTCAACTTCTCGCCGGGCGCTCTGGATCGCACCGCCGCTACCAGCGCATCGGCACTGTTGATCACCCGGTCGTCGACCTTGGTGACCACCACGCCGCTAGGCAGGCCAGCCGAGGCAGCGGCACCCCCGCCGGTCACCTCAACTATTCGCGCGCCGTCGACCGTCGCATCGTTGCCGACCTGGACACCCAGCGACGCGTGCGATGCGGCGCCGCTGTCGATCAGCTCGTCCGCGATCCGCTTTGCCTGGTCGACCGGAATGGCAAAGCCCAGCCCGATCGAGCCGCCCTGCGCTGCCCCGTCGGCGTCACCCCCCAAGGTGGCGATGGCCGAGTTGACCCCGACGAGCTCACCATTCATGTTGACCAGTGCTCCGCCGGAGTTGCCGGGATTGATTGCGGCGTCGGTCTGGACCGCGTCGAGCACAGTGTTCTGGTTCCTGATGTCGCCGCCCGCGGCGACCGGGCGATTAAGCGCGCTGATGATGCCGGTGGTCACGGTGCCTTCGAGCCCAAGGGGCGACCCGATGGCCACGACATCCTGGCCCACCCGCAGATCGGCGGACGAGCCGATCGTGATCGGGGTCAAGCCTGACACCCCGTCGGCGCGCACCACGGCGATGTCGCTGCTGGGGTCGGTTCCGACCACGGTGAACGGCGCGCTGCGGCCGTCGGCGAAGGTGACTTTGGTCTGTGCGGCGCCTTGACCAGCCGGCGCAGGCGGACCTCCTGGCCCGGCCGGCCCGCCCTGAGCCGCAGTGACGACGTGGTTGTTCGTCAAGATGAGGCCGTCCGAGGACAGGATGATCCCGGAGCCTTCCTCGGATTGCCTGCCGAGGTCCACCTCGAGTTTGACGACGCTGGGAACGACCTTCGCCGCGACCTGTTCGACCGAGCCGGCAGGCAGGCTTGCGACGGGAACGCCGGGGGCGGCGCCGTTGGCGCTCGATGTTGCTGCGGGCCGATCGGGCTGCACAAGTAGCGCGACTCCCCCACCAATACCTGCGGACACGATGGCCACCGCGAGGGCGCCCGCTGCCAAAGCACCTGCGCGGGAACGCTTCTGAGGCGGCTGGTTAAGCATCGGAGCCTGGGGGAAGCGAGCCGTCGCCGGGGCACCGCGATACGGGTCATAGGGGGCATGAGAGGCGCGGAAAGCCTGCTGCTCCTGTTGGGTCTGGTAACGCCAGTCATACGGCTGCTGTTGGTACGGGTCGGGCCGCTGCGCACCGGGGTATCCGGGTGCCGCGTGCTCGGGCGCGCCGGGCCGATGACCCGGCGGCGGTGGCGGCGAATACCTCGGGTGGTTGGTCATGTCGCTGCGGTGCTCTTTTCCTCTTGTGGGTCCGATCGTTGGTCCGACATCCAGAACAACGGCGTTCGCACTGTCAAAGTTGCCTAAGCGGGCTGAGAATCCACTTAGAGAACCTTCGGGACACGCACAGACTTGCTTCCCCCAAGCGCGCCCAGGCTAATCATTGTCGGCGCTGACCACGGGCAAGTCCACGCCTGAGACCGCGTGTCGCGCGGACTCACCGGGCAGGGGCCTGCCGGGCAGCACCATATGAATTGCCGTACCAGGCGGCTGTCCGCCCGGGACGGCGTCCTCGACGCGCAATGCGCCACCGTGTTTGAGCACAACCTGTTTCACGATCGCCAGGCCCAGACCCGAACCCGGCATCGCGCGCGCGGAGGCGGAACGGAAGAACCGCTCGAAAACGAACCGACGTTCCTGCGGTGGAATACCGGGACCCTGATCGGTCACCACCAGCTCGGCATGCGTTTGGTCGACCTGCGTCAGCCGCACGCCGACCCGCCCGTCGGGTGGGCTCCATTTGGTAGCGTTGTCCAGCACGTTGAGGACCGCGCGGCCAAGTCCGCCGCCGTCGCCGTAGACCTGCCACGGAATCAGATTCACATCGAACTCAATGTCGTTGCGGCGGCGGCGAACCCGTTCCAGCGAGCGGTCGACGATTTCGGTCATGTCGACGGGCTCGTGAATGACAACACCGGCCTCGTCGCGGGTCAGGTCGACCAGATCGCCGACGAGGGTGGACAGTTCTTCGATCTGGGCGATGACGTCCTCCCGCAGGCCCTCCAAATCCTCCTCGGGCAGTCTCGGGGCGCCGGGGGCCATCGATGCCATCAGCAGTTCGACGTTGGTGCGCAACGACGTCAGCGGCGTGCGCAATTCGTGACCGGCATCGGTGACGAGTCGCGCTTGTCGCTCGCGGGATTCGGCCAATGCACGCAGCATCATGTTGAAAGCCTCGGTGAGACGGGCGAGTTCGTCGCTGCCGTAGACCGGTATAGGCCGGAGATCGTCGGTGCGGGCCACCCGTTCGGCCGCTTCGGTCAGCCGCGCCACCGGTCTGAGGCCCGCCCTTGCGACAGCGCCGCCCGCCATGGCGGCCACCACCACCCCGACGCCGCCGACGATGAGCAGAACTGTGCCCAATCGTTTGAGCAGCTGATCTGTCGGCAGCAGACTCTTGGAGATCAGCAACGTACTCCCGTTGGACAGATGCAGGGCAAGCACGCGTTGTTGGTCAACCGACCGCTTCGACATCCACAGTTCGCCGCGAATGACCGCCTTCTCGGGTTCACCAAGCGGCAGCGTCTGTCCCCCCTGGTTGGCAGTGAAGATGGAGCGGCCCGGATTGACCAGCATCGCGTTGACGTCGGAGTAGGCGGTGCCCTCGATCGCCTTGGCGGGATCGCTGGTCAGCGAGCCGCTTTCGATCAGGAGGCTGGCCCGGGTGTGAAGTTGGTTGTCGATGTCGTCGTAGAGCGCACGCGAGACGACGGCATAGACGGCTACCGCCATCAACACCACCACCAGCGCCACCATTGACATCGCGAGGAGCATCACCCGCCAGCGAAGCGACAACGAACTGGCCGTGGACTGCGCCGTTAGTGCATACGGCCCGGACCGAGGCGTCAACTGCTGTGCCGACATCAGGGAGGGGTCTCGCGCAGCACATAACCCACCCCACGCACTGTGTGGATCAGTCGCGGCTCTCCTTCCGCCTCGGTCTTGCGGCGGAGGTAGCCGACGTACACCTCGAGGGCGTTGCCGGAGGTCGGAAAGTCGAAGCCCCACACCTCCTCGAGGATGCGGCTGCGAGTGAGCACCCGCCGCGGATTCGCGATCAGCATCTCGAGAAGCGCGAACTCCGTGCGGGTAAGGCTGATCGAACGTTCGCCACGGGCGACCTCGCGGGTCACCGGGTCCAGCGACAGGTCCGAAAACGTCATCGCTGGCGACTCGCTGCCATCGTCGGGAGTTCTGCGACGCAGCAACGCGCGCATGCGGGCGAGCAGTTCCTCGAGCGCGAACGGCTTCGGCAGATAGTCGTCGGCGCCCGCGTCCAGTCCGGCGACGCGTTCGGAGACCGAGTCGCGCGCAGTCAGCACGAGGATGGGTAGATCGTCGCCGGTGCTGCGCAGCTGGCGGCACACCTCGAGGCCGTCCAGCCGCGGCATCATCACATCGAGCACCACGGCGTCCGGGCGATCGCTGGCGATTCGATCGAGAGCTTCGAGCCCGTCCTGCGCCAGCTCGACCGAGTAACCGTTGAAGGAGAGCGATCGACGTAGCGATTCGCGCACAGCGCGGTCATCGTCGACAACAAGTATTCGCACAGGCACAGTGTCAACCCGCTGTCTGAGAGCGGCCTGAGAGGCGCGCCGATCTTGTGCGAAGTGAGGCCCTGCCCAACGGGCAGGGGACGCGATCAGCGGCGGTCGAGGTCGATCAGGCCGAGGCGGGCAGCCTTGAGCAGACGACGCGGCACCTTGTGCTGCTGGCCCGCGACCGTCACACCGACGAGGCCGGTGGCCTTGGCCTTCCACTGCGAGCGCCGGCTACGGGTATTCGCACGCGACATCCTGCGCTTGGGAACGGCCATGATCGAGATTCTCCTAGTTGAGGGGTGCTACCGGTGATGAAGCGTGCGCCGCGCGAGGTGTCAGGCGTCGACGATTGCCCTTCAGGATAGCCCGTGGGCAGTATCTGCTCCAAAATGTGCCGCGGACGTCCGTACGCGCCGCAGAATCGCCTGGCGTCGAGATTGCACCCAGGGTCGTTGATCGACGCCTATTCGCGACCCTCACTGCAATCTCGGCGAAGCGGCGACTAACCTACCGGTTGGTTGGGCACGTCTCGATGACGAGGGGAGTGTGTGAGTGACACCTTCTGTCCGAATCGGAAATTACTCGGGCTTCTACGGTGACCGGCTCGCGGCGATGCGGGAGATGCTCACCGGCGGCGAGCTGGACTATCTCACCGGTGACTACCTCGCCGAGCTCACCATGCTGATCCTGGCGCGCGACCGCGCCAAATCGCCCGACCGCGGCTATGCCAAGACCTTTCTGGTCCAACTCGAGGAGTGCCTCGGCCTGGCGCTGGATCGCGGGGTGCGCATCGTCGCGAATGCGGGTGGACTCAACCCCGCCGGCTTGGCGCAGGCGGTACGGGCGCTGGCGGACCGTCTCGGGTTGAGCGTGCGGGTAGCCCACGTGGAGGGCGACGATCTGCTGCCGCGAGCCGAGGAGCTCGGGTTCGGCACGCAACTGGCGGCCAACGCCTACCTCGGCGCCTGGGGCATCGTCGACTGCCTGAACTCGGGCGCGGATGTCGTCGTCACCGGCCGGGTCACCGACGCGTCGGTCATCGTCGGCCCCGCGGCCGCGCACCACGGATGGGGCCGCACCGACTACGACCAGCTCGCCGGCGCGATCGCCGCGGGCCACGTCATCGAATGCGGCACGCAAGCCACCGGCGGAAATTATTCGTTCTTCACCGAGATTGCCGATCTCACCAGTCCGGGCTTCCCGCTCGCCGAGATCGCCCGCGACGGGTCGTCGGTGATCACCAAACATCGCGGCACCGGAGGTGCGGTCACAGTCGACACCGTCACCGCACAGCTGCTTTACGAGGTCACTGGTGCGCGCTACGCCAATCCCGATGCGACGCTGCGGATCGACACCATCGAGCTGTCCGACGACGGCCCCGACCGCGTCCGGATCAGCGGCGTAAAGGGCGAACCGCCACCTGCAACGTTGAAGGTCTCGCTCAACGGGGTCGGTGGATTCCGCAACGAGATGACCCTGGTGCTCACCGGATTGGACATCGAGGCCAAGGCTGCATTGGTACGCAAACAGCTCGAGAGCACCCTTACGGTCAAGCCTGCGGAGATGCAGTGGACGCTCGCGCGCACCGACCACGTCGACGCCGACACCGAAGAAGCGGCCAGCGCGCTGCTGCGATGCGTGGTGCGCGATCCGGATCCCACCAACGTCGGACGCCAGTTCTCCTCGGCCGCAGTCGAACTCGCTTTGGCCAGCTATCCGGGTTTCACCAGCACCGCGCCGCCGGGGGACGGTCAGATCTACGGGGTGTTCCAACCCGCCTTCGTCGCGGCCACCGAGGTGCCGCACGTGGCCGTGCACGCCGATGGCAGCCGGGTGGCGATACCGGCCGCCACCGAGACGCTGGAACTCGCGGCCGTCGGACCGTTCGCATTGCCCGAGCCAATTCCGTTCGGCGAGACCCGTCGGGTGCCGCTGGGCGTGATCGCCGGCGCCCGCAGCGGCGACAAGGGCGGCAGCGCCAACGTCGGAGTGTGGGTGCGTCGTGGCGACCACTGGCGATGGCTGGCGCACGCGTTGACGGTTGATAAGCTTCGACAATTGCTCCCTGAGACAGCGGATCTGCCAGTCACCCGCCACCTGCTGCCCAACCTGCGCGCCGTCAACTTCGTGATCGACGGCATCCTCGGCCAGGGCGTCGCCTATCAGGCCCGATTCGACCCACAGGCCAAGGGGCTGGGCGAATGGCTGCGCAGCCGACACGTCGACATACCTGAGGAGCTGTTGGGTTGAGCATCTGGCACACCCCGGAACGGGAACAACTAAGAAAGACGGTGCGGGCGTTCGCGGAACGCGAGATCCTGCCCAACGTCGAGGAGTGGGAGCGCACCGGCATGCTTCCGCGCGAGCTGCACCGCAAGGCAGGCGACGCAGGCTTACTGGGAGCGGGCCTGCCCGAAGCGGTCGGCGGAGGCGGCGGTGACGGCGCGGATGCGGTGGTCATCTGCGAGGAAATGCACTACTCCGGGGCGCCGGGCGGCGTCTTCGCCTCGTTGTTCACCTGCGGCATCTCCGTACCGCACATGATCGCCTCCGGCGACGCGCGATTGATCGACACCTACGTGCGGCCGACGCTAAGCGGCGATCTGATCGGCAGCCTCGCCATCACCGAACCGGGCGGCGGTTCGGACGTCGGGCACCTGACCACCCGCGCTGTACGCGATGGTGACGACTACGTGATCAACGGCGCAAAGACCTACATCACCTCGGGTGTGCGAGCCGATTACGTGGTGACCGCCGCACGCACGGGCGGCCCAGGCGCGGCAGGCGTTTCGCTGATCGTCGTCGACAAGGGCACACCAGGATTGGAGGTCACCCGCAAGCTGGACAAGATGGGCTGGCGGTCCAGCGACACCGCCGAACTGAGCTACACCGACGTCCGGGTCCCCGCGGCCAACCTCATCGGCGGGGAGAACACGGGTTTCTTCCAGATCGCAGGCGCATTCGTCTCAGAACGCGTCGGCCTGGCCGCGCAGGCGTATGCAAGCGCGCAACGTTGCCTCGATCTGACCGTCGAGTGGTGTCGCAACCGCGAGACCTTCGGCAGGCCGCTGATCTCGCGGCAGTCGGTGCAGAACTCGCTGGCCGAGATGGCGCGGCGGGTCGACGTGGCCCGCGTGTACACGCGCAACATTGTCGAGCGGCAACTCGCGGGAGCCGCTCCGGCGGCGACATCAGACGGAGTTGAAACCAACTTGATCGCCGAGGTGTGCTTCGCCAAGAACACCGCCGTCGAAGCGGGCGAGTGGGTGGCCAATCAGGCGGTGCAGCTGTTCGGTGGCATGGGGTACATGACCGAGTCGGAGGTGGAGCGGCAGTACCGCGACATGCGCATCCTCGGCATCGGCGGCGGTACGACGGAGATCCTCACCAGCCTCGCGGCGAAAACCCTTGGCTTCCAGTCATGACCGCGCTGAAGTCGACGCTGGACCCGAGGTCCGCGGCGTTCTCCGAAGCCGCCGACGTGATGATCGCCAAGCTCGCCGAACTGGACACCGAACACGCCAAGGCGCTGGCCGGCGGCGGTGAGAAGTACGTAAAACGACATCACGACCGCGGAAAGATGACGGCGCGGGAGCGCATCGAGATGCTGCTCGACGCCGATTCACCGTTCCTCGAACTCAGCCCACTGGCCGCATGGGGCACCGACTTCACAGTCGGCGCCAGCGTCGTGACGGGCATCGGGGTGATCGAAGGTGTCGAGTGCCTCGTCGTGTCCAACGACCCGACGGTCAAGGGCGGCACCAGCAATCCGTGGACCTTGAAGAAGATCCTGCGCGCCAATCAGATCGCGCTCCAGAACCGGCTGCCGCTGGTGTCGCTGGTCGAGTCCGGTGGCGCCGACCTGCCGACGCAGAAAGAGATCTTCATTCCGGGCGGCCAGATGTTCCGGGACCTCACCCGCCTCTCCGCGGCAGGCATCCCCACCATCGCGCTGGTCTTCGGCAACTCGACCGCGGGCGGCGCCTACATCCCGGGCATGTCGGACCACGTCGTGATGATCAAGGAACGGTCCAAGGTCTTCCTGGCCGGGCCGCCGCTGGTGAAGATGGCGACCGGCGAGGAATCCGATGACGAATCGCTCGGCGGCGCCGAGATGCACGCCCGCATTTCGGGACTCGGTGACTACTTCGCCGTCGACGAGCTCGATGCGATTCGCGTCGGCCGTCGCATCGTCGCGAGGCTGAACTGGCGTAAACAGGGACCGCCACCAGGGCCTGCCACCGAGCCACTGTTCGACCCCGAGGAGCTGGTCGGCATCGTGCCCGGCGATCTGCGCATTCCGTTCGATCCGCGCGATGTCATCGCCCGCATCGTCGACGGCTCGGACTTCGACGAGTTCAAACCTCTCTACGGTGGCTCGCTGGTGACCGGCTGGGCCACCCTGTACGGCTATCCGATCGGCATTTTGGCCAACCACCGCGGCGTGCTGTTCTCCGAGGAGTCGCAGAAGGCCACCCAATTCATCCAGCTCGCGAACCGCGCCGACACCCCGCTGTTGTTCCTGCACAACACGACCGGCTACATGGTCGGCAAGAAATACGAGGAAGGCGGGATGATCAAGCATGGCTCGATGATGATCAACGCCGTCTCGAATTCAGGAGTGCCGCACATCTCCCTGCTGATCGGCGCCTCCTACGGTGCCGGTCACTACGGCATGTGCGGCCGGGCCTACGATCCACGGTTCCTGTTCGCCTGGCCCAGTTCCAAGTCCGCGGTCATGGGCGGCACGCAGCTGGCGGGCGTGTTGTCGATCGTCAGCCGGGCCGCCGCCGAGGCCCGCGGCCAGCAAGTCGACGAGGATGCGGACGCCGCGCTGCGCGCCGCCGTCGAGGCGCAGATCGAGGCGGAGTCACTGCCGATGTTCCTGTCCGGCAGGCTCTACGACGACGGCGTGATCGACCCTCGCGACACCCGCACCATATTGGGAATGTGCCTGTCCGCCATCGCGAATGGCCCGATCAAGGGGACGTCGAACTTCGGCGTCTTCCGGATGTGAGGCACCAGATGACTGTGATTTGTGTGCGTTTACGCGCGGTGGGCGCAACAAAACGCACACAAATCGCCGATGGAGGCACCGGATGATCACTCGAGTGCTGGTCGCCAACCGCGGCGAGATCGCCCGTCGGGTGTTCGCCACCTGCCGCCGCCTGGGGATCGGGACCGTCGCCGTCTACACCGATCCCGACGCGGCGTCTCCACATGTGGCCGAGGCCGACGCCCGGGTGCGACTCAACGGCACCCGGGGCTACCTGGACACAGCACAGCTGATCGCCGCCGCACGAGCGGCCGGCGCTGACGCGATCCACCCCGGGTACGGGTTCCTCTCGGAGAACGCCGAATTCGCCTCGGCTGTGGCCGATGCCGGCCTGACCTGGATTGGTCCGCCGGTGGCGGCGGTCGCCGCGATGGGCTCCAAAATCGAGGCCAAGAAGATGATGGCGGCCGCGGGCGTACCGGTGCTCACCGAACTCGACCCCGACACCGTGACCGCCGAACAGTTGCCGGTGTTGATCAAGGCATCGGCTGGCGGTGGCGGCCGTGGTATGCGGGTGGTCGACGAATTGTCAGCGCTGGCCGGGCAAGTGAAAGCCGCGGGCCGCGAAGCCCAGTCGGCCTTCGGCGATCCGACGGTGTTCTGCGAGCGCTACCTGGCCACCGGCCATCACGTAGAGGTCCAGGTGATGGCGGACCAACACGGCACCGTATGGGCTGTCGGCGAACGCGAATGCTCGATTCAGCGGCGTCATCAGAAGATCATCGAAGAGGCTCCCTCGCCGCTGGTCGACCGCACCGAAGGTATGCGCGCCAAGCTTTTCGAAGCCTCCCGACTGGCGGCGGAGGCCATCGGCTACACCGGCGCGGGCACCGTCGAGTTCATGGCAGACGAATTCGGCGACTTCTTCTTCCTCGAGATGAACACCAGGCTCCAGGTCGAACATCCCGTCACCGAAGCCACCACCGGACTGGACCTCGTCGAGTTGCAGTTGCATGTCGCCGACGGCGGGCGACTGGACCCCGAACCTCCGCCAACGCGCGGATACTCGATCGAAGCGAGGCTCTACGCCGAAGACCCGGCGAAGAACTGGCAGCCGCAGGCCGGTACCGTGCACCGCTTCGAGGTACCCGCCGCCGCCGAGTTCGATCCAGTCGTGCGCGGTGTACGTGTCGACACGGGCATCGTGGACGGCTCGGAGGTGTCGATCTTTTACGACCCCATGCTGGCCAAGGTCATCTCGTGGGCCACCACGCGGCGACAGGGCGCGGCCGTCCTGGCAGATGCATTGAACCGCAGCCGAATCCACGGCATCCGGACCAACCGCGACCTGTTGGTCAACGTGCTGCGGCATCCGGCATTCCTCGACGGCGCCACCGACACGTCGTTCTTCGACACCCACGGCCTCGACCGGCTGGCCGCACCATTGGCCGACGATCGCGCTGTTGCACTGTCCGCGGTCGCCGCGGCGCTGGCCGATGGTGCGCATAACCGCTTCCAGGCAACGGTATTCGCTTCAGCTCCAAGCGGCTGGCGCAACATCCCCTCCGGTTTCCAGACCAAGCCCTACCGCGCCGACAGCGGTGACGAGTTGGTGATGCGTTACCGCTACACCCGCACCGGCGTGGTCCTCCCCGACCACGACGATGTCACCGTCGTGGCGGCCGCCCCGGGACGCGTCGTGCTCTCGGTCTCCGGCGTGGAGCGAGCCTTCGAAATCGCGAGGTACTCGTCGGACGTATGTGTCGACTCTGCTCTGGGCCCCGTGCATCTCATTGCCCTGCCCCGCTTCGGTGATCCCGACGCCGCCGTCGCGCAGGGGTCACTGCTGGCACCCATGCCGGGGTCGGTGCTGCGCATCGGCGCCGCGGTCGGCGACTCGGTCACCGCCGGACAGCCGTTGGTGTGGCTGGAGGCGATGAAGATGGAGCACACGGTGACCTCACCCGGTGACGGAATCCTCGCCGAGCTCAACGTCGAGGTCGGCCAGCAGGTCGACGTCGGCTTCGCATTGGCCCGAGTACTCGCCCCAGTGGACGACCAGGGAGGAAACGCATGAGCGGTTTCATAGAAACCGAAGAACAGCAGGCGCTGCGCAAGGCCGTCGCCGCGATGGCCGCCAACTATGGTGAGAGTTACTACCTGGACAAGGCGCGCGCGGGTGAGCACACCACCGAGTTATGGAGTGAAGCAGGCAAACTCGGCTTCATCGGGGTCAATCTTCCCGAGGAGTACGGCGGCGGCGGGGCCGGGATGTATGAGTTGTCACTCGTCATGGAGGAGATGTCGGCCGCCGGCTGCGCCCTGCTCTTGATGGTGGTCTCCCCCGCGATCAACGGGACCATCATTTCCAAGTTCGGCACCGACGAGCAGAAGAAACGGTGGATACCCGGCATCGCCGACGGCTCGATCACCATGGCGTTCGCGATCACCGAACCCGATGCGGGCTCCAACAGCCACCGCATCACCACCACCGCGCGGCGTGACGGCAGCGACTGGATCCTGTCCGGTCAGAAGGTGTTCATCTCGGGCGTCGACCAGGCCCAGGCGGTGCTCATCGTCGGCCGCACCTTCCGGGAAGACGGAGATCACAAGACCGGCAATCTCAAGCCCGCGCTGTTCGTGGTGCCCACCGACACGCCGGGCATGTCGTGGACCAAGATCGACATGGAGATCGTCAGCCCCGAGAATCAGTTCCAACTGTTCCTCGACGAGATGCGACTGCCCGCCGACGCACTCGTCGGCTCCGAAGACGCTGCGATCGCGCAGTTGTTCGCCGGACTCAACCCCGAGCGCATCATGGGTGCCGCCAGCGCGGTGGGCATGGGCCGTTTCGCCATCAACAAGGCCACCGAGTACGTCAAGACGCGGCAGGTGTGGAAGACGCCCATCGGCGCGCATCAGGGTCTGTCACATCCATTGGCGCAGAACCACATCGAGATCGAGCTGGCGAAGCTGATGATGCAGAAGGCCGCGACACTGTACGACCTCGGCGACGACGGTGGCGCCGCGGAAGCCGCCAACATGGCCAAATACGCTGCGGGTGAGGCGTCCGTGCGCGCGGTCGACCAGGCCGTGCAGAGCCTCGGCGGCAACGGCCTGACCAAGGAGTACGGCATCGCCTCCGTGCTGACGGCGTCGCGGTTGGCCCGCATCGCACCTGTCAGCCGGGAGATGATCCTCAATTTCGTCGCGCAGACCTCGCTGGGTCTGCCACGCTCGTACTGATGAGTGCACTCGTCCGCTACACCGTCGAAGGCAGCGTCGCGCGCCTGACGCTGGACTCACCGGAGAACCGCAACGCCCTGTCCACGGCACTGGTGAACCAGCTGCATCAAGGGCTGACAGCCGCGACCGAGGAGGCCGGCGTCCGGGCGGTGGTGCTCGACCACACCGGCGGAACGTTCTGCGCAGGAGCTGATCTCGCGCAAGCTTCTTCGGGGGCCGACCCCGTCGAGGTTGCCGCCGACCGGGCGCGCGAACTGACCCGGCTGCTGCGCCGGATCATCGAGCTCCCGGTGCCGGTGATCGCGGCGATCGACGGACACGTCCGCGCGGGTGGGCTGGGACTGGTCGGCGCATGCGACATCGCGGTGGCGGGTCAGTCGAGCACGTTCGCGCTGACCGAAGCCCGCATTGGTGTTGCGCCGTCGATCATTTCGCTGACCCTGTTGCCGAAAATGAGCAGCCGCGCCGCGGGCCGGTACTTCATGACCGGCGAGAAGTTCGGCGCCGCAGAGGCCGCGGACATCGGCCTCATCACGATCGCCGCCGACGACGTCGAGGCGACGGTGACGACCCTTACCGCTGAGATCGGCAAGGCCTCGCCGCAGGGGCTGGCGGCGTCGAAGGCACTGACCACCGCGCCGCTGCTAGCGGCGTTCGACCGCGACGCCGAGGCACTGACCCGACAGTCCGCCGAGTTGTTCGTCTCCGAGGAGGCCAGAGAGGGCATGCTGGCGTTCCTGCAGAAGCGCGCGCCGAACTGGGTCAGGTAGATGTCACGCGAAATCCTGGTCACCGGAGCGATCGGCACACTCGGCAGCCAGGTGGTGGCCGCCGCGCTCGCGGCCGGGCATCGGGTGCGTGCGCTGAGCCGGCGCGATCACACCGACGACACGCCGGTGCGATGGCACCGCGGCGACCTGCTCGAGGGCACCGGAATCGACGCAGCGGTCGATGGCGTGGACGTGATCGTCAACTGCGCCACCCAGCCGACCGGCGACAAAGACGTCACCTCGATGCAGAACCTCACGTCCGCGGTGCGGCGGACAGGTGCCGGTCATCTTGTGCACGTGTCGATTGTCGGCATCGACCGAATCCCGCTGCCCTACTACAAAACGAAGTTGCGTGTCGAACAGGTGCTCCAGCGCTCCGGTGCCGGCCACACGGTGCTGCGCGCCACGCAGTTTCACGACCTGATCCACACCTCCTTCTCGATCCAGCGATACTCCCCCGTCCTGTGGGCGCTGCGCGATGTCCGGTTCCAGCCGATCGACACCCGCGACGTCGCGAACCGGCTCGTCGAGTTGATCGACGCCGAGCCCGCAGGCCGGGTGCCGGACATCGGCGGGCCGACGGTGCACACCCACGCGGAGTTGGCGCGGATCTACCTGACCGCGCACGGCGGCCGCCGCAAGGTGGTTTCGGTACCTCTTCCGGGACGGATCGTTGCTGGCTATCGGAAGGGCGCGAACCTCGCGACCGACAACCCCGTCGGCACCACCGAGTTTGCCGACTACGCGGCCGCCGCGGAATGAAGTTTGCTCATCTATCTGATTCGCCGGCATCGGTGAGTTCACAGTTTGTCCATCGGCCTTGCATGTCCCAGCGTTCGTCGTAGGCTCGTCAGTGATGAGAGCTTGCTCGAAGAACAGATGGCCGTGATGAGGTCTTGCGCGAAGAACAGATGGCTCCGATGACCACTCCAGCGTCCCGGAACGGTTCGATGCGCGCTGCGGACACTGATCGTATTCAGATGGCGCAGCTGCTCAGCGATGCCGCGGCTCAGGGCCGATTGCCGCTGCGCGAATACGAAGAACGCCTGGGCAGGGCCTATGCCGCGCAGACGTATGAAGAGCTCGACCGGCTCTCCGCCGACCTGCCCGGCGCGGTCACGCGGGGCCGTAGCGGCGGCCCCGTCCGGCCCGCTCCGTCGACGATGCTCCTGGCGATCATGAGCGGCTTCGAGCGTCGCGGCCGCTGGAACGTACCGGAACGGTTGACCACGTTTGCTCTGTTCGGCGGCGGCGTGGTCGATTTGCGCTACGCCGACTTCACGTCACCAGACGTCGAGATTCACTCCTACTCGATCTTCGGCGGGCAGACCATCCTGATACCGCCCGAGGTGAACGTCGACTTGCGCGGTGTCGGGGTGATGGGCGTCTTCGAGCAGAGCGTGAGCGGCGAGGGCTCACCGGGCGCGCCATGCGTGCGCATCCGCGGCTTCTCGCTGTGGGGCAGCGTCGGAGTCAAGCGCAAGCAGCGCAAGAGCGCTTAGGCCGCGAGATCAGGCCCCGTAGACGAAGCTACCTGCCGGGCTGAGGACGAAACCGGTCTGGTCAGCGCTGTTCGTGCACAACGTCGCCACTCCGTCGGTGCCGCAGCTCACCGAACGAAATGAGAGCCGGGTGTTCGGCGGCAACGGCTTTGCCTCCACGGACACGCCGTACAACGGACGATCAGAAGTGGCGAACCCGGGCCCACCGACGGGACCCGCGCTCACCGTGTTGGCGCCGCCCGGCGCGGCGGGTATCGGCCCGCTGCACCCATAGCCGCCCGATTGACGGTCCAGCACGCACGTCAAGCCGTTGGGCGTGCTGAAGGCGTACCACGCGCCCTCATTCACCGAATACTCAGCCGGGCTCAGGGGTGCGAAGGCATTCACATTGGGAGGGCCGGGCGCCGGTTCAGCGAAAGCTGTCGCTGGAACACCGATTACCGCAAGGCTTCCAGCTATCCCGACGCCCGTCAGCAGTCTGCTCAGCACGCCCAAACCCTACAGGGGACGAACCGGGCACGCAGAGGTTGCGGTCTCGTACCCGTCGTGCTGCGCAGGCGCCTACCGACGCCTCCGCGACCGCAAGTAGTCGCCCACCACCGCGGCACCCAAACCGTCCAGATCGGGCACCACGACGCGGCCCTCCACGCGCCGAGCGACCTGGTCGATGAACTTCGCAAGTCCCGGATCGCTGCCCAACCGGAAGATCGTCACCTGCGCGCCCAGCCCTGCCATGTCGTCGAAACCCTTCACCGTGTGGGCGATGGTGCGCGGGTGGGGCGGGTAGTCGAAGAACACTCCCGGCGGCTGGGCGGCCGAGTCAGCTCCCCCACCGCCGCCATATGACTCCAGATGCGCGGTCGGTTCACCGTCGGTCACCACGAGCAGCACCGGCTGTGCGTTGGGATGACGGCGCAGGTGCCGACCGGCCAGTGCCAGCGCGTGGTGCAGGTTGGTGCCCTGCTCGTAGACGCCCTCCAGTCCGGTCAATTCGGCTGTGGAGACAGTGCGCGCATAGCGGCCGAAGGCGATGATCTCCAACGCATCCGATCGAAATCTCGTGCTGATCAGGTGGCTCAATGCCAGCGCGGTGCGTTTCATCGGCAGCCACCGGTTCTCCATCACCATCGAGAACGAGGTGTCCACCAGCAGCGCCACCGCGGCCTGCGTGCGTGTCTCGGTCTCAGAGATCTCGACGTCTTCGACGGTGAACTTCAGCGGCATGTCGACGCCGCCGGTGCCGGCCTGGCGCAGCACCGTGTTCGTCAGCGTACGCGTGACGTTCCAGGGTTCGGTGTCACCGAACGCCCACGGTCGCGTCGCACCGGTCAACTCGCCTGCCGCGCCCGCCCTACGGGTGTCACGCTCACCATGCCGTCCCGAAAGTTGTTGCGCCACATCCCGCAACGCAGCCTGCCCGAGCTGGCGCATCGCTTTCGGCGACAGTCTCCATTGCCCGTCCGAGCCACGATCCAGGAATCCCTGGTTCACCAGTGCCCGCTCGAGTTCTGCGAGCGTCGCGGCGTCGACTGCGGCTTCGTCGCCGAGTTGACGGGCAAGCATGTCCAGGTCGACGTCCTCCATCGTGGCGCCCGCGTAGCTCTGCGAGAGCGACTCGGCAAGCTCTTCGAGTTCGGCGATGTCGGCCATCGCCTGGGTGCCCTCGCCCATGCCCATCGGGTTGTCACCGGAGAACCGCGACGACCCATCCCAGTCCTCACCGGGCCGTGCCGCCTGTAGGTGCCCGTCGAGCTTGTTGAGCGCATTCATCAGCGATGGTGAGCCGAATGCCTGCTGCGCCAACGCATCCAACTCGGCCCGCTGATCCGCAGACAGGCTGTTGCGGAAGCGCTGCGCGGCGGCGGCCCGCTTGGCCAAGGAGTCCAGCAGCTCCTCGACGTTGCGCGGATTCTCCGGGAAGAACTCGCCGTGCTTATCCATGAAATTCTGGAAGTCGTCCGGCGAATCCTCGCCCTTGGCGTGCTTGTCCAGCAGGTCGTTGAGATCGTCGAGCATCTCGTTGACGCGCTGGCGGTCTTCGTCGGTGGCGTTCTCCATCGCCTGCTTCATGCCTGCGAACCGCTGGTCGAGCATCTCGCGGCCGAGCAGATCCTTGATCTGGTCGTACTTTTCGCGCGCCTCGTCGCTGCGCCAGTCGTAGTCGGCGAGCTCCTGCACGGCCTTCGCGGGTGACGGCGGCAACGACTCGATGCGCATCTCGTTGAACCGCGCATCGTCGTCCAGCGCCCGGGCCAACTCCTTGCGCTCGGCCAGCACGGCTTCGTCGAGCAGCTTCTTGACCTCGGCGAGGGTGCCGTCGAGGTTGTTGCGCTGCAACATTTCCCGACGACGGCGGTTGGCCTCGGCGGCGAGCTTGTCGGCGCCGCGCATGTTCTCCGTGCCACGGCGCATCAGCTCGGACAGGGCGCGTCGCGGCGAGCTGCCCTCCATGACGTCCTGGCCGATCTGCTCGAGCGCCTCGCGCAGATCGATCGGCGGGGCCAGTGGATCGGGCCCGCCGGTGTATCGCGAGTACCGCGAAGTACGTTTAGCCATATACGGTTTCGCCTTCTGAGGACACCTTGTCGATCCGCTTGGCCAGATACAGGGCCTCGAGCGCCAGTTCGACGGCCGCCGCACGCTGTCCGTCCGTCGTCGCCTCCAGTCGCTTCTGGATCTCCGCGATCGCCGGGACCTCCGGCACCGCGGCCAGCACGTCGCGGGAGGACACCCGCTCGCCGGTGGTGACCGCCGAGCCGTTCTCGATCGCGACCACCAACGGACCCACGTCGATACCGCCGAGCAGCTTCTGCGCGGTGTCCGCGGTGGCGCGGCGCAAGAGGTGTTCCAGCACGGCCTGCTCGCGACCCTCCTCCCCGGATTCGAATTCCAGCTTGCCGCGCAGGACGTCGATCACCGTCGACAGGTCCACGACCCGCGCCACCGGATCCTGTTCGCCCAGGATGGCCGAACGGTGGCGTGCCGAGGCGGCGACCGTCTCGGCGGCCGCGATCGCGAAGCGCGCCGAGACACCGGAACGCTGGTCGATGGACCGCGATTCCCGCAGATAGCGGGCGAAGCGGGCGAGCGCCTGCACGAGGTACTCGGGCACCTCGGCGGCCAGATGCGCCTCCTGCCGGATGACTCCGACCTCGGCCTCGAGCTCGTACGGGTAATGGGTGCGAATCTCGGCCCCGAAGCGGTCCTTCAGCGGCGTGATGATGCGGCCGCGGTTGGTGTAGTCCTCGGGGTTGGCACTGGCGACGACGACGACGTCCAGCGGCAGTCGCAACGTGTAGCCGCGCACCTGAATGTCGCGCTCCTCCATCACGTTCAGCATCGACACCTGGATGCGCTCGGCGAGGTCGGGCAACTCGTTGATCGCGACTATGCCCCGGTGGGCCCTAGGAATGAGGCCGTACGCGATCGTCTCCGGATCACCGAGACTGCGGCCCTCGGCCACTTTGATCGGGTCGATGTCGCCGACGAGGTCGGCCACGCTGGTGTCCGGGGTCGCCAGCTTCTCGGTGTAGCGCTCGCTGCGGTGCCGCCACTCGACGGGCAGATCGTCGCCGGAGTCCGCGGCCCGCCGGATGGACTCGGGGGTGATCGGCGAATACGGATGCTCGCTGAGTTCGGAGCCGGCGATGACAGGGGTCCACTCGTCGAGCAGGCCCGTCAGCGCGCGCAGCAGACGGGTTTTGCCCTGTCCGCGTTCACCAAGCAACACCACGTCGTGCCCGGCGATCAGGGCCCGTTCCAGCTGCGGGAGCACGGTGTCTTCGAAGCCCAGGATGCCCGGCCAGGCATCGCGGCCCTCGGCCAGCGCGGCCAGCAGGTTCTCGCGGATTTCGGCCTTGACGCCCCGTTCGACATGACCGGAGGCCCTCAGCTCTGAAACGGTCCGGGGAAAATCGTTAGGTGATGTCACCACTCCACGCTACGACGTGACCCGCGACCGTGCGTGTCCCCTCCTCGCCACGCCGCCAATCCGTCACATTCCGCGCACGCCCGATCCCTGCATAAAAGCCTCGGTAGTGGGAATTCTTCCCACAGCAGAACGAACAAAGGAGGCACCTGCGATGCCGAATCCGTCCATCAAGAACGAAAAGCTGTACGAGGACCTGCGCGAGGAAGGCAACTCGAAGCAGAAGTCCGCCAGGATCGCCAACGCCGCCGCGGCGCGCGGCACGTCCGCGGTCGGCCGCAAGGGCGGGAAGTCGGGCTCCTACGACGACTGGACGGTGCCGGAGTTGAAGAAGCGCGCCAAGGAGATCGGCATCTCGGGATACTCCGCGCTCACCAAGTCGAAGCTGATCGACAAGATCCGCAACTCCTAGCGCGCGAACGTGGGTTACCCGCACGCTCCGCCGCCCGGAAGCGTGTGGGTAACCCACGTTCGGCGGAGAGCGCAGCCGCTCAGTGTGCGAAGTGTCGGGCGCCCGTCAGGTAGAGGGTGATCCCCGCCTTGGCGGCCGCCGCGGTGACCTCATCGTCACGCACGGAACCACCGGGATGCACGACCGCCTTCACGCCGGCATCCGTCAGCACCTCGAGCCCGTCGGGGAACGGGAAGAACGCGTCGGAAGCGGCGACTGCCCCCCGCACGCGATCGCCTGCCCGCTGCACGGCCAGCTTGGCGGCGTCGACCCGATTGACCTGACCCATGCCCACCCCGACGGTGGCGCCGTCGGCGGCGACGACGATCGCGTTGGACTTCACCGCGCGGCACGCCAGCCACGCGAACTTCAGATCGGTCAGCGTCGCGGGGTCGGCGGGTGAGCCGGTGGCCAGTGTCCAATTGGCGGAATCATCACCGGGTGCGGTGAACTCGTCGCGCTGCTGAATCAGCAGTCCACCGCTGATCTGGCGGAATTCGGTGCCGCCCTGCTGCGGCTCGGACGCCAACAAGACGCGGATGTTCTTCTTGCGCGCAAGAACTTCCACCGCACCGGACTCGTACGCAGGTGCGATGATCACCTCGGTGAAAATGTCGGCAACCGTCTCGGCCATCTCGACGGTCACCTCGGTGTTGGCCGCGATCACGCCGCCGAACGCCGACAGCGGATCGCATTCGTGGGCCTTGCGGTGGGCGTCGGCCACCGACACCGACGAGATGGCGATGCCGCACGGATTGGCGTGCTTGATGATCGCCACGCAGACCTCTTCGTGGTCGAACGCCGCACGCCAGGCGGCATCGGCATCGGTGTAGTTGTTGTAGGACATCTCTTTTCCGTGCAGCTGCTGCGCCTGCGCCAGGCCTGGCCAGCCCCCGTCGTTGCGGTAGAGCGCGGCCTGCTGATGAGGGTTCTCCCCGTACCGAAGCACGGCCTCGCGTCGCCACGTCGAACCCGTCCACAACGGAAGCGACGGCGGAGCGGAGTCTCCTTCGGAGACCAGCACCGACGACATCCACGCAGCCACCGCGACGTCGTAGTCCGCCGTGTGCCGGAATGCCAAGGAGGCCAGCTTCTTCCGCTCGTCGAGTGTGAACCCTCCGGCCCGCGCAGCGGCGAGTACACCGTCGTAGCCCAGCGGATCGACGACCACCGCGACGCTGGGATGGTTCTTGGCGGCGGCGCGCACCATCGAGGGCCCGCCGATATCGATCTGCTCGACGCACTCGTCTTCGCTGGCGCCGGAGTCGACGGTCTGGGTGAACGGGTAGAGGTTGACGACGACCAGTTCGAAGGGGGCGACGCCGAGTTCGGCCAGCGCCGAAACATGTTCGGGCTTGCGCTGATCGGCGAGCAGTCCGGCGTGCACATGCGGGTGCAGCGTCTTGACCCTGCCGTCGAGCACCTCAGGGAACCCGGTGACCTGTTCGACCGAGGTGACCGGAACACCCGCCTCGGCAATGGTTTTGGCCGTCGAACCGGTCGACACGAGTTCGACGCCCGCCTCGTGCAGGCCGCGCGCAAGGTCGGCGAGACCCGTCTTGTCGTACACGCTGATCAACGCGCGCCGAATAGCCCTACGGTCAGTCATCCCAGAGTCGCCTTTCGTCCGGTCCAGGTCACGCCGCGGGTAGCCACCGCGGCCAGAACGTCCACCAGCAGTCGCCGCTCGACGACCTTGATCCGCTCGTGCAGGCTGGCTTCGTCGTCATCGTCGAGCACCGGCACCGCTTCTTGCGCCAGCAGCGGCCCGGTGTCGGTTCCGGCATCGACCAGGTGCACGCTGCACCCCGTCACCTTGACGCCGTATTCCAGCGCATCGGGAACCGCGTGCGCTCCCGGGAATGCCGGCAGCAGCGCCGGATGGGTGTTGATGATCCGGCCCATGAAGCGGGAAAGGAAATGGGGCCCAAGAATTTTCATGAATCCGGCAGCCACGATCAGATCAGGTTCCTGCAATGCGGTGGCGTCGGTGATCGCAGCGTCCCACGCCTGGCGGTCGGGGTGGTCGCGCAGTCGCACGGTATAGCTGGGTACTGATGCCGATGCGGCGATGTCGACGGCCGGGCAGTCGCGATCCACGCCGACGGCGATGATTCGGGCCGGGTAGTCGTCGCTGGTGGCGTCGAGGAGGGATCGCAACAGCGATCCGGTGCCCGATGCCAGTACCACAACCCGTGCAGGCACCTTCGGGGGCACACGAAGCGGTTGCTGCACGCCTGGCAGCCTAATCGTCGCGGTTCGGGGCCTGGTCCGTGGTCGCACCCGGCGTGGCGTGATCGTCTGGAGATTCGTCGACAACGAAGTGATCCTCGGGGTCACCGAAAGCATCCGGGGTGACGTCCCGGGGCTCGGGCTGGGCTTGCGGACCGGCGTCCGGGTCATCGATATCGGGTTGCTCATCAACCGGCTCGAACGCAGGCTCGAACTCGGGTTCGGAGTCCGGCCCGGTTTCTGCCTCCGGCTCGGGTTCTGATCCGGCCTCCAGATCGAGCTGCGCCTCATCCTCATCCTTGGGCTCGGGCTCGAGCTGCGCCTCGGCCTCCGGCTCCGCCCCGGCCTCTGGCTCTGCCTCGGCCTTCGGCGCCGGTTTGGGAGCCCTGACCCGCCGGGCGATACCACCGGACATCGCCACGGTCAGCGCTCCGATGCCGGCGAACCACAGGAAGACCGCGGGCCCGAACGTGGCCTGGTCGACGCCGACGTCGCCGAAGTTGCCCAGCCGTCCACCGCCGGCATAACCGAGCACCGCCATGATCAGCGCCGCGATCGCCGCGGCGACGACGAGCTTGCCGATCGCGGGCAGCAAGGGCAGCGGGTGGCGCGCAGCCTGCTGACCCAACGCCACACCGGACGCCGCAGCGACGATCAGCAGCGCCACCCAGATCGGGCCCAGCGGTGGTGTCGGGAGGGCGGCCAGCACCGGCAGCGCCGGGATGTCACCCCCGAACACGGTGAACGAACTGAACGTCGCCAACCCGATGTGCGCGCTGGAGCCGACGGCGACCGCGGCGGTGCCGACAAGCACGTTGGGGATGTACAGGATGGACAGCAGCGTCAGGCTGAACTGCCCGAACATCGAGTCCGTGATCCCGTACAGGTCGTGCATCGTTGCCCAGTGCACAACCATTGAGCCGACCATCACGACGCCCGACAGGCCGAGCAACGCCAACACGCCTGCGCTCGCCGCGCGAAACGCATCGGGTAGCCACGCAGGCAGGGGCGAGTTGGCCAGCACTCGTCGGCCGATCCGCGACCCGACTCCTATCACCGCACCGGCCGCGTGCACCGCCAGCACGCTGCCGAAGGCGCGCAGGGCGTCGGGAGTCTGGAGCTGTGTGAGCACCGATGCGGCGTCGTGTACGACGGCCAGCGCGAGCGCCGCGATCAACAGCGGCCCGCCGATGGCCGACGCGACGACCCATCGCGTCACGAACCAGGAGCCCGCCGGCGACGTGGCCCCGGCAGTCGACCGCGCTGTGCCCCACACCATCGCGAGCATGGGCAGCAGCGGCATCACGCCGAGCTCGGAGCCGCCGATGGAAATCGGCACCAGATGCACGCCCAACCACATGCTTGCGATCGCGCCGAGCGCGCCGGTCATGTCGCTGTTGGCGATCAACAGCTGAAGCAGCACCACTGCCGCGACGACGCCCAGCGCCACGACGGACGGCCCGAATGCGACCCGAAGCAGCTCACGCGCCTGGCGTGTGCCGACTGGCCGGTTGTCCACTAAGGCCGCTCCTCGCGCAGGCTCACGCGCACGAAGTTGACGTACGCGCGGCTCAGACTACGACGGTGGGGGGTCCGACTGCGGGGAAGGCGCCGCCGATTGCGTCGGCATCGGTGCCTGGGTGGTCGGCGCCGAGGATGGCGGCGGCTGTCCGAAGGTCGGGAATCCAGTCGGGGGGGTCGGGGGCCCGCCCTGTTGACCGCCGGCGTATCCGACGGTCGTCTGGCCAGCCTGATACCCGCCGTACTGCGACGGATAACCGGGACGCTGCGACAGTCCCTGCTGCTGCGGCTGCTGCGGGCCACCGTGCGGAGGCTGTCCGTAGTACTGCCCGCCGGGGTTGCCGTACTGACCGTACTGGGGCTCATACCGCGGCGGCTGCGGCGCCGGCGGGGTGATGACACCCGCATCGAACAACAGCACCGCCACGGCGACAATCGCCTGGAACAAGGTGAACGCGATGATCAGGTAGAGGCCCCAATCGATGGACACCCCTTCTGGCGCCGTCAGCACGATCGCGATCACCAGAAGGAACGCCAGCACCGAGAGCACCGCGATCACAGCAGGCGCGAACTTCTGCTTCGGCAGCAGCGAGACGCCTGCGATCAAGCCGGCGGCGATCGCCGCGACCAATCCGAGATCGAGCAACGTCGGCGTGAAGTAGTCCGCGCCCGCCGTGAACAGCGGCCCGAAGCTCGACAGGTACGCACCCAATCCGAGCACCACGACAGCGATGGTCAGATACATCGGCAGCTGGCTCGGACCCGCAGGGGCAGCTGGCCCGGACTCCGGCGCCCTGACGAACTGCTGCGTCGGTGCCGAGAACTGATTGGTCGGCTGCTGTGCGGACGGGTATCCGGGATTCCCGGGAGGACCTTGGGGGTACGACATGACCTCTCCTGTGCTGGACGGTTCGAACCCACGCTAGCGCACCTGCCGTTATAGCGACGTCGGCAAGGGTTCGGGGGGCCGAATCCTCTTGGAGATGCTGGATTTCGCGCGCCGCAGCGCTGTCTACCTCTGTCGGCCGCTTTCAGGTACCGACACCCTGGTCGCTTGCCCTTGAGACTAGAACACGTTCTAATCCTGGTATGGACTACGGGCTCGTGCTCTTCACCAGCGACCGGGGCATCGACCCGGCGTCCGCCGCCAAACTCGCCGACGAGCATGGCTTCACCACGTTCTACGTGCCGGAGCACACGCACATCCCGATCAAACGCGAGGCCGCGCACCCCACCACGGGCGACGAGTCGCTGCCCGATGACCGTTACATGCGCACCCTTGACCCCTGGGTGTCGCTGGGCGCCGCATGCGCGGTCACCTCGCGGGTGCGGCTGTCCACGGCTGTGGCCCTGCCGGTCGAACACGACCCGATCACCCTGGCGAAGTCCATCGCCACCCTGGATCACCTGTCCGGCGGCCGCGTCTCGCTCGGCGTCGGATTCGGCTGGAACACCGACGAATTGGCCGACCACAACGTGCCGCCCGGCCGTCGGCGCACCATGCTGCGCGAATACCTGGAGGCCATGCGCATTCTGTGGACCGAAGAGGAAGCCGAATACGACGGCGAGTTCGTCAAGTTCGGTCCGTCCTGGGCCTGGCCCAAACCGATACAGGCGCACATCCCGGTGCTCGTCGGCGCCGCGGGTACGGAAAAGAACTTCAAGTGGATCGCGCGCTCGGCCGACGGCTGGATCACCACACCGCGTGACTTCGACATCGACGCACCGGTCAAGCTGCTTCAGGACACCTGGGCCGCGGCCGGGCGCGACGGGGCACCGCAGATCGTCGCGCTTGACTTCAAGCCCGACCCCGACAAGCTGGCCAAATGGGCCGAGCTCGGGGTCACCGAGGTGCTGTTCGGCCTCCCCGACAAGTCCGAATCCGAGGTCGCGGCCTACGTCGAACGACTCGCAGGCAAGCTCGCCGCACTGGTCTAGTCGCAGGCTCGCTCTCGCGAGTGTGGGCTTACGACACGCTTGCCCGCAGGCGTTGTCAAGCGGTCAATGCAACGTCGGCTGTTGGTCAGGCTGCTTGGTCGATGAGTGCGGCGAGTCGGTCGGCGGGCGTGTCGAGGTCCAAGGTAGGTCGGGGTCGGGTGTTGAGTTTGTCTTGGATCCGTTTGAGGTCGGCCTTGGTGTGCATGCTCAGGTCGGCGCCCTTCTCGAACCAGAACCGCAGGAGCCGGTTGATGCTTCTATGTCAATGCGAGTGGTTGGCATCTGGCGATTTGGTGCTGCCAGGAGGCTTGGTCGGTGTGCATCGCTCGGTAGATCACATCGACGAGGTGGCGCTTGAGGATGCGTCTGGCGCCGCGGGCACCCTTCGTCGGTTCTTGGCGTGCGATGAGTTTTTGAGCCGCCGGGTTGAAGCGTGTCTGCACGATCGCCGCCGTGTAAAGGACGCTGTTGAGACGGCGGTTGCCGCCTCGATGAAGTCGGTGACGTTCGTTGTCTGATGAATAGACGGGAATCGGAGCGCACCCGGTGTAGCGGGCTAGTTTGGCTGAGCTCGAAAACCGTTCGATGTCACCGATTTCGGAGAGCAGCACCGCTGCGGAGTTGTGGCTGATCCCGGTTATTGCCAACAGGTTCGGCGTAAGGGGCGTGACGAGCTCTTTGATCCTGATGTCGAGATCGTGGATGCGGTTGTTGGCCTCGGCGAGCTCGCTGATCATCGTGACGATCACCTGTCGTACGTGGATGCCCACCTCTGCGGCTTCGAGCCGCGCGGTCAACGCCGCTACTACCTTGGCCCGCGCCAGGTCGCCGGGCGTGTGGTCAAGCCACAGATGCGATTGCGCCTTGAGCTGGTTGATCATCATGGTGCGGCGTTTGACGAGGTCAGCACGGTAGTCGGTGAGAACGCGGAGTTCGCGGACCCGCTCGTCGATGCGATGGCGGGTCAGATCCGGTGTCGCGATCGCGGCATGTGCGGCCGCGACGGCATCGATGGCATCTGACTTGGAGCCCGTGGCGGCGTGCAACTTACGATGCGCGGCGGTCAGCCGGCTAGGAACCCACACCACCTCTTGACCCGCAAGCAGCAGTCCATCGGCCAGCCGGCGGGCAAAGCCGTGACCGTCTTCGATGGCCCAGGTCACTGGGGTGGCGTCCGTGATCGCGCGAATCCAGGTGAGCACCGCGGTAATCAGCAGCCCATCGTTTTTCACGGTCAGCGGCTTGCCTATGCGATTACCGCGAGCATCGACAGCCACCGCAACATGGACGTGCTTGTGTGGGTCGATCCCTACTGTCACCATCGAAATGTCCCTCCGCTCATCCGGGTGACGGGACGATGGCGGGGGCTCTGCCCGGTGGACAGACCTATTGCGAGTTGAAGGCTCAGCAGGCTTCTATCAGGTCACACCGGTCAGGGCTCTTGCCTCGAGCCGCTGTGGACAAATCAACGGAAGGCCATTCACGGCACGTGTTTTCCGAGTCACCGAGCAGCTCACCGGGTCGGCTCCCGTCGAAACCGTCCGGTTCTAACACTGTGCACCAATAGGTGTTCTCGTTGGTGCCCCGTTGCCAGGGCGAGTGAGGATCGCAGAAGTAGACCGGCGCCTGCAGTTGCAGATCGATGGTGCGCCAGTTGGCCATCTCGCTGCCCCGGTCCCAGGTGATGGTGCGCCGCAGGTGCGCCGGCAGCTCGCTCATCGCCCCGATCATCGCGGTGGCCACCGACTCGGCGGTGTGATCGGCGGGCAGGTGTAACAGGATGGTGAACCGAGTACTGCGCTCCACCAATGTGCCTATGGCACTGGCATTTCCGGCGCCCATGATCAAGTCTCCCTCCCAGTGCCCGGGCACTGCCCGGTCGGCGGCCTCGGCGGGGCGATCACGGATGGTGAAGACCGATCCCGGTGGATAGACGCCGGCACGGGTGACCGACCGGTGGGGTTTACGGGCCGCCCGTTTGGTCGATAGACACTTGTGCAGGTCAGCCCGGAGTTGACCACGGGTTTGGACGTAGAGGCATTTGTAGATGGTTTCGTGGCTCACCCGTGCCAGCTTGTCATCGGGATGATCGCGGACCAACAGCTCGGAGATCAGCTTCGGACTCCACCCGTCGTCCATCGCCGTTTCGATCATGGCGCACAGCACCGGGTCATCGAGGGTGAACCCCTTGGGACGCTTGGCCTTCTGAGCAGCCCGGGCATGGGCCATCCCGGCGTGGTAATCCCCGTCAGGGTTGCTGTTGCGGTGCACTTCTCGCCAGACGACGCTGGCGTCCCGGCCGATCTTCTCGCCGATCCGTTCGTAGGTGAGCCCGTTGTCGCGGCCGCGCATGATCTCGATGCGTTCATCCAGGCTGAGGCGATGCCCCCGGCCGCCGAGACGGTCGGGATCGCCGGAGGTGATCAGGCCGTGGGTTCTCTCGGAGTTCTGTCCGCGCAGTAGTGGCATTGCGCCAGCCTGACGCCACCACAGACTCGCCGCCGTAGTCGACACGCCCATGTCCCTGGCCACCCGCTCCAACGGCTCACCCAGGCAGACCCGATCGAACAACTCCCGCCGCGTCGACCTCGAATGCGGATAACCACTCGGCATGTGCAACCCCTCTGATCACAGATATTGCACTGACCGTATGAATCCGCCGCACTTTCGCGTGCGGGTAACCCACGTTCGCGGACCTAGACCGGCGAGGCGGTGTTCTTCTTGCCGTCGGACGTCACGTCGATCGCGACACCCAGCGGATCGCCGTCGGTCATCAGCTTGACGAGATCTTCGTCTTCGGTGAGCGCCATGAACCGGCTGCCGTCGGCGTCCAGTCGGCCGATGATGACTCCGGTGGTGACGGGCCAGTCGTAACGCACCGAGTAGGTCTCGATCCTGCCTCGCCCTTCGGCGTTGCGGGTGACCGCCACCTTGGGAAGAGCGGCGATGTCTTTCTGCAGTTCCTTACTGCGGTCGGCAACCCAATCGGCGGGCTCTGTCGAATAGACCCCGACCGAGTACTTGCTCATGACACCGCCGTTGGCGCCGACGAGTCCGAATGCCCCTGGCTTGTCCCGCATTTGGATCACCGTCTCGGCGATGCCGTGCAGGGAGTAGCTGTTGCCAGGGCCGCCGAAGTACGGCAGACCGCCGGTGAGCGTGAGGCCACGTGGGTCGTCGGCGGCCAGCCCGAACTCGTCGCACACCGCGAATACGGGGAATGGGAAGCAGCTGTAGAGATCGAAGGTCGCGACGTCCTCGATACCAATGCCTGCGACCCGAAGCGATTCTGTTACAGCCTGTTTCGCCGAGATACTGATACTGATATCGACGCGATCCAACAGGTCCTGCTCCGTTTGATCGGCGTGGCCACGCACGTACACCCACTTGTCTTCGGCCACGCCGAGGCGCCGCGCGGCCGCCACCGACATCACCAGTGCGGCCGCACCCTGATTCACCTGATCCCGGGCCACCATCAAGCGGGGATACGGATCGCAGATCATCCGATTCTCATTGGTGACCGTTATCAGCTCGTCCACCGAACGTTCCACCGGTGACGACGAAAACGGGTTCTTGGCAGCGACTTTGGAGAACGGCGCGAAAAGTTCGGCCATGACGCTGCGGTAGTCGCCGACGCTGATACCCAGGCGGCCACGGCGGGCGTTGTCGAGCAGTCCGTACTGTACGGGCGCGCCCGTCAGCCCGTGCGTGGCGGTGTATTCGCTCATGTACTGCTCGAAGCCGTAGCCTCGGTCCTCCAGCTGGCCGCCGACGACCTCGCCATGGTCTGGCTTGTCGTCACGGCGCGCGAACGTCTTCAACGTCGAACCGTTCTCGGACCCGAGAATGAGCGCGACCTCGATGTCGCCGGCGGCGATCGCGCCGGCGAACTCCGTCACCAGCTTCTGCGGCCCGTTGCCGCCGATCGGTTCCAGCACCGCACGCGCCGGATCCGCGCCGACCCGCTTGGCCACCGAGCGCAGGTAGTTGTCGGAGCAACCGAGCGCGGGCTTCTCGAACGGTGTGCAGATCTCGAACTGCCGCAGTCCGACGAACACCTCGATGGACTTCGCCACGGCACCGACGTCTACGCCCGTGTCGGCCAGCGCGGCCTGGGTCGCGGCCGTCGCCAGTTCCACGGCCGACATACCCCGGTACGAGGGATCGTCGATGCGCTCGGTGAACTGGCCGACACCGACCAGTACCGGCGTGCGCGGATCGACCGCCATTACAGACCTCCCGACGTGTGTTACTTCGTCAGGCTAATCGATAACTAGAACGTGTTCCTAATTCTGCGGCGCAGGTCACCCAACGCGAAACTGCGGTGAGATCGCGAACTCCGACAGAATCGCGATCTCACCGCAGTTTGGACGCGTACTACAGGCTCTGCAGGATCTCCCGGGCCAGGCGTGCGGTCTCCGAGGGGGTCTTGCCCACCTTGACACCCGCGGCCTCGAGGGCCTCCTTCTTGGCCTGTGCGGTGCCCGACGATCCCGACACGATGGCGCCCGCGTGACCCATGGTCTTGCCTTCGGGTGCGGTGAAGCCGGCAACGTAGCCGACGACCGGCTTGGACACGTTGGCCTTGATGTAGTCGGCTGCGCGCTCCTCGGCGTCGCCGCCGATCTCACCGATCATCACGATGACCTTGGTCTCGGGGTCCTTCTCGAACGCCTCGATCGCATCGATGTGGGTGGTACCGATGACCGGGTCCCCGCCGATGCCGATAGACGTCGTGAAGCCGAAATCGCGCAACTCGAACATCATTTGGTAGGTCAGCGTGCCGGACTTGGACACCAGCCCGATGGGACCAGGACCGCTGATGTTGGCCGGAGTGATGCCGACCAGCGACTGGCCAGGGGTGATGATGCCCGGGCAGTTCGGACCGATGATCCGGGTCTTGTTGCCCTTTTCGACGTTATAGGCCCACGCATATGCGCTGTCCTGCACCGGGATTCCCTCGGTGATCACAACCAGCAGCGGGATCTCGGCGTCGATGGCCTCGATGATGGCGTCCTTGGCGAACTTCGGCGGGACGAAGATGATCGACACGTCGGCGCCGGTTTCCTTCATCGCCTCGACGACGCCGCCGAACACCGGCAGTTCGATGTCCTTGTCGTCCTTGTCCTTGTGCGACACCGTTGTGCCGGCCTTGCGGGCGTTGACGCCCCCGAGGATCTGGGTGCCGGCCTTGAGCATGCGAGCAGTGTGCGTGGTGGCTTCACCGCCGGTGATGCCCTGGACGATGACCTTGCTGTCCTTGGTGAGGAAGATAGACATGTTGTGATGGCTCCCTTACTTGTTGGCCAGCTCGGCGGCCTTATCGGCGCCGGCGTCCATGGTCTCGGCCTGAACGACCAGCGGGTGGTTGGCCTCGGCCAGAATGCGGCGGCCCTCGTCGACGTTGTTGCCGTCGAGCCGGACCACCAGCGGCTTGTTCGCCTCGTCGCCGAGGATCTTCAGCGCGTTGACGATGCCGTTGGCGACGGCGTCACACGACGTGATGCCGCCGAACACGTTCACGAACACGCTTTTGACCTGCTCGTCGCCCAGAATGACGTCAAGACCGGCGGCCATCACCTCAGCGGAGGCACCGCCGCCGATATCGAGGAAGTTGGCCGGCTTGACACCACCGTGCTTCTCGCCCGCGTAGGCCACGACGTCCAGCGTTGACATCACCAGGCCCGCGCCGTTGCCGATGATGCCGACCGCGCCGTCGAGCTTGACGTAGTTGAGGTCGTTCTCCTTGGCCTTGAGCTCCAGCGGGTCTGTCGCGTCGCGGTCCTCGAACTCGGCGTGACCCGGCTGGCGGAATTCGGCGTTGCCGTCGAGGGTGACCTTGCCGTCCAACGCCAGGATCTGGTCGTCGGGCGTGCGCACCAGCGGGTTGACCTCCACCAGCGTGGCGTCCTCGCCGACGAAGACCTCCCACAGCTTGGCGATGGTCACCGCCGCGGCATCGAGCACCTCGGCGGGCAGGTGACCCTGCTCGGCGATCGAACGCGCGAACGCCTCGTCGACTCCCTTGACGGCATCGACGGGCACCTTGGCGAGCCGCTCCGGCTTGGTCGCGGCGACCTCTTCGATCTCCATGCCGCCCTCGACCGAGCACATCGCCAGGTAAGTCCGGTTGGAACGGTCGAGGAGGAAGGAGATGTAGTACTCCTCGGCGATGTCGCTGGCCTCGGCGACCAGCAGCTTCTTCACGACGTGGCCCTTGATGTCGAGTCCGAGGATGTTCTGCGCGTGGGTGAACGCATCGTCGGGCGTCGCGGCGTATTTCACGCCGCCGGCCTTACCGCGTCCGCCGACCTTCACCTGCGCCTTGACCATGACTGGCTTGCCGATCTCCTCGGCGATGGCCTTGGCATCCTCGGCGGTGTCGGTGACACGGCCAGGTGTGGTGGGCACGTTGTGCTTGGCGAACAGCTCTTTGGCTTGGTATTCGAAAAGGTCCATGGGCTCTGAAACATCCCTTGTCTGTGAAGCGTGTCTGTTTGAGCTATGTAGGTCAAAGGTTTACCCCTGGCGGGCTCGGGGGAACTTTATCCACACGAGGTCGAGACCTCTGAACCGCCCACCTCTCATGTGGTGGATCTCACCGGTGGGCGTGAGTGATACATGTCACATTATCCGGTGGAATACGCCCTCGGGTTGCCACCAACATTGGGATTTGGTTAACGTGCCTTTGGTCCGCGTTGGTAACGAATAGATCACGAGGCAAAGGACTTTCAGGTTGGCTCAGCACCGTTCGTCTCGATCTCCGGCTGGAGTGTCGACGAAACGGCAAACCATCGGCCGTCCCGCTGAACGACCCGCTGAAGTCACCGACATCATTCCGTTCAACGAGTTTGGTGACCTGCCCGATCTCGGGGCTGAGCTGGACTTCAACCAGAACAGCGCCTTCAATCGCGAAGCGCAGATCATTCACGCTCCCGAACTCGACGACCTGCACGACACCGATGACCAGCTACCGCTGCGACTCGCTGTGCCGTCCGAATTCCGCCGTGATTCGCGCGACGAACGACCTTCATCTCGCGCTTACCGGGACAGCCACACCGATGTCAGCGATGGCGTCGCCGCGACCGACATCTTCGCCATCACGGCCCGCGGTGGCGCGCACCGTAAGCAGGAAGTCCCCGTCAGGGGCCGGTTGATGGTCGCCGCGATGGCGGTCGGTGCAACCGCGGCGGGTGCCTACACGATGGCGAACGCCTCGGAGGCGACGCCCGGCACCGTCCTGGCAGCGGACCAGGACGTCCTCGCCGGCGGCGCGATCACCGGTTCGACCGACGGCATGCAGATCGTGTCCGTCTCCTCGACCTTTGATTCAGCGATCCACGCCGAAGAGGTCACCAAGGCCTCTGCCTTCGCCCAGGAGCGCGCAGAGCGGGAGGCCCGCCTTCAGCGCCCCATGTTCGTCATGCCCACGAAGGGCGCATGGACGTCGGGCTTCGGTTACCGCTGGGGCGTGCTGCACGGCGGCATCGATATCGCCAACTCGATCGGCACACCGATCCTTGCTGCGTCCGACGGCGTCGTCATCGACGCCGGACCCACCGGCGGTTATGGCAACTGGGTCAAGCTGCGGCACTCCGACGGCACCGTCACGCTCTACGGTCACCTCAGCTCGTGGCAGGTCGAGATCGGACAGCGCGTCTGGGCGGGCGATCAGATCGCCAAGATGGGCAACACCGGAAATTCGACGGGCCCACACCTGCACTTCGAGGTGCTCCTCGGCGGCACCGACCGCGTCGACCCAGTCGGTTGGCTCTCAAAACGCGGACTCTCGCTGTCCAATTACTCTGGCTAAGTGGCCAGTGACCCTTCTAGTTCTGACACCCCGAGTTCGGCACGGATAATCCGTCGACACCCCACGGGCGAAATCCCCGTCGGTGCGGATCCGCAGACATCCATCATCCGTCGCCATCCCACCGGCGAATTCCCGGCCGCGGAGGCTGCTGAGCCGCAGACGAGTTACATACCGCGCGCCAGGCCCGCGGCAGTGACGCCCAAGAACCCCTGGCCTGATCCGCGTACCTCGATCGCGACTGCCATCCTCGGCATTCTCAGCGGCTGGGCGACCGCGGTCATCGCCACCGACCTGATCACCGGCTGGTGGGAATCCGACATGTTGTTCTGCGTGGCGGTGGCGTTTCTGACCGCCATCTCCGCGGCAGCCCTCATCGCGGGGCTGATCGGGCTGCTGCTGCGCCGCCGGGCGAGCCGCCTGCTGATCATCGTCGGCGCCGTCGTCGCGCTACTGATCTTCTCGAGCCTGTTCGTGGCCGGCGCCAAGTTGCCGCCGGTGGTGTACGCGATCCCGGTGCTGCCGCTGGCGACGATCGTGTGTGCGCTGCTACCCGCGACGGCACGGTGGGGCAGACCCTAAAGCTTGGACACCGGGGCATGGTTGTGCATCAGCTTGACCCGGCCCGAGCCGCCGAAGTCGATGAGCGACATCGCCGACTCACCGACGCCGGAGACCTCCTCGACGCGTCCCAGGCCGTACTTGTCGTGGTTGACCCGATCGCCGGGTTCGAGCACGAGCAGCGGCCGCTTGCCTGCACCGGACCGCATCGGTGACGGTCGCGGCGTGCCGAACCGTCCCGCCCCGCTCACCGGCGCGGATAGTGACGGGCCCGGGTCCGTGCGCCGCCAGTCGATCAGATGCTGCGGAATCTCTTTGAGGAAGCGGGATTCCGGATTGAGCATCGGCTGGCCCCACGACGAGCGGATCTTGGCCCGGCTGAGGTAGAGCCGCTGGCGGGCGCGGGTGATGCCGACGTAGGCCAGCCGGCGCTCCTCGGACAGCTCGGCCGGATCGCCCAGCGCCCGCATGTGCGGGAACATGCCGTCCTCCCAGCCGGTCACGAACACCACCGGAAACTCGAGCCCCTTGGCGGTGTGCAGCGTCATCATCGTCACCACACCCGCGCCGTGCTCCGGCAACTCGTCGGCGTCGGCGACCAGCGACACCCGCTCCAGGAACTTGGCCAGCACTCCGGTATCGGGGATGTCTTCGTCCTCGGGCTCGCCCAGCGCCTCCGCATTGGCCAGGTCGATGCTGAATTCGTGTGCGACGCTGACCAATTCGTTCAGGTTGTCGAGCCGCGCGAGGTCCTGTGGGTCACTCGACGATTCGAGCTCGGTGCGATAGCCGGTGCGATCCAGCACCGCTTCGACAAGCTCGCCGAGTTCACCGTCGAGGCGCCCGCGCAATTCGTCGAGCATCTCGACGAAACCCGCGATGCATTTCTCCGAGCGGGTGTTCAGCATCGGCACCTTGCCCTCGGCGGCCGCCTGCAGCGAATCGTTGAAGGTGGCACCGGTGCTCTCGGCATACACCGCCACACACGCTTCGGCCCGATCGCCGATACCGCGCCGGGGGGTGTTCAGGATGCGTCGCATGCTGACCGAGTCGCCGGGGTTGTCAAGCACACGAAGGTAGGCGACGATGTCGCGGATCTCCCTGCGCTCGTAAAAGCGTACGCCGCCAACGACTTTGTAGGGAATGCCGGCCCGAATGAACACCTCTTCCAGGGCACGAGAGGAGTTGTTGGTGCGATAGAAGACCGCGACGTCGTTATAGCTGATATCGCCAGCCCCACGAGCACCGTCGGCCAGTGCGTCGATCTCCCCCGCGACGAATCGTGCCTCGTCGTGCTCGTTGTCGGCGACGTAGCCGACGATCAGCTCACCCTCGCCGGAGTCGGTCCACAGCCGCTTCTCGCGGCGGCCGGCGTTGCGCGAGATGACCGAGTTGGCCGCCGACAGGATGTTCTGTGTCGAGCGGTAGTTCTGCTCCAGCAGAATCGTTGTGGCGTCGGGGAAGTCGCGTTCGAAGTCCTCGATGTTGCGGATGGTGGCTCCGCGGAAGGCGTAGATGGACTGATCGGCGTCGCCGACGACACACAGCTCGGCCGGGGCCACCCCGTCTTCGGTCTCCCGACCGACCAGCTCACGCACCAGGACGTACTGCGCGTGGTTGGTGTCCTGGTATTCGTCGACCAGGATGTGCCGGAACCGCCGACGGTAGTACTGGGCGATCTGCGGAAAGGCCTGCAGCACAGCGACTGTCTCGCCGATGAGATCGTCGAAGTCCAGGGCGTTGGCGGCGCGCAGGCGACGTTGGTACTCGCCGTAGACTTCGGCGATGATGCGCGGCAGCTCCTCACCGGCCTCCGACGCCTCGGCCGCCGCCTGTTCGGGACTGACCAACTCGTTCTTGTGGTTGGAGATGCCGTTGGCCAGCAACCGCGGCGAGTACCGCTTGGTGTCCAGCCCCATGTCCTTGCCGATCATCATCAGCAGCCGCCGCGAATCGTCGGCGTCGTAGATCGAGAAGTTCGAGTTCAGCCCGGGCAGCAGCGAGGCCTGGTTGCGCAGGATTCGCACACACGTCGAGTGGAACGTCGACACCCACATAGAACGCGCGCGCGGACCCACCAACGCGACGACCCGCTCGCGCATCTCAGCGGCCGCCTTGTTGGTGAACGTGATGGCCAGCACCTGACCGACGCCGACCTCACGAGCGGCGAGCAGGTAGGCGATCCGGCGGGTCAGCACGGCCGTCTTGCCGGACCCCGCTCCGGCGACGATGAGCAGCGGCGTCCCCTCGTGCAGCACCGCCTGGCGCTGCTGCGGGTTGAGCCCCTCGAGGAGTTGGTCCGATTCTGTGGCAATCGACATGTCACCATCAAACTTACCGCTGTCCAGCGACATCTTTGCGTCGGCGCGGCCCTAGATGGCACACTCCATAGGTGCTCATGCAGCAAAACCGATTTTTCTACGGGTACCGCCCAGAGGTGCCCGTGGTCTAGCTGCTTCTCAGAGCCCCGCGGTCCGCTTCCGGATCCGGGGCTCGTCTCTTGTGTGAGGCCCGAAACCGGACGGATCAGTCCCACACATCGAGAATGCGGAGAACACCCCAATGACAATTCAGCAGATCGAAGCCGAACAGTTGCCAGACATAGACGACCTGCGCCAGGAAATCGACCACTTGGATGCGACGATCCTGGAAGCCGTGAAGCGCCGCACCGAGGTGTCCAAGCTCATCGGTAAGGCCCGGATGGCGTCCGGCGGCACCCGCCTGGTGCACAGCCGTGAGATGAAGGTCATCGAGCGCTACAGCGAACTGGGACCCGAAGGTAAGGACCTGGCGATGCTGCTGCTGCGCCTGGGTCGCGGCCGCCTCGGCCACTAGACCTCAGCGCAGCGCGTCGGTCAGCCAGGGCGTCAACCACTTCACAGCTTGCGGCGTCGGGTGCACCCCGTCACTGCGCATGCGGATGCCGTCGACCCAATTGGTGTAAACACCTCCAGGTCCGAGCTTGTCATTCAGATCGAGCACTTCGACGTTCTTACGTGGCTTGACGACGCTGCGCAACAACGCGTTCCACTCGTCGACGCGATCGGGGTCGTCTTCGGGATACAAGCTGCCGTCCGGCTTTTCGGCACGCCGATTGTAGGGCTCGGTGGTGACGACGATCCGCGCTCCGGTCGCACCGAGGATGTCGAGCGCACGGTTGAGTTCGCCGCGCAGGTAGTCCTCGTAGCCGGTCTCCAGGATGTCCGTCCAGACGCCCTCGTTCATCCGGTCGACGACCTCCCAGCGGCCGACGATCAGCAGCACCACATCGGGCCGGTCATGGTTGATCCGCTGTGACCACCGACTGGGCCAGGCGTCGCATTCGGGCTTCTGGTTCAGCGTCTGGCCGACATACCGGTAGGGACCGCCGCGGGCGATGCCGCACCCGATTGTCGTGTAGTTGGTGAACGCGAGTCCCGGCGTCGGTGGCAGGTACCGCATCATCGTCCACGCGACCGAGTCGCCGAACACCGCGACAGTCCGGGTGCCGGGAACGTGCGCGGTCGGTTTGCGGACTTCGACGGGCACCTCCGGCGCGATCAGCGCGGCCGAATCGATCGCCGGGCCTCCCACCATCTCGGGTTTCACACCCACCGGCAGCACCGACATCGTCACCACGGCGGCAGTCGCGACCGTCGCGCCCGCGAGCGGCAGCATCGGCACGAACATCGGCCGCCACCGTCGGACCGGCTGTTCCAGCAGCCGCCACGACGCCGCGGCCAGCGCCACCGTCGCCGCACAGCGCAGCGCGAATAGCGGCCAGCCGGACAGCCCCGTGCGTTCGCCGTTGAGCGCCAGGAAGATCGGCCAGTGCCAGAGGTACACGCCGTAGGAGATCGCGCCGAGCCACACCAGCGGCCCCCACGCCAGGGCGCGGGCGACGGGTCCCTCCTGCTCCAACGCCACCGGTGCGATGACGAGCACAGCCGCGATCGCAACGATGATCAGCAGACCGCTGCGGAAATCGCTGACACTTCCGGTCGCGTAATGCGCCGCCGCGGCAAGCACTGCCAGACCGACGAACGGCAGAATCCGCGCGACGATATGGCCCCAGCGCGTCCGGATCAGCGTCCCGCCGTCGTTGAGCACCGACCAATCCCGCACCAGCAGCGCGGCCGCCGCGGAACCGACTAACAATGCCTGCGCGCGACTGTCGGAGCCGAAGTAGATCCGATTCAGCGTCGAGTCGTTGGTGAGCACGATCGCCGCGGTCGCCGAGGCGACGACGCCGACGGTGGCCAGCACGAAGACAGCCAGTCGTAGCCGGGCCCAGAACAGCGCGGCGACCCCGATGAGCAGCAGTGGCCATAGCAGGTAGTACTGCTCCTCGACCCCGAGCGACCACGTGTGCTGCAGCGGCGAAGGCGGCGCGCCCTGCGCGAAGTAGTCGGCGCGCTGGGCGACGAAGGCCCAGTTGGAGATCCAGAAAAAGGAGGCGACGGCGTCATCGCGCAGTGATGCCGTGGATTCGGGCGAGAACAGATCGCGGGCGGCCACCACGACGAGCACCATCACGAGCAGCGCGGGCAGCAAGCGGCGGGCACGCCGGATCCAGAAATCGCCGAGGCGGATCTCTGCGGTGCGCCGATGTTCGTCGAGCAGCAGCGAGGTGATCAAAAATCCGCTGAGCACGAAGAACACGTCGACACCGAGGAAGCCGCCGGACAGCCCCGGAATGCCGCCGTGGTCGGCCAGCACCAACGCGACCGCGACGGCGCGGATGCCGTCCAACGCGGGAATTCCGCGGTGGCGATGGACGGCTCTCACTGCCGAAATCTTGCCCGCGCGAGCACACGCAAAAGTCCCCGACACGCCGACGAAACGGGCCTTTTGCGGCTGGTCGCCGGTGAGGCGCTACTTGGTCAGCGCAATGTACTTCACGTCGAGGTATTCCTCGATACCTTCCGAGCCGCCCTCGCGGCCGAATCCGGATTCCTTGACGCCGCCGAATGGTGCGGCCGGGTCGGAGATCACGCCGCGGTTGATGCCGACCATGCCCGCCTGGATGCCCTCGGCGACGCGCAGCGCGCGGTCCAGCGATTGCGTGTAGATATAGGCCGCCAACCCGTAATCGGTGTCATTGGCAGCGGCGATGCCCTCCTCCTCGGTGTCGAAGCCGGTGATCGGCGCGACGGGCCCGAACACCTCCTCGGAGAGGATGCGGGCGTCGGCGGGCACATCGGCCAACACAGTCGCCGGGTAGAAGTTGCCGGGGCCGCCGGGGGCGACGCCGCCGACCGCGACTGTCGCGCCGCGCGACACCGCGTCGGACACCAGATCCTCGACGGTGGCGACCTGCTTGGCATTGATGAGCGGGCCCAGCGTCGCCGACTCGTCGGTGCCCTTGCCGAGCGTGAACTCGCTCATCCGCTTGACGAGCTTGTCGGTGAACTCCTCCCGCACCGAGTTCGCGACGTGGAAGCGGTTGGCCGCCGTGCAGGCCTCACCGCCGTTGCGCATCTTGGCCAGGATCGCGCCGTCGACGGCGGCGTCCACGTCGGCGTCGTCGAACACGATGAAGGGCGCATTGCCGCCAAGCTCCATCGAGGTACGCAGCAGTTTGTCGGCCGACTGTTTCACCAGGGCCTTGCCGACGCCGGTCGATCCGGTGAAGGTCAGCTTGCGCAGCCGGCCGTCGTTGATCAGCGCCTCGGTGACAGGCCCGGGGCTGTTGGTCGGCAGCACCGACAGCACGCCCTTGGGCAGGCCCGCCTCATCCATCAGCTTGGCCAGCAGCAGCATGGTCAGCGGCGTCTCCTGGGCCGGCTTGACGATCATCGTGCAACCCGCCGCGAATGCCGGGCCGATCTTGCGGGTTCCCATTGCCAGCGGGAAGTTCCACGGCGTGATCGCGTAGCACGGCCCCACCGGCTGCTTGGTGACGAGGATGCGGCCGGTGCCGGCCGGGCTGGGCGTGAAGCGACCCGCGATGCGCACGGCTTCCTCGGCGAACCAGCGGAAGAACTCCGAACCGTACTTGACCTCACCCATGCTCTCCGGAAGCACCTTGCCCATCTCGAGGGTCATCAAGGTGGCGAGGTCTTCGGCGCGTTCGGTGATCTTCTCGAATACCGAGCGCAGGATCTCGCCGCGTTCGCGGGGCGGGGTGGCGGCCCAGTCGGCCTGCACGGCGCATGCGGCGTCCAGCGCGGCGACGGCGTCCTCGGCGGTGGCGTTCGCAACGGAGATCAACACCGCGTCGTCGGACGGGTCGAGCACGTCGAATTTCGAGGAACCCTGACGTTCCTCACCGCCGATCCACAGACCGGTGGGCACAGACGACAGCAGCTTGGCGGTATCCATTACTCCCTCTTACACCTTTAGACATTTGGCCGCATTAATGTCGGTTACATGACCGCCAACACTCAGCAGATATCCGACATCACCACCACTGATGCATGGCAGGCGTTGCAGCGGCATCACGACAATATCGGCAAGGAACACCTGCGCGAGCTCTTCGACCAAGACCCCGCCCGCGGGACCGAACTGGTGTTGACGGTCGGCGATCTCTATATCGACTACAGCAAGCACCGCGTCACCCGAGAGACGCTGGCGCTGTTGGTCGACCTGGCTCGCGCGGCAGGCCTTGAGCAGCGCCGCGACGCAATGTTCTCCGGTGTGCACATCAATACTTCGGAGGATCGCGCGGTGCTGCATACCGCGCTGCGGTTACCGCGCGGTGCCGAGCTGTCAGTCGACGGCCAGAACGTCGTCTCCGACGTTCACGAGGTGCTCGACAAGATGGGCGACTTCACCGACCGGTTGCGTAGCGGCGAGTGGACCGGCGCGACCGGCGAGCGCATCACGACCGTCGTCAACATCGGGATCGGCGGATCCGATCTCGGCCCGGCGATGGTCACCCTCGGCCTGCGCCACTACGCCGACGCGGGTATCTCGGCACGGTTCGTATCCAACGTCGATCCCGCCGACCTGGTGGCCAAGCTCGACGGACTCGACCCAGCCACAACGCTTTTCATCGTCGCGTCCAAGACATTCTCGACACTGGAGACGCTGACCAACGCGACGGCCGCGCGTCGTTGGCTGATTGAAGGACTCGGCGGCGGTGCCGGACAGGGTGCCGTGTCCAAACACTTCGTGGCGGTGTCGACCAACAAGAAGCTGGTCGACGACTTCGGCATCAACACCGAGAACATGTTCGGCTTCTGGGATTGGGTCGGTGGCCGCTACTCCGTAGACAGCGCGATCGGTCTTTCGGTGATGGCGGTCATCGGCCGTGAGCGGTTCGCGGAGTTCCTATCCGGGTTCCACATCGTCGACGAGCACTTTCGCACGGCGCCGCTGGAGGCCAACGCGCCAGTCCTGCTCGGCCTGATCGGGCTCTGGTACAACGAATTCTTCGACGCGGAAACCCGTGCGGTGCTGCCGTATTCGAACGACCTGTCGCGGTTCGCGGCCTACCTGCAGCAGCTCACCATGGAATCAAACGGAAAGTCCGTTCGCGCCGACGGCTCACCGGTCACGACGAGCACCGGCGAGATCTTCTGGGGCGAGCCGGGAACCAATGGCCAGCACGCGTTCTACCAACTGCTGCATCAGGGAACCCGGTTGGTGCCCGCCGATTTCCTCGGGTTCTCCCAGCCGACCGATGACCTGGCGACCGCGGACGGCACGGGCAGCATGCACGACCTGTTGATGAGCAACTTCTTTGCCCAGACCCAGGTGCTGGCGTTCGGCAAGACCGCCGAGGAGATTGCCGCCGAGGGCACACCACAGGATGTGGTCCCGCACAAGGTGATGCCGGGCAACCGGCCCAGCACATCGATCTTGGCCACCAAGCTGACACCGTCGGCGCTCGGTCAGTTGATCGCTCTCTACGAGCACCAGGTCTTCACCGAGGGTGTCGTCTGGGGCATCGACTCGTTCGACCAGTGGGGCGTGGAGCTAGGCAAGACCCAGGCCAAGGCGCTGCTCCCGGTGATCATCGGCGACGGCTCCCCCGCCGAGCAGTCGGATTCCTCGACCGACGCACTGGTGCGGCATTACCGAGCCGAGCGCGGCCGCTCCGCCTAAGCGATTGCGGTGCGCGCGCGGTCGCTCAGCGGGTTGTTTCGAAATGGCGTGTCGGTGTGAGTGCCTGATTTGTTGGTCGTCGAGAATGTGTTGGTGGCCAAGGGGTATCGACCGGTAGTGCGTGATCAGCAGTTCTTAGTTCCGCCGGATATGCGGGAGTGGCTGCCTGCGGATCATTCGGTGTGGGCGTTGATCGGGATCGTGGAGGGGTTGGACACCTCGGCGTTTCACCACCAGCGACGGACCGGTGGTGTCGGGCGGGCCGGGTATGACCCCGACATGTTGGTGACGCTGCTGATCTGGGCGTGGTCGCAGGGGGTGCGGTCCTCGCGTCGGATCGAGCGGGCGTGTGCTGATGTGGTGTCTTATCGGGTGATCTGTGCTGGTGATGGGCCTGATCACGTCACGATCGCGCGGTTTCGCGCCGAGAACCACGCCGCGTGTGAGCAGTTGTTCACCGAGGTGTTGATGTTGGCTGCCGGGCTGGGGTTGGGCCGGCTGGAGACTGTGGCACTCGACGGAGTCAAGATCGCCTCGAACGCGTCGCTGTCGGCCAACCGCACCACCTCGGGGCTAGCCAAGGCCGCCGCGGCGGAGGCGGCCCGAATCGCCAAGGCTGCGGCGGCCGCACACGAAGCCACTGATGCCGCCGAGGACGAGATGTTTGGCGACGATAACCCGGGGTCGGTACCGGCCGAGTTGACCGATCCGGCGGTGCTGGCTAAACGCATCGCCGAAGCGCTGGCACGGCGCAACGCCGAGGACACCGCCCAGGGGCCCGCCGCCGATGATGGTGCACCGGCTGCGGAATCGGTTGAGCTCGAACGGGTTGCCCACGACCGATCGGGGCGCATCGCCCAAGCCCAGGCCCGCATCGACGCCGAGATCGCCGCCGAACGCGCCGAACGCGACGCCTTGGTGGGCAAGTATCTGGCGCGCATCGCGGCCGGGGAGAAGATGACCGGCCGGATCCCCGGCCGGCGCCCAGGTGGCGATGGCCGAGCGGGTGCTGGCCGCGGCGGTGGCCAGGTCGCAGGCCAAACACCAGAGTTGGGCCGCACGCGGCGCGGTCGGCGCCCGACGTCGGGGGCGCTCACCGGCGCCCGTCGAGCAGAACGCCCGGGTCCGTCAGGCGCGAGCGCGACTGGAGCGGGCCCGGGCCGCGCAGGTGGCTGCCGCCCAGGCCGCCACCAACGTCGAACGCACGGCCAATCTAACCGATCCCCAATCACGGATCCAGCCGTTGCGCGGGGGTGGCTGGCTGCAGGGCTACAACTGCCAGGCAGTCACCGCCGCTGACGGGCTGATCGTGGCCACCGGGGTGGGCACCAGCCCCGGTGGACAACCAGTACTACACCGACATGATCGACAAGGCCATCAAGTCCGCGGACCTGATCACCGGCCACCGCCGCGATGACACATCAACCACGGCCACCGCCTCCTCGATCGCGATGGTGCTCGCCGACGCCGGCTACTGCACGAACGAGAACCTGACCGCGCCAGGACCAGACCGGCTGATCGCTACCGGCAAGGCCCGCGACGTGCACCACGCGGCCACCGAACATCCCACTCAAGGGCCACCGCCCACCGACGCCGATCCGATCGCGGCGATGGCTCACCGGTTACGCACCCCGCAGGGAATCATTCAGTACGCCATGCGATCTCACATCGCCGAGACACCATTCGGACATGCCAAGCACAACCTCGGATTCCGCCGATTCACCGGCAGAGGCCTGGCCCGAGCACGCAGCGAATGGACATTCCACGCCGCGGTCCACAACATCGGCAAGATCCTCAACCACCTCGCCAGCACACCACTGCCCGCCTGATCGGGCGGCCCCAGTACTAACACTCACCATCGATCCAGCGACGAACTATGCCCGTCGATCCAGCGAGAACTTCAATTCGAGACAGCCCGTGAGCGAACGTTCGCGCACCGAAATCACACTTAGGCGTCCGGGTTCGGGCGGATCCAGCCCAGGATCATCGCAGGCAGGCAGCCGCCGATCAGCAGGACCGTCATCGCCATCAGCCCGCCGGCATACGCCATATCGACGTCGGTTCCCCCGGTGCTCACCGATCCGAAGATCAGGTAGCCGATGGGCAGCAGCATCAGGTTCTGCGTGACCGTCAGGCCGATGGACCGCGCGGTGTTGCGCTGCTGCACCTCGTACTCGTCCAGTGCCGCCTGCGGTGCATCGCCCTGCCTGCCGGACACGATCTGCAACACAATCCAGAGCGGGAAGAAGATCACGCACGCGGGCAGCCAGAGCAACGGTGCCCATCGAATCCCGAACGCGCACATCACACTTACCAGGGCCATGAAGGCGAACGTGGCCGCCAACCCGACCACCAGCGCACGGCGGCGTCCTTGCGTACGCCAGCGTGGAAGCGAATGGGCGTACAAGCGCTCGTACTTGAGAAACCGCCGGGTGCGGAAGTTCTGATACCTGTCGATGAGCGTCGGGTCAGTCTGCGTGGTCGAGCTGGACATCGGCTTCGCCTCCTCGTTGCATGGGTCTGGAGTAGAGCTCGGTGGACAGAGGCGTGAACGGGGTGCGCGAGAACACCGCCTCCACGGGCAGCCCGAAGACGTCGCAGATCCGGAACGCCAGGTCGAGGCTTGGAAAGTGGTCGCCTCGTTCCAGTGCGCCGACAGTCTGCGGGTTGACGTCGACCAACTCCGCGAGTTGCGCCCGAGTCATCCGCCGCTCCGCGCGCAGGACGCCGATGCGGTTATGGATAGGGAGGGCATCGCCTCGCCTCACCGGACTCATGCAACATAGTGTTGTAAAAACCTAACAACTTGTCAAGCTTCTACAACAGCAGCGCGGCACACACCCGCAAGGGGCGTGTACCGCGCTGCAGTTGACTTATGCCGGGTTAGGGCGCGGGGATATTGATGCAGCCGACATTCGGCAGACATCCGGCCGCGCCGTCGGGACCTGCCGTGCCGCCGGGTCCGACGGGCGACAGCGATCCACTAGCTCCACCAGGGCCCGCGGAACCACCAGGTCCGTTGGGGATTACACCGGAGGCGCCGCCGCCGTCAGCAGTGCCAACTGGGCCACCCGGAATGTTCACGTCGGCACCGCCACCGGGGCCGGCGTTGATATTGCCGAGGTTGGCACACGGTGTGCCATCAGCGTTCACACATGGCGGAGGCGGCGCTGGCTGAGCACCGGCGATGGGCGCGGCGGCGATCGCAGCGGCCGCAGCACCCGCGAACAGGAAAGGCGTCAACTTCGTCAGTTTTGTGTTCATGAAAGTGGGCTACCACGACCGCAGCGCCGTTAAACCTGAAGCGCTCCTAAGCAAACCGCTTTGCGAGCCGCGGTGGGAGCACGCGCATCAAATGGACCAGCGGTCCCCATGGCCACCATGGAACGGCCGCCCGGCCCGTCTCGCGCTCCATCGCATCGACCATCGCCTTGACGCCGGTCTCGTTGTCCACCATCAACAGCGTCGACCCCGACTTCGCCGTCATCTCGGATTCGATGTATCCCGGTTCCAGCGTGGTCACCTTGATCGGACCACTGAGGTATTCGGCACGCAGCGACTCTCCGAGAGACGACACGCCGGCCTTGCTCGCTGCATAAGCGGCCTTCACGCCGGGTACGCCCTTGTTGCCGAGTACCGACGACACCAGCACCAGATGTCCTCCGCCGGAGGCCTTGAACATCTCCAGCGCCGTCTCGATTTGGACCAGCGCCGCAACGAGATTCGTCTCGATGGTGGCCTTATTGGCCCACAGTTTGCCCGATCCGAGCGGCGCGCCCTTCCCGATGCCCGCGTTGACGATGACGCGGTCGATACCACCCAACTCGTCGGAGAGTTCGGTGAATACCTTGGGTACTTGCTCGTGGTCGTTGACGTCGAGCGCGGCGACGGCCACCGAGATGCCGGGATGGGCCTCGAGCAGTTCTGCCTTCAGTTCGTCGAGCCGGTCGATGCGGCGGGCGCACAACGCGAGATCGCGGCCCTTGGCCGCAAATGCGCGCGCCATGCCCTCGCCCAGCCCTGAGCTGGCACCGGTGATCAAGATCTTCTGTCGAGTCACGCGGTCAGCTTATGCATGATGGTGGGGTGATCCCGAATCGAAGTTCACTTTTACTGGGCGCTGCCCTGTTCGCCGGCCAAGTCGCACTGGCTCCAACCGCCGCGGCCCAGCCCTTCTTCCCTTTCCAGCAGCTGGTGGACGCCGCGGCGCAGCGGTTGGCGACGGCCGATCCGGTGGCAGCCACCAAGTGGATCAACGGCGGACCCATCACCGACCCCGCGAGGGCCAACCAGGTGCTCGACTCAGTGGCGGCCGACGCGACGGCGCACGGCATCGACCCGCAGTATGTGCGGGAGGTCTTCACCGACCAGATCGCCGCGAACGAAGGAGTCCAGTACACCCGGTTCGGCCAGTGGAAGTTCGATCCCGGTACTGCACCAACGAGCGCACCGGACCTTGCCGAATCGCGCACGCAGATAAACGGTTTGAACAAGATCCTGGTGGACGAGATTGCCCTACACTGGAATTCACTGCACAGTCAGGGCTGCGCCCAGGATCTCGCAGACGCAAAGGCCGCAGTGGTCAATGCGCGCGGACTGGATCCGCTGTATCAACAGGCGCTGACGTCGGCTACCCAGTCCTACTGCCAACCTACTTGAGCAGGCGCGACATTCGCCGATCCGCCAGGATCTTGCCGCCCGTCTGACACGTCGGGCAGTACTGGAATGACTTGTCCGCGAAGGACACCTCGCGCACCGTGTCGCCGCACACCGGGCAGGGCAGTCCGGTTCGCGCATGCACACGCAGCCCAGAGCGCTTCTCCCCCTTCAGCGTCGCGGCGCCCTGACCCACCGAGCGGCTGACCGCGTCGGTCAGCACCGAGATCATCGCGTCGTGCAGGGCGGCCAGCTGCGCTTCGGTGAGCTTGCCAGCCGTCGCGAACGGCGAGAGCTTCGCGACGTGCAGGATTTCGTCGCTGTAGGCGTTGCCGATTCCGGCGATCACCTTCTGATCGGTGATGACGGTTTTGATCCGGCCGGTGTTTCCGGCGAGCACTCCTGCCAGTTCCTCCGGTCCCAACGACAGCGCGTCGGGGCCCAGTGCGGCGATGCCCGGCACTTTGTTCGGGTCGTCGACCAGCCATACTGCCAGCCGCTTCTGCGTGCCGGCCTCGGTGAGGTCGAATCCCGGAGCCGCCCCGGCGGCGACATTGGAGCCCGGAGCCGCCCCGGCGGCGACATTGGGCCCCGGAGCCGCCCCGGGAGTCCCGAGATGGACCCGTAGGCCGATCGGCCCCTTGCCCGGCTTCAGCGGTGCCGCCGCGAGCTTGTCGGACCAGCGCAGCCAGCCGGCGCGCGACAGATGGGTGATCAGGTGCAGATCGCCGGACTGTACGCCGAGGTACTTGCCCCACCGGTTGGCATCGGTGACGGTCTGGCCGTGCAGCACTGCGATCGCCGGATCGAACGTCTTGAGCACCGAGAACGCCGACACGTCGATGCGTCGGATCGTCAGCCCGACGGCATGGCGACGCAGATGATCGGCAAGCGCTTCGATCTCTGGCAGTTCAGGCATGAGTCCAGTGTGCCGCTACCGGGCCGTCGTACGCTCGGCCGAGCCGACCACGAGCGACAAGAGCCAACTCACGATCGACAACACGATCGCGGCCCAGATCGCCGTCCACCAGAAGTCGTCGATGAACAAGCCCCAGTGGGTGGTGTGCTCGGTGATCCACGAAGTGATCCACAGCATTAGCGCATTGATCACGATATGGATCAGCCCGAGCGTCAGGATGTAAAGCGGGATCGAAATGAACTGCACGATCGGTTTGATGATCGCGTTGACCAGACCGAAGATGATGCCGACGACGAAGATGATGCCAACCCTCTGCAGCGTCGAATCACCGCCGACAAAGCGGATTCCGGGAACGATCAGGGTGACCACCCACAGCGCGAGCCCTGTCAGCGCCGCACGCAGCAGGAAAGATCCCATGCGCTCAGTCTGCCGAACGCAGTAGGTACGTGTCCATGATCCAGCCGTGGACGGCGCGGGCGTCGGCGCGCGCCGTGGCGATGCGCGCGCCGACCTCACCGACGGTGCCGGAAAACAGCAATTCGTCAGGCGTGCCGAGGTAGGCGCCCCACCAGATACGGGTGTTGGGTGGGCAGTCCTGGAACGAGCAGTCGGCGTCGAGCATCACCACCGCGCTGCCTGCCAATCCGTTCTCACGTAGTTGCCGACCGGTGGTGATGAGCACGGGCTCACCAATATCGTTGAGCGGTATGCGATGTCGAGCCGTCAACGCTTGTATCGCGGTAATGCCGGGGACGACGTCGTAGTCGATGTCGACGTGCTCGGCGACACGGTCCAGGATTCGCAGCGTGCTGTCGTAGAGCGACGGGTCACCCCACGCCAGAAACGCGCCGACGTCACCGGGCCCGAGTTCGGACGCGATCGCATCAGCCCACAGCCGCGCCCGCTCGGCATGCCAGTCGGCGACGGCCTGCCGATAGGCCGGACTGTCAGCAGGGGTCCTGGCCCGCGGCGGGTCGGGCATCTCGTGGAACCGGTAGCCCGGCTCGCGGATGAACCGCTCGCAGATCAGGCGCCGCAGCGCGACCAGGTCGTCCTTGGTGTCGCCTTTGTCCATCGCGAAGAAGACGGCGGTGTCGTTGAGCGCGGCCACCGCCTGCGCCGTCACGTAGTCGGGATCGCCCGCGCCGATTCCGATGACGTGGATCCGACGAGTCACGCGCCGAGTATGCCATGAGCTGGGGATACCGTAGGTATGCGATACCCGGGGTATTGACATCTTCGCGTTGAACTCCGTACCTTTTTCAAACAACGTCGACGACGACACCGGAGGGAGTCGCGCATGACCGCACCCACTCGTGAAGAGTTCGCCGAACGTCTACTGAAGGGCTCCGTCAAGAAGTCCTACGCGCCGGTCGTCGACATCGACTGGGATGCGCCGCTGGACCCCGACAAGTTCTTTCTGCCGCCAAAGTGTGTCTCGCTCTACGGCACCGGGCTGTGGGACGCGATGACCCGCGAGCAGCAGATCGAGTTGTCACGCCAGGAGCTGGTGAACACGCTGTCGGCCGGTATCTGGTTCGAGAACATCCTGAACCAGGCGTTGCTACGCAAGATGATGCACCAGGACCCCACCGCCAGTGGCACGCACTATGAACTCACCGAGCTGGGCGACGAGACGCGTCACATGGTGATGTTCGGCAAGGCCATCGAGCGCGTCGGCGCACAACCGGTGCGGCCCAAGTACTACCAGCGATTCATCATCAATCTGCTGCCGTTCGCCTTCCAGGGACCGATGTTGTGGGTCGCCGCGCTGGTCGGCGAGGAAATCTTCGACTCACTGCAGCGACAGATGATGGACGACGACGAGCTTCAGCCGATCATTGCGCGCCTCATGCGGATTCACGTCACGGAGGAAGCACGTCATATCCAGTTCGCCCGCGACGGACTGCGCAAGCGGACGCCGACCATGCGACGGCTGCCGAAGTTCTTCGTCGCCAACATCAACGGCGTCGGCGGTTACTTCTTCCGCTTCCTGTTCACCAACAAGGTGCAGTACCGCCGCGTCGGTCTCGACGCGCGTGAGGCACGTCGGTTGGCACGCGGCAGCGCACACCGCCACCAAACCCACGTGGCCGGATTCGCGCCACTGGCGGCGTTCCTGCAGGAGGTCGGGCTCATGGGGCCGATCGCCCGGCGGATGTGGCGGCGCACCGGGTTCCTGCCACGGTGAGCGACATCTACGACGGGCCGGCCACCGTGCACATCGGCGAATACGAGTGCACCCTCCGCGTGCGCCTGGCCGGCCACATCAACCCGATAGACGGTCGATACCACTGGCAGGGAACGGTTTTTGGCGAGCTACCCGGCGGCGTCAAACCGCCCCAACAGATCACCGTCACGATCGGCGACAATCACGCGCAGGCACGCATCGTCGAGCGTCCACCGCAGGGTGGTTATTCGGTGGCCGGGGTGGGTGCCCCGCCGTTTGCGTTGGGGACCGTCGCGTAGGGACTCAGCGCGGGTCGTCGTTGGTGAGGGCGCGGTATCCCTTCGCGCCTGCCCGATCCACCGCAGCGCGCACCAGTCCGAAGATCAATCCCTGCACCGCCGCGGCGATCAGCGCCTCGCGGGTGGAGCGAGTGAGATCCTTGGGTTCCGGCGGCTCCTGATCGGACGGACTGACCCGCTGCCAGATTTCCGTGAAGACCTTTCCTGCCAACAAGCCACCGGCCACGCTGGTGGCGATCGACAGCGGCTTGTACAGGGCTTTGGATGCAGCGCTCATGGCCACACAGTTCCCGTCAGCCCGTTCCTCAAACCTCGGACTAGAACACGTTCTAATATCGGCACGTGCGCTTCACCTATGCGGAATCACTGACCCATCCGAAGTACTACATCCCGCTTGCCCAGGCGGCCGAGGCCGCCGGGTTCCACGGGATGACGATCGCCGACAGCGTGGCGTATCCCTACGAGTCCGACTCGAAGTATCCGTACACCCCCGACGGCAACCGTGAGTTCCTCGACGGCAAAGAGATCGTCGAGTCGTTCGTTCTCGCCAGCGCGCTGGCCGCGGCCACCACGACGCTGCGATTCGACATGTACGTCCTGAAGCTTCCGATTCGACCGCCCGCGTTGGTGGCCAAGCAGGCCGGTTCGCTGGCCGCGATGTTCGACAATCGGCTCGGCCTCGGGGTGGGCACCAGCCCGTGGCCCGAGGATTACGAACTGATGCATGTCCCGTTCGCCAAGCGCGGTAAGCGGATGGACGAGTGCATCGAGATCGTCAAGGGCTTGACCACCGGCGAATACTTCGAGTTCCATGGCGAGTTCTACGACATCCCGAAGACGAAGATGTCGCCGGCGCCAACCGAACCGATTCCGATCCTGATCGGCGGACACGCGGACGTCGTACTGCGGCGGGCGGCCCGCAACGACGGCTGGATGCACGGCGGCGGCGACCTCGGCGACCCCGAAGCGCTCGACCGTTACATCAAGCGGCTCAACGAACTTCGTGAGGAAGAGGGCCGGTCGGGCCCGTTTGAGATCCACGCCCAGTCGCTCGACGCCTACAAGCCCGACGGCATCAAACGGCTCGAGGATCGGGGCGTGACGCACATCATGGTCGGTTTCCGGATGCCCTACGCCGTGGGCCCCGACCCTGAACCGCTGGAGAACAAGCTTCGTGCCATCGAGAAGTACGGCGAGAAGGTCATCTCGAAGGTCTAGAACGGCACCGGCTGCGGCTGGAACCGCGCCGTGACATCCCCGACCAGAGTGGTGTCGTAAGGGTCGATCACCAACGGCTGATCGTCCAACTTCAGCGCGTCGAAGTCGATCCAGATCACGTTCGGACTTGTCGACAGCTCGAAGAAGTACAGCTTCTGGGTCAGGTCGATGACCGTCCGGTATTCGGTGTTGTAGACGCCGAAGTCGCGGTAGGGCGCACCGAACGGTACCGACACGTTGCGCATGATCGCCATCACGCTCGCCACCGCCTGTCGGGTATCGGCCGACTCGGGTAACAGCTCTGCGTAGTAGGTGGCGCGCTGGAATCGGTCGACCGGATTGACGTTGCCCGGCAACGGCATATTGCTACTCGGATGCGAAAAGTCCTGCTGTGAAACCAATGCCAACTGTTCGTCATAGGTGGGGTCATTGGTCATGATCGTGTACTGACGGCCGTGGTGAATGACAGGTTCACCGCCCGCGAACTCGATGATCGCCGAGTCCCCGCCGGCGTCTTCGAGCGCGAAATGGATGGTGGCCTGCCGTCCGTGCGCCTCCACCATCACGGGCTGGAACGTGTCCAACAACGCCAGGGCATCGGCGACGGTGCCTGCCTGGTCGAGCAGATACTGGCCGAACAGTCCCATCTGGAGTCCCGGCCGACCCGGATCACGGGCTCCAACGTCGGTCGACTTGAGGTACAGGCCGTGTATTGCGAGGCCCGCCTCGTTGAATCCGTCGACGGTACCGATCCCGTAGACGGTGGTCACGAGGCTGGCGTAGCGACTGGTCCAGCGCAGCGGATTGTCGGCGACCGCAACGATGTCCCCGACCTTGCCGCCGTCGCGCTGCCGCCCTCGGGGGAACGCGACGATCGTCGGTTGCGTCGACTCAGGCCAGTCCATCGTGCGGCCGGCCATCACGTATCGACCATCGGTATTCCACAGCACCCGAGTGCACATTTACCTCGCCACCTCCCAAGAGAATTCGGCGTTCAGCGTGCCATGCCGGGCAGTGGATTCGCGGGAACCCTTGCCTGACGGATAGGAAAACCTATCCCCTGCACGCGGAAAACTGACTTCGCGGCGATTACGCCGGCTTTACCTCGAAAACGATCATAAATGTCGTCCAGAACGATGAAAACGACCGTCAAGGTCGTCGAAACCACCGAAATAGGAAATGATCATGTTTTCGACAGCACCGACCGGCACGACTGCACCGGCTCCTGAAGAAACCGTGCGGCTGCGCCCCGGCGACCTGCCGACCAAGCTGCTGCCACAGGCCCCCATGACCCCGAAGGTCCCGGTGCCCGTTGAGCCCATGACCACGCGACTGAAGGCGCTGCCGAAGGCGGTCAGCAGCTTCGACAGCAACACCGTGCGGCTGCGCCCGCTGGTCGACGTTCCGGTCGTCGGCAAGATCACCAACACGATCCGGCAGCGTTATCTCGACCTGAGCAAGGTGGAGATCAAGCCGCCGAGCAAGTGGGAGTACGCGCGGCTCGGCTTGGTGCTGCTCCTGGCGTCGATGCCGATCCTCGCGATCTCGGGCGAAGTGTTTGGCCTGTTGTCGCAGAGCGCCGTCACGCTGGTGACCATCACGTTGGTCGCGGTGCTTGCGACGCTCATTGCGTTCGCGCCGCACCGGATCGACATGATCGTCGGACGTGGCCTGATCGCCGGCATGGTGGCCTGCATCGTGTACGACGGCGCCAGGCTGTTCGCCGTGCACGTGCTGGGACTGATGGGCGACTTCATCCCCGTGATGGGGTCGTTCGTCACCGGCGAGCCGGACACCGCGGGCAGCGCAGCGGTCGGCTACATCTATCGGTACCTCGGCGATGCCGGCGGGCTGGGTGTGGCGTTCTTCGTCGTCGCGTTCGCGATCGGCGTCGACCGGTGGAAGAACGTCTACGCGGTGCTCGCGGCGATCGCTTTCTCGCTCTTCCCCTGGGCCGGCCTGATGGCAACCGTCGCCCTGTCCCCGCACGGCGCGGAGAGGATGTTCGCGCTGAACGCCGCCACGGCGATCGTCACCTTGGTCGGGCATCTGATCTTCGGCCTGTTCCTGGGGTTGGCGTTCCTGAAGGCGCCGCGCGGCGAGCGCGGCGGCTGGCCGTGGCCGCCGCTGTCGGAGTCGGCGGCGGTCAAGCGGGTCATCCGCTTCAAGAAGAAGGTCACCAATTCGCCGCATTAGACGTATGCGCCGCGGGTCGTCGAGACGTTCTCAGACGACCCGCGGCGACGTGCACGGCGCGTTCGAAGACCACAGACCCGGGGTGTGGGTGAAAATGCCCCTGACAGGAGGTCTCATGTCTTCCCACTTGGAAGTCTTCAAGCCCACGGGACGAGAGCTGGTCCCGTTGACCGGCGAGCGGGTGACCGTCGGCAAGGCTTCGACAAACGTGGTGGCGCTCGAACACGACCCCACCGTCTCTCGCCTGCACGCCATTCTCGAGAACCATGGTTCCGCCTGGTCGATCCGCGATGTCGGCAGTCGCAACGGCACCTTCGTCAACGGCGAGAAAATCACCGCGGAACGAGTTCTACGTTCCGGCGACGAGGTACGCATCGGGAAGTCACGGGTGGTGTATCTGGAGGCTCGACAGTCCGGCGCCCCGGTTGAAGAGGCGACGATCGTGCCCGATGCCGCTCAGCTTCCGCCGAGGCTGACCCGACGCGAAGTCGACGTCCTCATGGTGTTGTGCCGGCCACTGGTCTCCGACGACATGTTTCCCGAGCCGGCGTCGGTGCGGCGGATGGCGGGCGAGCTGTACGTGACCGAGGCAGCGGTCAAACAACACCTGCAGAACCTTTACGACAAGTTCGCCATCCCCGCAGAGGGCGACCGCCGCGTGCGGCTGGCCAATGAGGCACTTCGCCGCGGCGCAGTCACGATCGCCCAGCTGCGCGACAGCGGTGGGCAGTAAGGACTAAAAGGGCTAAGTGAAGTCGAGCGCCTCGACGACCGCGACCGGACCTTCGTGGCTGGGCCGGTCCGCGCCGCCAATGCAGAACAGGGTCGTGTCGACGGCCGCCACCACCTGTCCGTGCACCGGCGTGTTGATCGGCGCCTGCGTCGTCCACTTCCCGGTGGAGATGTCGTACATCTCGACCGTGGGAAGCACTCGCGTCGGTTCCTCGCCACCGACGGCGACGATCCGGCCGTCGATGAGACCGGCACCGTAGCTGCCGCGAGGAGTCGGCATGTCAGGAAGCTTCTCCCAGTTACCGGATTCCGGGTCGAATCGCTCGAAGGCCGCCGAGTTCTCGTCGGCGCTCAGCGACCGGCCGCCGACCGCATACACGTAGACGCCGTCCGACACCGCAGCCAAATGCTCACGCGGCGTTGGCATATCGGCGGCTTCTGTCCAGGATTCGCCATCGAAGACCTCGGTCTGGGTGACGAGCTTCTTGTCGTCCTGCCCGCCGACGACCACGAGCTTGTCATCGACCACAGCTGCCGACGGCGCGGCCCTGGCGTATTGCAGGCTCGGCAGCTCTTCCCACTTCCCGTTGCGGAAGGCGAACACCTTGTTCGACGCCTCTGCCACCGTGTCGCCGGCACCTCCGATGACGATCACCTCGCCGCGATACGCCGCCGCTGTTGCGTGATGCAACGGCATAGGCAGCGGAGGGTGCGTTTCCCAGTCTGCGGTCTTCGGGTCATAGCTTTCGAATGTGTCGAGGGTTTCGGCGTGACCCAACATGCCGCCCGCGATCCAGATCTTTCCGTCGAGGACGGTCGAGGCCATCATCAGTCTCGCGGTCGGCGCATCCGGTAGCGACCGCCATTCGGCTGCCGGTTGCGGCTTGCGGGGTGCAAGTTTCATCGCCTCTGCCGATGACGTGATCTCGTTGTCGGCGGCACCGGTCGACCCGCCGATCGCGTAGACCGTCTTGCCCACGGCGGCGACCGCGAGGCCGTGCCGAGCAGTGCCGAGGTCCGGCAACGAGGTCCAGGTTGCCGTCGTCAGATCGAGCGCTGCGACGCTTTTGAGGGCCTGCCCCGACGACATGCCACCGACCGCCACCAATCGGGCGTCGGCGATCGCCACACCCAAGTCGCTGCGTCCCTCGGGAAGCGCGGGCATGGTCGTCCACCTGTCCGCGACGGGGTCGTACGCCTCGACAGCGGTCAGGTCCGAGGTGCCGTTTGTGCCACCGACCACGTATACGAGCTCGCCGTCGGACGCCGTACCCGACAGCTGGCGCGGCGTTGGTATGGGAGCGCCAAGCCGCCACCCGGTGCCGTCGTAGATCTCGGTGGTGTTCAGCAGCTTGCCGCTGGCGTCCACACCGCCGGTGACGACGAGGAGGTCATCGACCACGCCGGCCGCCGCCGCAGCGCGGGGCTGCAACAGTGGCGGCAACTCCACCCAGCGGCTGTTGACCACCCGCCAGACCTTGTCCGTCGCCACCTTTTGATTTGTGCCGTCGGTACGCCAACCGCCGAGGACCACCGGGGTGTCCTCCCACGTCACCGCCATCGCGTGCTGCACCGGCGCCGGTAGGTCCTCGCCGCCTTTCCAACTGTCGATGGCGGGGTCGAATCCCTCGTGGGCTCCGCTCACCTGGTTGCCGGCCCCCATGCCGCCGAAGACCCAGATGGTGCCGTCGGCCTCGGTGGCCGCCACCGCATCGCGGGCGACGCGCGCATCCGCGATGGGTCCCCATTCCGGCTGCGCTTCCACAGTCGGTCGATTCGGGGCGGCTTGCTCAGCGTCGCCGCCCTTGTCGCGCGAAGTGAAGACGAAGATGCCGCTGATCACCAAGAGCACCGCTGCCGCAGCGGCGCCGACGGCGATCAGAAGCCTTTTTCGGTCGCGCTTCTCGGGTGTTGCCGCGGGCTCGGGATCAGGCTGCGGGACGGCCTCGGCCGGCGGGGCCGACGGCGGCGGCGGAGTCGGCGGAGTGGGTGGAACTTGCCAGGGCACGCTCCCCTGGCTGACCGACGCGGTGTGGGCGAACATGTTCGGGTCGAGCGGTGGCCCTGAGGCTTGCGAGATGACCGGCGCCCCGGCAATGGATTCCGACACCGCGGTACCGGCTTGAGACTTCTCGGTCTGTGCGGGTATCCCCGAGAGCGGAAGCGCCTGGGTTCCGCCCGTCGACTCCAGCTCGCCGCCGGGCTCACTTAGCGCCATGGGATCGGCCGTCAACCCGTTGTGACGCTGGGCCAATTGCAGTTCGTGGCCGAAGTCCGCGACCGACATCTGCCGATCGCCGGGCTCGCGGGACATCGCCTTCTCGATCGCGGCGCACACGTCGGTGGGGATTCCGTGCGGCCGCAGGTCCGGCACCGGCGTCGACGTGATGCGCAGATAGTGCGCAATCAGATCCTCGTCTGCCTTGCGCTCATGCGGCGGCCCCCCGGCGATCAGCGCGTAGATCGTGGCGCCAAGGGAGTACACGTCGGCCACGACCGTCGGCGGATTGCCTGCGAGCACCTCGGGCGCGGTATAGGAGAGGGTGCCGGTGAAGAACCCGGTCACCGTCTTGTATCCACCGGCGATGCGCGCGGTCCCGAAGTCGCTCAGTTGCGGTTCGCCGTAATCGTTGAAAAGGACGTTCGCGGGTTTGATATCGCGATGCAAAGTGCCTGTCCGATGCGCGGTTTCGAGCGCGCCGCACAATTTCACGCCCATGCGCAATGCCTCGGGCCACGCGATCCGGCCCTCACGGCGCAGCCTCTCGGCTAGCGAACCCACTGAGTGATAAGGCATCACAATGAACGGCCGACCGTTTTCGGTGACACCGACCTGAAGGATGTTCACGATGTTCGGGTGGCCGGAAAGCCCTCCCATCGCGAAGCCCTCGCGCAGAAATCGCTCCCGATCGGTGTCGTCGAGATCTGACGCAAGCACCTTGATGGCAACACTTCGCCCAAGGGATTTCTGCGAGCAGCGATAGACGACCCCGCTGCCGCCCCGGCCAACTTCGACGGCGTCATCGAACCCGGCAGCTGCCAGTTCAGACGCTATCCCGCTCGCCATGTGCCTATCGTCCTCCGGTGAAATGCCGATAATTCTGAAATGCGGATATTCCGCACCACAAGGTACCGAGCAAAGTCGCCGCAAGCGCAGTATTCGTCTTCTCCTGTGAGTCACAGCTCGTACTTTTGGTCGCCTGGGGGATCAGCCAGGCGATCGACTCGGGCCGCCACCGCCGAGCACGATGGTCGCGTCGAGCACGCCTTGGGTCTGTCAGTGAATCGGTGAGAACGAAGTCGGGTCAAGCAGCACCGACTGGACGTCGATGATTTCGTCGATATCGAAGCCGGCCATGTCGGCGGCGAACTCTGGGCTGGTCATGATCTGTTGCGTGAGTTCTTGGGGGTCAGCGCCCGGCGGATAGCTGATCAGTGCGACGAGTCGATTGGCGCCGCCGCTTCGTTCGGTCCACACACCGTGGGTGGCTATCCCGAAGGTCGTGAAGGTTGCCAGGTGACGGTCCCAGTGAATCGCTGCGTACTGCTGCAGCGCTTCGGTCGATCGCAAGGTGTAAATCCTGAGCTGGAACATCGAATACCCTTCTCTTTCAGGTGACATCGGACGTCTCACGACACCAGCACGACGCACAGCGCGGCCAATGCGAAACCTCGCACCATCGCGCGGGCTCCGCTGATTCGGTCCCACTTCGCTTGCAGCGCACGCCCGTTCGGCAGCAGCTCTTCGGTGTCGGCCGCCGTGCCCAGCACCGCGACCAGTGCGGCGGCACGGATAATGGGGTCGAAATCCACGTCGAACGCCTCTCCGTCGTAGGTATTAGCAACGCTAACCCCGTTGGGGCATCGCGTCAATAGCGGTGCTATGGTTTCTAGCGGTGCTACACTCGGGCATGGCCATCGAGGACCGCCGTGACCGCGAACGCGCGTCGCGCCGAAAGTTGATCATCACGACCGCCCGCCGGCTGGCCGAGGCCGAAGGCTGGGATGCCGTCACCACCCGTCGGCTGTCCACCGAGATCGAATACAGCCAGCCCGTGCTGTACAAGCACTTCGCCGGCATGGAACAAATCGCTGATGCCGTCGCCATCGACGGGTTCGGCGAGCTCGCCAACGCGCTTCGGACCGCTCGCTCCGGTGCCGGCGAGCCCAGTGACGCCATGACCCGGATCGCGGACACCTACCTCGACTTCGCCCGCAACAATCCCGCGGTGTACGACGCGATGTTCACTCGCACGACCACCTTGCACTTCGGCGCTGGAGACACGCCACCACAGTTGACCGCGGCCTTCGCCGAATTGCGCCAAGCCGTCGGGCTCGTCGCTGACGAACAGGACGCGGACACGCTCACCGAGGTGCTTTGGGCCGCTCTGCACGGACTCGTCACCCTTGGACGCACCGGCCGAGTACGCCCCGGCTACGACTCGGAGCGTCTCCAACTACTCGTCGAACAGTTCACCGACTGACGAGAAGTCGGTTTCTGCGCCCGACTTGGTTCTCAGGTTCACATGCCAGACAATCGGCGGGCGGTGACGTCAGCAATGCACCGCCCTTAACGACGGGGTTTACGTGGGCCGTGCACAGCACGTTGAGGGGGTCGGGGCTTTAGCTCCCGCATCGGGAAATGGTGCCGAGGCCGAGCTGGAAGGCGGCATGTGCTGACCTGGCTGGCGGGTGCGGTGCTCGTCGTCGTGGTGACGTCCGCCGTCGTCGCGAAACATCTTGCGCGTAGGCGCGCGCCGGACCCCGGCTGGTTCATCGACAGCACACGCGCCGCAGGTGCGCTCACGGTCATCGGCACCATGTTCGCAGTCCTGCTCGCCTTCACCATCTTCTATGCGCTGCAGAACTACCAGCGTGCCCGCGATGGCGGCAGCATGGAGGCGATCGCGGTCACTGAGTTGCACAATGTGGCCGACGTATTCGAAGGGCACGAGGGCGAACGCCTGCACGGCGACCTCATCTGCTATTCGCGTTCGGTCATCTACGACGAGTGGCCCGCGATGGCACGCGGTGAAACATCTGGCGCCGTACAGCATTGGGTCGACACGATGGTTCTGGACTTCGCCGCCACCGATCCCCGGAACCCCAGGGAGGAAGCGGCGTACGGCCAGTGGTTCGACCAGCAGGCCCAACGAAGGGACGGTCGCCGCGCCCGCGCCGCCGAAGCGGAAGCGTCGGTGCCGCCGCCTCTGTGGGTCGTGCTCGGAATCGGGTCGGCGGCCATCCTGATCTACATGTGCGTCCAGGCCGACCGTCGGGAAAGCGCTGTCGTTCAGGCGATTCCCATCGCGTTCGTGTCGGCGCTCGTGGCGGCGGCATTGCTCGTCGTGGCGTTTCTCGACCATCCCTACGCCGAATGGGCGGGCAGCCTTCAACCCGACGAGATGCGCGTGACGTTGAGCCTCATCGACGACGGTCACGCCGCACCTTGCGATTCGAAAGGCGATCCCACCTAGCACATACCACCTAGCACTGATGGCGCTGCGCCGATCCGGACCAGTACCGACGGCGCTACTCCCAGATAACCTCGGACGGCTCCTTGTCCGCGCGCAGGCCCCGCCAGCTCGGTTGACGCAACCTGCCATCGGATGTCCGTTCGCTGTAACGCACTTCGCCGACCAGCTCCGGCCGGACGAAGGTGACGCCCCTGGCGTCGATCTTGGAAAGTCTTGTGTTGAACGGTGATTCGTCAGTCTCCAGCGGTTTGAGGACGTCCTTGAGCTTCGTCAGCGCCTTCTCGGTGAAGCCCGTTCCGACCCGCCCCACGAACTGCAGGCCGCCTTCAGCCGGGATGCCGAGCATCAATGCGCCGATACCACTGGACCGCCCGCCCTCCCCTTTGCGCCAGCCGCCGATCACCACTTCCTGCGTACTCCAGATCTTGTCCTTGATCCACGACGACGACCGCCGGCCGGGCTGATACGTCGCGTCCTTCTTCTTCGCGACCACGCCTTCCCAGCGCTGCTCACGGGCATATTCCAGAGCCTCGGGACCGTCACCGGGCAACAGGTCCGGCACGATCAGGCCGCCACCTTCGGCGAGCGCTTCCAACAGGCGGCGACGGTCAGAGTATTTGGCCTTGAGAAGGGATCGCCCGTCGAGATAGAGGATGTCGAATGCCCAGAATTCCACTCGGGTGGATCGAGCTCGGTTCTGCATCTCAGAGAAGCTCGGCACTCCCTGCTCGTCGAGGGCCACAGCTTCACCGTCAAGGATGACCTGGTGATCCGCGAGATCGGCTGCGAGCGCCGCGAATTGGGGATATTCGTCGGTGACGTCACGGCCCCGGCGGGACCGCAGGTTGACGGCCGTGGTTGGCGTCGACCAGCACCCGGTAGCCGTCCCACTTGCCCTCGAACGCCCATTGCGCAGAGGTCAACTTCGCGATCGAGCCTTCCGTGGCGAGCATCGGCGCCAAATCGCTCGCCTGCGGGTTGGCCTGCTCCTTCATGCGGTGCGCCAGCCAGTTCTTGCCGTTCGTCTGAATCAGCGCGTAGCGACCGTCGATCTTCTTGCCGTGCAACGTGATGATGACTTCGCCGCCCTTGTCGGGGCCGTCCGGGGAGTGATCGCGGAATTTCTCGGTCTCGTACGTGCCGGTATCCCAGATGATCACCTTGCCGCCGCCGTATTCGCCCTTCGGTATCTCGCCCTCGAAGCTGCCGTATTCGAACGGGTGGTCCTCGGTATGCACGGCCAGGTGGTTGACCGACGGCGTGTCGGGCAGGTTCTTCGGCACGGCCCAGCTGACGAGCACACCGTTGCGCTCCAACCGGAAGTCATAGTGCAGCCGCCGTGCGTGGTGTTCCTGGATGACGAAGAAGTCGTCGTTGCCTGCGGCCGGCGCGGAGTTGGGGACCGGCTCGGGTGTCTTGCCGGCATCGCGCATGCTGCGGTAGGTGGTGAGCGCGTCCGCCACTGGTGCGTCGGTGTCCATGTCGGCCAACAGGTCACCGTCGCGGTCCAACCGCTCGAGCACCTCATCGAAGCACAGGTGCCGCAGATCGGGGTCCTCGATCTCATCCCAGGTACGCGGCGCGGCAACGGTCGGCTCGTCGCGGCCGCGTAGCGAGTACGGAGCGATCGTTGTCTTGTTGCCGTTGTTCTGGCTCCAGTCGACGAACACCTTGCCGCTCCGAAGGCTCTTGGTCATGGTGGCCGTCACCCGCTTGGGCATTGCCTTCTCGAGCTGCATCGCGATGCGGCGGGCCAGCACGGAAGCGCCGTGCGAGCTGATCGGCTTTTCCAGCGGCACATACAGATGCAAGCCCTTGCTGCCGCTGGTCAACGGAAAGGTGTCCAGGCCCATGCCGGAGATGAGCTCGCGCACCTCGTGTGCCACCTCGCACAGTTGCCGGAATGTGACGCCTTCGCCAGGGTCCAGGTCGAAAACAACCCGTGTGGCGAGGCCCGGCGTCTGTTCGGCGCCTTCCTCTCTGGTCCAGGTGCTGACGAACCGCCATTGCGGCACATGCACTTCCAACGACGCCTGCTGCGCAATCCACGCCAGCCCCTCGGCGCTGTTGATGATCGGATACGTGGTGGTGCCCGACTTGTGAGTGATCGAACCCCGCTCGAGCCAGTCCGGCGCGGACGGGGCCAGCTGCTTCTCGAAGAACGCGGGCTCGTCGACACCGTTGGGCCAGCGCTTACGGGTCACCGCCCGGCCGGCGATGTGCGGCACCATCGCCTCGGCGACGTGGACGTAGTAGTCGAACACCTCTTGTTTTGTGACGGCCTTCGGCCGCACCTCCGTCGCGGGGTACAGCACCTTGTCGGGGTTGGTCAGCTTCACCCGACCGAACTGATCCACCACACCACGGTATTACCCGGCGTAGCGTCAGACTATGAGGAGAATCTTTGCGGCGTGCCTGCTCGCGGGCGCAGCCATCGTCTTCTCGGCGCCAAACGCCGGCGCCGACCCTGAAGATCTTCTGCCCTACTGTTCCGGCGACCAGACGCCGATGGACAACAACTGCCGACCGATGGCCCATCAGGAGGCCACCCACGGAAGTGGAGGCGGCCTGAGCCCGAACCTGCCGAGCGGTCTCGACCCGGCCAACCCTGCGGTGGTCGGCTGATCAGTTGATCGAGTTGTCGACCCAGCGCCATCAGGCGGCGTTGGGTTCCGGCCCGCCGGGTTCGTGAGGATGGTCGTCGGCTAGTAATTCTTCGTCGTATGGTTCGTAATCAGGCGGTCCCTCGAGCCAGTCGTCCTCGAACCATTCGTCCTCGAACGGTTGGGCATCGGCGAGCGGTTCGCCGGCGGGTGGTTCCTTGGCGGGTGGTTCCTTGGCTGACGCGTCCCCCGCGGGTGGTTCGTCGTCGGCGGGTGGGCGGAGGCGTTCGGGGCGGTGGTAGTCGTTGACTCGGGCCTGGCCGGTGTCCAACTGTGGCGGTGGGATCCATTCCACATCGTTGTCAGCATTGATCCGCGTCGTCCAACCTCCCGGGCCGACCATGCGGTTATCCGGCCCGCACGCCAGGCCGAGGTCATCGACGTTGGTGTGGCCGCCATCAGCCCAATCGCGGGCCGCGTGATGGACCTGGCTGCCGTACGCGGGCACCGTGCACCCGGGTTTGGTGCAACCCCCATCACGCGCGATGAGCATGATTCGTTGTGCTGGGGAGGCGGTGCGTCGGGTGCGGAACAGATTTAGTGCCGCACCGGTGGCCCTGTCGAACACCGCCAGGAAGTGATGGGCGTGAGCCGCCATCCGGATCACATCTTTGATCGGGATCACCGTGCCCCCGCCGCTGACACCGACCCCGGCGCGGCTCTCCAAATCCTGCAGCGTGGTACGCACGATGATCGAGGTCGCCAACCCGTTGTGCTGCCCGAGCTCACCGCTTTGCAGCACACTACGACCCACCGCGACCAGCGCATCGTGCTGGCGCTGCGCCAGCGTCCGGTGATCGTTGTCGATCTGGGCCTGCGTCGGAGTGCCCGACACACACGGGTTTTCCTCGGCAGGATTGCACATTCCCGGTGCGGCCCATTTGGCGAAGATCGCCTCATAGATCGCCGCCGCCTCAGGGGTGATAGTGCCTGACAACGGGGTCATCTTGTCGCGGCCCTGCGGGCCCATCCGCACCCCGCGGCGGCGCTGGCGTTCGGTGTCATCGGGTTCGGGACCGTCCTGATCCAGCAGAAACAGGGTCCGCTCGGCCTTGTCCTTGAGTTCCTTGGGCCCCAACCCGATCCCGTGGCCGACCAGATCGATTTCGATCTGCGCGCGCGTCAGCGTGTCGACCGCGGGCGGAATGCGCTCCATCGTCTCGCGCACAATCTTGACGTGCTCACCGTTGATCACCCCGCGCCGTTGAGCCAGCGCGGTGCACGGCAACACCGGATCCAGAGGCTCTCCGGTCAGTGTGCGCCGCGGCCCCAACACCGCGGCCTCATCGAGGCGACGACCCGCCTCCGATGTCGAGATGCGCCACCGGATCGCCAACACCTGACGCCAGGACTTAGCACCCATTTCTTTAGCCGTCGCCTCGGCCTGCAGGCCGGCCAACAAGCGGTGACGTTGGGCCGGCAACTGACACCACAGGGTTTCCAACTCATCGAGCGCCCCCACCAACTCGTCCTTGGTGAGCAAATCGACGGGCAGCGCGGCCAATTCATCGTGGGCGGCGCGCAGCGCGCTCACCGCTGCCTGCACCGCCTCCACTGCCATATCTCGAACATAGGTTCGAACTCTAAGAACACTCTAGGAAAAATTCGAAGAGTTCTCTAAGAACGGAAAGCGTTGTCATGCAGACGAATCCGAGCGACTTTGTCGCTCGATTGTCGCTCACTCATCGTCGAACTGAAGCACCTCGAACGGCTCTGTCGGCACCTCAGCGATGGCCATCTTCGCGGCGGAATCGGTCGGGATGACGCCGCGGGCCAGGGCCGCGAGTGCCTTGTTCGTTCCGACGTCATGGCCTGCCTGCTCACTCAGTAGCCACCGCACCTCGAGCAGGTCGCAGTAGGCCTGGATCGGCGTTCCCTTTTGGTTGACGACGTCGTGCGCGAGGCGCTCGTAGGGGGTCAGCACCTCGATCACCCACAGGCGCGCCGCCGTGGACTCATCGACATCGTGACCCGCCTCTCGGCACAACTGCGCCTGATAGGCCAACAGATCGCCGAGCAGTATCTGCGCCTGTCCCTCGCCCACATTCAGTCCGGTGAGTTGCTGAAGGCGCTGCGCATGGTAGCGCCGATCACCAACGGCGACACGGATTCTGAGTTGGTCCGGGTCATCGCTGACCGGTGCGAGGGTGACTTCGTCGACCGCGAACCCGAGCTCGTTGAGGCGCCGGACGGTTCCCTCGACGCGGTAGCGGTCGGTGAAGCCGAAGACAGGCTCGGCGTGCAGCGTCTCCCAGAGCGTCTCGTAACGGGTTCTGGCCTGCTCCACCTCTGCGATCAACACGTCTTCCAGGGCGGTTTGCCCGAGGCGTTCGGCGAGGTCGACCATTCCCATCGCGACGTTCTCGACCATGATGTCGAGGTCGTGTTCGCGCTGACCCCGGCTCAGAGCGGGATGCACCTCAGAGGTCTCGGCGTCGACGAGCCACGCCTGAAGGATCTGGCCGTCACGGGAGAACAACGTGTTGGCCAGCGAGCAGTCACCCCAGAACACACCGTGTCGGTGCAGCTCAACCAACAAGCCGGCCATCCCGTCCAACAGCCGGGCGCGGTGCTTGGGTTGATCCGGCGGCAACCGCATGAACAGCCGACGATACTGCCAGGACCCCTCGAGATAGCGGGTGACCAGAATCGCGGTGTCGAACTCGGGCTGCACCACCACACCGGCGGGACGCACCGCGGGCAGGCCCATCTCCTCGAGCCGCCGTAGGACGTCGTACTCCTTGGCCGCGATTCGGGGCGGCATGTCCTTGACCGCCCACAGTGCGTTGTCGGCGTCGACGAACTTCACCGGGTGACGGCTGGGCCCCACCGCGATGTCGCGCAACGGGACGTCGGGGACCGTCCACTCGTGAAGCGGCCGATCCCACGGCAGCGCCAGCAGACCCGGAGTCGGTGTGCGGAGCCGGAACTCGCTCATTTTCCCCGGTCGCCCCCTGCGCTACGCGCGTGGGCCCGCCGCTCCTGCCCGCCGGACGGCGCACGCATGCTCAGTTGATACGGTCGCCGGTCTCGGGATGGAACAGATGCACCTTGCCATCCGGCTTCATGCGCAACTCCACGGTGTCAGCGAGCTTCACCGGAGTGCGCGACAGCGACCGTGCCACCAACTGCACGTCGGGGTGCGCGTGGGTGTAGAGGTAGGTCTCGCTGCCCAGGTCTTCGACGAGGTCGATGACCACGTCGATGCCGCCTCCCGGTGACACCTCGAAGTCCTCGGGGCGGATACCGACCGTGACGGTGTCGACGCCGGCGTCGGCCAACTTCGTCAGGTGTTCGCGCTCCAACGGCAACGTGGAGTCCTCGCTGAGTCGCACACCGTCGGAGACGATCGGGGCCGTCAGCAGATTCATCGCGGGTGAGCCGATGAACCCGGCGACAAAGGCATTGGCCGGCCTGTCGTAAAGCTCGCTCGGAGAAGCGAACTGTTGCAGTTTGCCGAACCGCAGAACGGCGACCCGGTCGCCCATAGTCATGGCCTCGACCTGGTCGTGCGTGACGTACACGGTGGTGGTGCCGAGACGCCTTTGCAGCGCTGCGATTTGGGTGCGGGTCTGCACGCGCAGCTTTGCGTCGAGGTTCGAGAGCGGTTCGTCCATGCAGAACACTTGAGGCTCGCGAACGATGGCGCGTCCCATCGCCACGCGCTGACGCTGGCCGCCGGACAGCTTGGCGGGCTTGCGGTCCAGGAACTCGGTGAGGTCGAGGATCTTCGCCGCATCCTCGACTTTCTTGCGGCGCTCGTCGGCGGACACGCCGCGCAGTTTCAGCGCGAAGCCCATGTTCTCCGCGACGGTCTTGTTCGGATACAGCGCGTAATTCTGGAACACCATCGCGATGTCGCGATCCTTGGACGGCACGCCGACCATGTTCTTGCCGCCGATCTCGATGGTGCCCTCATCGATGTCCTCGAGGCCGGCGAGCATGCGCAGCGCGGTGCTCTTCCCGGATCCCGACGGGCCCACCAGGACAACGAATTCGCCGTCTTGGATGTCGAGATTGAGTGCATCGACCGCGAGCTTGTCCGAGCCCTCGTAGATGCAGGTGGCGTTGGTGTAGGTGATGGATGCCATTGGGGTTCTCCGTGTTTGTCGGGGTTTCGGGGGTTACTTGATCGCGCCGAACGAAAGTCCGCGCACCAGTTTGTTCTGTGCGAACCACCCGCACAGGATCACAGGAAGTGCTGCCATGGTTGCGGCCGCCGACAGCACGGCCCAGTACTGACCCTCACCGGCGATGAATCCGACGAGGTACACCGGCATGGTCTGAGCGTTCACCGCGGTGAGGTTGACCGCGAAGAAGAACTCGTTCCAGGCGAAGATGACGCAGATCAGTGCTGTCGCTGCGATACCGGGTGAGACCAACGGCAGGATCACCTCACGCACCGACCGCCACAGGCTGGCGCCGTCGAGACTGGCCGCTTCGAGCAGTTCTCCTGGCACCTCGAGGAAGAACGACCGCATCATCCACACCGCGATCGGCAGGTTCATCGAGGTGTAGAGGATGACCAGTGCCCAGATGTTGTCCAGCAGACCGATGTTGGACACGATCACGTACAACGGCAGGATCGCGGCGACTATCGGTAGCATCTTGGTGCTCATGAAGAAGAACAGCGCGTCCTGCGTTTTACGTACCGGCCGCAACGACAACGCGAACGCGGCAGGAGTGCCGAGGAGTAGCACCAGAAGCGTCGAAATGGCGGTGGCCCAAACCGAGTTCAGCATGGCGGGCCCGATGCCTTGATCGAACACCTTCCCGTACTGATCCAGCGTTGGCGTGAAGAACAGTGTCGGCGGGCTGGTCGCCGCGTCACCTTCCTGCTTGAAGGACGTCAGCACCATCCAGAACACCGGGAAGAAGAACCCGAGCCCGACCAGCCAGGCCACCGCACCCCAAGCGTCGAACTTCCTCGCCTTCTTCTTCGACGGCTGCGCGGGAGCGTCTTTTGCCGAAGCAGTTTCAATTGTGGTGGTCATCAGGTCGCCTCTTCCTTGCCGGAGAATGATTTGAAGATCAACCGGAGCGCGAAGCTCGCGATGAACATCGTGAAGATCACCACCACCACGCCCATCGCTGCCGCCTGGCCCATGTCGAAGCCGAGGAACGCCCGCTGGTAGATATAGAAGGGCAGATTTGCACTCGCAATGCCCGGCCCGCCCTGCGTCATCATGTAGATGGCGTCGAACGTGTTCACCAGGTACACCGCACCGAGCACGACGCCCAGTTCGATGAAGCGCCGAAGGTGGGGCAGCGTCAACTCACGGAAGAGTTGAAACGCGCCCGCACCGTCGACTCGACCGGCCTCCAGGATGTCGCGAGGCATCGACTGGAGGCCGGCGAGGATCAGCAGCATCATGAACGGCGTCCACTGCCAGATCAGTTCGACCATCACCATGGTGAGTGGGAATTGACCGATCTAGTCCACTGGACCGATGCCGACAAGCGACAGCACCCAATTGAGGATGCCGTTCGTCGGGTCGAGGATCGTCGTCTTCCAGATCAACGCCGCCGCAACGGGTGTGACGAGAAACGGTGTGATCAGCAGTGTGCGGACGACGCCGCGGCCCAAGAACGCGCGATCCAGCAGCAACGCCAGCAGCAAGCCGAGGAATGCCGAGATCAACACCACGCCGACGATGAGGATGATGGTGTTGAGGCCCACCCGCCAGAACTGGCTGTCCTTCGCGACGGCGATGTAGTTGTTCAGCCCCACGAACTGACGTGAGCCGGGCCGCACCAGGTTCCATGACAACGTCGAGTAGTACAACGTGAACAGGAACGGGATCTGGGTGACCACGATCATGAAGATCAGCGCAGGCAGTAGCGGGCCACGGCGACGCCAGCCTTCGGCACGGCTCACCCCGGCGCCTTGAGCCTCCCGGATCTTGCGGACCCGTTCGGCCACGGCGCCCTCGCTAGCCTCAGCCCTGGTTTCAGCGGTAACGGTCATCACTTCTCCTGATATGTGCGGCCGACGACCTCGGCGTATTCCTGTGCTTGGGATAGCGCTTCATCCACCGTCTTCTGTCCGGCGATCGCTGCGCTGATCTGCTGGCTCACCCGAGTCCCGAGGTCCTGGAACTCCGGGATCCCGACGAACTGCACTCCGGTGTACGGAACCGGCTGCACCGTAGGCTTGTTCGGGGTCGCGTTCTCGATCGACCGAAGCGTCAGAGGCCCGTAGGACTCGGAGATCGCCTCGTACTCGGGAAGATCCGTATACGTCGATGTCCGACTGCCCGGCGGGACGCGGGCCCATCCCAGCTGCTCACCGACCAGCTTCATATAGTCCTTGCTGGTCATCCACGAGATGAATTTCCATGCGCCCTCAGGGTTCTTGGCGTGTTTCGGGATTCCCAGCGCCCAGGTGTAGAGCCAGCCCGCGTCGGGCTTCTCGACGATCGGCGCCGGCAGGTAGCCGATCTTGCCGACCAGATCCGGGTAGGTCTTGGGGTCCTCCAGCACTGAGACGGCCGACGTCGCGTCGTACCACATGGCCGTCTGCCCCTGACCGAACAGGTTGGCGCATTCCTGGAATCCCGTTGACGAGGCACCGAGTTCACCGGCCTCGTTGATGAGGTCGACGTAGAAGTTGACGGCCTTGCTCACCTCGGGGCTGTTGAGTTGGGCGTTCCACTGGTCGTCGTACCAGCGTCCTCCGAATGTGTTGATGACGGTGTCCAGCGGTGCCAGCACTTCGCCCCAACCGGGCTTGCCGCGCAGGCAGATTCCCGCTCGGTCGTCGGTCTTGAGCTTCTTCGCCCAGTCGGCGACCTCCTGCCATTGCGGCTGGTAGTTCGGGTCCTGGTTGACCTGGATGCCGGCCTGTTCGAAAAGGTCCTTGCGGTACATCAGGAAGGACGACTCACCGTAGAACGGGACCGCGTACATGTTGCCCTCATACGACAGCGAGTCCCGCAGCGAGGGAATGAAGTCACTCTCGTCGTACCCGGGCGTGTTCTTCGCGAACTCCGAAAGGTTCATCAGCCAGCCGTCTCTCGCCCACTGCGGGGTCTCGAAATTGCTGATCATCACGACGTCGAACTCGCTGCCTCCCATGGCGGAGGACATGGTGATCTTGGCGCGCGCCTGGTTCTCCGACAGCGTGACGAACCTCAACTTGGTGCCGGGATTTTCCTTCTCGAACTCTGTCGACAGCTTCTGGGCGTCGGTCATCTGCGAGTTGGACACCAGCGCGATCGTCACCTGATTGTCGGAAGCGCCGAGGCTGCCCGCGCCGGAACATCCGACCGTCGTCAGCGTCAGGCCTGCCGCGGCCGCCAATGCGGCCCATCGCTTGAGCGCTTTTACCATCACTTCACCTTTCACTGCGTCATTTCTGGTCCAGCAACCAACGGGCACAATCGATGTCACAAACCAGCAACCTGGCCAGTTTTCCGCGGAGTGCGCCGAGCGTGGCGGGATATTTGGTCGCGCCACTGGAGATCAGGATCGTCTTCTGGCAGCCGCGAATGTCTTCGAGCGGAACGGAGACCGCGCGCTGCTGAAGTTCGGTGTCGACGGGAGCGCCCTCCGCGTCGAAGAATCGGCCACCGATCTCACCCACCGCCCCCAGGGAGATCAGCTCGTCGAGCATCCGGATGTCGAGATAGCTTCCCTCGAACAACGTCGTTGACGTCGAGACGGCGCCGACGCCGAACAGCATGATGTCGGCCCGCCTGCCTGCCTCCAGTGTTCGCGAGATCACCGAGTCGCTGCGCATCGAGGTGACAGTCGATGCGTCGGCGTAGAGCGGGGCGGGTAGGCGGATCGTGCTCGCACGCAACACGTCTGCACATCGGCCGAGGATGAGTTCGGTGCCGGTCTGGTACGCCGCGGTGGACATGGCGCCGTCCAGTTGGACCACGACCCGACAACTCGCCACACCCGGCACGAGCGCGGTGGCCACCGCGACCTGCTCGGGGCCCCACGTGAATCCGAGGACGTCTTCCGGTTCGAGCCGCCGCATCAACAGTGCGGCCGCCGCCCGCCCCACGCTCGCGAATGCCGCCGGGCGGCCGGGCGAGCCGACGTCGATGCCATGCCCGGCCACCACCGCCTCGGTCAGGCCGAACCGGCGCTCAAGTTCGCGCTCCTCGTCGGCGTGCAGATCGTCACGCATATCGGGCGGCACGACGACTTCGATACGCACCAGCCCCTTGGCCTTGGCCCGTGCCACCAAACGACCCGCGGTCGGCCGCGAGACGCCGAGACGGCCGGCGATCTCGGCCTGCGTCAGGCCGTCGAGGTAGTACAGCGTTGCTGCCCGTAGAGCGAGTCGAAGGTCCTCGGGCGTCGAGGCACGGCTTTGCGCGGGTGTCGCGGTCACCTCGCCGTTCGACGTCGATGCGGTCACGACTGCGCCTCACTTTCCTCAATCCACTGAGCATTTGCTCAGGGATGCGAGTAGATGCTCATCACGCTAACATGGTGAGTGTGACGCACACAACACTTTCGCCCGATACCCAGATGCGGGCCGCCGTCCTCGTCGAGCAGGGCCGGATTGAAATGGAGCAGCGGCCGGTGCCGACACCGCAGCCTGGTGACGTGCTGATACGGGTCTCGTCGGTGGGCGTCTGCGGCTCGGATACGCACTACTACCGGCATGGACGGCTCGGCGGCTTCGTCGTGGAAGGGCCCCTGGTCCTCGGGCACGAGGCGGCGGGCACCATCGTCGGCGTCGGCGAGTCCGTCGACCCGTCTCGCGTCGGCCAGCGGGTGTCGATCGAACCGCAACGGCCCGATCCCGACAGCGACGAGACCCGCCGCGGCCACTACAACCTGTGCCCGCATATGCGGTTCTTCGCGACCCCGCCGGTCGATGGCGCACTCTGCGATTACGTGACCATCGGAGCGGAGTTCGCGCATCCGGTGCCGGACTCGATGTCCGACGACGCCGCGGCGCTGTGTGAGCCGTTGTCCGTCGGCATCGCCGCGATCCGCAAGGCTGAACTCGACGGTCCGGAGCGACGGGAAGGCGGGGGATCGCGAGTGCTCATCGCGGGCGCCGGACCCATCGGCATCGTGGTGACCCAACTCGCGCGGGCCTACGGCGCAACGGAGATCGTCGTCAGCGATCCGGACCCGACCCGGCGCGACCGAGCCGTGGCGTTCGGCGCCACCACGGTCGTCGACCCCACCACCGAAGGGACCGACGATCTCGCGGTCGATGCGTTCATCGATGCCTCCGGCGCCGTGACAGCCGTCGCGGCCGGCATCCGCTCGGTGCGTCCGGCGGGACGGATAGTCCTCGTCGGTTCGGGCGCCGAGTCGATGGAACTGCCCACGCAGCTGATCCAGAATCGTGAGCTGGTGTTGACGGGAGTGTTCCGGTATGCCAACACCTGGCCGACGGCGATAGCACTGGTGGAATCCGGGCGCGTGGACCTCGATGCCATGGTGACGGCCCGCTTCCCGCTGGAGAAGGCCGCCGATGCCCTGGACTCAGACCAGATCCCGGGTAGCGTCAAGTCGGTGGTGACCGTGTCATGACACTCAGCAGAGGAAGCTACGATCGCAGTGAGATCAGCGTCGGCATAGTGCATTTCGGGGTCGGCGGCTTCCACCGCGCCCATCAGGCGATGTACGTCGACCGCCTCCTGGAGATGGGCCTCGCGAAGGATTGGGGCATCTGCGGTGTCGGCGTGATGGCGGCCGACCGCAAGATGGCCGAGGTGATGGCCGCCCAAAACGGGCTCTACACGCTGTTGCTCGAGAATCCCGACGGCACCCGTGACGCGAGGGTGATCGGATCGATCGTCGACTATCGCTACGCACCCGACGATCCGGAATCGGTGATCGAACTGCTGGCCGCGCCGAGCACCCGCATCATCTCCCTGACCATCACCGAGGGCGGCTACAACATCGACGGTGCGGGACCCGACGGCGTGTTCGGCCTCGTCGCGCAGGCTCTTGCCCGTCGTCACGACCGCGGCATCGCGTCGCCGACGATCGTCTCCTGCGACAACATCGAGGGCAACGGCGATGTCGCCCGCCACGCCTTCACCACCTACGCCGAGCGCGTCCACCCCGGCCTCGGCGAATGGATGGGCGTACACACGAAGTTCCCGAATTCGATGGTGGACCGCATCACGCCGGTCACCACACCCGACGTCATCGCCGTCGTGGAAAATGAGTTCGGCGTTGACGATCGGTGGCCGGTGGTCGCTGAACCATTTACGTCGTGGGTGCTCGAGGACGATTTCTCCGATGGCCGCCCGCCGTTGGAGAAGGTCGATGTGCTGATGGTCGACGACGTCACGCCGTACGAGTTGATGAAGCTGCGACTGCTCAACGCCAGCCACCAGTGTCTGTGCTACTTCGCGTATCTGACGGGTTATCGGTTTGTGCACGACGCCGCGGGTGACCCGTTGTTCGCCGAATTCTTGATGGCATACATGGATACCGAGGCCACCCCGACGCTGAAGCCCGTGCCCGGTATCGATCTGCCGGACTACAAGCGCACGCTGATCGAGCGGTTCGCCAATCCAGGCGTCAAGGACACGATTGCACGACTGTGCTTCGGCTCGTCGGATCGCATCCCGAAATGGCTGCTCCCGGTGATCAGGGAGAATCTGAGAACCGGTGCACCCGTGCGACTGTCGGCCGCGACCGTGGCCAGCTGGGCGCGTTACGCCGAGGGTGTCGACGAGCAGGGCGAGCCCATCGACGTCGCCGACCAGCTGGCCGACACCCTAGTGCCGCTGGCGAAGTCGCAGCGGGACAACCCGACCGCTTTCATCGAGAACACCGAGGTGTTCGGCGACCTTGCGAGCGAATCGCGGTTCGTCGAAGCCTATGTGCGGGCGCTCGATTCACTACACCGCGACGGCGCGCGCGCGACGCTTCAGACGTTGCTTCGGAAGGACACGCCGTGAGGGCCTTGGTCATCGGCGAGGCGCTGATCGACATCGTCGAGCGGGACGGTCAGGTGACTGGTGAACACGTCGGCGGCAGCCCGCTCAACGTGGCCGTGGGCCTGGCCCGGTTGGGCCGAGGAGTCGACTTCCTCACCCACATCGCCGACGACGCTCGCGGAGAGCGCATCGCCGAGTACGTGGAAAGCTCTGGAGTGCAACTCGTTTCGGGTAGCACGACGGCCGATCGCACGCCCACCGCGCTTGCCACACTCGACGAAAACGGCTCGGCGCAATACGTGTTCGACATCGACTGGCAGCTTTCGGGAACGCCGGAGGTGTCACCCCCGCTGGTCGCCCATACCGGGTCCATTGCGACGTGGCTCGAACCAGGCTGCCGGGCCACCTCCGCGCTGCTGGACGCGTACCACCCGTCGGCGACGATCACGTTCGATCCCAATGTGCGCCCGGCGCTGATCGAAGATGGTGACGCCGCGCGGGGCCGCATCGACCGGCTCCTCGAGAAGTGCGACGTGGTCAAGGCCAGCGACGAGGACTTGCGCTGGATCGATCCGAATCGCTCGGCCAAGCAGATCGCACGAACCTGGCTCAGCCTCGGCCCGTCCGTCGTCGCGGTGACCATGGGCGACCGTGGCGCATTCGCGATATGCGAGGCGGGCACGGTGCGGATCGCGGCGATGCCGGTGGAGGTGGTGGACACCGTCGGCGCCGGTGACTCGTTCATGACAGGGCTGATCGACGGGCTGTGGGGGTTGAACCTGCTGGGTGCCGAGCGGCGTCACGAACTGCGTCACATCGGCCTCGACGCCCTCAATTCGGTGGTGCGGACGGCCGCGCTGTCGTCGGCGCTGACCGTCGGCCGTCCCGGTGCTGACCTGCCCGATCGCGCAACACGGGACGCCGCCGCGGCGAGGTCCGGCCCGCAGTTGTCCCAACCCGGCTAACCTGGCCTTATGCGTTCGATATGGAAGGGCTCAATCGCCTTCGGCCTGGTGAACGTCCCGGTCAAGGTCTACAGCGCGACCGAGGATCACGACGTCAAGTTTCACCAGGTGCACGAGAAGGACAACGGGCGCATCCGCTACAAGCGGGTATGCGAGGTGTGCGGCGAGGTCGTGGAGTTCCGTGACATTGCCAAGGCGTATGAATCCGACGACGGTCAGACGGTGATCATCACCGACGACGACATCTCGACATTGCCCGAGGAACGCAGCCGCGAGATCGACGTGCTGGAGTTCGTTCCCGCCAGCGACATCGATCCGATGATGTACGACAAGAGCTACTTCCTCGAACCCGAGGGTAAGTCGTCGAAATCGTATGTACTGCTGACCAAGACACTCAAGGACACCGACCGGGTCGCGATCGTGCACTTCGCGCTCCGCAACAAGACCAGGCTTGCTGCGCTTCGGGTGCAGGACTTTTCCAAGCGCGACGTGATGGTGATCCAGACGCTGCTGTGGCCCGACGAGATCCGCGACCCCGACTTCCCGTCGCTGGACGCAAAGATCGATATCAAGCCCGCCGAGCTCAAGATGGCGAGCCAGGTCGTCGAGTCGATGACCGACGACTTCAACCCCGACCGCTACCACGACGACTACCAGGAACAGCTGCACGAGTTGATCCAGGCGAAACTCGAAGGCGGCGAGGCATTCACCACCGAGGAGCAGCCCAAGGAGCTCGACGAGACCGAGGACGTCTCGGATCTGCTCGCGAAGCTGGAGGCCAGCGTCAAGGCGCGACGCGAAGGTGGTGGCGGTTCGGACAAGCCGGCCAAAAAGGCGCCAGCCAAGAAGGCCGCGGCCAAGAAAGCGTCGGCCAAGAAAGCCGCGAAGAAGGCCCCCGCTAAAAAGGCAGCGAAGAAAGCCGTCGCGAAGAAGTAGCCCTTCGCACGCCCCGCGAGCGAATTAGAACGTGTTTCAGAAAGTGCTCACCGTCGCTGTCTAGTCTTGCTAGGGTTCGCCCGGGCGACGGAAGGAAGCAAACGTGATCCTGGACAGATTTCGGCTGGACGATCAAGTCGCGGTGGTGACGGGCGCCGGTCGCGGCCTCGGCGCGGCGATGGCCCTGGCATTCGCGGAAGCGGGTGCTGACGTGGTCATAGCGGCCCGCACCCAGTCGCAACTCGAAGAGGTGGCCGAACAGATCAAGGGCGTCGGCCGCAAAGCCCACATCGTGGTCGCCGATCTCGCCCACCCCGAGGACACGGCCAAGCTCGCGGGCGACGCCATAGAGGCCTTCGGCAAACTAGACATCGTCGTGAACAACGTCGGTGGCACCATGCCCAACACGCTGTTGACCACCTCCACCAAGGACCTGCGCGACGCATTCACCTTCAACGTCGCCACCGCGCATGCACTCACCATCGCGGCTGTGCCGTTGATGCTCGAGCATTCCGGCGGCGGCAGCATCATCAACATCACGTCGACGATGGGTCGCGAAGCCGGTCGCGGTTTCGCCGCATACGGCACCGCCAAGGCGGCGCTGGCCCACTACACCCGACTCACCGCATTGGACCTGTGCCCGCGGATCCGGGTCAACGCGATCGCGCCCGGATCGATTCTCACGTCGGCGCTCGACGTGGTGGCCTCCAACGACGAACTGCGCGAACCGATGGAAAAGGCAACGCCGATGCGCAGACTGGGCGTCCCCGAGGACATCGCCGCCGCCGCCGTGTACCTCGCCTCTCCCGCCGGTGCCTACCTGACCGGCAAGACACTCGAGGTCGACGGCGGCCTCACCTTCCCGAACCTCGACCTGCCCATCCCGGATCTGTGAGGAGCAAGGCTTGACCATCAAAGTCGCCGCGATCGGCACCGGAAACGTCGGCCGTCATGCGCTGACCCAGCTCATCAAGGATCCGCAATTCGAGCTCACTGCCGTATGGGTGTCCACGGAGTCCAAGGCCGGTAAGGACGCCGGAGAGCTTGCCGGACTTGACATCTCGACAGGTATCGCCGCCACCACGGATCTCGATGAGGTGCTGGCGACCAAGCCGGACTGCGCGGTGTACACCGCCATGGCCTACAACCGCCTGCCCGACGCGCTCGAGGATTACCGGCGCATCCTTGCGGCGGGCGTCAACGTTGTCGGCAGCAGTGCGGTGTTCCTGCAGCACCCGTGGCAGGTGCTGCCGGATGAACTGGTGAAGCCGATCGAAGATGCCGCTAAGGCGGGCAACGCCACCGTGTTTGTGAATGGCATCGACCCCGGCTTCGCCAACGACCTGCTTCCGCTCGCTCTGGCCGGAACCTGCCAGAGCATCGAGCAGATCCGGTGCATGGAGATCATCAACTACGACACGTACGACAGCGCCACCGTGATGTTCGACGTGATGGGGTTCGGCAGGCCGCTCGACGACCTTCCGATGCTGTTGCAGCCCGGCGTCCTAAGCCTCGCCTGGGGTTCGGTGGTGCGACAGCTGGCAACAGGTCTGGGCATCGAACTCGACGAGGTGACCGAGACCTACACGCGGGAGCCTGCACCTGAGGATTTCGACATCGCGTCCGGGCATATCAAGAAGGGCACTGCGGCTGCGCTGCGCTTCGAGGTCCAAGGAAAGAAGGACGGCAAGGTCGCCGTCGTGCTCGAACATGTGACGCGGTTGCGCGACGACCTTCGTCCCGACTGGCCGCAGCCGGCGCAGGAAGGCGGCTCCTACCGCATCGAGATCACCGGCGAACCCACGTACGCGTTGGACCTGTGCCTGAGCAGCCCGAACGGGGATCACAATCACGCCGGACTGGTTGCGACGGCCGCCCGTGTCGTCAACGCGATCCCCGCGGTCGTCGCTGCCCCGGCAGGGATCAGGACCACACTCGACTTACCCCTGGTAACTGGGAAAGGGCTGTACGCTGTGCACTAGCCGGGGATTTCCTTTGAGAAAGGCGCGCCTATGCGGACCACACTTCGATACCTGATTCCGCTTTTTGCCGCTGCCGGAGCAGCCGCAATATTGGCCGCGCCCACGGCCGGCGCCCAGACGAACTCGACGCTCCCACAATGCGTCAATACCGGTGGCGGCGGAGCCTACTCCGGCTCATCGACCCTATGCGAATCGCCAGGCAATGCTCAGATCAACGCGACGCCTCCGGTGTACTCCGGCCCATGGGGCAACATGTGGGGCAACGAAGGCTATTACTTCCCCTGATCGGGGTCTTCGTCACGGCCTAGGAGGCGCCGATGCGGATCCAAATTCGGTGTCTCACAACGCTTTCGTAGGAATCTGCATAGCCGAGCGCGGCGCTGACCGCGCCGACGAATCGGTATCCGTCCGACGATAAGTTCTGTGACCGGGCATTGGCCCTGTGTGGTGGCTACTACCACAACCGCTTCCCTAAGGAGGCCCACCATGCGGTCAAGAATTCGTTATTCCGCAATACTTTTCGCGACGGTGGGCGCATGCGCCTTCGTCGTCACGCCCGCCGCCTCGGCAGCGCCCAGATGCGTCAACATCGGTCCGACCACGACGCAGTGCGAGACCAACGGCAGCGCTCAGATCGTCACCTCACCGCAACCGGTAGACAACTGGGGCTGGATGCCGTGGGGAACCGGCGGCCTGGTCATCGGGCTCGGTGGCTTCGGCTGGTGAGACCCCGCTAGTTCACGTCGGCAGAGATTTCGGCTAACCTAACTTTTCTATTCGCTATTCCGATAGAAGGTGGGTTGGTTGTCCCAGGGCGCCGACGTGAAGATGCGGCCGAGCTGGATGCTGCTCGGCCCCGCGTTCGTCGCCGCGATCGCCTACGTCGACCCCGGCAATGTCGCCGCCAATGTCAGCGCCGGAGCGCAGTTCGGCTTCCTGTTGGTGTGGGTCATCGTCGCGGCCAACACGATGGCCTGCCTGGTTCAGTACCTCTCGGCGAAGTTGGGTCTGGTGAGTGGGCTGTCGCTGCCTGAAGCCATCGGCAACAGGATGCGACGCCCGACTCGGCTGGCCTACTGGCTGCAAGCCGAATTGGTCGCGATGGCAACCGATCTCGCCGAGGTGATGGGCGGCGCGATCGCGCTATACCTACTCTTCGACCTGCCCTTGCTCGCCGGCGGCGTGATCACGGGAGCCGTGTCGCTACTGCTGCTGATGGTCAAGGATCGCCGGGGTCAGCAGATGTTCGAGCGCGTCATCACCGGCCTGCTTTTGGTGATCGCGATCGGATTTCTCACCAGCCTGTTCGTCTCACCACCACCGGCGGACCAGGTGGCCGGCGGTCTGGTGCCGATGTTCGCAGGCACGGAGAGCGTGCTGATCGCGGCGGCGATGCTCGGCGCGACCGTGATGCCGCACGCGGTATATCTGCACTCCGGCCTCGCGCGTGACCGCCACGGCCACCCCGAACCGGGTCCGATGCGCCGCATGCTGCTTCGCGTTACCCGCTGGGATGTCGGAATCGCGATGGTCGTCGCGGGTGCCGTCAACCTCTCAATGCTGCTTGTTGCTGCGACGAACCTGCAGGGTCGCGACAACACGGATTCGATCGAGGGTGCGCACGCCGCGGTCGGCGACGCGTTGGGGCCGACGGTTGCGTTGCTGTTCGCGATCGGACTGCTCGCGTCGGGTCTCGCGTCATCGTCGGTGGGTGCGTATGCCGGCGCGATGATCATGGCTGGCCTGATGCACGTGTCGATTTCGATGGTGGCGCGACGACTGATCACCCTGGTGCCGGCGCTGGCGATCTTGGCAATCGGCGTAGACCCGAGTCGCGCACTGGTGTTGTCCCAGGTCGTACTGTCCTTCGGAATCCCGTTCGCGCTGATCCCGCTGGTGCGTCTGACCAGTGATCGCGAGATGATGGGCGACGACGTCAACCACCGCGTGACCACCGCTCTCGGGTGGCTTGTCGCCGCTTTGATTACTGTGCTGAACGTGGTGCTGATCTATCTGACTGTGAAGGGCTGAATGCGGCACCAGTCAGCCGCCGACGAGCCACCTGCAGACCACCGGATTCTGGTTACATGCTGCGTTGATATCGGGCAGCGCTCCCGAACACGGCATGCCGTTTTCGTGGACACATCCGGCCGGCATCGGCGGGCATGGAGTCCCGTCAGGCCTTACGCAGGCCTGCACGGGCTGAGCTTGGGCGGGTACAACGTTCATGACCGACATTCCCAGAGCAACGGCCGCCGCACCGCAAAGTAGCCGTTTACATCTCACGCTGTTACCGCCCTTCTACGCGAAGTGTTTCGTCGCAGCGATTCACGCTCACACGCCGTTTCAGCAAATCTTGTCGAACGACCAAACGTTACCTGGTAGGCGCTCGACACAATCCGTATCTGCAGACAAATCCGCAAATGCCGTTACATCTGGTGAACGCACCCCGGCCGACGGCGCTAAGTTGGGCTGAATGCGGCATACCTACTTCGCCTATGGGTCGAACCTGTGCGTTCGGCAGATGGCGCGGCGGTGCCCCGGCGCAGTCAACCCCCGGCCGGCGACGCTGGCCGACCATGACTGGCTGATCAACGAGCGCGGCGTGGCGACCGTCGAACCGTTCGATGGCTCGCAGGTCCATGGCGTGGTGTGGCAGCTGACCGACCATGACCTCGCCACGCTGGACAGCGCGGAAGGCGTCCCGGTGCGGTATCGCCGCGACCAGCTCACTGTGCACACCGACGATGGGCCGTACCCGGCGTGGGTCTACATCGACCACCGGGTCGAACCCGGACCGCCACGGCCGGGCTATCTGGAGCGCATCATCGACGGGGCGCAGCACCACGGGCTTCCGCAACGATGGATCGACTTCCTGCGGCGTTGGGATCCCGCGCAGTGGCCGAGGAGCACGGCCAAGCCGAGTTCACCGGCTCCACAGTCACTTTCGGACCTCCTGGCCGCGCCAGGAGTAGCCGAAGAGGTCGTCCTGCGATCGCGGTTCGGGTTCATGGCCATCCACGGCGGCGGCCTGGAGCAGATGACCGACGTGATCGCCGAGCGTGCCGCCGATGCCGCGGACGCCTCGCTGTACGTGGTTCGTCACCCCGACCACTATCCGCACCACCTGCCCTCGGCGCGCTATCACGCCGAGGAGTCCGAACGGCTCGCCGAGTTCCTCGAGCATGTCGACGTCGCAGTGTCGCTGCACGGGTACGGCCGGATCGGGCGCAGTACGCAGCTGCTCGCAGGCGGCCGCAACCGCGTACTGGCCGAGCACCTCGCGCGCCACGTCAGCGTGACGGGATATCAGGTCGTCACCGAGCTCGGCGCGATCCCCCGTGAGCTGCGGGGTCTGCACCCGGACAACCCGGTGAACCGTGTGCGTGGGGGCGGCACCCAACTCGAACTCACTCCTCGGGTACGCGGCATCAGCCCGCGCAGCCAACTACCTGGCGACGACGGCATCTCCCCCGCAACCTCGGCGTTGGTACAGGGGCTGGCCGCAACCGCCCGCTCATGGCAACTACCCTCGGATCAGTGCGCACCGTAGTCATCGCGGCCCTGCTGTTTCTGAGCTTGACAGCCGCACCTGCCCACGCCCAAACCACCGCGGTCGACGCAGCGTTGACCCACGCCGTCGTCGACGACGATCTCGCCGGCGGCCTTGCCGTGGTTCGCGATGGTCCCCACATCTCGCACTTCGCCGCCGGATACCCCGACGTCGACACGTCGGCAGGGTTCGCTCCGAACACTCACGTCCGCGCCGCAAGCATCACGAAACCCTTTGTGGCAGCAGCGGTTCTACAGCTCGTCGGTGAAGGCAAGGTCGACCTCGACGCATCCGTTGAAACCTACCTGCCTGGCCGCGTTCGCGGCGAGGGCATCGACGCAGGTGCGATCACAGTGCGGCAGTTGCTGCGCCACCAGAGCGGGCTGCCGGAGTACTTCGACAACGACACCCCGCCACCGGTCGACCCCACCACCGGCGAACAGCTACTCAACATGGCGCTGACCCGGCCGGTTCAGTTCGCACCCGGGACCGCGATGAAGTACACCAACACCAACTACATACTGCTGGGACTGATCATCGAACGGGTGACGGGACGGCCGGCAGTCGATGAGATCACTCGGCGCATCATCACTCCGCTCGGCCTGTTCGACACCTACTTCCCGCCGCCCGGCGACACCGGGCTGCGCACGCCCTTCGCGCACGGGTACGAGTTGGATGACGGCCGCCGTAGGGATGTAACCGATTTCAACGCCTCCGCAGCAGGCACAGCCGGCGGAATGATCTCCACCAACGAGGACATGTCGGCCTTCATCACCGCGCTCCTCGACGGCCGGATCGTGGCGCGGCCGCTGCTGGACCAGATGATGGAAACCGTTCCGATACCCGACGGCGACGGCCTGTTGAGTTATGGCCTCGGCCTGGGAAAGGTGTCGCTGCCGTGCGGCGTCACGGCCTGGGGGCACGGCGGCGACATCGACGGATTCCACAGCTTCGTGGTCAAGACGTTCGACGGACCGGCGATCTCGATGACGTTCACGCAAGAGCCGGACGCTTCCTCGCCTGCGACGGACCCGCGCGGCGACGTTTTGTCGGCCCTTTACTGTCCCGCCTGAACCCATCCGGGCCGACTCCCGCTCCGAATACCGGATGTGGAAAGTCCCAACCCCCTCCAACGATCCGTCGCGGTCATCGGCAGCGGCGTGTCCGGCCTGGTCGCCGCATATGTCCTGGCCCAGCGCGACCGCGTGACCCTCTACGAGGCCGACACAAGGCTCGGCGGCCACGCCCATACCCACCAGATTCCGCTGCACCGCGACGAGGGCCCCACCGGCGACACCCTGGCCGTCGACTCGGCCTTCCTCGTACACAACGACCGCACGTATCCGACGCTGTGCCGACTGTTCGACGAACTCGGCATCGCCACCAGGGAAACCGACATGTCGATGTCGGTTCGCGACGACGCGAGTGGACTCGAGTACGCAGGCGCCCGGGGGATCGGCGGGCTGTTTCCGTCCCTGTCGTCGCTCACCCGTCCGCGCTACCTGTACATGCTGACCGAGGTCAAACGTTTCCACCGCAAAGCGCTGCGCCTCCTCGACAGTGACGCGGACAACGCGACGGTTCGCGAGTTCCTCGACCGCCACGGCTTCTCCCAGTACTTCATCGACCACTTCATGACACCGCTCATTGCGGCAGTGTGGTCGTCCCCGCCGGGCCAGTCGCTGCAGTATCCGGCGCGCTACCTGTTCGTGTTCCTGGAACACCACGGCATGCTGTCTGTCTTCGACTCCCCCACCTGGCGAACGGTGGTTGGCGGTTCGGTCACATACGTGGATGCGGTCGCGGCGTTCATCGATGAGGTGCGTCTCGGTGCCGCGGTGCGCTCGGTGCGACGGCTACCCGACGGCGTCGAGGTGTCGGACGGAACCTCCGGACCGCGGCGATTCGACGCCGCGGTCATCGCCACCCATCCGGACCAAGCATTGCTGATGCTCGCCGAACCGACTTCCGCCGAACGATCCGTGCTGGGCGCCATCGGGTACTGCACCAACCACGCGCAGCTGCACACCGACGAATCCGTGCTGCCCACCCGTCGCCGCGCGCGTGCGTCGTGGAACTACCTGGCGACCGCGGACGACGCACAGGTGATGGTCACCTACGACGTGACCCGGCTGATGCGGCTGGGCGGCGACTCCCGGTTCCTGGTGACGCTCGGGGGCGAGCACCGCGTCGACCCTGCCAGCGTTCTCACCGAGATGACCTACAGCCACCCGATGTATACGCCGGACTCTGTTGCCGCCCAACAGCTTCTGCCAACCCTGGACGACGACCGCGTCGTGTTCGCCGGCGCCTATCACGGGTGGGGCTTCCACGAAGACGGCGCGGCATCTGGATTGCGGGCCGCGCAACGCCTCGGCGTCGAATGGCCGGCTCTCGCCCGCGAGGCGGTGCCGTGCTGACACCCGCTATCTACCGCACGCGGATCACCCATCTGCGCCGCGCCCCCGTGCATCACTACTTCGAGCATCGCGGGTACAGCTGGTACGTCGACGTCGACGAGTTGCCGAAGCTTCCCCGATGGCTGGGGCCGTTCGCCCGGTTCGACGCGCGCGATCACTTCAGTGAAACCGACGAGCCGAATGACACACTGCGGCAACGCATCGACGCATTTCTCGCCGACCGGGGCGTCGAATTGCGAGGCGGCCGGATCACCGCATTGCTGCAGGCCCGGGTTCTCGGATACGTCTTCAACCCCATCAGCCTCTATTGGTGCCACGACACCGACGGGATACTGCGGCACGTCATCGCCGAGGTGCACAACACCTACGGCGGACGCCATGCGTACCTGTTGCCCCCCGACACCGATCACCCCACGATCGTGATGAAAAAGCTGTACGTCTCCCCGTTCAACGAGGTCGACGGCTATTACCTGGTTACCGCGCCTCGGCCCGACGAAAACCTCGACGTGCGAATCTCGTTGCACCGCGAAAATCACCCGGCGTTCATAGTCACCATGCGCGGGCAACGGCGGCCCGCAGGCATCGTCGAGGTCATCCGGATGCAACTGATCGCGCCACTCGCCCCGTTGATGGGCGCCATCGGGATCCGGATACAAGGCATCACGCTCTGGCTGCGACGCGTTCCCATCGTGCCCCGCACGAATTCCAGCGAAGTGCCCCGCACGAATTCCAGCGAAGTGCGGCGAAAGTCTAACGACAAAGAAAGAGTCGACCACTAGTGACTACCGGTCTCACGCTAGCCCCCTCGGCCACAATCGATTCCGACAGATGGCCCGCCGTGGCGCGGGTACCCGACGGTCCTGTCAGCGGCCTAACGGGCGCCATTGCGGACCGGCTGTTCCGCCGCGCGGCGGCCCGGTTGCCGATCCGCGTCGTGTACCCCGACGGGACAGTGGTCGGTGCCGCCGACCCCACCCTGCCGACGATGGTCGTGCACCGGCCCGAGGCGATAATTCGCCGGGTCGGCCGCTACGGGCTCATCGGCTTCGGCGAATCCTTCATGGCCGGCGACTGGAGCTCCACTGATATCGCGGGCCTGCTGACCGAGTTCGGTAAGCGGCTGACGGAGCTGATTCCTCCTGTCCTGCAGCGATTCCGGCCTCTCGCGGTGGTTCGTCAGCCGCGGTCACAGCACAACAGCCGCCGACAGGCGCGGCGCAACATCGCCGAACACTATGATCTGTCTAACGCCATGTTCGCCGAATTCCTCGACGAGACGATGACGTACTCCAGCGCGTTGTTCGGCGCACTGCCCGCCGACGAGTCGGCTCTCGCCGACGCACAGCGCCGAAAGATCGACCGGCTCCTCGATACCGCGAATGTTGGGCCGAGCAGTCGTGTGCTCGAAATCGGTACCGGCTGGGGTGAACTGTGCATCCGCGCCGCGTCGCGGGGTGCCCATGTCCGTTCGGTCACCTTGTCGGCCGAGCAGCAGCGACTGGCTCGGCAAAGGGTGGCCGAAGCGGGCTTGTCCGACCGAGTCGAAATCGATCTTTGCGACTACCGCGACGTCGAAGGCCGCTATGACGCCGTCCTGTCGATCGAGATGGTCGAGGCGGTCGGATACCGGTTCTGGCCCACCTACTTTCAGACTCTGGATCGTCTGGTGACGCCTGGCGGGCGAGTGGCGATTCAGGCCATCACCATGCCGCACGACCGGATGCTGGCCAGTCGCAACACCCATACCTGGATCCAGAAGTACATCTTCCCCGGCGGTCTGTTGCCCTCCACCGAGGCGATCATCGGCATCACCGAGTCCAGTACCCGACTGCGCACGGTCGACGTGTTCTCCCTTCAACCGCACTACGCCGAGACGCTGCGGATGTGGCGGGAGCGTTTCGTCGATCGTCGGGATTCCTTGGCAAACCTAGGTTTCGACGATGTATTTCACCGGATGTGGGAGCTTTACCTGGCCTACTCCGAGGCCGGATTCCGGTCCGGATATCTCGACGTCTATCAGTGGACGTTCGCGCCGTCCGGACATCAGCAATGAATTTCCTCGTCGTCTCCGCAGCGTCGCTGGCCATTGTCGTCGCGGTGCACACCGCCACGTTTCTCATCGGTCGCCGAATCGGCCGCTACAACATCGTCGACGTCGCCTGGGGTGTGGGTTTCGTCGCGGTAGCCGCCGTCGCCGCGGTAGTCGGCACCGGTGATCTGTTTCGACGAATCCTGTTGCTGATCCTCGTCGCAGTATGGGGGCTGCGCTTGGCGTGGCACATGATCGTCAAGTCGGCGGGCAAGGGCGAGGACCCGCGCTATCAGGACCTGCTACGCGGTGACTTCTCGGCGGATCATGTGATCCGCAAGATCTTCCTGATCCAGGGCGCCGCAACGTGGTTTGTCTCGCTGCCGCTGCAACTTTCGGCCGTTCTGGGCCCGACGCCGCCGATCGTGCGCCCGGTGCTGATCGCCGGCGTCGCCGTGTGGGCACTGGGCCTGCTGTTCGAAGCCGTCGGTGATCACCAGTTGCGCCAGTTCAAGGCCGACCCCACCAACAAGGGTGCGATCATGGACCGAGGGCTGTGGGCGTGGACCCGGCACCCCAACTACTTCGGCGATGCATGCGTGTGGTGGGGACTGTGGCTGGTGAGCATCGCGGGCGCGATTTCACTCACCACCGTGTTGTCGCCGGTGGCCATGACGTATTTCCTGGTGTATGCCACCGGTGCCCGGCTGACGGAGAAGTATATGGCGAACCGCGATGGATTCGATGAATATCGTTCCCGTACTTCGTTTTTCGTACCGCTGCCGCCTAGATCGCGAATACCGTGACGCTGATTACGGCGGTCGATAGGCTACGGCTTGTGACAACGGACCTCGACCAGCTGTTGGGCCAGGTGGCCCGGCAGGACGTCGACGCGTTCGCGACCTTCCATGACCAGACCCGGGCGCGGGTATTCGGCCTGGTCAGCCGCGTGTTGCGCGATCCCGGCTATAGCGAGGAAACCACCCAGGACATCTATCTGCAGGTATGGCGCACCGCCGACGCCTACAACGCCGCTGCGGGGTCGCCGCTGTCGTGGCTGATGACCCTTGCGCATCGCCGGGCGGTGGACCGCGTGCGCTCCGAGCAGGCGGCCAGCCAGCGCGAGTCTCGCTACGGCGCCGCCAACGTCGAGCCGCCGTCCGACCAGGTGGCCGAGTCGGTGATCCTGGGCGACGAGCGACGTCAGGTCGCCGATTGCCTCGGCTCTCTGACCGACACTCAGCGAGAGGCCATCCAACTCGCGTACTACGACGGCCTGACCTACGTCCAGGTGTCTGAGCGGTTGTCGGCCAACCTCGCGACGATCAAATCGCGGATGCGCGACGCTATCCGCGGCCTACGTCGATGCTTGGGGGTCGCATGACTCAACCAACAGATGACCTGACCGCCCTCGCAACGCCGTATGCGCTGCATGCGATACCCGAGGCCGAACGCACCGACATCGAGCGACGTCTCGCGGACGCGCCGCCCGAGGTCGCGCGGGCCTTCGACGACGAGGTCCGCGCCGTGCGCGAAACCATGGCGGTGGTCTCGGCCGCCACCGCTGCCGAGCCGCCTTACGAACTGCGCGACCGCGTTCTGGCCCAAATCAACGCGGCACCAGTTGTCCCGCTGCGTCGGAAGCCCAGGCCGTGGCGGGCGACGATTTTGGCCGCCGCGGCCGCCGTCGTCATCGGACTCGGCGCGCTCGGTGTCGGACTGGCACTGCGGCCCGCACCGACCGTGTCGACCGCGGAGCAGATCTTCGCCGCGCCGGACGTGCGCACAATTTCCGGTGACATTCCCGGCGGCGGAACCGCGACGGTGGTCTTCTCCCGGGAGAAGGACGCCGGCGTGCTCGTGATGAACAACGTGACGCCTCCGGAGGCCGGCACCGTCTATCAGATGTGGTTGATCAACGACGCCGGGCCGCATTCCGCGGGCACCATGGATGCCAAGGCCGTTGCGCCGTCGACCACCGCGGTGCTCCCGGATCTGGACGGGTCGAGCACTCTCGCGTTCACCGTCGAACCGCCGGGCGGTTCAGCACAGCCGACCGGGGAGCCTTTCGCGGCACTGCCGCTGACCTAGAAAACTTAGGTCCCTGCGGCCTGTTGCGGTGCTGCAGCGCTAGCGGGTTGATCGCATGTACCTGGTGCAAGTAATCAACCCGCTAAGCGCGCTGGAGTGGCGCGCGACGCTAATTCAGCAGACTCTTAGGTCCCTTCGAGGGTGGCGTCGGCAGCCTCGGCGATCACATCGGCGACGTCATGGCGACGCTGCCACGCCCGTCGTTGTCGCATCGCGCCATTGCCCTGCTCAGCGATGCGGTCCAGTTCACCGGTGACCAGGTCGTAGTCGCCGACCGCCTCGAGCGCGGGCCGGACGTGGGTGATCATGTGACCCAACAACGTTCGTGCCGGGGCGCACTCGTGGCCTTCGGTCAGGTCCAGCGCGTCGCCGTCAAGGCCGTCGCGGGCCGACTTCCAGTACGCGGCGCGCAGCGCATGTGCTGAAATCGCCGGCAGCGGTTGTCCCTGCCGCTCGTCGTCGAGCGCGGTCATCACTGCCGCGCGAATCAGGGCTGCCAGCAGCACCGTCTCGGCCACCGTCGCCGGCACGTCGGCCACCCGAAACTCGATGGTCGGAAAGTTCGCCGAGGGCCGCACATCCCAATAGACCATCCCGTCGTCCAGCGCGGCGCCCGCACGGATCAGCATCTCGACGACAGCGTCGTACTCGTCGACGGAGTCGAACGTCGGTGGCGGTCCGGCACTCGGCCACCGCGCCCACAGGACGCTGCGCCAGCTGGCATAGCCGGTGTCGGTGTTGCGGTAGATCGCCGAGTTCGCGGTCAGCGCGAGCAACAGCGGCAGCCACGGCCGCACCCGGTTGATGACGCGTATCGCGGCTTCACGGCTCGGCACGGCGACATGCACGTGGGCGCCGCAGATGCCCTGTTCGTGGGCGATCATGCCGAACCTGTCGGCGATCTCGCGGTAGCGCGGGGTGTCGGTGATCGGGAACTCGTGCGGCACGGTGGGTGGCAGGCCGACGGCCAACAGCCGGGCGCCGCCGGCCTCAGCGGCTTCCGCCGCGATGCGACGCAACCGGTGGAGCTGGTCGGCGAGTTCACCGGTGCCGCCGACGACGTCGGTGGTCGTCTCGACCTGACAGCTGGTCAGCTCGAGCTGGAGTTCCACCCCACGCTCGGCCGCGTGACCGGCGACCGTCTTGTTGACGGCGACCGGTTCGCCCGACGCGGGATCGGCGAGCAGAAACTCCTCTTCAACACCGATCGTGGGATGAGTGGCCATGGTCTGTTGAATATCCGGTCTGGAAAATTGATCCGGCCCGTCGGAGGCTTGCTCACGACGGACCGGATCGGGGTGACAAGTCGTTGGTTGGTGGCTCTCGGGGCTCTCCAAGAGTTGAAGTCAGCGGCAGAATGATGCCCACTGCCGAAACCTGCTAAACCTCGCCGAAAGAAACTTCTACGATCAGCGGATGGTCAAAGATTTCCGCTTCGGTGTCGGGTTGCAGGCTGCACGTCGTCAAAAGTCGGTCCAGGACTGGGCGCGCCGCGCGGAGGACATGGGATACGACGTCATCCACATGGCCGACCACCTCTATACGACGGCGCCGTTCCCGATGATGACGGCGATGGCGATGGCAACCGAGAAGCTGCGGGTCGGCACCTTCGTGCTCAACGCCGGCTTCTACCGGCCCGCGCTGCTGGCACGTGACGTCACGTCGCTGCGTGACCTCAGCGGCGGACGATTCGATCTCGGCCTCGGCGCGGGGTACGTCAAAGAGGAGTTCGAGCAGGCCGAGCTTCCGTACCCGACCGCGGGCGAACGCGTCGCGTGGTTGCGTCACATCACCGAGCACATGAACGAGCACGCAGCCGACGTGCCGATCCTGATTGCAGGCAATGGTGACAAGCTGCTCACCCTCGCCGCGCAGCGGGCGAACATCATCGGGCTGACGGGCGGCTACCCGATCATCGGGGGTGCCGATCCGCTCGCCGACCGCATCGCGTTCGTCCGCGAGGCCGCGGGCGACCGGTTCGAAGAGCTTGAACTCAATCTCTCCGTGATCGCGCTGCCCACCGACAACTCGGGGGTTCCCGACCTCTCGCTCGTGCGACGGTTCCTGCCCGACCTGTCCGAGGAAGAGATGCTGGCCACGCCTGCGGTGTTCTCGGGCACGCCGAAGGACATCGCTGACACGATTCGGGGTCTGCGCGACAAGTACGGCGTCACTTACATCACCGTGCAGCAGCAGCACGGCGAGGAGTTCGCGAAGGTGATCGCCGAACTGCGCTAACTACAGCCAGAGATAGAGGCCGGAAAGCACCGCCCAGATGACGAAGCAGTAGGCCTCGAACATCGCGCGCAGCGGTACCGGCGCGTGGCGCAGTTCCATGAAGTCCAGGCCCACCAAGCGCACCTTCATGGCCGCGATGGCCAACACGACGATCGCCACCAGCGAACCGGTGCCGTGTTGGGCGCCGACGGCCCACGAGACGACCGTCGCCGCGACGAGGATCAACCAGGAGAGGCCCGCCCGGTTGCGAACCAGCTCCCACACCGAAGGTCCGATCATCAGCTCACCAGATACAGCAGTGCGAACAGGAAGATCCACAGCAGATCGACCAGGTGCCAGAAGCAGGCGCCGCCCTCGATAGCCGACATTCGAGTGGGGCTGAATTCGTCACGTCGGGTCTGCGTCCGCAGGATCGCCAGCACGCCGATGCCGACGCACACGTGGAAGAGATGAAGTCCGGTCAGGATGAAGTAGTAGAGAAAGAACTCGTTGGCTCCGGGTCCGCGGCCGCCGGTGGCCAGCGCGACGTACTCGAACACCTTGAGGCCGATGAATACCAGACCGAACCCGATCGCCAGCGAAACTGCGTTGGTGGCAATGGATTTGGCGCCGCCGCGGATCGCGCCGAGGGCGACGACGATACACAGCGAACTGGTGAGCAGCACCAGGGTGTTGGTGACGCCGACGCCGATGTGCAGCGACGTGCGGGCGACGTCGAACACCTCGGGCGCCTTCGCCCGTTCGACCATGAAGGTGACGAAGAAGACGCCGAACACCAGCATGTCGCCGAACAGGAATACCCACGTGCCGGACTCGCCGGGGATCCGCCGGGCGGATGGTTCGCCCGGCACCGTCGACGCCGCCGTCACTGCGCTGGGGCCAGCTGACTCTCGGCGGCTTCCTGCGCACTGATTGACTTCAGCAGCACCACAGTGGTGCCGATCATCCAGGCGATGAGGGCGAAGCCCGGCAGGTAGTAGGAGAACACGCCATCCCATGCGAGCGGCCCGGTGTTCATGGCGATCACCACGCAGCCCGGGAGCGACAGCATCGCCACCCACAGGTTGAGGAAGCCGTACCAGCGCGGGAATGTCGGTGGGTCGCCTTTGTCGGTGAAGGACGCGATCGCCAGCGTGATGTTCTGCATGACGATCGTGCCGACGATGCCGATGAACCACAGCCAGAAGAAATCGCTGAATGCCTGCGTGATCTCGGGATCACGCTGTCCGGCTCGAAATGCCGCCGCCGCCAACGCCATCAACGAGAACATCATCGCCGGGGTGAAGATCGCCGCAGCGAGCACCTGGGTAAGTGTCAACATGCCCCATTGCCCCTCGGCACGCCGGAGGCGCAGCACGATCACAGCGTGGAAGGGGATCGCGAGAGCGGCCGCGAGCAGAGCGCCCGCGAGGCCGAAGCGCACCCATACGTTCTCGGTGGCGAGGAAGGCGTCGGTCTGCTCGGCCGTGTCCGTCGGGGACATCGGCGGAAAGAGTTTGGCGATGCCCGAAAAGCACACGCTGTAAAGGACGATCATCGCGGTTCCACACCATGCGCCGACGCGCTGCAACTTCAGCTCCACGGCTGGGAGGCTACGGTGCGACGGAGGATTCGGAAGAAGTTTTGTCAATATTGCCAAAACTGATGCCTGGGCGGCGCAGGAGAAGGCGGCTCGGACCGGTAAGCTCCCAGCGGTCAGGCCCCCGTAGCTCAGGGGATAGAGCACGGCTCTCCTAAAGCCGGTGTCGCAGGTTCGAATCCTGCCGGGGGCACCACTTGTTTTTGCAGGTCAGCGAGGGTTTCCGGGCGACTACCCTACTCCTCGTCGCTCCTCTCTGGTCGGTGTGTGGTCGGTGCTTCGTTGGTATCGGATGGTTCCGAATGGCTGGCATTGAGGCGGGCGATGGCCTCCATCAGCCGACGCGCATTCTCTGGCGAGCGCAACAGGTACTCCGTTTCGGCCGACGATTCGTACTCGTCAGGCGAGTCGCCAAGCTCATCGAGATGGCTGAGCAGTGCGTCGCCGTCGGCGTGCACGGTGACCTCGCCCGATGATCGGTCCACCGGCTTCTCAATGACCTGCCTCGCAGCATTGTCGAGCCGGACCGCAACATCATCGAGGTCGCTCGGGAAGAGAGCAAATGGTGACGTCGGATATTGAAACTGTCCGAATGCGTCGGGACCCCAGCACGCCCCGCGGCAAGCTGAGGTCCATCGCCTCGCTGTACCTGTCGACGTGTAAGCATGTCGGTCATGGGCCTATCGCCCTCACACGAGTTCATCGCGCGCCGCTATGACCGCCTGGCATGGGCATATCGGCTGATCGAGTTGCTGTTCTGGCTGCCACCGAGGTTCCGCCGTCGGGCGGTCGACCGCCTCGAGTTGAGACCCGGAGACCGGGTGCTGGAGATCGGATGCGGAAGCGGGCGAAACCTCGGACTGCTGCGAAGTGCGGTCGGCCCCACCGGCCTGGTCGAGGGCATCGACATCTCGCCGGGCATGCTCGCGCGCGCCACCCGCCTGATCACCCGCCGCGGCTGGGCGAATGTGAGCGTGGTCGCGAAGGACGCCGCGAAAGTGGAGAGCGCCGAGTGCTTCGAAGCGGTTCTGTTCAGCCTGTCGTACTCGGTGATCCCGAACCGTGACCTAGTGCTGGCGCGCGCGTGGGGTTCGCTGGTCAAAGGGGGACGCCTGGTGATCATGGACGCCTGCCTTCCCGAGGGTAGACGTGGTCGCTGGCTCCGCCCGCTCGCCGTGTCGATGAGCAGGGCGACGGTGCTCGGCGACCCGGAGATTCGAGCCTGGGAAGAGCTTGCAGGCCTGAGCCGACCAGTGAACACCGAGCGGAACCGGCTGGGCAACTACGTGATCACGAGCATCCGGAAACCGCTTGCGTGAAAACGTTTCACCACGTCGAGGCCGGCCAGCCCCGCACCGGCGGCAGGGCGTTCAGGTAACAAGTGGGACGGCTCTCGGAGGGGACCTGCGAAGGTTACTGAGATGTCAAGGCGGCTGGGAGGGATCGGGCTTTGCAACCCACCCAGTGCGAGCGCCCACTTATGGAGCCAATTCACACCGTCACCCCGGGCTATGCACGCGTCTTCGTGTTGCGGGTCAGAGAATTTGGCCGTCGGCTGATGTGGGCGGCGTAGTTCGTCCAGTCGCCGGCCGAGAGGCGTTGCCAGGAAACAGCGACGTCGGTGTGAATGCCAAGCGTGCGGGCCAGGATTGCTGCCGGGATCTCGGTGGCGAGTTGAAACAGTGCGGTGCTGCGAGCAGCCCCGGGGCGGATGCCGAGTCGGTTCAACCGCTGAGTGAGCTGGCCGGTGCTGATGGGCCGACCGGGTTGGCCGCCGGGAAAGAGCCAGATCGAGGGAGTTAACGCACCAATGGTCGCGTGGCCCTTGCGATTTGACACAACCAATCGGGCCAGCTCGGCGACGGGTTCGGGCAGGTGTATGGGCGAGCTGCCCAGATGCAACCGGACCGGATCAACCTCGGTTTCGACGTCGACGATCGTCATCCGGCAGATCGCAGCCGGTGTCTGGGCGTAAAGCAGAACGAGCAGACCGGCCAGCCGGTCATCGGGCTTGAGGCTGTCGTCGTGCAACAGGCGGCGCGCGATGTCCCAGCGGTGCTGGTCATCGAGGGGTCGGGTAGGGCCCATCCAGCGGTGGGCGCCGACGCGGACACTGGTCAGCTTGTTCCGATGGGCCCATCGGATGAAGTGTCCCGCCGCCCCACGATGTGTCGCGGTGGCGTCGGTGAGCCATCGATCGAGGTCGCTGTGCTGACAGCTGCCCAGCGTGAGCTGGTGTTCGGTGAGCCAGTCCAGGAAGGCGACGGCCGCGTATATGCGTTGGCGCACTGAGTTGAACTGCTGGATGGTGGTGGGGTGGCCGTTGTTACGTTGCCGCAGGCGACGGGTCAGGTGCCAGACGGTGTAGCGGTGCAGCACCTTCTGTTGCTCGGGGTTTGTTTGCGCGGCCAGGGTCTGGTCGATGAGCCGCTCGATGCGGACCATATGTTCATCGCGTCGTGGTAGCGCGCCGACGCCGATCAGGACTTGGCGCAGGTGAGCGAGAGGCGGGCTGTGGGGCAGTTCATCGAGCGCTTCGTGTGTCAACGCCCGGCGCCCAGCAGCCAGATCGGCCAGCACAGGCGCGACGGACTTCTTCTTCAGCCATCGCATGGCGGTGATGGGGTGTTCTGCGGTAGCGATGTTGTGCCGCAACGCCTGTAGTCCGGGATGGAGTGCTGCCGAGGGCGGGCCGAGGAGCTCGTTGAGGCGTTGATTGATTCGGCATCGAACGCATTGGCCGGGATGCGGATGGGACGGGTCGCTGCAGGTTGGGCAGTCGTGCCAGACCGCGCGGGTGGTGCAGTCCTGGCAGTGCGGATGGGTGAGGGTGCCCGAGATCACGGCGGCGTTCCGTCCGCAGGAACAGCATCGGGCCGTGCGGCTCTGGCAGGCAGGACACCACGGCCGACCGGTGATTCGCGAGGTGCCGCAAGGCGTTTCCTCACCGCAGATCGAGCAGGTTGCGGTTGGCAAGGCCGGGCAGGTGCCGCAGATCGGCCCGTCCGGCGTCCGCAGGTTGACCGGGCGGCGGCGGCCGCAGTTGAGGCAGACTTCGAGGTTGTTGGGGTCGGTGATCAAACAGTTCGGGCAGAGTGGTCGGCCGTGCTCGTCCCGAGTGGCCGGTTCGCGGCGGGCGCCGCAGCGTGCGCATTCTTCGATGCGGGTGTGGGCGATGCAGGTGCGGCAGACACGCTGCCCGTCGAGAGGTTTGTCGATCCGGACGACACGACCGCAGAGAGGGCACGCCGGCCGGACGATGCCGGCAACGCCAGCGGCGTGCAGAGCATCGATCAGCGGGATGATCGCGCGGACAGGGGCGAGATGCCCGGCGCCGGTGAGCAATTCGGGTTGAGCCTCCAACGCCCACGCGATCCTGCGTTGATGCGCGGGCCGAGACGCAAGTCTGCCAACCGAGCCGGCAATGAGGTCGCGGTCCACAGCCGGATCCAGCCGGGCAACCACGTCGCAGATGACCGAGATCGGATCGCGGTCATCGCGATCCGGGCAGTGCGCGCAGCGGGGCCCTCCGGCGCGATCACGCGTCGAGACGTGCCGAAGCTGCCCGCAGGCCACACAAGGCGCCGGACGCAGGCTGCAGGCCCCGCAGTACCAGTCCTGACCACGACGCTGCAGGGTCCGCATCGGCTTGCCGCACTCGCCGCAGACCGGCGGCGAAACCTCCGCGCCGGCTTTTCGCAGTGCTATCAGCAGGTCGCCGACCGCCCGCGGCGCCGGAGAGCGTCCATCGGTCAACACGGCCGGGCGCCCGGCGAGAAACGCTGCCAGACGCCGCGATTTCGCCCGCCCGCCCGCGACGCTGGTGACGACCGACCTGACCCGCTCAAGTGCAAGCCGGTCATCGACCGCCACCACCAGGTCCGCGATGAACCCGACCGGATCCAAAACCGAGCGGTCGCCGATGGTCACGGCCCCTTGGCGCCGCGGACGCGCGCCCGCTTGGGCCGCAGCTCGCCGATGCCGGCTTCAGCGCCGACCGCCTTCTTCGCGCGAGCGCTCGCCTGCGCCGAGACGGCGGGCTCGATCAAATCGTCGATCGTGCAGTCGAGGATGTCCAGCAGCGCCATCAGGACCTTCAGGCTCAGCCGTTCGGGTCGCTCGACGACCAGCCGGTAGACCTGGCTGGACGACAAGGTGATGCCGCGCTTGTCCAGCGGCTCGATCAGATCGGTGGTCGCGAACATGCCACGGTCGGCCATGACCTTCCGCAGATGCCAGTGGTAGTCGAGCTTGGCGGGCATCATCAGTCCTTGTCTGCCGGAGGGATCGAAGCAAGCGCGGGCGCGAGCGCCTTCTGCAGCATGGTGTTCATGAAGTCTGAGCTGACATGGGTGTAGATGGCCGTGGAACTGTCGCACTCGTGCCCAACCTGGGATTGGATGAACCGCCGGTCAACACCGTCCTCGGTGAGGTGAGTGACGAACGAGTGACGGATTGAGTGGGGCACAAGGTCTTTCGACAACTTCAACGCATCCCGATAGGCGACGAACCGAGCGTTGATCTCCGCAGGCTTGATCCGCCCGCCCCGCTCAGTCACCCACAGCGCTGGATGATCGGGGCACCCGAACTTCGGCCGCACGTTCTCGACATAGTCAGCAACGGCATCTACTGCCCAATCCATCACCGACAACACATTCCGCCGCCGCGGCGGCTGCCCCCGTTTCGCCTTGCCGTAGCGCACGTTGAGCGTGCCGAACCCGCCGAACTGCGGCGCAGCCGCATTGCGGCCGAAGTCCACCAGGTCGAGCTTGGCGGTCTCGGTCCGACGCAACCCTTCTCCGGGGTTGCCTGACCTGTTGCGCCATGTTGCTCGACCGGGAGGATCGGGCGGGTTGTTCGGCGTTTCTCCGGGGGTGTGGTGCTTGTGGCTGGTAGTCGTTTGAGACTGTCGACCAGAAAGCGAGAGATCATGCGAGCATTCCCGGTGAGTTTGCCGTCGGGGCAACGGTATTGGACGGTGCTGGACGAGGACCTGCACGTGGTGGGTGTTGCCGACGAGTATCTGCGGCATCTGCGGTTCGGCCGCGACGCGGCCGAGTCCACGACCAAGGCGTACGCGCATTCGATCGCGTTGTTTCTGTCGCTGGTGCGCTCGATCGGGGCGCTCCTGGCAAGGCGGTGTCGAGGGTTTCGCACTGTTCATAAGGTGGTTGGCGCACGCCGGGGGACCGGTTGAGGACACCGCGAGCGGAGTGGTGGCCGGTCCCGGCGCTGCTACGCTGCGGTGCCCATCGCGGATCAACGGTGTGCTGACGGCGGTGCGGGGCATGGTGGTACACGCGGTCGCGACCGGCACCGGGGCGGCGGGACTGGTGTCGATGCTCTACGAGGTCGCCGACGACCGGGACCTGCCGGCCGAGGCCCGCGGCGAGGACGGTCGGATGGCGTGGCGGATGCGGGCCCGGCATCGGCTGCGGGAACCGGAAACGACGATCGATCGGGCCAGCGATGAGCAGATCGTCGCGATACTGCGGGCCTGCCGTTCGGCGCGGGACCGGCTGATCGTGCTGTTGATGGCGCGGGGCGGGTTGCGCCGCGGGGAGCTGTGCGGACTGCGGCGCAGCGATATGCACCTGCTGGTGGATTCGCGCCGCCTGGGCTGCGAGGTGGCGCGGGCGCATCTGCATGTGGTGCGCCGCGAGGACAACTCGAACGAGGCGTGGGCCAAATCGCGCCGGCAGCGGGTGGTGCCGCTGGATTTCCTTGTGGTGCAAGTGTTCGACGTCTACGAGTTCGAGCGCATGCGCGTCGCCGATGCCGCCAATAACGATTTCGTGTTCGTCAACCTGTTCCGCGGCAAAATCGGTAAACCGATGCGCCCGGACGCGATCGGGGAGTTGATGGCCGCGGCGTCGCGGCGCGCCGGACTCGACGTCGTGGTGCGGCCCCACCAGCTGCGACACGCGTACGGCAGCAACGTTGTTGATGCCGGAGCCGGGGTCGACGTGGTCGCCGATTTGCTTGGTCACGCGGCGGTGTCCTCGTCGCAGGTTTATCTGCATCCCGACTCCTCCCGGCTGCGGGCGGCCGTCGACGCCGTGCCCAGTCCTCGTGAACTCGGTGCGGTGACCCGGTGACCGCCGCAAGCTTGGCCCGTGTCGTGGGCGGTGACCGGGAAGGGGATCGAGTTCCCGCACGTGCTTATCGGTGCCGCTTTCGATGGTCCCGCTGCAGCGCTGGCGCGAGCGCTGGACAGGGCGCTGTTGGAGGAGGCCGGATGGGATCCGGTCGCTCGAATCCTGTTTCTGCCCGTCGGACACCGGCTCCTCGGCCGGAAAGTGTGTCGGGTCGAGCAGTGCACTGCGACCGCCCATTACAACTACCCCGACATCTGCCACCGCTGTTTTACCAGGCTGACCCGCATGGGCATGACCGTGGACGACATCGCCGCCCGCGAGAGCCTTCCCGCCGCGCCCGTCCCGGCACCGCACTGCGCGGTCCCGAAATGCCGATGCGTGCCGACGGTCCCGGGTGCAGTGTTGTGCGAACCGCACGCTTCCAACTTCCGAAACAGGCGGATTCCCGTGACCGTCGAGGAGTTCGTGCGGCATCCGCGGGTGCGGCCCCATCCACCGTCTCCGGCCTGCTCGGTTCCGGCGTGCACCCGCACCGCAGACGGGGCGATCGGTTACTGCGGCACGCACTATCAACGGTGGTCCGTAGCTCAACAGAACGGCCCCGGACTCGACGAACAATCGTGGCGGACACGCGAATCGGGAGTGGCCGAACCAGGGCAGGTGAACCTGCGGAAACTGCCCGAGCTGGTCGTGGTGGAAGTGCTGGTCGGCTTGCAGACCCGCGTTCGGGAGGGCCTGCGGCTCACCGACGTTGTGCTGCGGGCGGTCTGCGACACTTTGCGCCGCCACCAAGTCGCCTCGATCCACGACTGCGAGCCGGGCCTGGCCCCCTGGCTTGCGTGCACGCTCGGTGCTGGCCTCGTTCGCCCGCGACGCCCGCCGCGCGCTCGCCGACCCCGGGGGCGAACAAACCCAGGACATCTGGGATCTGGCCATTTTCGGTCACCCCGGGAGGCTGTCCTTCACCGCGATCACCCAACCATGGCTGGCCGATGCCGCCAAACGATGGGCGGCCGAGCAGCTTCCGCATCACCGGGGCAGCGGTGCCTCTCGTGTGCGCGGCAAGATCAACAATATCGGGTTGCTGTCCGAACACCTCGCCCGCCGACCCGACCGCGGTCTCGACCCCGCCGCGCTTGGCCGGACGGACCTGGAGGAGTTCCTCAACCGGCTCGGCCATCTGGAGTTCACCGGTCGGATCGGTCGCTACCGGCGCAACATGATCTGCCGGGACGTGCGCCAAGTGCTGGCAGGCATCCGCTCTCTGGGATTGACCCGACCCCGGCAGCCGGCTGCAGGATTGCCCGGCGACTTCGCGATCGAACGCATCGACATCCCCGCCGATCCCGAACGCGGTGAGCCCGGACGCTGCCTGCCCGCCGAGATCATGAACGTCGTGTGCTCGAACCTCGACACCCTCGAGCCCGCCGAAGTCAGGGTCGCCACCCAGATCGGCATCGACACCGGCCGCCGGCCCGAGGACATTCTCAACCTCACCCTGAACTGCCTGGACCGAGACAAAGACGGCGGGGAGGTGCTCGTCTACGACAACATCAAAGCCAATAGGCTTCGCCGCCGATTGCCGATCAGCACGACAACCGCCGCGGTCATCACAGCCCAACAACACCGCGTCCGACATCGTTTCCCCGACACGCCCATCGCGGAGCTGAGATTGCTGCCCACACGGGTACGAAATCCTGACGGGCGCAAGGCAATCAGCACAAATACCCTGGCGGCTCGTCACCGTGACTGGCTCGCCGCGCTGCCCACCTTGCGCACCGAAGACGGGACCGAATTCGACAAGACCCGGGTGGTGCCGTACGCCTACCGGCATTTTGTCCCCGCTTAGTTCCCGTGTTGCGATAAGCCGGGAAGGGGCTGGTGGCCTTGGTGTTTGGCGGTTGCGTCGAGTCGTGTGGTGTTTCTAGCCTGTTCGCTTGTGATCCTGAGCTTCTTCTCGTCGCAAGGCTGGCGGTCCTGGGATGTCGAGCACCGGCCGGTGATTCCGGAGGGGATGCCGGTGCTAATCGATGACGACCTGCTGTTCGAGGACGGCCTCGGGGCGCCGCGATCGGTGTCGGCGGCGAACCGGTGGCTGCGGCTGCTTCCGGCCAGCGGGGCGCCGGCGCCGAGTTCGTGGGAGAACTACGCGCGGGCAGTCAAGGAGTGGACGGAGTTCCTCGCTGAGCACGGGATCGGGTTGTTCGACACCCGCGACCGGCTCAAGGCCGGGCTGAGCCGGTATGCCGAGCACCGCGCGGCCGGGCCAATTTCGGCGAGGTTCGCTGCGACCACGTGGTCGCAGCACATGAGCATCCTGTCGCTGTTCTACCGGTGGGCGATCGACGAAGGAGTTGCCGCTGCCGAGCCGTTCACCTACCGGTCGGCGCGGGCGGTCTTCGCCGGCACCGGCCGCGATGTCCGGGTGAATCTGGCGTCGCGCCGCACCCCGAAACCACACGTGACCATCAAGTATCTGGAGCCGGACTTCACCGACCTGTTCCGCAAAGGGTTACGCGGTTTGGCACCGGATGGCAACCGCGACAGCGGGTTCGCGGGCCGGGAGATGACCCGCAACGCCGCGATCGGGGATCTGGCGTTGGCGACCGGGTTGCGGTTGGGCGAGTTCACCCATCTGCTGCCGTGGGAGGTTCCGGCGCTGCCGCTGGCGCCGACGGCGATTCCGATCCCGTTTCCGGTGCCGGCGGGAATCACCAAGGGCCGCAAGTTCCGCACTACCTGGATCTCTTACGACGCCCTGGCCGGGCTGCACGACTACCTGGAGCTTGACCGCGCGGCCGTCACCGAAGGGTCGGCCTGGCGACCGCCGCGACGGTGGGGTGAACCGCTGCTGGTGAGCGACCCGGATGCGCGGGGTGGCCGGGTCAACGGTGTTCGCCGGTCGTGGGAGTCGCTGACCCCGGCCGAGCGGCGTCGGCTGGTGGCACCGAAGGGCGGGTCGTGCCTGCTGGCGGTGAAAGCCGATGGTGGCCCGTTCACGGCGTGGGCGACGGTGTTCGAGCGCACCGCCGACCGGATCCGCGCGAGGTTCGAGCCACGGTTCCCGCATGTTCACCCGCACCGGCTGCGGCATTCGTTCTCGATGCAGACCTTGGAATATTTGGTGACCGGCTACTACCGGCAGGCGGCAAAGCTGGTGCGCGACACCGACGCCGACGCGGCGCTGGTGTTCTACCTGACCAAGGCCGATCCGCTGCTGGTGCTGCGGGACCTGTTGGGTCACTCGACGGTGTTGACCACGGAAAAGTATCTGAAACGCCTTGATACGACCCGGATTTACCGGCAAGCCTACGAAACCGCCGGCGTGGAATCCGGACTCGTCGGCGAGGACGCCGCGCAGCGGGAATCCGACGCCGAATTCCACGACGACGCCGAGGAGGTGTTGTGATGCCGACGATGGTTGTTGACACTCCGCTCGGTCTGAGCTGCGTGTTCAGTGACGGCAGCAGAGCCGAATTCGACCTTACGGGGTCGCCGAACCCCAGGTTGGCGCGCGATCTGGCCGTCGGTTTGGTGGAGCTGATACACCCCCACGGCAGTGCCGATACCGCTGGCACGGTCGGCCACTACGTGCGTGGGTTGCACAGGATGGTGCGAGCGCTCGCCGATCAGGGGTTCACCGGCGGCATCGCCGATCTGCGGCGCGGGCAGTTGGCGCAGTTCTGGATGGCGGGCCCGAACTGGTTGGAGGCGCTGACTCGGTCCTTGGTGGAGGGTTACGCGCGATCCGGCGGCCGTGTCGGCGACGGCGTGGTGGAACTGGCCGCCGGGCGGCACTTCAACATTCAGCCGAATCGGCGGCCGTTGCCGCCCTACTCCGAGGCTGAATGGCAGCGACTTACCGCGGTCTGCCGACAGCAGGTCGATGACTCCTATGCCACGCATCGGCATGCGTTGGCGTCCGTTCCCGGAGGGCGGCATCCGGGCGCGGGCGCGTGGTCTCACCAGAACTTCTGCTGGTTGCTGGCGACGCACGGCCCTCTCGGCAGCTGCGAGGCCGCTGAGACGATTGGCATGTCTATCAACGTCTTCCGCCATCGAGGAGTCACCACTGTCTTCCACGAGGCTGCGCAAGCGATGTTCCCGCACCTCGAAGTCGTGGTCGCCTACCGGCTGCTGTTCGGGATCTACTCCGGCATCGTCCCGGACGGTATCGCCGACCTGGAGGTCGGAGACATCGACTGGGCCGGGGATTCGACTGTTCTGCTGTCCTATGTCAAACGCCGCACCGCCGCCGAGAGCACCACCTTGCCGCGGCCAGCGGTGCGGTTGCTCGAGCAGTGGCTGGCGCACTCGGCGCTGCTGCGCCGCTTCGTGCCACCGGACGAGCGCACCACGCTGTGGTTGGGGATGAGCCAGCCCGGTTACTCCCGCCGCCTCGGCGAGGTGAACCGGTCGGCGACCGGGCGGTGGATGCAACGCCACAGCATCGTCGGCGACGACGGCGAGCCGCTGAAACTGCACCGGTCCCGCATCCGCACCACGCACCACGCGATGCGAGACAAGAAGTCCTGGACCGGGAATGCGCGCGCCACGATCGACCCGAACCACACCCCGGCGGTCGAGGGCGACCACTACCTGTCGGCAACGACTCCCGGCCAACGCCACGCCGTCGAGACGATCATCGCCGACGCCCAGCACGACATCCTCCGCCGCGCACACCCACCGACCGTGATCACCGCGGAAGACGCCGCAGCACTCGTCGAGGGCTACCCGCAACTGCTGGCGGTGATGAAGCTCGACGAAGGCGTGCTCGCCGAGCTGGTCGGTGGCACGCGGGATGTATTCACCGCGGCCTGCGCCGATCAGCTTTCCGGGCTGCACGGACCGGCCGGGAAACCATGCCCGGCACGTCCGTGGGTCTGCCTGCTTTGCCCGCTGGCGGTGTTCGCTCCCCGGCACGCGGTGAACCTGTTGCGGCTCAAGGCATTCTTCTCCCGCCAGTGGCAGCAGATGCCCGCCGCCCACTTCATGACCGTCTTCGGCCGCTACGCCGCCCGGATCGACCAGATCCTGGACCGCTTCGACCCCGCCGAACTCACCGCCGCAGCCACAAGAATCACCGACAGCGACAACGAAATCCCCTTGCGCCCGGAGGAACTCACCGCATGACAAGCACAATCGCGACCACGGCACCCGGCACACCCCCACGGTCCCCGTTCACCGGCGCCGACATCTGCCGCGAAGCCGGGCTCACGCTGCCAGACCGCACCTCACGACCGGTGTTCGACGACGACCTGTGGGATTTCACCGACGTCGTCGGGCTCCCGGTCCAGATGGCCCTCTACCGGCGGCGATTCGACTTCACCACCATCACCGACCCACGTTGGCGGCTGGTCGTCAAGGAGCTGATCCTGGCGCTGCTTGCCCCGAACCATGATGCCGTGGTTCGGCTGCCGCGCGCCTACCGCACCGCACTGCATCTGACCAGCTGCTACAGCCGACTCTACGAGGCCGGGACGTTCTTCGGCTGGCTCGACCGGCGGGGAATCACTGCCCTCACCGAAGTCGATACCCGCCTCTGCGAGGACTACCTGGGATTCCGACGCTATGTCACCGACTCCGACGGCACCGTCGTGGGCGAGCAGAGCCCCGGCCTCCGGCGCGCTGCCGCGCAGATGATCGTCGACCTGGTCGACTACCGTGACCTGTTCACCACCGACCGGGTTCCGGCCGATCTGCGTCCTTGGGGCGGCGCGACAGCGTCAGCGGTCGCCGAAATGCCTTCTGGTCGTGAGGGAAACAAGACGCCGGCCGTCCCTGCCGAAGTGCTGCAGCCGATGCTCGCCGCGGCCTTGCACCTGGTGCAGACCCTCGGCCCACACGTTGTCGAGCTGCACGAGCAGATCCGCCACATCGACCGCATTTGGGCTACGAAGGCACCGGGCCTTCGTCATGGCTCGTCGGCGATGATCAGCGACATCAACAAACTGCTGGCCGACCACAGGGTGACCAACACGCCTCTGCCGATGCTCGAAGACCACGATGTCAGACGCCGACTCACGGCTGGCTGGGACGCGAACAACCCGCTGCTGCCGGTCTCCACCGGAGCCCCTGGCCCGGCAGGCCGGATACGTCCAGTTTTGGGCGAAATGGATGCCCGCGCTGCGCAAACCGCTGATCGACACCCTCCACACTGTCGGAGTCGAGAAGGTTTTCGCCCGCAACGCCGCACAGGCACCGACCGCCGACGACTCAGCCCTGTTGCCCTGGACACTGCCACTGCACCGATCCGAAGCGGTCGCCCTGATCGGCATCACCCGCACCGCGGCCATCGTGGTCCTGGCCGCCGCGTCCGGAATGCGGGCCAGCGAGCTGATGGAACTGCGGGTCGGCTGCTGCCGCCCGGTCGAGGAACCGATACCCGGTCTGAAGCGCTACCGCGTCGCCAGCAAGATCATCAAAGGCCAGGGCCTGGGTGGCACCGACGACGAATGGGTCGTCATCGAACCGGTCCACCGCGCAATCGAGCTCATCGAACAGCTCCATGACGACCCCCACGAGGGCGCTCTTCTGCTGTCCCGGTTCAGCTTCCGGGTCCGTTACCTATGGTTTCGCGCCTGGGTGAACTCCCCGGCCGGGGCCCGCCTCGGACTCGCCCCGATCCCCGACGAACCAGTAGCACTGCGGATGCTGAGGCGCACGGTTGCGTTGGAGATGGCTTACCGGCCCGGCGGTGTTCTCGCAGCAAAACTGCACCTCAAACATATCGCTGCCGCCACTACAGAAGGCTATGCGGCTCGACCGGGCGGTGCTCAAGCGGAGTTGCTGGCCGAAGTCAACAAGCTCGAGGCCGACCACAAACTCCAGCTCGTGCTGGCCGAGTTCCGCAACTACCAGCAAGGAATCCTGCCCGCCGGGCCCGGTGCCCGCAACCTGACCGAATTCTTCGCCAGCATCGACACCGACCTCGACACCGAAGCGATTGCGGCGCCCAAGATCCAGCGCAACGACCGCGACATCCTCAACCTGCTGTCCAAACGCGCGAAGGCACTGCATCTCGGCCCGGCGAACTATTGCTGGTTCACCGATCCCTCGCGCGCACTCTGCCTGAAACTCGCCGGCACCCCGACCTCGGACCGCCCGATGATCGGCATGTGTGACTCCGCGCGCTGTCCGCAGGCCACCCACCACCAGCACCACCGGCCCATCTGGGCCGAGCACGCCGAACTCACCAAGACCCTCCTCGGCCAACTCGGCAAAACCCGCACCACCGAACACACCCGACTACAGACCGACTACGACCGCGCCGTCCGGGTCATCACCAGCATCGACACAGCCACCGGGACCGGCGCAACCGAGGAGCAAGCATGAGAATCACTGCCGCCCAACGCATCCACAACGAGAACTGCATCCGCGCCGCCATGGACCGGCTGCTGCGCGGCGAGATCCCGCCCGGCGGCAGCTGCGATATCAAGACCCTCGCACTCGAGGCCGGGGTCGACCGCACGGCGTTCTACGGCACCCGGCCCTACGCGCACCTACGCACCGAATTCGAGCACCGACTCCAGCAATTGCAAGAGGCGGGAGAAACCCCGGACCCGAAAGTCGCTCAGATCGAACGCCTCAAAGCAGAGGTTGACAAGCTCAAAACCAACCTCGCCCAATCCAATTCCACAATCCAGGACCTCACCGACTTCCGGAGCCAGGCCCTGGCCCGCATCGCTGCCCAACACGACGAGATCCTTCGACTCCGCGCCGCCGACAACCCGGCAGCAGCCGTCACCTGCCTCCAGAGTCGCCCGAAACCCCGGCAGAAAGTAATCGGACCATGCTGACCCCGTCGGCAGTGACGTCCATCACAAACGATTTGGGTTTATCGCCACACGATCGGCAATCAGCGTCACGAACTACGCGCCGAGAATCGGCCACGTCAAACGCAACACGAACCCAACCGCACACGACCACTGCGGAGACAAGGCGCTCGTATGCCCAACGTCATGCGGACGCCGGAGTGCCGATCGACGTCCTGGCCGAACTGCTCGATCACCGAAGCTACTCCATGACTCGCCGCTACTACCGCATCGGCGAAGACCGTCGCCGCGCTGCCGTGGACACCGTCACCGCGCTGAGCTTCGACCGGCATGGCAACAGGATCTGGCGCGATGCGCAGATGCTGTTGGACTCCGAACGCGCCCGACACGCCGTCGGGGACGGTTGCCGTCCCCTACGGCACCTGCACCGAGCCGACCAATGTCAAAGCCGGCGGCGGAGCCTGCCCGGTCCGGTACCGGTGCGTGGGCTGTGACCACTTCCGCACCACCGTGGCGTTCCCGCCCGAGTTGCAGGCATACCTCGATGATCTGCTGCGCACCCGAGAACGGCTGGCCGCCACCATTGATGGCATCGATGACTGGGCCCGTGCCGATGCCTCTCCGACCGAGGAAGAAATCACCCGGGTCCGGCGACTGATCAACCGAATCAAGGGCGATATCACCGGCATCGACGACACCGAGCGAGCCCGCATCGATGACGCCGTCGCCATCGTGCGCCGTCACCGCGCAGCCCACACGGTGCCGCTCGGCATGCCCATACTCACCGTCACCCCGCCCGGACTACCCACCACACCTACGTCGGAGGCCAGTGCATGACCCGCACCACGAACCCGCAAACCCAGCCGATGCTGGACGGCCGGCGCGACGACTCGGGGCGCCGCCGCAAACGGGTGCTGGCGGTGCTCGACCAAGCCGCCGCCGCGGGCGACCCGATCAGTGCGTCCGCAATCGCGCGCGCGGCCGGAGTCGACCGCACGTTCCTCTACCGTCACCGCGACCTGCTGGAGAAAATCCATGCGCTGCAAGCAGATCCAGTCCATTTGAACAGCGATCACGCGGTCACACATGCGTCGCTGCGGGCGGACCTGCTGGCCGCCCACGAACGAGCCGCCCGCCTCAACACCCGCAACCACCAACTGGAGAAACGGCTTTCCGAGGCGCTCGGCGAACATACCTGGCGTGAGTCCGGGCTCGGCAGCCCCGTCGACATCGACGCGCTCCACCAGCGCATCAGCCAGCTCGAACACGATAACCTCGACCTTCAACACCAGCTCGAGGAACGCGACGACGACCTGACCGCTGCCCGCGCCGCCAACCGAGAACCCATGGCCCGACTGAACACGCCGAGCCGGCCACAATGACCCACCGCGAGCCCCCTTGCACCACACCTGTTGCAGCCGATAGCATCTCATCACCGGCCTCTAAGCTGCACAAACTCAGAGAACCGCGCTGCCGCACGGGGACTGAACCCTGGAGAACAGCCCCCAGCCGTAGATCACCTTGAAGATCGTGGCATCACGGTAAGCGGCAAGAGCCCCTTTACGTTTCGCCCGCACCGCGCGCTCGACCTGATCGTCGGCGTAATCCAGGAACCGCTGCAACTCCTCCCGCGTGAACGGCCTAGCCTCCGGCCGACCCTCGTAATCGTTCAAATGAGCGATCGTGTTCCACTCGTGGCAGATCGCCACCGGATGGGTGCCGAACGCTTCCTCACATGCCACCGCCCACCCGTAGCGTCCGTCGATCAGGAACTCGCTGAACAGCCGCAACCCGCACTGGTAGCCGCGGATCGTCGACGGCGCAAGATGCTTCTCGCTGGTCAGCCAGAGCGACCACTCATCGATATGCGCCGGGGTCCACTGCCACGGGTAGTCGTTGACGAACTCCATGAACCGACGGACCAGGTTCTCCCGCGACGTGATCGTCTCCTCACGAAGCCCGCGAGCAGCCTGCTGAGCACGCCAGCCACGAAACATCGCCTCCACCATCGCATCCTGCGGACGCAACGAAACCACACCGGACACCAGCTCCAGATGAGCTGCCCCCGCCAGATCGACCCGCCGCAACCCGACCCCCCACGCCACCCAACAGTGAACGAATCATGCATCAAATGGGATCACTTTGGCAAATGGCCAGGCCAGCAGCAGTTTTCACGGCATCAATCTGCTAGCCTGAAACCCCTACTCCATCAGGCAACCGGGCGATTCTCGCCCATCAGATGCAATTCCCGAGCGTTGCCGTAGATGTCCCCAGTCACCGATATCGACGAATGCCCGAGCAGATCGGCCACGGCCTTGATGTGGACCTGGCCTTCGAGCCATGCCACGGCTGCCGAATGGCGCAGGGTGTGCACGCCAACGTCGGCCAAGCCCGCTTTCTGCGCGGCAATCTGAATCGTCCTCAGCGCATTTCGCGGATCGACCGGCGTGCCAATCTTGGTGGCGAACACTAAGTCGTTGTCCTGCCACTGATCTCGCGCCGCATGACGTTCAGCCTCCTGGTTGGCGCGGTGGAGGCGCAGCATGGCGACGAGGGGAGTGGACAAGGGCACCGATCTGCGAGACCTGTCCGTCTTGGGTTCTGTGATGATCAGCTCGCCGTCGACGCGCCCGAGGGTGCCGCGGACCGTCACCGTCCTGGCCTCCAGGTCGACGTCGGACCAGTGCAACGCAAGCGCCTCTCCTCGGCGCACGCCGGTTCCCGCCGACGAGCACTAGGACATTGCGGTAGCGCAGGCCCTCGGCACACAGCAGGAGCTTGGAGACGTCGACCGTGTTGACGTGGCGGGCCTCCTTGCGGGCTACACCGGGATGCTTTACCGCCGCCGCCGGGTTCTTCGCCAGCAGACCGTCTCGGACCGCACCATCGAGACTGGAGCGTCAGGCGACGGGCGGGACACTTCAGGCCGTCAGACCAAGCTTCTCAACCTTGTCGAAGGAATCGTCGACGAGCACGACATTGCGGTTGTCGCGGTCCAGCATGGAAGCCGCAATTGAGGCGCGGTAGCCAGATCCGCAATGCACCCACACATCTCCGTAAGGCACCTCATCGATCTTGTCGGCGAGTTCGTGCAGCGGAATATTCACTGCTCCCTTCACGTGGCTCTTGTCGTGCTCGCCTTGCTGGCGGACGTCCAGCACTGTGAGTTGGGGTCGGTGGATGGACTCGGCGAGGTCGCTGAAGTCCGCAACGCGGTAGGACCGCAGTCGTGACCCGTTGGTGAGGCTGGAGATGTCGCCGACTGCTGCCCCGGTGAGGTTGTCGACGCCGATACGCACGAGTTCACGTCGCGCCTCGGCGATCTGCTCCTGGTCTTCGCCGATCAGTGTCAGTGGAGCGCCCCATGCGTAGAGCCAGCCGAGATAGGTCACGAACGATTTCGATAACTCGAAGGCGAGTGTGCCCTCGACATGTCCGGCGGCGAACGCGGTGCGGTTACGAAGGTCGACCACCCACTCGCCGAGATCGATCCTGCGCCGCAACTCGGTGGGGTCGACGGGTTGCGGCGTCGAGAGATCGACGGGGGCGGGTCCCTGCTTGTTGATGACGCCCATGTGGGCGTAGTAGGCGGGGTGGGCCGACAGCCCGGAGATGAGTTCGTCAACGAAGCTCTGCTCGTCTTGGGTGAGCGCGGGGTTGTTCTGTCGTTCGTTGCCGATGGTGGACGAGTCGCCCTTGCTGGGCGTGGCCGAGCAGAAGCTGCCGAAGCCGTGGGTGGGGTAGACCTCGGCGGCGTCTGGGAGTTCGTCAGCCAGGCGTCGCACGGAGTGAAACTGTGCGTGGGTCAAATCCTGGGTGTCGTCGTCGCTGACCAGATCGGTGCGTCCGGTTGTTCCGTACAGCATCGAACCGCCGGTGAAGACACCCACGGTGTCTCCGTCGCGGCCACGCAGGATGTAGCTGATGTGGTGGTGGGTGTGACCGGGCGTGTGTACTGCCTGGAACTCGAACTGCCCGGCGTCGATGATGTCGCCATCTTTGACGGCTCGGCGCTTGTATTGGACTTCGTCTCCATCGGGGACCACGTATTCGGCTCCTGCGACGCGGGCCAGCTCAAGACCACCGGTGACGTAGTCGTTGTGGATGTGGGTCTCCAGCACATGGGTGATCCGCACGTCATGCTCGTGGGCCAGCTTGAAGATCCTGTCGATGTCGCGTTGTGGGTCGATGACGACGGCGATGTTGCCGTCGCTGACCATGTAGCTGCGGTCACCGAGTCCCGAAGTTTCGATGATGGACACCTTCATGAGGTCCTCCTCCTGGGTTTTCGTTATTGGGCTGCGTGTTGCAGCAGTGTTGTGTCGATGACGACGTACGCAGCGACGATGAAGACGAGGTACGCGAACCAATGGCGCAGCCGGTCGGTGTTGAGCTTGGTGCCCAGTTGCCCGGCTATCAGCGACCCGACGATGGCGGTGCCGACGAACGCCGCCGTGATCGCCCAGTTGATCTCGGCGTCATGCAGGTGAGCCACAACACCGCCCGCCGCGTTCGCGGTGATGATGACCAAGGAGGTGCCGATGGCTAACGACATCTCTACCCCGAGCATCAGCACGAGGGCGGGGATGATCAAGAATCCACCGCCGACGCCGAATAGCCCAGTGAGCAGACCCACACCGAAGCCGGTCGAGATGGATCTGGGTGCGCAGCGCCGCCAGTTGATCCCTTCATCGCCGACTTCGCATGCAGTGCCTGTGTCACCGGTGTCGCGCAGCATCCGTATACCGGCTGCCACCATCACGGCGGCGAAGCCGATCATGATGGCCGCCTCGGGGAGGTGGTCGCCGATGACTGACCCAACGAATGTGGCTGGGATGCCGAATAGTGCGAAGATTCCGGCCAGTCGCCACTGCACCTGGCCTGCGCGCACTTTCGGCACGGCACCGAAGGCGGACGCCACGCCTACCACGATCAACGACATCAGAATGGCTTGCGAGGTGCCAAGTCCCAGGGCGTAGACCAACGCTGGTACGGCCATGATCGACCCGCCGCCACCAAGGAGTCCAAGCAGGACGCCGATGACAGCGCCGACGACGAGCGCGAGGGCGATGGTCATGATCGTGTGCCGTGAGAGTCCGCTGGATTCCTGGCCTACTCCGCAGCATCCTCGCTGAGGGACTTGATTGCGGCCTGCAACTTGGTGGCGGCTTCGTCTGCGACTTCACGCAGGCCGGCTTGATCGGATAGCTGGACCATTACCTGCGGGTCCATCGCGTCAATGATCACTGTGTTGTCCGAGTCGACGTCGGTGCGGACGGCGACGTTGCAGGGCAGCAGCAGGCCGATTTGCCTATCGGCGTTGACCGCGCGGTGCGCTAGCGGCGGATTACACGCGCCGAGAATGAGGTAGTCCTCCATGTCTTCGCCGAGCTTGGCCTTCAACGTCGCTTTCATGTCGATTTCGGTGAGGACCCCGAAGCCCTGATCCGACAACGCCTTGCGGGTGCGCTCGACGGCGTCCTCGAACGAAGTGTGCAGTGTGGTCGACAGTGCGTAGGTCATGTCACTCTCCTTAGGTTTGGTCGTGGTAATGGGCTTTACGCGAGCGCGAGGAACAACTTCTCCAACTCCGCTTCGGTCATCGGCTGTGAATTCTCGGGGGTCTCCCCGGTCAAACATTGCCGCAGTCCGGTGGCGACGATTTTGAACCCGGCCTTGTCCAAAGCCTTGGACACTGCGGCCAATTGGGTGACGACGTCCTTGCAGTCACGGCCTGACTCGATCATCGAGATCACGCCCGCGAGTTGACCGTGCGCACGGCGTAGCCGGTTCAGCACTACTCCGATGGCTTCTTCGTCTCCGACCATCGCCAACTCCTTTTATACCCGTGGGGGTATTGTTACCCTCGTCCAAAACATACCCCCGTAGGTATTTGTTGTCGAGTGCCGAGAGACGCATCCCACAATGGGGTGCCGCTCGAAAATGAAGGAGTAACGATGTGCCGAGCAGTGAATTGCAGGGTGTGCGGCAAGCAGACATGGGCAGGATGTGGTGAGCATGTCGACGAGGTGATGCGAGGTGTGCCAGCGGCGCAGCGGTGCATGGGACATGAAATTCCTCCCAGCCGGTGGACCCGCATCTTCAGTCGAACGCGATGATCCGACCGACCCCCTGGGTCTCCGGGCTGCACACCACGCTGGTCGGGTATCCGCGCCAGCGCCTTTGGGGTCTCGAAAACGATGGCGAGTGAGGACTACCACTGTCACCGGAGACTATGGAGTCGACCTGATCGCCAAGAAGGGCGACCAACGTATCGCTGTCCAATGCAAGCGTTATAGCAAGCCAATCGGCATAGCAGCAGTCCAGCAAGTCGTGTCGGGCGCGATGCATCACAACTGCACCGCCAGCTTGGTCGTCAGCAACCAGGAGTTCACTAAGGCGGCGAAGCAACTGGCGCAGACCCATAACTGTCGGCTCGTGGGTCGTTCCGAATTGCCAAAGTGGATCTTGTGACGGGAGGGCGGTCCAGGTAACGGACGCTTGGGGCGCAGCCGAAACGCCATCACATGCCGAGTTCGTGAATCCCGCCACCTGTACCGGGACCAGTTAAACGGCGGCATCGTCAATTAATTGTTTGGTGAGGGTTTGTCCAGCGGACATTACGGATACCTAACGGTCATGAACGGCGCCGAGCTGCTTGTCGGACGCTACGAAGTTCGCGACGTGCTGGGTTTCGGTGCTACGGCCGAAGTGTGTGATGGCTGGGATACCCGCTTGAACCGGCCCGTGGCCATCAAACTGCTTCGCCGGGGTCTGACTTCGCAAGCCGACGTCCGGCAACGGTTCGAAATCGAGGCGCGCGCAGCGGCAGCTCTCAACCATCCCAACATCGTCCGGGTGTATGACATCGGCAACCACAACGAGACTCCGTTCATCGTGATGGAGCGACTGCCGGGTGACACCCTGGGCGACCAGATAGCGCTCGGACCGCTCCCCGAGGCGCAGGCTTGTGCGGCGCTGTGCAGCGTGCTCGCGGCTCTTGCCGTCGCGCACGATGCGGGAATGCTGCATCGTGATATCAAGCCCGGCAACCTGCTGCTCGCGCCATCGGGCACCGTCAAAGTTGCCGATTTCGGGATTGTGAAGACCGCGGGGTCTGTCCATACGACGACTGGTCATGTCGTCGGCACGCTGGCGTACATGAGTCCCGCCAGGGTTAGCGGCAAGCCTGCCTCCGTTGATGACGACCTCTATGCCGTCGGCGTCGTTGGATATGAGGCGCTGACGGGCCGAAAGCCGTTCTGGCAAGAGGATATAATGCCACTGGCCCATGCGATCGTCGAGGGCAATCCACCGCCATTGCAGGAACTGCGTCCAGACATCGATCCGGTACTTGCCGACGTGATCGAACGTGCGATGTCACCAGATCCGCTTCGGCGATTCGGTAGCGCGAATGCTATGCGGAGGGCTCTGCTCGGAGAAAAGATTGCGCCCGTCCGTCCCGTTCGGACAATTGCTCATGGGCGGCCGCCGAGGGGTTTGAGGATTCGACGCAAGAGCGCACCAGTGGTGAACGCGGTGTCCGCGGCGTCGGTCAAACGCTCACCGGGGCGGGCGCTCAAAAGTGCCGGGGCCGGAGTCGTTTTAGGAGCGATGGCACTGGTGGTGCTTGCCTTCACGTCGAATCCGTCACCGCCGACACCCACTACGGCGCCTGGCAGCTTCAGCGTCAGCACCCCGGTGCCTTCCCCGGTTGGGGTGACAGAAGTTCCTCGATCGACCGCGCCGACTGTTACTCACTCGCCTGTGCCCGTCGTCGTGGTTGCTGAAGCGGAACAGCCGTCCCCAACACGCGTCGTCGAGCAAGCGGGGCTACCCGAACTACGCCGCACGGGTAGCAGCTTCCGCGGTGGCAGTGGCTCAGGCAACAGCGGCAGCGGGAATGGTTACGGCGATGTCAGCCGCGGTGACGAAAACGGCAACGCCAACGGCGCGGGGCGCGCAGGCAATAGAAAGTCCAACAACGGAGACAACGGCAAGGGAGACAACGGAAACGGAAACAACGGCCGCGCGAACGGAAATAGGGGCGGCGGTAAGCCGAAATAGTCGGCTTATCGGGTCATTTCCGCGCCGGGAGTCAAGTCGCGGCCGATGGCTGCCACCGGCGAACGCACTCATTCGGCGCCTTGCATCACGGCTTTCACTGTGAGGGCCAAAATTTTCAGATCAAGTGCGATTGACCAGTTTTCGATGTAGTAGTTGTCCCATTCGACCCGATCGGCGATTGAGGTTTGGCCGCGCAGCCCGTGCACCTGTGCCCAGCCGGTGATTCCGGCCTTCACGCGGTGGCGTTCGCCGAAGCGGTGAATCTGTATTTCGAAGAACTCAACGAATTGCGGTCTTTCTGGTCGTGGACCGACCAGGCTCATCTCCCCCTTGAGCACGTTGATCAGTTGGGGTAGCTCATCCAGCGATGTTTTGCGCATGATTTTGCCGACGGGGGTCCGTCTGTCGCTGCCTTCGACGCCGCCAGGGGCCGAACGCGACTTCAATTCGAAGTCAGCATCGGAAGCTCCGGACGGCCGCATGGTGCGGAACTTGAGGCACTGGAAGACTCGTCCGTCGCGTCCGATCCGGTCCTGCCGGAAGAAGATCGGCCCCGGTGAGCTGAGCCGAACCAACACGATCAGAGAGATGAGCAACGGGGAGATCGCGAGCAATCCGATGGCCGCCACGGTGCGGTCCATAAGGTGTTTGACGGTGAACTGCCAGCCGTGCGGGTCGGCGTTCGGTAGCGCCAGCAGCGGCAAGCCGCCGAGGTGTTCGATCCCTGCACGGTCACCGACTGCGTCGAACATGCGGGGAACAACCCACACGCGCACTTTGTGTCGGTGGGCCACCCGAACCACACGGATAAGAAGCTCGTCACGCAATTGCGAGAATGCAATGAGAACGGCGTCTGCATGTCAGATTCGGCGCTGAGTCCGTCAGGCGGCATGGACACCGCCGACCAGTACCCGATCGTTCCGAACGAAAAGCACTGCGCCTCAACCATAGTCACATCAGGTCAATAGGGCATCAGTAACTTCGCGTTGCTGAAGAAGAATTTGCCGCACGTTGTGCGTCAAACTCGCTTCAGCTGAGACGGTGGAGCGGGTGGCGCATACTTGTCGCCGTGGCCGGCTCGGAAAGGCCCGATGGCATGTCTAAGTAGCATGCGCCTTTTTTTGAAATAGATTGTGTCGATCCATGCGTAACCGCAAGAGTCCGACCAGCGCCGTACCGCTTGACCGCCGCTTGGCGATCTTCTTACTCACCGCGTTGAAAGCGGTCGCGGCTGGAGTTTCTATCAACCCGATATCCGACGCCCGCCAACCTTTGTCGTATTTTGTGGTCACGACGGTAAACCGCGATTCAGTCAGAAAACAGGACAACTGTGTGTTCTTGCACCAGCTCCTCTTCGACCCATTTGAACGCCGTTTGCCCGCTTTGCCTTGCCTACGACAGAAGAGGCGATGATCGGACCGATGGTATGCCCATCGATCTCGTCCATCCGAATTGATAGGTCATTATTTAGTGTCGGAGCTCGTTCCTGCGGTGATCGGTGTCCTCGTCCGGCGCGGAGCGGACTTCGCGTCGGCCGAGGATGCCGTGCAGGAGGCCCTGATTCGGGCGCTGGAAACGTGGCCCGACGATCCGCCGCGTGATCCGAAGGCGTGGCTCGTCGCCGTCGCATGGCGCAAGTTCGTCGACGCCGCTCGTGCCGAAACATCCCGGCGAGGACGAGAACTCGCGGTAGTCGTCGAGCCACCCGCTGGCGAGGCGTCTGGTGCGGACGACACGCTGGCGCTCTACTTCCTGTGCGCGCACCCCAGCCTGCCGGAGACCTCGGCGGTCGCACTCACGCTGCGCGCCGTCGGCGGCCTGACCACACGACAGATCGCGACGGCATATCTGGTCCCCGAGGCGACCATGGCCCAGCGCATCAGCCGGGCCAAGCGGCGCATCACCGGGCTGCCGCTCGACCAACCCGGCGACCTGGCGACGGTTCTGCGCGTGCTTTATCTCGTCTTCAACGAGGGGTACAGCGGGGATGTCGACCTGGCGGCCGAGGCGATCCGCCTGACCCGTCAACTCGTTGCTCTCGCCGACGAGCCCGAGATTGCAGGCCTGCTCGCGCTGATGTTGTTGCATCATGCGCGCCGCGAATCTCGCACTGGTCCTGGCGGCCGCCTGGTGCCGCTCGCCGAGCAGGACCGATCACGCTGGGACACCGGCCTTATCGCCGAGGGGGTGACGATTCTGCAGGCCGCACTGTCCCGCGACCGGCTGGGCGAATATCAGGCGCAGGCAGCGATCGCCGCCCTGCACGCGGACGCCAGGAGCACCGCCGAGACGGACTGGACTCAGATTGTCGAGTGGTACGACGAACTGCTGCGGCTCACGGGCAGCCCCGTGGTGCGGCTCAACCGTGCGGTGGCGGTCGGCGAGGCCGACGGACCGCAGGCCGGTCTGGCTGCGCTGGTCGACGTGAGCCCCGACCTGCCCCGCTACCTAGCGGTGACCGCGCACCTACGCGAGCGCGCCGGTGAACTGGAGCGCGCCGCCGAGCTGTATGCCGACGCCTCACGCGCCGCCTCGAGCGTGGCCGAGCGCGATCACCTCACCCGACAGGCCGCGCGGGTACGGCAACTGCTGCGGCCCTGACCGCCGCCTTCCGCGCACGTTGGTGTAAGTAGAGGGTGCGCTCACAAACCAATCAAGGAGTCCACACCCCCAATGATCAGATTCGCACTCGGCGTCCTGCTAGCCGCCACACTCACGCTGACGGGCTGTCAGGAACCCGAGCGAACTCCAGAGGGGCAGGGCTATCCGGCCGGACCCGTCACGATGACGGCGGGAGCCAACCCGGGCAGTGGATTCGACATCACGATCCGTTCGGTCGTCGAGGCCTTGCAAGCCGAACACATCGTCGATGTGCCTCTCCCCGTTGAGAATCGGCCGGGAAACAGTGGAGCGGATTTCCTCGCCACGATGGTGGAGCAATACAAAGGCGACGACAACCAAGTCTCGGTCACGTCACTGTCGATGATGATGAACGAACTTCGCGGCAAGTCCAAGTACGGCTACGACGACGTCACGATGATTGCGCGCGTGATGACCGAGTACTTCGTCGTCGTCACCCGTGATGACTCTCCGTACAACAATCTCGGTGACGTCATGTCGGGGATCAAGGCGGACCCCAAAGGCGTTGTGGTCGGCGCCGCCAATGACGATCAGGCTCCTTTCGACCTCTTGGTATCGGCGGCCGGGGGTGACGCGTCGACCATCAACTACGTTCCCTTCGAGGGTGGCGGTGATCAGATCAAGGCGCTGGAAACTGGTGAAATCGGCGTGGCGATCGGCGGTGTGAGTGAGTTTGTCGACCTGTTGACGTCGGGAACTCTCCAACCGCTGGGGGTGTTGTCCGAGGAACGGCTGCCCGGACTCGATGCGCCCACGGCCAGGGAGCAGGGGCTCGATGTCACCCTCTCGAACTGGCGAGGTCTCTACGGCCCGCCGGACATGCCGCAGAATGCGGTCGAGTACTGGCAGGAGTCGCTCGGCAAGATGGTGGAATCACCCACCTGGAAGCGGATCGCGAAGGACCGGCAGTTCACCACGACCTTCATGATCGGCGACGAGTTCCATACCTTCCTGGTGGAGACGCAGGCGGACGTGAAGGCGGCGCTAGAGGCCTGATCAGTCGTTGGGCATCGGGCTCATGGAGCCGATGTAGTAGGTCTCGTCGCCGGTGGCATATCCGCCGCCCGCGGTGGCGATGTGCACATGGTCGAAGTGGTTGGCGGTCTCGTTGCCGTAGTCCGCGGTCCAACTCGGTGCGCCGATGCCGGGGTAGAAGCCCTGCCGCCAGATCACGTGCAGAATGCCCCACCGCTGGGCGTTCGCCAGAGCAAGTCCGGCGATCTGGTTGCCCAGGTCGATGCCCTCGTCGCTGGTGTGATTCGGGATCATCACGTCGATCGCCAACCCGTTGGGATGCCACCTCAACGGATCCTGTCGATACCCGCCAATGGTGGTGATCTCCGGGAACATCACGCTGATGGCGCGGGCGGCCCAAATGGTCCTGACCTGCAACCCGTTCTCGGGGGTGACGCCCTTCGGCAACTCGAAGGGGAGCTCGCGCGCAGCGGCTGGCGCACTTGCCGCCAGCAGCTCGGCCTCGGCGGGAATCGGGACCCTCGGTGCTGCGGGCGGTGCGGACTCGGGGGAGGACGGTGCTACTGCCACGGGCGGCGCGCTGCGTGGAGTATCGGCGTTCTGGGCGTACAACATGGCACCCGACACGACCAGTGAAACCACGACCGCCAACCAGCGGCCTCGGCCGTTAGCTAACAGGTTTCTCGCCACGGAAGAGCACTTTACTGTCGTCGCCGACGCGGTATCGCCGTCTTGGTGGTCTCGTAATGTTCTCTTAGGCCCGACCACCTCGACGGCCAGCAATTTCTTCGCCGGCGAAAACCCTAAAACGGTCGCAGGCACTGCAGTGTCGCGTCGCGAGCGCGTAGTACTACTCATCCACCCTCGCCCGCGACGCGGCATCCTGAACGCATGACGCTCACCAAGCCCGTGTCCGGTGCAGGCAAGGTCGCTGCCGAGACTCCCCCCGACCGCGACCGCGCTGTCGACGTCGCCCGCCTCGCCGCCCTTGTAGTCGTGATGTTCGGGCATTGCGCGCTGCTGCTGGCCACCATCGACACCACCGGACTGCGGATCGGCAACCTGCTGGGCGAGGTGCCCGCGATCGCCCCGCTGACCTGGATCGTCCAGGTCATGCCGTTGTTCTTCCTGGCCGGCGGTGCGGCAGGTGCCTACGGCTGGCATGCGGGCTCGTCGTGGGGCACCTGGCTGTTCAAGCGGGCGCAGCGACTGTGCCGGCCCGTGTTCTGGTACCTCGCGGCGTGGTCGATCGGCATCGCGGTGACGTATGCGCTTCTCGGCGCCGACTCCGCCGCGAGCATCGGGCGAGAGTGCGTGGCGCTGCTGTGGTTCCTCGGTGTGTACCTCGTCGTGCTGGCCTTCGTCCCGGCGCTGACCCGCATGTCCACGGGCCGCGGCGTCGCCCTCGCGGTCGTCACGCTGATCGCCACCGCTGCGGGGTTCGACGCGATTCGATTCGCCGTCGGCACACCGATGGCGGGAGTGGCGAACTTCGTCGTCGTCTGGTTGATCCCGATGGTGATCGGGGTGGCCTACGCGCGACATCTGATCGGCCCACGCGCGGCACTCGTCGCCGCCGCGTCCGCATTCGCCGCGCAGCTTGTACTCGCGGCTGTCGGACCCTACGAGGTCTCTCTTGTTGTCACGGGAACTGAGCAGATCTCCAACGTGTCGCCGCCGACGGTGTTGCTCGCGCTGCACTGCACCTGGATGTCCTTTCTGTTTGTGGCCGCCGCAGCCGCGATTGGGCGATGGGCGCAGCGGCCGCGCGTCTGGTACGTCGTCGCGATGGGCAACGGGGGAGCGATGACGCTCTACCTCTGGCACATCCCGGCGATCGCGGTGGCCACCTTCACCCTGCACGCCATCGGCATCGACGCCTATAACGTTGATGCGCCATACTTTTGGGCGATGCTTGCGCTACGGGCGGTGGTATTCGCGGTCGTGATGGCCGCCATGTTCTGGATGCTCTCGCCCCTCGAGCATCGTCGACTGCCATGGTGGGATGCGCCCGTCGCGGCCACCCGAGCCCGGTCGACCGCGGCCGGCGTGCTCATCGTCCTCGCCGGAGTGGCTCTGGTGCTGCTCGCCAAGAACGGTTTGGGCGACATCGGAGGACTGACGACGCTCGGGTGCTTCGTCGCTGCAGCCGCCGCCGCGCGCATCTGCGCCGGGGCGAAACAGCGATCGCCTCAACCGGTTACGGCCTAACGGTCGACGAGCTCCGGCGGTTTGGGCTTCGGCCACGGCACCGGCACCGGCCGGCTGCGCACCACCTGCGGCCACCAGAACCACTTGCCCATCAGCGCCGCGATGGCGGGGGTCATGAACGCGCGGATCACCAACGTGTCGAACAGCAGGCCCATTCCGATGGTGGAACCCATCTGGGCGACCACCGTCAGCTCACTGACCACCATCGAGATCATCGTGAAGGCGAACACCAGCCCGGCGGAGGTGACGACCGAGCCGCTGCCGCCCATCGCCCGGATGATCGCGGTGTTCACCCCCGCGTGCAGTTCTTCTTTCAACCGTGCGACCAGCAGCAGGTTGTAGTCGGCGCCGACCGCCAACAGAATGATCACCGCCATGGCCATCACCATGAACTGCAGCTCGATGCCCAGCACGTGCTGCCAGATCAGCACGGACAGACCGAACGATGCGCCCAGCGACAGCACGACGGTGCCGACGATGACCGCGGCCGCGACGACACTGCGGGTGATGATCAACATGATGGTGAAGATCAGCGCCAGCGCGAGGATTGCCGCGATGAGCAGGTCGTAGTTGTTGCCGTCCTGCATGTCCTTGAAAGCCGCAGCAGTCCCGCCGAGGTAGATCGTCGAGCCCTCCAGCGGGGTGCCCTTGATGGCCTCCTTCGCCGCGTGCTTGATCGCCTCGATGCGATTGATTCCGTCGGCGCTGAGCGGATCTCCCTCGTGCTGGATGATCATCCGGACCGCATGACCGTTCGGCGAGATGAAGCTATCCATGCCCCGCTTGAATTCTTCGTTGTCGAAGATCTCCGGCGGCAGATAGAACGTGTCGTCGTTCCAGGAGTTGTTGAACGCATCGCCCATGGCGGACTGGTTCTCCGACATCGCGGCCTGCTGATCCTGCATCCCGCCCTGGGTGGCGTGCATCGTCAGCATCATGTTCTTCATCGTCTTCATTGTCTCGATCTGTGGCGGCATGAGCTCCAGCAGTTGCGGCATCAGCGAATCGAGCCGCTCCAGATCCGGAAGCAAATCCTGAACGGCCTGAGTTGTCGTGTCGACGCCGTCGATCGTGTCGAACACTGACCGCATCGACCAGCAGAGGTTGATGTTGTAGCAGTGCGGTTCCCAGTAGAAGTAGTTGCGGATCGGGCGGAAGAAATCGTCGAAATTCGCTATGTAGTCCCGCAATTGGGCGACGTCGACGGTCATGTTGCGGGTTTTTTCAACCATGCTGTGCGTGGTCGCGCTCATCTCGCCCATCAAGTTCGACATGCGGGTCATCGTGTCGATGGTGACCTGCATTTCGTCGGCCTGCTTGACCATGTCGGCCATGCGGTCCTGCAAGTACTTTCGGTTCAAGTCCTGGCCGACGCCGCCCAGACTCATCTGTGCCGGAATCGTGCTGAACTTGACGGGTTTTCCGTCGGGGCGGGTGATCGCCTGCACCCGGCCGATGCCCGGCACCCGGAAGATGGCCTTGGCGATCTTGTCGATCACCAGGAAGTCGGCGGAGTTGCGAAGGTCGTGGTCACTCTCGATGAGCAGCAACTCGGGGTTCATCGTCGCGGGCGAGAAGTGGCGTTCGGCTGCTGCGAACCCCAGATTCGCGGGCAGGTCGGGCGGCAGGTACTTGCGGTCGTTGTAGTTGGGTTGGTACCCGGGCAGGGTGAGCAGCCCGATGAGGGACAGTGCGACGGTCGCGAGCAGGACCGGGCCCGGCCAGCGGACGATTGCGGCACCGATCTTCCGCCAGCCGCGAATACGCATGGCGCGCTTGGGTTCCAGCAGGCCGAACCGGCTCGCCACGGTGATGATCGCCGGCCCCAACGTCAGCGCGACCAATACGCCGGTGGCCATACCCACGGCCAACGGCACGCCCAGCGTCTGGAAGTAGGGCAACCTCGTGAACGACAGGCAGAACGTCGCACCCGCGATCGTCATACCCGAGCCCAGCACCACGTGCGCCGTGCCGTGGAACATCGTGTAGAAGGCTGCTTCTCGGTCCTCGCCGAGTGTGCGCGCCTCCTGGTACCGGCCTATGAGAAATATGGCGTAGTCCGTCGCCGCGGCTATCGCCAGCGTGACAAGGAGGTTCGTCGCGAACGTCGACAACCCGATCAGCTCGTGATAGCCGAGGAACGCGACCACACCGCGGGTAGCCGACAGGGTCAGCACCACCATTACCAGCACGAGCAGGACAGTGCGTATCGATCGGTAGACGAGTAGCAGCATCGTGATGATCACCGCGAAAGTGACCAACTCGATGATCCGGATGCTCCGGTCGCTCGCGATCTGCTGGTCGGCGATCAGCGCCGAGCCACCGGTCACGTATACCTTCACGCCCGGCGGGGGTTCGAGCCCGTCGACGAGCTTGATGACCTGTTCCACGGACTCGTTCGACAGCGCCTCACCCATGTTGCCGGCGAGATACACCTGCACGTATGCGGCTTTGCCGTCCGCGCTTTGGGCGCCGGCCGCCGTGAGCGGATCGCCCCAGAAGTCTTGAACGTGCTCGACGTGTTCAGAGTCGGCTTCGAGTTTGGCAACGAGGTCGTCGTAGTACTTGTGCGCCTCCGCACCGAGCGGCGCGTCCCCCTCGAGCAGGATCATCACCGCGCTGTCGGACTTGTACTCCTCGAAGACCTCGCCGACCTTCTTCATCGCGATCACCGACGGTGCTTCGGCCGGGCTCATCGACACCGATCGCATCTGGCCGACCGTTTCGAGTTGAGGGACGGTGACGTTCAGCAGGGCGACGATGACGACCCAACCGATGATGATCGGGACCGAGAAGAGGCGGATCCACCTCGCGATGCCCTTGCGCCGCTGCGGCTCGTGTGGCGCGACGGGGTCGCGGGTCGGAGCGCTCACTCGCGTGGCATCCGGCGTGACGGGGTTGTTCCGCTGATATTGCACCCAGCCTGAGCACAGTTGGGCACCTCGCGGAGCTCCTCCCTAGATTGTTAAGCTTGCCTTAGTTCCTACCAGATCAGGGCTGCCAGCGGCCACTCACAGCCGTCCCACAGCGAACGAAGCCGCCTGATCGACCATTCCCGTCCGGACATAGGCGCCATGTGCGCCCCAGTCCCGTCCGCCTTCGAAACAGATCGGATCGTTGGGCACGCACATCTCGACGGTTTTGGCGGCGTAGAGGGGGCCAACGCCGGGGAGCGGGCCGGGTGACAGCGAATCGGCGAAGCTGCTTCTTGGACCTCCGAACAGGACGGCCGCGGCCACATGGTCGGCGACCGCGGACGGCATTGCGGCGGTAGCGAGATCGACCACCGCGGCGCCCTGGGAATAACCGCCGAGCACCATCCGGGTATTCGGGCAACTCGCAGCCATCGACTGCACATGAGCGCTCACATCGTCGCGCCCGGCAGGTGTGCTGCTGCCGAAATCTCGGCTGGCGGGGTAGTTGACCGCATAGACCCCGACCGAACGCTCGCCCAGTTGTGAACGCAGCGAGTCGACGAAGGCCCGACCGGTCCCACCGACGCCGGGCGGTTCGGTGGTGCCGCGCGCGAACACGACCTCCACGTCAGGACAGGGCGCCGCGGCGGCGGGCGAACCGGTGATCAGTGCGATTGGCAGAGCGGTGGCTGTCAGGCCAAGGAGCCCGAAAATGCGCGATATGTTCAATAACCTCGTCATACTCATACGTCGCTGCGCGGCCCTGAGATGTCACATCGGCCGCGGACAGGTGCCCAAAAATACTGACGCATGCGTTGGGCATTCCTGTCTAGCAAACACGCTTCGGGTACGGGTGGGCACTTTGGTGACAGCCGGGACCATTGTGCTGGGTGATCCTGGGTGAACCTCAGGGGGCCAATGGGATGGCTGTTTCGGTCGCCAAGGCGGCTCCTCGGTGTCGCGACCTGGTAATACATCGCGCGGTACGGCGATATATGCCATAGCGTGTGAGTGGTCGCAGGCGGTCTCAGCTGCGTCAAGCAGTTGCCAGCAAATACTGTCCGATTAGCTTCGCACGGGGCTGCGGCGGGGGGTAGCGGCCGAATCAGTTCGCCGAAGAAGGTGGTGGGGAAGCGGTGGAGACGGTACTCGGACTGTCCATGACGTCCAACAGCGTCGGGTGGGTGCTGCTCGACGGACAGGGCCCCGACGCAGCCACACTGGATCACGATGTCTTCGACGTCTCGGTCGGTTCGGTCGATGACGGTGTCGTCTCCAGGTACGTCACCGCCGTTCAGGGGGTGCAAGCGATCGCAGCTACGAGCGGCCACGAATTGAAGTCGATCGGCCTCACGTGGACCGCCGATGCCGCCGTGGTGGCGAACCTGCTGCTGGCTTCGTTGCCCGACTTGGGTTTCGAAAAGGTGGTGTGCGGCTTTCCGAGGCCGCCACCAGGTGGGCGCAGGTATTCGGCCCTGTCCTCGGGTTCGAAAAGGCGGCGGTATGTGTCGTCGAGCCTTCGGCCGCGACGCTGCTGTCATTCGGGTGCGGCGCGGTTCGCACCTTCGCCACCCCCACGCGGGAATGCGACGACGGCCTGGGGCGGTGGCTGAAAGAACTGTTCGAAATCAACCATTTGGTCCCCGAGCATCTGTTCCTCGTCGGGTCGCGCGGTGATGTCGAGCTGACCTCGGTACGTCTGAGCGAAGCGCTGGACATGTCGATTGTGACATCGAACGAAGCACAGTTGATCCTTGCGCGGGGTACCGCACTGATGGTGAGATCGAACGCCGTGACGGTGGCCGTGCCGGTGTCCGTCGAGCAGCGGACAGCCCTAAAGCAAAGTGCCGTAATAGCTTTGGGGCAGAAGATGGTGTGGATCAGCCCGCCTGTCCGCGCCGCCACCGCGCTTGTGGCCGGCGTCATTGCGCTATTCGTGGTGGGCCCCATGCTTCTCAGTCAGTCGGAGTCCCCGTCAACGCAGGATCAACCGGCATCCAATTCGTCGCACACCTCGGTGAGTATCCAAGCCGTTCCGGCTACCCCCGTGCCACCACCGGTGAAAAAAGTCAATCAGCGGATGGTGCAACCCGCACCGGCGCCGCTTCCTCCCAGCGCACCGGCGTCACCCGTCGTGCAGGCGAGCGCCCCGGAGGCGACGGTTGCCGTGGAAGTGTCGGCGCGAGAAGCACACCTGCCGACGCCGGCTGAGGTCCCACACTTGCCGGCCGAGACTTCTCACCTGCCTGCCGAAGGCACGCCGCACTTATCTGGGGCAACTCCGATACTCGCAGCAGAGGTACCTACAGTCGAGGCTGCTGCCGAACCAACTACACCTATGCAGGCGGCGTCGAGCCCCCTGTGGAGCGCTCTCCCGTAACCGGACCGCTAGCGGTTACCAGGTCCAGACGGATGGATCGTTCGGCGGGTAGTTCATGCAGACGTCCGTCGCGTGCGCGACGACGCCCTTGTTGTTGAAGAACAACTTGGCCCAGTTGCCCCACCGGGTTGCCATGAACTCGTAGTAGACGTTGGTCGCGGTGTTCTCCGAGTACTGCCTGCGACCCGCGTAGTCCAGCGAGAAGAACCAGTAGATCCGGTTACGGGCACCCGTCTGAACATCCGCCGGACGGTTCTTGTAGTCGATCATGTACCGCTCGTAGTACACCGGGTCGGTGTCGCGGGCGGCGGCCATGTACTGGTCGACGGTGCAGGTGGTCCTCATGATCCGATTCGGGATCGGGTACTCGTCGGTGGCATCCGCGGAAGCCGCGGCCGGGAAGATCATCGCCGCACAACTGAGGGCGGCTGCCGCCATGCTCGCTTTGCGTAACATCTCGTTCTCCTTACTGCTGCGCCGGTTGGGCGAGAATCGGCAACTTGTCCGGGCAGTAGAGGCGCAGAGCACCACCGAGGAACTGGTATGCCTGCTGCGTGGTGCTGTCCAACACGAGCTGATCATGAATGAACTTGGCCGAATCTGCCGCAGTCACGTCAACGCCTTTGTTCAATCGCTTGCACGTGATCTTGGCGATCCAGGCGTTGAAATCCTTCTGCCCGTAAATCCCATATGTGTGCAGCTCGTTGGTGAAATCGGTATCAACATCGGCCTGCGCGGGCGCTGCCGACAGCAATGCTGCCGCGACAAGCGAGATCCCGACCCCCAATAGACGCTTCACTGCTGTCCTCCCTCATCCCCGACATGGGCCAACTGCTGCGGTGGTTGCGGCCACGGCGAGGGCACCGGCCGTGCCCGAACTCGCTGTGGCCACCAGAACCACTTGCCCATCAATGCTGCGATGGACGGTGTCATGAACGACCGGATCACAAGGGTATCGAACAACAGGCCGAGACCGATGGTGGTTCCGACTTGTCCGATGACTGTGAGTTCGCTGACTGCCATCGACATCATGGTGAAGGCAAACACCAGGCCCGCAGATGTAACCACCGATCCACTGCCGCCCATCGCCCGGATGATGCCGGTATTGATGCCCGCATGCAGCTCTTCTTTGAGCCTGGACACCAGCAGCAGGTTGTAGTCCGCGCCGACGGCCAACAGGATGATCACCGACATCGCCAGCACCATCCAGTGCAACTCGATCCCGAGTAAGTGCTGCCAGATCAGCACTGAGAGCCCGAACGAGGCGCCCAGCGAGATCACCACCGTGCCGACGATGACAGCAGCGGCCACCACGCTTCGCGTGATGATCAACATGATGACGAAGATCAGGCCTAGCGAGGCAATCGCCGCGATCATCAAGTCGAAGAGGCTGCCGTCGGACATGTCTTTGAACACCGCCGCCGTACCGGCCAGGTACACCGTAGAGCCTTCCAGCGGCGTGCCCTTGATGGCTTCCTTGGCGGCCTGCTTGATCGCATCGATCCTCTCGATGCCTTCCGGGGTCATCGGATCGCCGTCGTGGGCGATGATGAATCGCACCGACTTACCGTCCGGCGAGATGAAGTTCTCCATCCCCTTCTTGAAGTCGGCGTTGTCGAAGACCTCCGGTGGGAGATAGAACGAGTCATCGTTCATCGACGCGTCGAATGCCTCGCCCATCGCCGACGAGTTGTCCTGCATCGCGGCCATCTGATCCTGCATGCCCTTTTGGGTGGCATACATCGTCAACATCATGGTCTTCATGGTCTTCATGGTCTCGATCATGGGCGGCATGAGCGTGACCATCTGAGGCATCAGCTGATCCAGACGCTCCATGTCGGGGATCAGCTTCTGGATGTCGTCGGTCATGATGTCGACGCCGTCGAGGGTGTCGAAAACCGACCGCAGCGCCCAGCAGACCGGGATGTTGTAGCAGTGCGGTTCCCAGTAGAGGTAGTTGCGGATGGGCCGGAAGAAGTCGTCGAAATTCGCGATGTTGTCCCGCAATTCGGCCACATCGACGGTCATGTCCTTCATCTTGGTGACCATCGAGTGCGTGGTCGCCGCCATCTCCTCGGTGAGCGCGGACATCTTCGTCATGGTCTCGATGGTGGTGTTCATCTCGTCGGCCTGAACGAGCATGTCCGCCATGCGGTCCTGCAGATATTTCTGGTTCATCTGCTGGGTGGTGCCCTGCATGCTGATCTGGAACGGGATCGAGGTGTGTTCGATCGGCTTACCGTCGGGCCGGGTGATGGCCTGGACCCGCGAGATGCCCGGCACCCGGAACACGGCCTTGGCGATCTTGTCGATGACGAGGAAGTCCGCGGAGTTGCGCAGATCGTGGTCACTCTCGATCATCAGCAGTTCGGGATTCATCCGCGCCTGGGAGAAGTGCCGATCGGCCGCGGCGTACCCCTCGTTGGCCGGCAGGTCCGCCGGCAGATAGTTGCGATCGTTGTAGTTGGTGCGATACCCCGGCAGGGTCAACAGCCCGATGAGCGACAGCGCGATCGTCGCGACCAGGATCGGGCCCGGCCATCGGACGACGGCAGCGCCGATCTTGCGCCAGCCACGCACCCTCAACGCGCGCCTTGGCTCGAGCAGGTTGCCGAACCGGCCCGCCACGGTGATGATCGCGGCGCTGAGCGTCAGCGCGGCCAACACGCCGACCGCCATACCGATCGCCAGCGGCACACCGAGTGACTGGAAGTACGGCAGCCTGGTGAAGCTCAGACAGAAGGTGGCGCCGGCGATGGTGAGACCGGAGCCCAGCACGACATGGGCCGTCCCGCGGTACATCGTGTAGAAGGCCTGCTCGCGGTCCTCGCCCGCCGCGCGGGCTTCCTGATATCGGCCGATGAGAAATATGGCGTAGTCAGTGCCTGCGGCGATGGCCAGTGTCACCAGAAGGTTCGTGGCGAACACCGAGAGACCGATGATCTCGTGATATCCGAGGAATGCCACCACGCCGCGGGCTGCGGCCAACTGCAAGACCACCATGACGAGGGTCAGCAAGACGGTGACGATCGACCGATAGACGAGCAGCAGCATCACGATGATCACCGTGAAGGTGACGAGCTCGATCATCTGCATGCTGCGGTCGCTGGCGATGTGCTGGTCGGCGGCCAGCGCCGCCGGGCCGGTGACGAACGCCTTGACACCCGGTGGCGGCTGCATGCCGTCGACGAGGGTCTGCACGGCCTCGACCGATTCGTTGGCCAGCGCCTCGCCCTGGTTACCTGCGAGGTAGACCTGGACGTAGGCGGCCATACCGTCGTTGCTCTGCGCGCCCGCAGCGGTCAGCGGGTCGCTCCAGAAGTCCTGAACGCTCTGGACGTGCTTCTTGTCGGCTTCGAGCTTGCCGATCATCTCGCCGTAGAACGCGCGCGTGTCATCGCCGAGCGGCTTGTCGCCTTCCAGCACGATCATGGCCGAGCTGTCGGAGTTGAACTCCTCGAACACCGACCCGATGCGCTTCATCGCGATCATCGACGGCGCGGATTCCGGACTCATCGAGACCGAACGCATCTGCCCGACCGTTTCCAGCTGGGGCACAGCCACATTCACCACGGCGATCAGCGCGATCCACACCAGGATGATCGGGATTGCGAAGGCGCGGATCATCCGCGGGATGAACGGCCTCGCAGCGTGCTTGGCTGGCGGGAATGCGTCGGTAGGTGTTTCGCTCGTCGGTGCGCTCATGCGGACTTAACAAAGCAGAAGGTTTGTGCGTTCAAGCCGTCTGAAGTTCTCTCGTCTTTGATTTCGTCGTCGACGGTGATGCGGCAGGTGATTGAAGATCCGTCGCCCTGCGCGACGATATTCGGTGCGGCCGACGGCGCAGTGGTCTGCAGCGTCAGCGACCACGGAAGTCCGGCACCGTCGATACGCTGTGGTTTGGCATCCAGGTCCAGGTAGTTGATGTCCGCGTACGAGCCCGAACCGAAGATCTCGTACTTCACGACCTTGGGGTCGAAGGGCTCGGGGTCATCGGCGAAGACCTTCGGGGTGACGATGATGCCGTCGGCTCCGAAGAAGGTGCGGATGCGGTGGACCGTGAATCCCGCGACAGCCACCACGAGCACGATGACGAGCGGGATCCAGATCTTCTTGGCGAGGCCGATCATGCCGATCGTCCCCGACCCATGCCACCCATATATTCGCCCTCGAGTTTCGTTCAGTACCTGTGTTTCACCTGGGTATAACTTAGCCCGTATAAGTTCTCACCTGGCACAGGTTATCTCAAGTTTTTGTGCTGCTGCCCACCACTGCCGCGCCGTGTGATCTGGGTCACGAGGAGGGTAGTTCGAAGCGCTCGAGGTGGTGCTTGATGAAGGCTTCGGCCTCGCTGTGACCACGGGTGATTCCGAGCCCACGTTCCAGCAGCACTATCCGTGCCAGGCTGGTCACGATCATAGCCATCACCACGGGCGGAAAGGCCGCCATGTCGACGCCGTGCGCCCGCATCGCTAACGTCACCGCGCTTTCCTCCACGTCACCGAAACGTTCCGCGTAGGCGGCGATCTCACTTCGGATTTCTTTGCGGTGATTGGCCAGCGCCATGAATTCCATGAATAGGCGCGCTCCGTGAGTGCTGTTGAGCTGCCACAGCGCGTGGAGAGGCTCGTCATCGGCGAGGGCCTGGCGCTGGCGCCGCAGGTTGGTCTCGGCTCCGTCGCGCAGCACGGCCAGGAACAGGTCGTCCATGCTCGGGAAGTAGTAGTGCACCAGCGCCGGCTTGACGCCGGCCTTGGCTGCCACCCGCCGGGACGTCGCCGCGGCGTACCCCTCTTCGAGCATTACTTGGGCAGTCGCCCTGATAAGCGCATCGCGTGTCGCCGAGGGGCGTCCACCTCTTGACCGTTCATCAGTGGTGCTGCTAGACATGGCCGCAGTCTAGATGTTGGGCGGTCGCCCAACAATTGCTTGCCAACAATTGAGGAGCGTCTGGATGGCTGGTCGGGTAGCGGGCAAGGTCGCGTTCATCACCGGTGCGGCGCGCGGCCAGGGCCGCAGCCACGCGGTGCGGCTGGCCCAGGAGGGCGCCGACATCATCGCGATCGATATCTGCCGAGGGTTCGACGACTCAACGGCGCCGGCTGCCACACCCGAGGACCTCGCCGAGACCGCCGACCTGGTGAAGAACCTCGACCGTCGCATCGTGACCGCAGAAGTCGACGTCCGCGATTACAACGCACTGAAGGCCGCGCTCGACAGTGGAGTCGAACAACTCGGCGGACTCGACATCGTCGTGGCCAATGCGGGCATCGGAACCACCGGCGTCAAGTTGCACAAGATGCGCGAGGACATCTGGGACGAGACCATCGACATCAACCTCGGGGGAGTGTGGAAGACGGTCAAAGCCGCGGTGCCGCACCTACTTGCCGGTGGCAGCGGCTCGATCATCATCACCAGTTCAGTCGGCGGCACCAAGGCCTACCCGCAGGTAGGCCACTACATCGCCGCCAAACACGGCGTCGTCGGCCTGATGCGGACCTTCGCAGTTGAACTCGGCGCCAAGAACATTCGCGTCAATACCGTGCACCCGACCCATGTGTGCACCCCGCTGCTGATGAACGAGTCCACCTATCGTCTGTTCCGGCCCGACCTTCAGAACCCGGGACCCGACGACCTGGCGCCGATCTGCCAGTCGTTCCACTACCTGCCGATCTCGTGGGTGGAACCTGTCGACATCAGCAATGCGGTCCTGTTCCTGGCCTCCGACGAAGCCCGCTACGTCACCGGAGTCACCCTGCCCGTCGACGCCGGCAGCCTACTGAAATAGGGGATTTCACGTGACGACCACCAGCGACACCGCTGTTTACTACGATCCCTACGACGTCGGCATCGTGGCGAGCCCGTATCCGACGTATGCGCGGCTGCGCGAGGAGGCGCCGCTCTATTACAACGAGCGCTACGACTTCTGGGCCTTGTCGCGGTATGTCGATGTCGAGAAGGCCCTGAACAACTGGGAGACCTTTTCCAATCAGCGCAGCGACATCCTCGAACTGGTCAAGTCCGACTTCGACATGCCCAAGGGCGTGATGATGTTCGAGGATCCGCCGATCCACAGCATGCTGCGGGGTTTGATGGCGCGGGTGTTCACGCCGCGGCGAATGGCCGAGATCGAGGATCAGATTCGCCGCTACTGCATCAATTGCCTTGACCCCCTTGTCGGTTCGGACAGCTTCGATATCGTCGCCGAACTCGCCGCGATGATGCCGATGCGGGTGATCGGCATGTTGTTGGGCATCCCCGAGTCCGACCAGGTCGGTTTCCGGGACCGCAACGACGCCAACCTGCGGACCAAGCCGGGCGCACCGATGAAGGTCGCCAAGGCCGACGCGATCGCCGACGGCCGGATGTACGCCGACTACGTCGAGTGGCGCTCGAACAACCCGTCCGACGATCTGATGACCGCCCTGCTCAATGTCGAGTTCACGGACGAAGAGGGTGTGACACGCAAACTGCATCGAAAAGAGGTGCTGCACTACACGCAGGTGGTCGCGGGTGCGGGCAACGAGACCACCGGCCGGCTCATCGGCTGGCTTGCCAAAGTGCTGGCCGAACATCCGGATCAGCGCCGAGAAGTCGCACACGACCGATCGCTGCTGATCCCCGCCATCGACGAGACGCTGCGCTTCGAGCCGACCGGTCCGCACGTCGCCCGGTACATGGCACGGGATTTCGAGGCATACGGTCAAACCGTGCCCGCGGGGGCCGCGATGCTCCTGCTGTTCGGCGCCGCCAATCGCGATCCGGATCGCTACGAGGATCCCGATACCTTCAATATCCACCGCGGCGGCTCGCACCTGACCTTCGGTAAGGGTCTGCACTACTGTCTCGGCGCCAACCTGGCGCGGCTCGAGGGACGCGTTGCGCTCGACGAGTTGCTCAATCGGTGGCCGGAGTGGGAGATCGACTACGAAACCGCGCAGCTCGCACCGACGTCGACCGTTCGCGGGTGGGAGAAGCTGCGAATCGTTGTCGGCTGACCAGCGCGCCAGTCGGTTTGAAACGGTCCGATTTCGGGCAAGAAATAAGCATGTCAAAGTTACTTCGTCCGGCAATCGTCGCGGCTGTCTGCGCTCCGATCTTCGCGGTAGCGACGGCAGCCGGCGGCGCGGCACAGCCCCAGCCCATCAACTGCCCGCCCGGGCAGTACTGGGACCCCGGCTCGAATTCATGTAAGAACGCGGTACCGCTCGCCTGTGCGCCGGGGCAGTACTGGAATCCGATCACCAACCTCTGCCGGCCGCTGGGCCAGTACTAGCCTCCGAGCGATTTGTGTGCGTGTTCGTGTGGTGACCGCACGCGATTGCACACAAATCGCTTGGGTTAGGCGCGCGAGTAGCGGGTGCCGCGCGGCTCGCGGACCCAGAGTTCACCGTCGCCGGGCGTCGGACCCTGCGCCGCGAGTTCGCGTTTGAGCACCTTATGCGTGGCGGTCGTCGGCAGGTCGGGCGCGATGCGGACAAACCTCGGCCACGCCTTGGGGGAGAGATCGGCCTGCGCTGCCAGGAATGATTCGAAACTCTCGGGTGTGAGCGCGGCGCCGTCGTTGAGCACGACCGCCGCCATGATCTGGTCGCCGACGTTCTCATCGGGCACCGCGTATACGGCGACGAGGTTGATGTCGGGCAACCGGATCAGAATGCGTTCGATCGGTGCGGCCGCCATGTTCTCGCCGTCGACGCGCAACCAGTCGCCGCTGCGTCCTGCGAGATAGATCCAGCCGTCCTCATCGCAGTATGCGAGATCGCCCGACCAGTACATGCCGTGTCGCATGCGCTCGGCGGTTGCGTCCTCGGCGTTGTAGTAGCCGGTGAAGAAGCCCTGACCATCGGTGTTGACGAGTTCGCCGATTGCCTCCTCCGCATTGATCAGTGCGCCGTCGGCGTCGAAGAGCGCACGGGGGCATTCGGTGACGGTGTCGGCGTTGTAGATCGCGACCCCCGGAAACCCTTTGCCCAGTGAGCCTTTCGGCGTGCCTTCTTCGCGGGTGATGATGACCGCGTTCTCGGTGGAACCGAAGCCGTCCCACACCGTGCAGTCGAAACGCCGCTGGAACGCTTCGATATCCCGGTCGCTGGCCTCGTTGCCGAACGCGATGCGCAACGGCGTGAGTGCGTCGTCGGGGTGTTCTGGCGTGGCAAGGATGTAAGCCAAAGGCTTGCCGACGTAGTTCATGTACGTGGCGCCGTAGCGACGGATGTCGTCGATGAAGTTCGACGCCGAGAATTTCGCCGGCGCCATCGCCGCGCCCCGCGCGACCGCCACACCCCAGCCCGCCACCAGCGCGTTGGAGTGGAACAACGGCATCGACAGGTAGCACGTGTCGTCCTCGGCGACCTCGAACTTCTCGACGAGGGCCTGGCCCGACATCAGCACCATGAAGTGCGACACCCGAACCGGTTTGGGATTGCCGCTCGTTCCCGAGGTGAAGATCAGCATGTAGGTGTCCATCGGATCGACCTCGCGCAACGGCGTCAGGTCACCGGCCGTTGCGACCATGCGCGCCCAGTCGTCGGTCGAGGTGTCGACTACGTGCACCCCGTCGAGGTCGAGCCCGTCGAGTAGCGGCAGGTGCTCGGCATCGGTCACCACGATCTGACAATCGGCCCGCCGGATATCTGCGGCCAGCGCATCTCCCCGTCGCGTGGAGTTGATGCCGCACAGCACGTAGCCCCCGAGGGCGGCGGCAGCCATCTGATTCAGGAATTCCGGGGTGTTACCCATCAGCACCCCGACGTGCACCGGGCGGTTGTGATCGATGAGCGAAAGCAGCGCCGCGGCGCGGGCTGACGCGTCGCGCAGGTGCTCACGCCACGTCCAGCTGCCCTCGGCGTACTTCACCGCGACGGTGTCTGACGTCAGGCGCTCGCGCAGCAATTGCTGAAGGGTGTCACTTCCCATGCTGGTAGTTCTAGCACCCAGTGGATGCCGCGAGTATGCGGTGGCCCACTCGATGGCACCTCGGCGGTGCTGCTAATCACTCGAGCGCACCGGCCCGAATTGCTATTTTTGCTAAGATACGAAAACTGGCCGCCGCGGCGTGATGGGGTGAGCACATGACAGACGTGGAGTGGACGCCGCTCCCGGTGCCGTGGGCCGTGCGCAGCGTGGATCGCATCCCCAAACAGCGCTATTACGACCAGGACTTCTATGCGCTGGAGACCGAGTTGTTCTGGCCGCGTGTCTGGCAGATGGCGTGCCGCCTCGAGGAGATCCCCAAACCGGGCGACTTCGTGGAGTACGAGATTCTGGACCAGTCGATCATCGTCGTACGCGTCGACGCGAGCACCGTCCGCGCCTACTACAACGCGTGCCGCCACCGCGGGATGAAACTCGTCGAGGGCTGCGGATCACGCCGTACCTTCGTCTGCCCGTTCCACGGGTGGTGCTGGGGACTGGACGGCAAGAACACCTTCGTGCTGCGCTCCGAGCTGTTCGACGACGCCAATCTCGACGCCGCCGACCTCGAGTTGACGTCGGTGCGGTGTGAGCTGTGGGGCGGTTGCGCGTGGATCAACCTTGACGACGACGCACCACCGCTGCGCGACTGCATCGAACCGTTCGCGTCCCGTCACGACGCATTCAAGGTGGAGGCGCTGCGTACCGAGTGGTGGAAGTCGTGCCTGCTGCCGGTGAACTGGAAGCTGGCCACGGCCGCCTTCTTGGAGGGCTACCACGTGCCGCAGACGCATCCGCAGCTGCTGCCGTCGGCGTACAGCCCGGATTCGTCGCACACGCATCCGGTGGTGCAGGCGAACCTGTATTTCATGCGCACGCTCGGATCGGGGATGGGCGGTATGACGCACGAGAACGACATCCGGATAGCCGAAGGGCTGCAACATATGTCGCTCCCGGACGATCCCGCCGAGGCGATGGCCACTTGGCGCAGTGCGCTCAACGACGCAGTCACCACCTGGCACAGGGCGCGTGACTGCGACTTCCCCGACCTCAACGATCTGGACCGTCGACGCGCGATCGATCCGATCGGGTTCTGCTTCCCGCACTACTTCATCCTGCCGCAGTACAGCAGCGCGGCGTCATACCGGATTCGCCCGCTGGGCCCTGAGGAGACGCTGTTCGAGGTGTGGTCGCTCACCCGCTACCCGAACGACCAGGCGCCATCCAAGCCGACCGCACCCGAACCGTTGGCTCCTGACGATCCGAACTGGCCGATGATTCCGGCCCAGGATTTCTCCAACTTGCCCAAACAACAGAAAGGATTGCACGCCAAGGGGTTCCAGTACATGAGACTGTCGGACCAGATCGAAGGGTTGATCTCCAACTTCGAGCGGGTAATCGACGGCTTTCTCGCAGGTTTGCCGTACGAGAGCCTGGTGCCGGCGATTCAGAAGACGAACACGACGATTGACGTGCCCGTCGCCGACCTCGGGCTCTCGGAGAAAGTTCGGGCATGGTGAATTGGGATGCGTCCGTCGACCTGCTGATAGCGGGGAGTGGCGGTGGCGGGATGGTCGCCGCCCTCGCCGCGCTCGATGCAGGCATCGAACCGCTAGTGGTCGAGAAGCAGGGACTGGTCGGTGGGTCGACCGGAATGTCCGGCGGCATGGTGTGGCTGCCGAACAACCCATTGATGCGCGCCGACGGCGTACCCGATAGCCACGAGGACGGCCTGGCCTACTTCGACGACGTGGTCGGCGATATTGGCGACGCGTCCTCGCCCGCACGCCGCGAGACATTTCTGACTGCCGGCAACGAGATGATCGATCTGCTTGTCCGCAAGGGTGTTCGGCTTGTGCGATGTCCAGGCTGGAGCGACTACTACCCGAACCACAAAGGCGGCAACGCGGCCGGGCGATCGGTCGAAGGCGTTCCGTACGACGCCACGGCGCTCGGCGACTGGAGCGATAAGGTCCAGCCGTCGATGGCCAAGAACTACGGGTTCGTCGTCAAGACCAACGAGTTGCGCGCCGTGCAGTACTTCAACCGCTCACCCCGGGCCTTCGCCATCGCTGCGCGAGTATTCCTGCGCACCAACCTCGCCAAGCTACGACGCCGTGACCTGATGACCAACGGCGCGTCGTTCATCGGACAAATCCTCAAGGCGCTCATGGATTTCGACGGCGAGCCGTCAGTGGGAGGAAGCGGCGAGCCTCCGATCTGGATCAACACCGCGATGGATGACCTCATCGTCGAGGACGATCGCGTCGCCGGCGCCCGGGTGACGCGCGATGGCACGACGCTGAACGTCGAAGCCCGCAAGGGCGTGCTGCTGGCGGCGGGCGGGTTCAGCCGCAACGCCGACATGCGCCGCCGCTACAGTGGCGACCAGCCCAACGAGGGCAAGTGGTCGATCGCCAACGCCGGCGATACTGGCGAGGTGTTGCAGACCGCGATGGCACTCGGCGCGAAAACCGATCTGCTCGATGAAGCCTGGTGGCTGCCAATGGTCTTCATTCAAGACCCAGGCGCAGCGTCACTGGGTTCCGGGCGCCAGCGGCCCGGCGCCATCTACGTCGATAACACAGGCAAGCGGTTCTGCAACGAGTCGAATTCGTACGTCGAGGTCGGCAAGGCGATGTATGCGAACAAGGCGGTGCCCTGTTGGCAGGTGTTCGACGAGGGCTATGTCCGGCGCTACGTCTCGGGTGCGAATCCGCTGAAGAAGCGCAGCCTGTCCGAGGCGTTGATTGAACAGGGTGTGGTCAAGCGCGCCGACACGATCGCCGATCTGGCTTCCCAGATCGAGGTGCCTGCCAACGCATTGGAATTCACCATCAATCGTTTCAACGAGTTCGCCGCCGACGGCCTCGATCCCGACTTCGGGCGCGGCCAGTCGGCATACAACGTGTGCCTCGGTGACCCCGGATACAAACCCAACGCCGCGTTGGGCCCGCTCGACACCGCCCCGTACTACGCGACCAGGGTGTTGCCTGCCGACGTCGGAACCTGCGGGGGAGTGATCACCAACGAGCACGCCCAGGTGCTCAACGAGCAGAACCAGGTCATCGAAGGCCTCTATGCGACAGGCAATATCACGGCAACGGTGATGGGTCGTAGCTATCTGGGTGCCGGCGGCAGCATCGCCAACACGATGGTCTTCGGCTACGTCGCCGCTCGCCACGCCGCCGGTCGCTGATTTCCACTCGGCTAAGAAGTGTCGTCGATGAAATCTCGTGGCTTCTTGCCGGATTCGATCAGTCGACGCCGACGCTCCTGAACGTCGGTGGCCGCCCCGACCATGTTCGTCAGGATATGACTGACCTGAAGATGCACACGCATACCCATCAGTTCATAGGCCCGCTTGACGTTGTTCTTCACCGCCATCGACGTGGTCAACGGAATCTGGCCGATCTTGCGGGCCATTTCCTCGACCGTGTCCTCGAGCTGATCGCGGGGCACCACCTTGTTGAGCAGACCCCACTCCAGGGCCTCCTGCGCGGAAAGCGTGGGCGCCAACAGAAGCCAGTCCATAGTGCGATGCCAATTCATCAACAGCCACGGCTCGATCATGGTGTGGCCGCCGGGCTCGCCGAGGCTCTGCGCGAGCGGCATCTGGAAGTACGCGTCCTCCGACGCGACGCAGAAGTCCGTCAGGAGTCCGAGATAGATCCCGCCACCCATGCAGTAGCCGTGAATCTGGGAGATCGTCGGCTTCGGGAACTCCCACAGATAGAGCGTCGGCCACAGGAACAGGTCGGCGGTGCCCTTGTAGAGGTCCTCGAACGTCTCGCCGAAGTCCGGGTAGGGATTCTCATCCGGACCCCACCGTGCGACATGCCCGCCGCAGAAGCCCTTGCCGTTGGCCTTCAGGATGACGACCTTGATCTCCTTGTCGCGGTCGGCCTCCCGCAGGCACGCGTCGACCTCTTGAACGAGTTGGGCGTCCTTGGTGTTGGCCTTGTCGGGCCGGTTGAGGATGATCCGCGCGATGGGTGGCTCGCGCTCGTAGATGACCGCTTCAAGTGCCATCGTGGCCTCCTAGAGAATCGCTCCGCTGTCCTTGGCCGCCGTAATGTCGTCCCAGTCGAGGTCGAGCTCCAGCAGGATCTCCTCGGTGTGCTGCCCGTGTTCGGGTGCGCGCGCAGCCGCCGGCGGTGTTTCGTTGAATTGCACCGGGGCGGCCACGATCTGGTACTCGTTTCCCTGGTCGTCCACATTGGGTACCACATAGCCGTTCGGCCTGACCTGGGGATCGTTGAGGGTCTCTTTCGGAGTGGCCAGCGCGGCCCACACACCCGGTTCATCCGCGAGCACCCTGCGCCAGTGGTCCAGATCCTCGCTGGCCAGCCGCTCCCCGACGAGCCCACACGCCTGCGTCGCGTTGGCGATCAGGTTGCTCGACGGGACGAACCGCTCGTCGGTGGCGAGTTCGGGCAGGCCGATCCGCTCACAGAAGCCCGCCCAGAATCGGTCCGGCTGCAGAAAAACCATTTGGATCCAGCGGCCGTCTCGCGTTCTGTAGCGGTTGACGAGCGGATTGATCGCCAGGCCCGGTGGTGCACCGGGGATGCCGTCGATGTCGAAGAGATCGGCGACCGAGATCGACGGGGCGATCGTCCACATCGCCTGCGCCAACAGCGATGAGTCCACGATGCTTGCCTCTCCGGTGCGCTCGCGGTGGAACAATGCGGCACATACGCCGCCCGCGAGCGTGATTCCCCCTTGCAGGTCACCGAATCCGGGCCCCTGCACGGCGGGCGTCTCGGTGCCGAACGGTGTCATCGTGTAGGACACCCCGCCGCGAGACAGGTAGGTCGCGGCGTCGAATCCGCCCTTGTCGCGATCCGGCCCGCGCACGCCGGTTCCGGTACCGCGCGCGATGATGATGTTCGGATTGAACGAGCGGACGTCGTCGACGGTCAGCCGGGCCCGCTCCAACGGACCAGGCAGCCAATTGGTCAGGAACACATCCGCGGTGGCGAGTAGGCGTCCGAAGTACTCGCGGCCGGTCTCGGACTTGACGTCGACGGCAATGCTGCGCTTGCCCCGGTTGCCGATCTCGAGGATGAAGTCGATATGCGCCCGCGCATTCTCCTTCGTGAATCCACCGATGACCAGCGCCCGACCGGGATCGCCCGCCTTGACGTCCTCCACCTTGATGACGTCGGCGCCCCAGTCGGCGAGCGCCGCACCGGCCGAGGGAACGTATGTCCACGAGGCCAACTCGACGACGCGCACGCCACTGAGAACTCCGGTCATCGCAATCCCCTCCCGACTTCCTCGAGATAGCGGTCGGGCGAACCGAGGAATCCGCTCCAACCCAACAATCGCTTCAGGTACAGGTGTGCGTCGTGCTCCCACGTGAAGCCGATACCACCGAACACCTGGATCGCCGTATCGCCGACCTTGGTCAGCCGGCCCGCGAATGCCTTGGCACGCAACGCAGCCAGGTGGTGTTCTGCGGGTTCGGCCGCATCAGCGGCCCACAACGCGTGGATCACGCCGCTGCGTGCGAGTTCGGTCGCTTCATACATGTCGACACACAGATGCTGGACAGCCTGGAAGCTCCCGATCGGCTGCTCGAATTGCTTCCGCACCTTGGCGTATTCGATGGCTAGGTTCATCACCGCGGTGGCCGCGCCGAGCGCGTCAGCGGCGTATGCGATCACGACGTCGTCGACCACCGCGCTGATCGCTTGTTCGGTTGCCGATCCGAGCCGCTGCGCGGGCACATCGTCGAGTTCGAGATTCGTCAGCGTGCGCGTCGGGTCGACATGGGGACACGGCAGCATCGCCGCGCCCACCGACGACGTGTCGACGGAGTACAACCCGACGCCGTCGCTTTCCGCGGCGAACACCAGGACGACGTCGGCGCAGTCGGCGTCAGGAACTCCGGTGACGGTGCCGCGCAGGGTCGCACCGTCGATCGCCGTCGGCCGCGGACCGGCGAGCGGCCCGACCGTAGCGATAGCGGACCCCTCCGCGATTCCGGACAGCAGTCCGGCCGCATTCTTGTCAGCGCCCGTGCGCACCAGCGCGCGCGTCGCCGCGACCGTGGTCGACAACCAGGGACCCGGGTACAGCGCGGCCCCGAGTTCTTCGGCGACCACCCCGGCCTCGACCATCGTCATGCCTGCGCCATCGCAGCTCTCGGGTACCAGCAGGCCTGTGGCGCCCATCGCCGCCAGCCCGCGCCAGACCTCGTCGGCTCCGCTGGCCGCATTGTCGAGAAGGGGACGCACATATGTTGCCAGGCTCGCTTTTTCGGCCAGGTAACGCCGGACGGTGTCGCGCAGCGCGGCCTGCTCATCGGTGAGTTCGAGGTTCATCGTCTCGGCAGACCTAACACTCGGGTCGCGGTGATGCCCTTGTTGATCTGGGTGGTCCCGCCCGCGATGGTCAATGACCGCGACGACAGCCGTCGGTCCGACCAACGCCCACTGTCCAACGGTCCGAGCACATCGAAGGCCAGCTCGGCGAGGTCCTGACCCAGTTCGGCCCACACGCTCTTGGCCAGGCTGGCCGATCCGAGCGCATCGCCGCCCTGCAACATCGCCGATATCGACCGCTTGCACAACAACTCGAGGTACTTGATGCGCACGGCGACCTCGCCCAGCCGGCGCAACGTCGCACCGTTCTCGAGTGCAGGCCTGCCGTCGACGACATGCTCCGCGAGGTCGGCGACGAGGTCTGAGAGTTGGACCTGCATCTGCGCGTACAGACGCGCCGCACCCGCCCGTTCGTGGCTCAACGTCGTGGTCGCGACCTGCCAGCCCGAATTGAGCGGGCCGAGCAGGGCGTCGGCGGGGACCCGGACATCGGTGAAGAACACCTCGGCAAAGTCAGCGGCCCCGTTGATGGTCACCAACGGCCGGACCTCGATGCCGGGCAATGTCATGTCAACGATGAGACAGGAGATGCCCTTGTGCTTGGAGACGTCTGGATCGGTACGCACGTACAACTGACACCAGTCCGCCCGATGACCGAGCGACGTCCAGATCTTCTGGCCGTTGACGAGGAAGTCGTCGCCGTCGCGGGTTGCCCGCGTCCGCAGGGAGGCGAGATCGGAACCGGCGTCAGGCTCAGACATGCCCTGACACCAGATGTCATCGGCCCGAATCATCCGGGGGAGAAGCCGCCGCATCTGCGCGTCGGTCCCGTACTGCATGATCGCGGGTGCGATGTTGTTCACGCCAATCACGTTGAGTGGCATGGGAGCTCGCGCCCGCGTCGTCTCCTCCGCATAGACCAACTGCTCGAGGACCGTCGCCCCGCGGCCGCCGTACTCCTGCGGCCAGGACACCGCGCCCCAGCCTGCGTCGGCCACTGTCGCATCCCAGGCCCGCATTATTTCGAACGCCTGTGCGTCGCGGCCGCGCTGCCGGTCAGCGGCCCGCACTTCATCCGTCAGGTTGGTTGACAACCAAGCCCGCAACTCCTTGCGGAAGGGTTCCACCTCCGCCGGATATGAGAAATCCACGGTTTCCTGTTCGGGATCGAACTGATTGGTTTCTTTATAATTTTAGGTAGTATAGCCACCGCTGGCGCACAGGCAGAGAGGTTCGGTCATGGGCAGGGTGACGGGAAAAGTCGCGCTGGTCAGCGGAGCTACTCGAGGCCAGGGCCCCCCGATGATCCAGGGGATGCCGATTCCGTATGTGGAGCCCGAAGACATCAGTGAAGCCGTGCTGTTTCTGGCCAGCGACGCCGCCCGCTACGTCACCGGTCAGCAGTTGCGCGTCGACGCGGCTGGCTTCCTGAAAATCAGGCCGTGGTCGGGCCCATAGGAAACATCAGAGGGAGTAACAACGGTGCCCAGAGGGATCATGTACGTGGAGACGATGCCGGCCTCGCCGGATCGTGAGGCCGAGTACCACAAGTGGTACAACGACACGCATCTGGCGCAGATCCTTTCCGTGGAGGGCATTGTCTCTGCGCGCCGGTTCGCGCCCAACGATGGCGTAGGACCCTTCATCGCGATCTATGAACTCGACTGCGACGACCTCGATGCCGCAGTGCAGCGCCTCGGGGAACTGGGCGCCACCGGAAACATGACGGGACTGGACAACCTGGCCATGGACCCGAAGCCAATTCCCAAGGTGTACCGCGAGATCGGGTCGCTGGGGCCGTGACGTATCCGTTGGAGGTTCAACGCCGCATCTATGCGCTGATGGTGCTGATGAAGGCCGCCGACGACAGGCTGAGCAAGGGCATCGGGACCGGCGAGTTCATGTGCGTGTACTGGCCGTCGCGCGGCCAGGAGGCCATCGCCGCCGCGATGGGTGTCGCGCTGCGCAACGACGACCAATTGGTGACGACCTACCGTGGCCTGCACGACCTGATCGGCAAAGACGTTCCGCTGGAGGAGATCTACGGCGAGATGATGGGACGCACCGTCGGAGCCGGCCGCGGCAAGGGCGGCACGATGCACATCGCCAACCCCGAGAAGGGCGTGATGCTGTCGACGGGCATCGTCGGCGCCGGACCGCCGGTCGCAGTCGGGCTCGCGATGGCGGCCAAACGCAAGGACATCGACCGCGTCACCGTTGTGAGCTTCGGTGACGGGGCGACGAACACCGGGTCGTTCCACGAGGCCGCCAACATGGCCGCGCTGTGGGACCTGCCCGTGGTGTTCGTCTGTCAGAACAACCTTTTCGCGGAGATGACACCGACTCACGACACCATGAAGCTCAAGCGTGTGGCCGACCGCGCGGCGGGTTACGGCATGCCCGGTGTTCAGGTGGACGGGAACGATCCGCTCGCAGTCCTGGATGCGCTCGCCGAGGCGATCGGCAAGGCGCGCAACGGTGGCGGACCCACGTTCATCGAGTGCGTGACCTTCCGATTCCGCGGTCACTACTTCGGCGACCGGATGCCCTACATCCCCAAGGAGCAGCTTTCGGCGGCGATGGAGGCCGACCCGGTGCCGCGGTTCCGGAAACACCTGATAGACAACGCACTCTGCACCGACGAGGACCTCAGCGGGATCGACGAAGGTGCACTGATCAAGGTCGAGGAGGCGCTCAAGGCGGTCATCGCTGCCGGGGCACCGTCGATCGACGAACTCGACCGCGACGTGTACGCGTCCCCGATCCGCTATCCCGTCTGAGGAAGGCGTCCATGGACGAGAAAGAAATGACGATGCGCGAGGCGTTGAACCTCGCGCTCGATCAGGCGCTGGCGGGTGACGACCGGGTGTTCCTGCTCGGTGAGGACATCGCCGACCCGGCCGCGTCGGGTCCGACGGCCGGGCTGTCGACGAAGTACGGACATGACCGGGTGGTGGACACACCGATATCCGAGGCAGCCATCATCGGTGCGGCGATCGGTGCGGCGATCGACGGGCTGCTGCCCGTCGCCGAGATCATGATCATGGACTTCATCGGCATCGCCGCCGACCAGCTGATCAACAACGCCGCCAAACTGCGGTTCATGACAGCGGGACGCACCACGGCGCCGATCACGGTGCGCACCCAGGTATACGCCGGACTCGCCACCGGCGCAACGCATTCCCAGACGCTGGAAGCGTGGTTCATGCACATCCCGGGCATGAAAGTCATCGTCCCGTCCACGCCGCGTGACGCCAAGGGGTTGCTGACATCGGCGATCTTCGACCCAGATCCGTGCCTGTTCGTCGAGACCATCCGCCTGCAGGGCCAGAAGGGCTGCGTCCCAACCGATCCCGGCTTCGCCATTCCACTCGGCCAGGCCGACGTCAAGCGTCCCGGGTCCGACGTCACCCTCATCAGCTATGGGCGCAGCCTGCTGGAGTGTCTGAAGGCCGCCGATCAGCTGCAGGAGCAGGGTGTCAATGCTGAGGTCGTCGACTTGAGATCTCTGGTGCCGTTGGATATCGAGACCATCGTCGAGTCGGTGCGTCGCACCCGAAGGGCGGTCGTCGTGCACGATGCCGTCCAGTTCGCGGGCCCGGGTGCCGAGATCGTCGCCACGCTGCAGGCCGAATGCTTCAGTGAGCTCACCGCACCGATCGAGCGGGTGGGCGCACGGTTCGTGCCGGCGCCCGCAGCGGCGGCACTGGAGGCGCAGCTCTACCCGTCACCAGGAAGGATCGTCGAGGCCGCATCGCGGGCCCTCGACGCGGCGGGCGCCCGTGGCTGACTTCGTCATTCGCATCCCACGGGTCTCGGTGGCCGTCTCGGAGGCCGAACTGACCGAGTTCCTCGTCTCCGCCGGAGACCATGTCGATGAGGGGACACCCATCTACGTCATCGCGACCGAGAAGGTAGAGCAGGAGATCGAGGCGGGCGCGTCGGGCACCGTGCACTGGACCGGCGAGATCGGAACGACCTATGACATCGGCGCCGAAATCGGACTGATTGTTTCATGAGAAGACACAGAAAGGTATCTACATGGATCTCAAGGAAACTCGCGAGCGGATCATCTACGAGAAGGACGGCGCGATCGCGAAGATCACGCTCAATTGGCCGGAGAAGGCCAACGCCCAGGACCAGAAGCTGGCCGAGGAAGTCGACGCTGCACTGCTCGACGCCGACCGCGACTACGACATCAAGGTCCTGGTGCTGAAGGCCAACGGCAAGGGCTTCTGTTCGGGACACGCAATCGGAAACAACGCCGTTGACTATCCGTCGTTCGTCGAGAACGCCATGGTGACGGGTCATCCGTGGAAGGCGCAGTCCGATCTGTTCGTCAAGCCGACGCTGAATCTGTGGGAGTTCTCCAAGCCGACCATCGCCCAGGTCCACGGCTACTGCGTGGGTGGCGGCACGCACATGGGCCTGACCACCGACATTGTGATCGCCTCCGAAGACGCGTATTTTTCCTATCCGCCGTTGCAGGGGTTCGGTATGCCCTCGGGTGAATGTTCCATCGAGCCTTGGGTGTTCATGAATTGGCGTCGAGCCGCCTACTACCTGTTCACCGCGGAGGTGATCGACGCGAAGAAGGCCCTGGAGGTCGGGCTGGTCAACGAGGTGGTCAAGCGCGAAGATCTCGACGACCGGGTCGACGCCATCGCCCGCCACATCGCCCAGGCTCCGTTGACGACACTGATGCTGACCAAGGCCAATCTCAAGCGGGCGTGGGAGCTTATGGGGATGCGGGTGCACTGGCAGAGCTCCAACGACCTCGTCGCGCTCGCGTCGATCAGCAAGGATGTGCAGGAGCTGATCCAGCGGGTGTTCAAGGACAAGGTGCTTCCGTCGGAAATGGCCAAGCGCCAGGCCGCCGCGTCCACAGACGGTACCTCCGCCTAGGGGCGAGATTGAACATCTCAGATCACGCGACCAGGGCCGCGAACTCTGTAGCCGTGATCGTCGCTGAGGGCGACACGGTCACGTACGGCGAGCTGTACGCCAACAGTCGCCGTGTTGCCGCGATGCTGTACGAGGCCGGACTGCGGCCGGGTGATGGGGTCGCGCTCATCCTGCTGAACCGGTCGGAGTTCTTCGAGATCACCTGGGCCTGCCAGCTTTCCGGGTTGTACTACAGCGCGGTGAACACTCACTTCACGGCCGACGAAGTGGCCTACGTCGTCGATGACTCCGAAGCCAAGGCCGTGTTCGTCGACGAGTCGATGGCCGAGCTAGCGGCGCATCTTCTCGAGGCGAACTCCGGGGTCGAGGTGCACATCAGCGTCGGTGCCGCGCTGCCCGGCTGGACGTCCTACCGCGATGCGTTGTCCTGCGCTGGTGATGCGCCGCCGATTTCTGACGGCACCGAGATGCTCTATTCCTCGGGAACCACCGGGCGGCCCAAGGCTGTTCGCCGGCCACTGCCCACCGATGGCGAGGGATCCTGGGCGCAGAAGGTGCTCGAGTACTCGCTGGGGCAGCGCTACGCGATGACCTCGTCGAGCGTCTACCTTTCGCCGGCTCCGCTGTATCACGCCGCGGGCATCAACTACACGATGGCGGTGCACCGCGTGGGTGCCGCGTCGATCCTGATGCCGAAGTTCGACGCCGAGGCCGTGTTGCGGCTCATCGAGACCCACCGCGTCACCCACGCGCAGTTCGTGCCGACGATGTTCGTGCGGATGCTCAAGCTGCCCGAGGCCGTCCGCGACGCGTACGACGTGTCGAGCCTGCAATGCGTCATCCACGCCGCCGCGCCGTGCCCTGTCGAGGTCAAGTACAAGATGTTGGAGTGGTTCGGCCCCGTCATCCACGAGTACTACGGAGGGACAGAGGGATTCGCGGGCACCGGTATCGGGCCGGAGGAGTGGCTGGCACATCCCGGTTCGGTTGGCAAGCCGATCACGCCGGTGCACGTCCTGGATGAGGATGGAGTCGAAGTTCCGGTCGGTGCCTGCGGGGAACTGTTCTTCGAGGGCGGGCCGGCTTTCGAGTACTTCAAGGATCCGGAGAAAACCGCGTCGGTCTCCAACGACCGCGGATGGCGATCGCTGGGAGATATGGGATTCGTCGACGAGGACGGCTATTTGTATCTGACCGATCGATCGACGTTCATGATCGTCTCCGGTGGAGTGAACATCTACCCGCAGGAGGTGGAGAATCTCCTGGTCATGCACCCGAAACTCGTCGACGCCGCGGTGTTTGGGGTGCCGAACGCCGAGTTCGGTGAGGAGGTCAAGGCCGTCGTGCAGCCGATCGGGGAAGCCGAGGCCGGGTCGGCACTCGAGGCCGAGCTGATCGACTACTGCAGAACTCACCTCGCCACGTACAAGTGCCCGCGCTCAATCGAATTCGATCCGGAGCTGCCACGCGATCCCAACGGCAAGCTCTACAAGCGACGCATCCGCGACCGTTACTGGCAGGGCCGCACGTCGCGCATCGTGTGACTCAGCCGAGGCTGAAATCGATGATGCCGCGGACGATCTCACCGTTGAGCTGGTCGCGGTAGCCGTCGTTGATCTCGTCGAGCCGGTAGCGCCTGGTGATCATCTCGTCGAGCTGCAGCTGCCCGGTTTCGTAGAGCCTCGTGAACCGGGGGATGTCCACCCGCGGATTGCACGATCCGAACACCGTGCCGACGAGGTTCTTGTTCCACAGGATGAACTCCTGCAGGTTGATCGCGATGGAACTCGTCGTCTGCCTCGTCATCCCGGTCAACACGCACGTTCCGCCCTTGCGCGTCAGGCTCAGCGCCGGCTGCACATCCGCCTCGGTGATCAGCGACGGCGAGACGATGACGCTGTCCGCCATCACCCCGTCGGTGAGATCGCGAACCAGGTCGGCGGCTTCCTCGGTGGACGCAACACTGTGCGTGGCACCGAATCCCAGCGCCGCCTTCTGCTTGAACTCCACCGGATCGACCGCGATGATCTGCGCGGCGCCGTTGATCCGGGCGCCCTGGATCGCTCCGGTGCCGATTCCGCCGACGCCGATGACGACGACGGTGTCACCGGTGCGTACCTTCGCGCGGTTCTCCGCCGAACCATAGCCCGTCGGAATGCCGCAGGACAGCAGGGCCATCGACAGCAGTGGCAGGTGGGGGTCGATCTTGACGATCGAATCTGGCGACACCACAGTGTGTTTCGCGAACGCACCGACCTTCGACAGGTGACCGAGGTTGCGGCCGTCGGTGGTGTGATGGCGGAACGTGCCGTCGGTGGGCATGCCGGGAATCATGACCTGGGCGCCCATATCGCAGATGTACTCCATTCCGGAGTTGCACCACCGGCAGCGGCCGCAGACCGCGACAAAGGACGTCACGACGTGGTCGCCGGGCTGGAACCCCGTGACGTCGGCACCGACTTCGAGGACGACGCCTGCGCCTTCGTGGCCGCCGATCAACGGGAACATCGATGGCAGCCCGTATGACTGCATCACCTCGTTGGAGGCGGACATGTCGCCGTTGCGGATGTGCTCGTCGGAGTGGCACAGCCCTGCTGCGGCCATTTCGACGAGCACCTCACCGGCCTTCGGTGGGTCGAGTTCGAACTCCTCGACCGACCACTGCTGGCCCATGTCGTGCAGGATCGCAGCGCGTGACCTCACGAGGCAGGTCGGAACGTGACGGGCAGATGCTTGGGGGAGCGGAATGGCATACCGACGATCTTCGTATCGTCGTCGGCGATCAGCTGGAAATCGGTCAGACGGTCGAAGAGGCTGGTCAGCATCGCCTTCGTTTCGACCCTGGCCAGATGCATCCCCAGACAGCTGTGAATGCCGCCGGCGAATGAGATATGCGCGCGCCGCGGGCGGCGGATATCGAAGGCATTGGGGTTGTCCCATCGCTTCTCATCGCGATTGGCGGCACCCATGCACAGGTTGACCTGCGCTCCTGCCGGGATGGTCATGCCGTGCATCTCCACATCGCGGTTGGCGATGCGCGCCACCAGGACCAGCGGGGTCTCGAATCGAATCCCCTCCTCGATCGCGGCGGGAATGAGGTCGCGATCCCGTTGCAGCGCGTCGAGTTGGTCCGGATGAGTCAGCAACAGCTGCAGCAGGTTTCCCGACGACCGATAAGTGGTCTCGAGCCCGGCAGGCAACAGCAACCGCAGAAACGAGATGATCGCCTCGTCGGTGAGCTTCTCCCCGTCGATTTCGGCGGCCACGAGATCACCGATGACGTCGTCGGTCGGTTGGCTTCGCCGCTGATCCACCTGCTGCTGGAAGTACGTACCCAGTTCGACCGACGCGTTGAGCCCCGCCTCGATGTCCTCGGTGATCGAGATCAAATCCAGAGACAACTTCCGGAACAGTTCCAGATCCTCTTGCGGCAGACCGAGTAGCGCTGCGGTGACGCGGGTGGGGAATTCGAACGTCACGGCCTTGACCAGATCCACCTCGCCGTCGTCGGCGAACCCGTCGACCAGCTGATCGCAAATCGGATCGATCACTTCGGGTTCCCACTGCGCGAGCGCGCTCTGCTTGAATGCCTTGCTCACCAGGCTGCGATGGTCGTGGTGTTCCTTGCCGTGCATGCCGAGAATCGTCGGCCCGAAGACCAGCCCGATCGTGTCGTGGTACATCTGCGAGCCGAACACCTGGTCTTCACGGAAGGCGGTGAAGACGCTCTCGAAATCGAAAAGCACCCAATTCTCGGAGTTCTTGAGTTCCTCCGGCATCAGGTCGCTCTCCATGAGCGTGCCGCGCCACACGGGCGAATTCCTGCGCATCTGTTCGAAGTAGGGGTACGGATCGTTCACCAAATCGGGGGCAGTCGGCTGATCGTGCGCATCCGTGCTCGTTGTCACACATGCCTCCCGGGCGGCAGCACCTAGCAAGTCGGTCGCTCTATCTTTACTATTTTAGTACTCTAGGTCAAGAGAAACGAGGAGGTCGTATGCAGCGCCGACCGGTGTGCGCGATCGAAGACCTGCCTCCGGGGACCATGAAACTGGTGCCGGCCGGCAAGTACGGCGTGGGCGTCTACAACATCGACGGTTCGGTATACGCGATCGCGAACTACTGCTCACACGAGGGCGCACCGCTATGTCTGGGCTACGTCAGGGGCACTACCGAATACGCCCCGGAGATGCCCGACCAGATTCGCCATATGCGCGCCGGTCAGATCGCGCGCTGCCCGTGGCATCAGTGGGAGTTCGACATCACCACCGGAGAATGTCTCGCCGACCCGAAGAAGCGAGTGCGCACCTATGAGGTCGACGTCGCCGATGGGCAGGTGTTCCTCACCGCATGAGCGAAGCTTGCGAGCGAATATCCAACCCAGAATGCGGCAGCCGAGCCTGCGAGGAGGCCGCATGATCATCGACGCGAACGTCCAACCGCACTTCCGGTTCAACTCCGAGATCCGGCGCTACCTTTCGGCGCCGCACAAGTTGCGGGCCATCCCCGACGTCGAACAGCAGTGGTATCAGGCGCCGGGCGGCGACTACCGTCAGGACCTGTACGGCGACGGCTACCCGGGTTCCGATCCTGGGACCATGGCACGTCATCTCTTCGGCGACAACGGGGCCGACTACGCGATCCTCAATCCGCTGACGCGCGGCAACATCGCCGACTACCTGTTGAACAGCCGGATCTGCGCGGCGGTCAACGACTGGCTGCTCGACCGCTGGCTGGATCCGGACACTTCCAACCGGTTCCTCGGCACCATCCGCGTCAACCCCGAGGACGTCAGGGGTGCGGTCGCCGAGATCGAGCGACTGGCCGAGCACCCTAAGATGGTGCAGGTCGGTGTGCCGATGCAGTCGCGCGAGCCGTACGGCAAGCCGATGTTCGAGCCGATCTGGGAAGCGGCCGCCGCGCACGGCCTGCCGGTAGCCGTACATATCAACGGCGGCAACGGCGTCGACCATGCGCCGACGTTCGCCGGCCACGCCTACACCTATCCGGGCTACGCCGCGTTCATGCCGCTGAACTCGTTCGTCCATCTGGCCACGCTGATCATCGAGGGGATGTTCGGCAGGCACCCAGACCTTCGGTTCGTGTTCGCCGACGGCGGCTACGACATCCTCACACCACTGATGTGGCGGCTGGACACGTTCTGGATGTCGATGCGGGACCAAACCCCTTGGGTGGACCGGTTTCCCAGTGAGTATCTGCCCGACCACGTGCGGTTCTGTTCGTCGGCGCTCGACGGGCCGTCCGACGAGAGCCAGGCCGAACGGTGGATGGACTTCACCACCAAGGTCGACCTGCTCATGTACGGGTCGGGCTACCCGCATTGGTCGACGGTCGGACCTGACGCCGTCGTCGCCGGTCTCAACAGTGCCCAGCGGGAGAAAGTGCTGTGGCGCAATGCAAGTGACCTATTCGGGGTAGCCGTCGGCCGAGCCGGCAATCAAGCAGACGCTGAAGTGGAAGGGAGCCTGACGTGACAATCGTCGAGGACGTTGCGGAGAAGGCTGCCACCGATATCGCGGTCACGATCGTCGACACCGACGTCCATCCGCTGCCCGTCTCGGCCGACGTGCTCAAGTCGTATGCGCCCGCGGAGTGGAAAGACAAACTGTGGCCGACGGGTAATGCCGTCTCTCCCGTTCCGCACTTCTATGACACGCCGGACTCGTACAAGACCAACTCGCTTCGCGTCGACGCAGGTCCGCCGGGAGGCGGTGTCGCGGGCAGCGATCCGGACTTCGCCGCCAAGCAGTTGCTGGTCGACGCCGGTGTGAGTATCGCCGTGCTGGAGCCGATGTGCGACGCGCAGCTGCCCCAGGCCGAACACATCCTGAAGGCCACCCACAACGACTGGCTCGCCGACGTGTGGCTGGGCGACAACAACTGGCACGGCCGTTGGCGTGGCGCGATCAGCGTGACCGCCCAGGACGCCGAAGCGGCCGCGCGGGAGATCGAGCGTTGGGCCGGTCACCCGTACATGGCCGAAGTGCTGATGACGCCGCAGACCCGTGGGATCCCGTTCGGCAGCCCGCACTTCGACCCGATGTACGCGGCCGCGGCCCGCCATGGTTTCCCTGTCGCCACGCACCTGATGGGACAGACGCCGTTCGAGTTGATCCCGATCTATCCGGTCGGCAATCCCGCGCACTGGCACGACTTCTTCGCGTCATGGCCGCTGCTGTACGTGTCGCATCTGATGAGTCTGGTGTTCGACGGCGCCTTCGACCGCCATCCCGATCTTCGGGTGGTCTTCGTCGAAGGCGGCTTCACCTGGGCGCTGCCCGCGATGTGGCGGATGGACCGAATATGGGAGCAGCGCAAGGCAGATCTACCGCAGGTGCGCCGCAAGCCCTCGGACTACGTTCGCGAGCATGTGCGGTTCACCACGCAACCGCTCGAGGAGGTCGACCTCGGCGAGTACCGCGAGTACCTCGAGATGATGGACCTCGGCGACAACCTCATGTTCTCCACGGACTACCCGCACTGGAGCTACGACTCTCCGGAGTGGGCGATCAGGCGGTTCCCGGCCGACCAGCGTGAGCGGATCATGCGCGGCAACGCCACTGCGCTGTACGGCCTGCCTGCCACGGTCAAGGCGCTTCCGGCGGACTGACTGCGGTGCATTTAGCCGCGCTCACCGCGGCCAACTGCACCGAAATCACTGTTTGGCGGCCGGGGGAACGACGGGGGTGCGGGCGTTCGGGCCGCGCGTGATTGCGTGCAACCGGATCTCGGGCAGGTCGACCGACGGGTCGAGGGTGTCCAGCCATGCCACGGCATCGGCGACGTCGGTGGCCCGAATCGCATACATCTCGAACGGCACGTCCTGCAGCATCTCGGTCTCGACGGGTCCGGGTGTGACGATGTGCACGTTGATGCCGTCACGGTCGACCTCACGCGCGAGTGCTCCCGCGAACGCGTTCATTCCGGCCTTTGATGCGGAGTAGGCCGTCCGCGCGAGCATGGGCTCATGCGCTGCTGACGATGAGATGAACACAAAGCGCGAGCCCTGCTTCATCTTCGGCAGCGCCGCAGACGTGACCACGAAACACGAGTCCAGATTCGCTGACATCGTCGCGCGCCACTGAGCGAAAGTCTGTTTGCGGGCGTAGGTTCCGCCCAGGATGCCCGCGGCGTGCACGACGAGATCGATCTGGTCGAGCGCGTCCACCGCGGGTGCGAACGTCTCGGGTTGTGCCGCGTCGGCGACGGCGTAGCGCGCACCGATCTCCGCCCCGGCCGCGCGCAGCGGCTCCTCGCGCCGGGCGGTCAGGACGACGTCGTAGCCGAGCTCGACGAGCTTGCGCCCGCACGCTTTTCCGATTCCACCGCTGCCGCCGGTGACCAAGGCGCTACGCACACAGCACCTTTTACCCCTTGCGTCGGGCCAGTGCCTGCGGCGACAGCGCCACGATCCGCTGCTCGGGATCGGCTGCAGTGAAGTAGGTCTGGGTGTCGGCGATGTGGCGGGCCGAAAGCTTGCGGGCACGGTCGCCGTCGCCGGCTTCGATCGCGTCGGAGATCTTGTTGTGAATGGACATTGCGATGCGGCGCTGACTCATCGACGGGTACTCGCCCCGCGCCGTAGTCTCCTGCGCCCACCAATTGAGGTGACCGGTCCACAGTGTCTCAAGGCTGCCCACCACGGCGATCATTGTGTGGTTGCCACAGCCGCGGACGACCTCGTCGTGGAACTGTCCACCGATCTCGGTGAACTTCGGTCCGTCCTCGATGTGCTCGGCCATCGACGCGTTGATCTCTTTGAGCCTTGGAACGAGTTCATCGCCTCGGTCGTCGCGTCGCGCAGCGAGGGCCGCGCACATCGGCTCGAGTTCTTGAAGTGCAGTGCCCAGGTCGGAGAGGGGGACGGTGTCGCTCTGCAGCAGCAGTCCGAGCATGTACGCCGCGCTGGCTTTCGCCGGCGCGTGCACGACAGCACCACCACGGTTGCCGCGGCGCACCGACACCAGACCTTCGGTCTCGAGGATCCGCAAGGCTTCCCGCAACGACACCAGACTGACCCGGAACTGCTCGACGAGCACCTCCTGGCGCGGCAACAGGTCGCCGTCGGAGAGTTCACCGTCGATGATCTGCCGACGGAGTTCGTCCGCGACGATCTCGGCTGTCCGGCGCGAGCCGAGTCGGCGGCGAGCCTCGGGGCCAATTCCCAGCGTGGTCATATCGCCGACAATCCTAACAGCGAAAGGCCCGCGACCTGGGGTCTACGTGATCGCCATCTGACAAAACTTACTAATATGACAAAGAAACCAGGGAGGCTTTAGCGGGTGAGTGACGTCGAGGATGTGGCTCCTACGCCGCTGCATGATCTGCGCGTCGTCGAGATCAGTGATCGTATCGCGGGCGCCTACTGCGGGAAACTGCTGGCCGACGCCGGTGCCGACGTCATCAAGGTGGAACCCGCCGACGGGGATCCGCTGCGCCGCTTCACCGCGTCGGGTTCGGTGCCTACAGGTGGCAAGGACTCACCCCTTTTCGCCTATCTGAACGCCGGGAAGCGCAGCGTGACAAGCTTTTCCGACGAGCTGCTGACCGGCGCGGACATTGTGATCGTCACCGCGACCAGGTCCGCGGCAGCTGAGCGCGGAATCGATCCGCAGCGCCTGCGGGAACAGGCGCCTCGGCTCGTCGTCGTCACCATCTCCGACTTCGGCTGGACGGGTCCGTGGGCGGAGCGCCCCGCGACGGAGTTCACCTTGCAGGCCGACTCCGGGCTCACCGGTTTCCGCGGCGATCCCGCCGGTCCGCCGATCTCGGTCGGCGGCGACCTGGGGGAGTACCAGGGCGGCGTGTGGGCGGCCTACGGTGCGCTGGCTGCCCACCGTGGGGTCGTCAATGGCGGTCGCGGCGCGCATTTGGATATGTCGATGCTCGAGGCGATCACCCTGATGCAGAGCGGCGAGTGGCTGCACTCGCAATTGCTGAAGGCACCGCACGTCCGGCGCTCCGTCGAAGTGCCTTCGATCGAACCGGCGAAGGACGGTTTCGTCGGCATCAGCATGGTGACGGGACAGCAGTGGCTCGACTTCGCCGCAATGGTGGATTGTCAGGAGTTCACCGAAGTGCCCCAGCTGCAATTCCAGATCGGGCGCTGGGACTACCGCGACTGGATCCGCGAGCGTATCGACCCGTGGATGCGCGAGCTCACTGTGGAAGAGATCGTCGAGCTGGGTCAGCTGTTCAGGTTGCCACTGGCCGCGCTGGGAAACGGCGCCACCGTTCGTGAGATGGACCACCTGCGGGAGCGCGGCGTGTACGTGGACAACCCGGCCGGTTTCCGGCAACCGCGTCCACCGTGGCTGATGTCCGTCGCTGCGCCATCCCCGATCCGCGCCGCGCCCGCGATCGGCGCCTCCGATGCCGGGTCCCTATGGGGGCCAAGGCAATCAACAGCCGAACCGAAGACTGGGCGACCGCTGGCCGGGCTGCGGGTCGTCGATTTCACTGCATTCTGGGCTGGCCCGTCGGCCACGCACTCGCTGGCGGCGTTCGGCGCCGAAGTGATCAAGATCGAGTCGATCCAGCGGCCGGACGGAATTCGCTACTCGGGCGGAATGCGAAAGGACGTCGACGACTGGTGGGAATACGGCTGGGTCTTCCACGCCATGAACACCAACAAGCGGTCGATCACGCTCGATCTGCAGACCGATGCCGGCCTCGGTCTGATCAAGACGCTGATCGCGCAGGCCGACGTGGTGATCGAGAACTTCTCGCCGCGGGTGATGGATCATTTCGGGCTCGGCGCCGACGCATTGCTCGAACTCAACCCACGCCTGGTGATGGTGCGCATGCCGGCCTTCGGGCTGACGGGTCCGTGGCGCGACAGGGTGGGATTCGCGCCCACAATGGAGCAGATCGCCGGCCTTGCCTGGGTGACAGGCATGCCTGACGGACTGCCCGTCGCCCCTCGTGGCGCCTGCGACCCGTTCGCGGGCACACATGCGGCGTTCGCGCTCATGGCGGCCTTGGAGTTCACCGACCGAACCGGTCGCGGCCAACTCGTCGAGGTGCCGATGATCGAGAGCGTGCTCAATGTGACCGCGGTGCAGCCGATGGAATTCGAGCTGTTCGGGTCGGTCCTCGAGCGCAGGGGCAACAAGGGGCACCACCCGGGCGTCACGCAGGACATCTACCGGTGTGCGGGCGACGACAACTGGATCGCCATGACCGTCCGCACCGACGGTGAGCGGGACGCGCTGGCGACCCTGATCGGCAGTCCCGATAGCGACCTCGCGCAATGGTTCGCCACTCAGGACGCGGTCACCGTCGTCGAGCGGCTGGTGGCGGCCGGTATCCCTGCGGCCGTGGTGATTTCGCCATCGCTGGTGATCGACAACCCACAACTGGTGCATCGCGGCTTTTTCGAACCCCTGACCCATCCGAGCGCCGGACCCGGCCTGTATCCGTGCCCGCCGTTCGCCCGCCCCGACGGCGTGGAGCACTGGCTGTACCGTCCGCCCCCGACGCTGGGGCAGCACAACAGTGAGGTGTTGACGGAGCTCTGCGGGCTGACCGAGACGGATCTCGAATGCCTTGCCACTGACGGCGTCATCGGCACCAGACCGAAAGGACTGTGAGTCAGCGAGGTTTCAGTGAAATCGACATCCCGTCGAAGACCGTCATGTTGTTCGTCAGGTCAGGATGGGAGACCTTCGCCGGACCGAGTCCGATATCGCCTGCGCGGCAGAGGAGCTCGTCAAACGTGGCGCGAATCTCCGCGCGGGCCAACATCGCACCAAGGCAGTAATGGGCACCACCACCGCCGAACGTGACGTGCGGGTTGTCCGCGCGGCCGATGTCGAACGTGAACGGGTCGCTGAAGACCTCTTCATCGCGGTTGGCCGAACGAAGCATTGCGACCACCCGATCGCCCTCGGGGATGGTGATACCGTCCATCTCCACGTCGACCTTTGTGGTGCGGGTCCAGAACGCGACCGGCGTCGACCAGCGCAGCACCTCCTCGACCGCGCGCGCCCGAACCGACTCGTCGGTGCGATAGCGCTGTATCTCACCAGGATTGGCCACGAAGGCCTGTAAGCCCGACGCCAGTGCGTTCTTGGTTGTGTCGCTACCCGCGAATGCGAGCACGAAGAAGAAGGTCTCGAGCTCGGCCCCCGGGATGGACAGCTCGTCCCCGTTCTCATCGGTGATCACGGCGGTAGTGAGCGTGCTCCAGATGTCGTCGACCGGGTTGCGCCGTTTCTCGGCGGTGAGTTCGACGGCATAAGAGAAGATCTTGCCGAAAGCATCGAGCTGGTCCTGCTCTGTCAACTGAGAGTCCGGCGAGTTCGCTTGCAAGATGCGATCGAACGTGTCGAATATCTCCGGCCGGTCCTCCTCGGGGATGCCGATGATGTCGCCGATGACCGACATCGGCAGTACGTCGGCGACATCGCTGATCCAGTCGCCACCACCCGAGTCGAGAAGTCGATCGATCAACGCCGCCGCTCGCGCGCGAATGCCCTCCTCGAGCTTGCCGATGGCGCGCGGGGTAAAGGCGTGCGACATCACCCGTCGTCGCTTCGTCTGGTCGGGCGGATCCATGTTGATGATGTTGGGAAAGGACCCCGCCGGTCCAATGCCCTGGATGAGGGGGCCGTCGACGGCGGTGAAGGCATCGGTGTCGCGGTGAATGCGCAGAGCGTGGCGGTGCTTCGTGGTCATCCAGAAGTCCCGTTTGACCGCTCTGGCGACACCGTCGGTCAGCTCGTGGTGGAAGATCGGCAGCTCATGGCGCAGTTCGGTGAACAGGTCGTCGGGAAAACCGTTCTGCCACAACACAGAATCCGAGAGATCGACCGGAGTGGTCGTGGGCATGGGCTCTCCTCGCGTCGCCATCCTTGACCTAGAATGCCTAAAATAGTAAAAATAGGCAACGGGCAGGGTGAACGACCTGCGGTTATTGTGCGCGCGGACGGAGAAGGCATGACGGCAGGGTCCTTTCAAAGAGAAGGGGTTCACGACCCGCAGATCGATCCGTCCGAACGCGAGTTCGGCCCGAGCGGCATCAGCCTCTCGACCTACCGCTTTCCGACGGGCTGGTTCATCGTCGGGTTCGCCTCGGAATTGGAAGCCGGTCAGGTCAAGCGGGCGCACTACTTCGGTGAGGAATTGGTCATTTTCCGCACGAAGTCGGGCAAGGTGAACGTGCTCGATGCCTATTGCCTCCACCTCGGCGCGAACATGGGTGTCGGCGGGACTGTCGAGGGCGAGCACATCGTCTGCCCGTGGCACGGGTGGCAGTGGCGCGGCGACGGCACCAACGCGCTGATTCCGTACAGCAAGATCGGCTGCAAGCAGAACGTGCGGATCAAGTCGTACCCCGCGCAGGAGTGGTACGGGTTCATCATTGTCTGGCACGAACGTCACGGCCGTGCTCCGTACTGGGAGCCGCCGGTTCTGCCGGAGCTGGAAACCGATGACTATTACCCGCTGCACCCGCATTCCCGGATGCTCAACCGGGTCAAGGTGCACGCGCAGATGATCATCGAGAACGCGGCCGATCCATATCACGTGCAGTTCGTCCACAAGGCCGACAGCGCCGCCAACACCACGTCGTTCGACGCCAACGGCTACCACCTGCATGCGACGGTGACGGCGAACTTCGGCGGCGGCCGTCCGTCCACGTGGCTCACGCCGCACGGCCCGGTCGACGCCAACATCATCTACGACAACTATTCGCTGGGGCTCGGCATCGTGCGCTTCCCCAAGGAGCTCGTCGCGACCATCGAGGTCACGGGACAGACTCCTGTCGATGAGGACTACACCGACTACTTCTACACCCAGGCGTCGGTACGCGAACCCGGCGACACCGACGACAAGCCGGCGGGCCGCGCAGCGAAATTCCTTGCGCTGCAACAGGAGGTCATCAAGCAGGACTTCTTCACCTGGGAGAACATGAAGTACCTCGAGAAGCCCAACCTGGCGCCAGAGGAGGCGCGCGACTACGCTGCCCTGCGTCGGTGGGCACACCGGTTCTACCCGGGCGAAGAGCCGTCGCCGATCGACTTCGGCTACACCGCCGAGGGCGATCCCGATCCGGCTGCAGCGAGGGTCTGATGCCCCGTGGCCGGGAAGGGTCGCTAGACCCGGCGGCGTTCGGCGTCGAATGCTTCAGCGTCCCTGCGGTCCTCGACCGTCGCGCCGAGCAGTGCGGCGACCGGGTGATGATGTCGATCGCTGGAACCCCGGTCACCTTCGCGCAGATGCGAGACCGTTCGTGCGCCGCCGCTCACGTGCTCAAAGATCTCTGCGTACAGCGCGGCGAAACGGTGGCGCTGTTCACCGGAACCTGTCCGGAGTGGGTGTACTTCTGGCTCGGCGCTGCGCGCATCGGTGCGGTGTCCGCCGCGGTGAACGCGGCCAGCAAGGGGGAGTTCCTCGCCCATGCGCTGAACCTGTCCCGGGCCGCGGTGGTGATCACCGACGCCGACCATCAGGATCGGGTGGCCGAGGTTGCCGAGGATGTGCCGACGCTGAGATCAACGCTGGTTCAGAACGATTCGCTCACCGAGGCATTGGCGGCCGCCCCCGCGTACGTGCCAGACGTCGAGCCTGTCGGGCCGGATGAGATCGGCGCACTGTTCTTCACCTCAGGAACCACCGGGCCGTCCAAGGCCGTCGCTACCACCTGGCACTACTTGTTCACTGCCGCGGCGACCGTCGCGGCGTCGTGGGAGCTGCAGCAGGGCGACACGCTGTGGACCGCGATGCCGCTGTTCCATCTCAGCGCCGCCCCCACAGTCCTGGCGCCCATGCTGATGGGCGGGACCAGCGTGCTGGCCGCCGAATTCCATCCTGGCCGCGTATGGGACGAGATCCGGAACTGCGGCGCAGTCGGTTTCGCCGGCGCCGGTGCGATGGTGTCGATGCTCATGGGTCTGCCGCCCGATCCGCACGACGGGAAGCTGGGCATGCGCTTCATCTCGGCGGCACCCATACCCGCCGACATGTACCGCAAGATCGAGGATCGCTACCGCTGCCGCGTGGTGACGATGTACGGCATGACCGAAGCATTCCCGATCGCCTACAAGAGGGTTTCCGACCAGGGCAAACCGGGTACTTCAGGTGAGGTCAACCCGGCATTCGATGTCCGGGTCGTCGACGGTCGGGGCCGGCCACTACCCACCGGTGTGGTCGGTGAGATTGTCTGCCGGGCGCGGTCGACGCATTCAATGAGCGAGGGGTATGTGTCATCGGCGCCCGGCGGAACAGGCCTGGAGGTCGAGCCCCATCCGCAATGGTTTCCCACCGGTGATCTCGGCTCGCTGGACGACGACGGCAACCTCACCTACGTAGACCGCGCGAAGGACTCGCTGCGGCGCCGCGGCGAGAACGTGTCGTCGGTGGAGGTCGAACAGACCGTGATGGGTCACCCCGCCGTGTCGGAAGCTGCGGCGGTAGGCGTTCCGAGTGAACTCGGAGAGGACGACATCCTCGTCGTTGTGACGTTGCACGACGGAGCGACAGTGGATTTCGCCGAACTCCTGGACTTCTGCTCGGCCCGCATGCCGTACTTCTGTGTGCCGCGCTACCTCGAAACGCTCGACGAGATTCCCAAGACCGTCATCGGACGCGTCCGCAAGGACGTACTCCGCAGCAGGGGCCTGGGCGCCGACGCCTGGGACCGCGAAGCGCACGGTTACGTGCTCAGCCGCTAGGAGATGAGAAAGATGTCGTTGACCTACCAACAGCAGTTCGTGCTGGACGGACTGGCGGCACGGGCAGCCATCCTCAATCTGGACGCGCGCCACAATCGGCTGTACTCCGAAGGTGACCTCAGCGGCTGGATCACCACATTCCGCCATGCGGGTGCCACCTATGTGCGGGCAGGGGAGTCGTTCACCGATCTGCGCAAGGCGTTCGACGGCGGGGACGGTGCACGACTGGTGACCGTGGACCACGAGATCACGGTCGACGGCGTCGACGCGTCCCAGAAATGTGTCGCGTTGCTGCTGCGCGACAACCAACTGCAGGCCTCCGGCACCTTCACCGATCGACTCATCTACGAGCGCGGCGGCTGGTACTTCACGTCGCGCGAACTCGAATGGGACCATGTGCCGCACGAAAGTGCCCTACCCGTGTGAGCGAGGGCATTCGGTACGAGTTTGCGTTCGGCACCTACGAGGACGCCCTGCGCATGGTCGGCGGCCAGACGGAGCCGCGGTATGCCGGGACGGCGGTGAGCGGCGCACGCATCCAGCATTTCGCCGCGATGGTGCACGATCCGAACCCCGCGTACTGGGACGTTGATTTCGCCCGCGAGGTGTGGGGCGGTCTGGTCGCTCCGCCGGCGTTGTTGATGGGCTGGCTGATCCCGCCGCCATGGCTGCCGACCGACGAGCCGCCGGTGGCCTCGATCGCCATCCGCGTGCCCTTGCCCGGAACGACGATGATCAACGCGTCGAACGATGTCGAGTTTCCCGCGACCATTCTCGAAGGTGACCGCCTCCACGTTGTCGAGGAACTCGTCTCGGTGTCGCCTGAGAAGACGACGCGGGTGGGGACGGGGCATTTCGTCGAAACGTGCGACCGATTTCACCGGGCCGACGGAACGTTGGTCGCCATCAACCGAAACACGTTGTTCCGGTTCACCCCTGCGGCGAAGCCGTGAAACCGTATCGCAGGGTCTCGTGGGACGACATCGTCGTGCCCACTGACCTTGCCGAGGTGGTCGACACGCTCGACTACCAACGCGTCGTGATGAACTCCGGGGCGACATGGGACTACTTTCCCGGTCACTTCGATCCCGAATACGCGCAGCGGCACGGTCATTCGACGATTTTCGTCAACACCATGCACACCGCGGGATTCGTCGATCGGATCGCGACCGGCTGGGCGGGGCCCTACAGCAGAGTGGCGCGGCGAAAGGTCTCGCTACTGGGCTCGTTCTACGCAGGCGATTCGATGGTCGGCCGCGGCCGCATCGTCGGTAAGCGCGTCGATACGGCCGGCGACCTCCCGCGACAGCTCGTCGACCTCGAGATCGACGTCTACAACCAACACGACGAATTGTGTTGTCCCGCAGAGGTCACGCTCGAGTTGCTGAGCTAAAGCCCGCCCGCTCGGTGGGGATGAGGATGGTCTTGCCGTGCAGGCGGCCGGAATCGGAGTCGTCGTGCACAGTCGCGGCTTCGTCGAGCGGACGCCGCTTGGCGATCTCAATCCGCAGTTGTCCCGCATCGACGCGGCTGACCAGCCCAGCGAGTTGGGCAGCGTCGCTGCGGACGAAGATCTGCTGCGTGCGGACCCCGCGGCCCGGATTCTGTAACCCAGAGACCATGGTTCCGACGTGGAAGCCGCCGTCGGCGACCACATCGATAAGGGCTTCGGTCTGCTCTTCGGTGGTGCTGATCAGGTTGAGCACCACATCGAACGGGGCACCCTCGACCTCGATCGGTGACCGGGTGTAGTCGATGTAGTCGATGATGCGCTCAGCCCCCAGACCGCGCAGCCGCTCAGCGTCGCGCGCCTTCGCGGTGGCGGTGACCACGGCTCCGGCGTGCTTGGCCAACTGGATGGCATACCCTCCGACTGCACCGGTGGCGCCGTTGATCAGAACGGACTGTCCTTCCGTGAGCCCGGCGATCTCGAACAACGCCTGCCAGGCCGTCAGCGCAGGCTCCGGCAGGGCTGCGGCATCGGCCAGTGGCACCGAAGTCGGTGCGGCGGCCAGCGATTCGACAGGCACGACGGCGAACTCGGCGGCAGCGCCGTCGGCGTCCAACGGCAGAAACGCCACGACGGCGTCGCCGGTGTTCCAGCCCGTCACGCCGTCCCCGATCCCGGCGATGGTTCCCGCGACGTCGACACCGGGGATGTGCGGGAAACTGACCTGATACACCTGCGCTAGGTAGCCACCGCGGATTCCGGCGTCTACCGGGTTGAACGAGGTGGCGGCCACCTTCACCAGCACTTGCGCAGGGCCTGGCACCGGGCGGGGGGCGTCCTCGTAACGCAGAACTTCGCTACCGCCATACCGGTGGTATCGCACAGCCTTCATGTCTTCCTCCTGGGATAGATGCTTCGATATCGAAGCAGTTGCGTATAGTCCAACTTGATTCGATCTCGAATCAATTCCCGGAGGTGTGGTGTGATCTGACCCACTGCTTCGATATCGAAGCAGTAGGCTTACCCGATGGCCAAATCGCTCAAGCCCGAGCAGATGCGCACCTACCTCGCGCTCACTGAGGCGACCAGCCTGCTTCAACACGCCGTGCGACAACATCTGCAGGCCGAGGGCGGCCTGAGCTACGTGCAGTTCGAAGTCCTGGCCCGACTCGCCGATGCCGATGGGCAGCTCACCATGACTGATCTCGCCGATGGCGTGGTGTACAGCCGCAGTGGTCTAACCCATCAGGCCGGGCTACTGGAGAATGCGGGGCTCATCACCCGCACGGCAAGTCCCCACGATCAACGAGCCACCATCGTCGATATCACCGCGGCGGGCCGAGCCCTTCTCGCGAAGGTTCTGCCGGGCCACATCCAGGTGGTGCGTGAGCTTCTCTTCGACCCGCTCTCGGCGCAGGACGTCCAAATTCTCGGTGACATCATGAACCGCACTCGCGATCACATGCGTACCTTGCCGCCCCGATCTGCCAAGCCGCGCACGAGAACACAACCCGACACTCGGCGGGGGCGTTAAGCCAAGTCGGGCAGCGTGTGCGCGCTCACCGTCGACTGCAACTCGACATACTCCGAGAGTCCCTCGGACCCGAACTCGCGCCCGATTCCCGACTGTTTGAATCCGCCGAACGGTGCGGTGGTGTCGAGGGTGTACATGTTGATGCCGTACGTACCCGTCCGGACCTGGGCGCCGATCTCCAGACCACGCGCCACGTCGGCGGTCCAGACCGAGCCCGCGAGCCCGTAGTCGGTGTCGTTGGCGATCCGCACGGCATCGGCTTCGTCGCGGTACTTCAGCACGGTCAGCACCGGGCCGAAGATCTCCTCCCGCGCGATCTTCATGTCGTTGGTCGCATCGGTGAACAGCGTCGGCTGGACGTACCAACCGCGATCATGCGGTTTGTCGGTGCCGCCCAGGACTATTCGCGCGCCCTCGTCGACGCCGGCCTGGATGTAGGACTGCACTTTGTGCTGCTGACGTTGCGCCACCAGTGGCCCGATATCGGTCGCATCCTCGGCGGGGTCTCCAACTTGCAGACCGGTCATCATTTCGGCGAGCGCGTCGACGACTTCGTCGTGTTTGCGTTCGCTGACCAGAATCCGGGTCTGAGCGACGCATGCCTGGCCGTTGTTCATCAGACTGGCCATCTTCAGATGCTTGACGGTGTGGTCGATGTCGGCGTCGTCGAGGATGATCGCTGCGGACTTGCCGCCCAGTTCGAGGCTGACCCGCTTGAGCTGTTCGCCGCACAGCGAGGCGATGTGCCTGCCCGTCGCCGACGATCCGGTGAACGAGATTTTGTCGATGCCGGCATGGCGGACCAGGCTCTCGCCGGTCTCCCTGCCCCCGGGAATTATCGACACGACACCTTCGGGCAGCTCGATCTCCTCCAGCATTTCGGCCAACCACATAGCGTCCAAAGGTGTTTCGGGCGCGGGCTTGACGACGACGGTGCAGCCCGCGATCAACGCGGGAATCATCTTGGGCATGATCAGGAACTGCGGCACGTTCCACGGAACGATCGCGCCGACCACGCCGACCGGGGCACGCCGCAGATGAACATCCCCGAACAATCCCGGCCGTCGCTCGACCCACGGAAATTCCTTGGCCGTCGCCAAGTTGAGATGCATTTGGGCGAGCGCGCCTGCGCCTTGTCCCAGTCGGCTGAAACTCTTGGGTGAGCCCATCTCTGCGGTGATGAGGTCGGCGATCGCGTCGGTCTCGGCCAGGTAGATCGCCGCGAGCCGCTCGATTTTCTCCATTCGTTCGCTGACGTTCAGCCGCGGCCACGGACCGTCGTCGAAGGCCTTCCTGGCCGCAGTGACCGCCTTGTCGACATCCTCGGGGGCGGCCTCGGGCGTCTCACCGATCGACTGTTCGGTATGCGGGGAAATCACGGACAACCGTTGACCTGTCGACGGTGCCTGCCAGCGGCCGCCGATATACAGCTGGTCGTAATTGAGGGATCTCATGGTGTCGCCTCCGCCGCCTAAAGTTGCTATTAATATAAACATAGATAAAAAGGCAGGCCCCGTGAACCACCCGCAGACAGACGATTGGCGCCGGTACCCGTTCGCGCTGGTACCGGACGATCGTCAGCTCGACTTTCCGGCAGCCGAGGCCAACCATCCGGACTGCGAATCGGACACGTGGTTTCTGGCGGGCGAGCTGACCGGCAAAAGCGGACGTGGCTATGCGTTCCTGTCGATCTTCAACATGAATAGGCCGGGTCTCGGGGACATCGTCGCCGACTTCTACACGTTCGCGCTGTTCGACCTCGACGCAGGCGCCTACGGCACCTACACCGACTACGACATGCCGCCTGAAAACATGCAACCCGGCGCCGTTGTGAAGATGTCGGTTTCCGACGAATGCCTCGACATCGCCTTCGACAGCGGTGCGGGCAGAGCGCTCTGGCGTACCTGCCGCGACGAGCAGGGCGACCTGTTGCCCTACACCTACGACGTCACGTTCGTCGGCACCGATGCAGCCGGCGAGGCGATGCGGGTGGAACTGCATGTCACCCCGTCGCGAGCGCCGGTGCCGTTGGGCGCCGCGGATTTCGGCGGGAAGATCGAGTGCTTCGGGCAGCCCGATACCTACTCCTATCTACAGACCGGCCTGACCATGACGGGAACGCTTGCATGGGGCTCGTCCTGCGAACCGGTCACCGGCAGCGCGGGCCACGTCGACCGGCAGTGGTTCCCGCTGATCGCCAACAGTGGTGGCGCGGACGGCGACGTGCGCTGGCGCGCGCACGAGTGGCGCACCATCAATCTCGACAACGGAGTGGACCTGAGCATTTGGCGGCAATTCGACCGCGCCGACCGCAATGCGCTGCAACCGTTTTCGGGTGCCACCACCAGCTCCCCGAAGCCGGGAGTCGACCCCGAGTACGCGGACGACATCGAGGTGTCGGTCACCAGCTACGTGCGCTGGCCCGAAGAAGTCCGAACCCTGTACCGACCGCCTGCAGCCGCGAGATACCTGCCGGACCGGCACCGGCTGACGTCGCGCAAGCTCGACCTTGACCTGACGGGCGAGCCGCTGGTGCCCGCGCCTGGACACGGCTTACCGCTGGAGTACATGGAAGGACCGTTTCACTATCGCGGGACGCTGCGTGGAGAGCACGTGAGCGGCTTCGCCTTCTACGAACGATCCCTTGCGTTGTACCGCGATTGGGAGTTGGTCGACGTCCTCGCCAGCGTCGTGGGTGACGCGCGGGTGGCCACACTGCGCGAACTGGTCGATGGCGGGCGTCGCGACGAAGCGGTGGCACATCTGCGTGACGAGATCCTCCCGTCGGGGGCGGGGATCATGGAACTCGTCGACGATCTCATCGTCGCGCTGTCGGCGACGTGACCCCACGAAACTGAGCTTGTGCGCTACCTTTCGCCGAAATACCGTGCACAACCTCAGTTTCGGCGAGTGATCGCCTCCGACCACGTCGTGTGGCGGTGCTGCAGTCCCGGTTCATTGCGGCCGAAGACCAGGTGCTCGCGCACTCCGGATTCCAGGTTGGCCTGTAGCCCCGCGACAAGTGCGTAATCCTCGTCGCGGACAGTCGAGTGGGCGTACTCGAAGACCGCTGCCGCACCGGCGGCGGTGGATTCGTCGGACACGTCAAGCGGCGTGGAGTTCTGGTGCACCGTGATCGACCGGCCCGGCGCATCACCGGGGTACACCCGGAACAGCTCACCGTTCGCGACCGTGCAAGAAATGACGATGTTCGGGAACAGCGCGTAGATGACGACCATGGCCTGAAGCGGCTCCCACTGTTCTTCGGGAACATCTTCGAGGTCGAGAATCCCGTTGAGCGGGAAGATAAGTCGGTGGTGGGGACCGAAGGCGTCGAACACTGTGCAGTTGCTGCGCGCAATCGTCGCGAACGTGTTCTTGTGCACCGTCGCGAAGTGGTAGTTCTCGGCGAACGTGTCGATCGCCAGCTTCCAGTTGATCGGGCAATCCAGCACCTTCTCGCCCAGCGGCGACCATCGGCCGATGCCCCAAGAATCGAGTTCTTTGGCCAGCGGCCCAAGAAAGCTGGGGATGTCCAGCCCGTCCGACGACGTGGCGTCCCGGTCGAGCGAAATCCACAGGAAACCCGCACATTCGGCCGCCGGCAACTCAGTCAACCTCGGTGTGCCCGAAGCTGTTTCGGGAAAACCTTCCTTGCCAGGGACTCCGGCCAGATTGCCGTTGAGATCGTAGCTCCACGAGTGATAAGAGCAGGCGAGCCGTCGTGCGGCACCGCAGCCGTCGGTGATCCGCGATTGGCGGTGAAGGCAGACGTTCTCGAACGCGCGCACGACCCCGTCGGAGGCGCGGGTCAGCAGGATGGACCGTCCCATCACCGTCTTGGTGCAGTACGTGCCGGGCCGGGGCAGTTCGGACACGTAGCCGACCAGCTGCGGGCTCGCCTGCAGCAGCGCGGCGTCCTGAACATGGCGTGCGGCCGACGTGTACGTCTCCGCGGCGACGGTGCATTCCGACGGCGTGAGGTCGGTGGACTTGTCCCGCGCAAGCTTCAATGCGCGGCGGGTGAGATCGATGAGCAGATCGCGGTCCATCACTGGTCCTCGGTCGTGGGCTGGGTGACCATCTGCCTATTTTTATAATGATAGCTGTGGTATGTCAAAAACCGCTGGTGGGCGGCGTGGCCCGCGTATCGTCCGATCATGCGCGCAGAGCGGGTGCTGTCGGAGGATGTGCCCGCGTCGCCGGACGAGGTCCGCGCGTTCTATGTCGACCTCGACAACATCAAAACGGTGCATCCGCTGGTGGTTTCGGTACGCAGGACAACGCGGACGGAACTGGTGGACGGCTACTGCCAGAGCTACCGGGTGAAAGACCGAATTCCTGTCGGTCCGTTCACGCTGCCGACCGGCTACACGGCCAACCTGCGGGTTGCGTCAACCGGCCCGGTGATCACCCAGGCGCGTCAATTCCCCCGTGTCCGCCTGTACGGCGTGGTGTCCTTCGAGCCCGTCGGCGCCGGAACCAGGCTCGTCGAACGCCTGACGATCGAAGCGCCAAGGCCGCTCGCCGCGATCACCACGCGTGAGGCGGTCAAGGCCCACATCAAGATGTTGGCGGGTATCCGGAGCCACTTCGGCGGTTAGGCGTCCTCGGCCGGCGATTCGGATGCGTCGAGCACGCTGACCGCGATGCCATACGGCAGGAAACGCACCTTGCGGGTGGGGTCGGTGTTGTTCTTGTTGGCCCGCAGCGCGTCCAGTTCGGCCGGATACACCTGCTCGATATGGGCGCCGCCGTCGTTGTCGACGGTGTAGATCGCCCAGACGCCGTCACCGGTCGCGCCGGTGGTCTCGGGTTCCCGTTTGGGCCGTGAATGCCGGGTGAACTCGTCGACGAGATTGACCCAACCTGCGCGCTCACCGGAGGTGTTGAGGAACTTGCCGACGCCGTCCAAAGCGTCGCGCAGCCCCTCACCCGCCTCGCGAACGACGCGGTCGAACTCCTCGGGGTCGATTCCGAAAGGCCTGTTGCTGCTCATAGCGGTTCCTCCTCAGGCGCGTGCGCCCTCCCCAGCTGACGCGGGGCCCAGGCACGGGCGATATTTCCAGTGTGCCTGCAGGTGGCGAAGTAGTCGACTGGGGCCGACGGGAGATGGTATCCAGTCGTATGGCTTTCACACGCTCGGATGCGTTGGCGGCCGCCGAGCGGTCGCCGGCGGCCGCAGGCGCACGCGACAAGACCGGGTGGATCGATCTGTTCACCGCCGACGGGCGGGTCGAGGATCCGGTGGGCTCGGAGCCCCACCGGGGACTGGGTGCGATCGGGAGGTTCTACGACACGTTCATCGGACCACGCCACATCACATACCGGCCCGACGCCGACATCGTGGCCGGCTCGACGGTCGTCCGGGACGGTGAACTCGACATCTCGATGGGTGCGGTGGCGCTGCATGTGCCCGTCTACATCCGGTACGACCTGCAGGAGGGCGGCGGCGGACTGAAAATCGCTGCGCTGTCGGCCTTCTGGGAGCTGCCCGCCATGGTCGGCCAATTCCTGCGGGCCGGAGTCGGGGGCTTGCCTGCCGGTTTGGCGCTGTCCCGAGCGTTGCTGGCCAACCAGGGTGTGGTCGGGGTGTTGGGCTACCTCGGTGGCCTGCGGGGCACCGGGCCGCAGGGGAAGCGGCGGATTCGGGAATTCCTCGACGACGCGCGGGCGGGCGACGAGGTCGCGGTGCGCCGCTGGCTCGGCAAGGGAGCGCGGGTGACGACCGGCGACGAGCTTCCGTTGACCACTGCGGACTTGCTGGCCCGGCTGGCACGCGCCCACCCCCGCAAGATGATCGCGTCCGGATACAGCGTGGTCGTGGGTTTGGACCGGGACGGGCAGCGCGACGTGCTGATCGCCGATGTGGCGGCCAAGCCGTTCGCCATCCGCAGAATTCGATACTTCACCGAAGCCACCGAAGGCACCGAAGCCACCGCAGCCGGCTGAGCCGCAGGTTTGCCCGCGGTCAGGCTCGGGCACCCGGAGGACATGCGACAGTCCGACACGCGCAAGGTCACCATCGTCGGTGTGTTCGTGGCAGCGGTGCTCGCCGCCTGCCTGGTGGTGCCGGCCTTCGGTCAGATGCTCACACTCGAGGGAACGTGGCTGGCCGCCGCGATTCTCGGGCTGCCTACCGCCGCAGTGCTGACGCTGACCGGTTACCGCCACTACGGACTGGCCCGCGGCCTCCTCGTCGCCGTGGTCATCACGGTCCTCACAGTTGCGATCACCTGGGCGGTCTCGGTGTTCGTGGTGGCCTCCGCGCTCAGCGGGTCGGCCACGAGTGCAGTCATGGGTGCCGTTCTCTACGCTGTGCCGGCCGTGGCGGTGGTCATCCTCGGCCTACTCGCGCTGCGGCTGGTACCGGGGCGATCGGCGACCGGCCAATCGTTTGAGCACGCCGATGCCGGGTAAACGCAGCACATGACCCCGCGCGACGACAACCAATCCGAATCCGACGTCGACGATGACGACCATGTCGCCGCTTCGCGGGCGGGCAAAGACGGCGATGACGACGGCACATACGTGGGTCAGACGGCCTCCGACGACGCGCTCGACGTAGGTGAGTCGGGAGCCGAGGCGCGCAGCGAGGCCGGCCGCTAGCAGCGGTGTTGTCTCGATTCGGTCGCGTTGGACCGTATGCGACTGCCGGACGTGAGACGGTATGAGCACCATGCCCGTTGACGATGAAATGACCTACGAGGAATTCGGTCGCAGGTTCTTCGAGATCGCCGTGACCGAAGATCGCGTCGGTGGCGCGATCGGCGCAATCGCCGGTGACGAATTCGAGATGGGCCCGATGGCGCAGGGCCCGGGCAAAGTCGCCAAGGTGACGGCAAAAGTCAGGATTCAGGAGCCGCGCCTCACCCGCGACGTCGGCGAGAAGATCACGTTCGCCATCCGGATTCCGTTGGAGATCGACCTGGTCGTCGACCTGCGGATCGACAAGCCGAAATTCATGGTTTTCGGCGAGATCGCCCTGCGTGCGACCGCACGCGCCGCGGCACCGTTGCTGTTGATCCTCGATGTGGAGAAACCCCGGCCGTCCGACATCTCCATCCACGTGACGTCCAAGTCGCTGCGCGGTGAGCTGGTTCGGATAGTCGGGGGCATCGACGCGGAGATCAAGCGGTTCGTCGCGGCTCACGTCGCAGGGGAGATCGACAGCCCGGCCTCGCAGAAGGCGAAGATCATCGACGTCGCGGACAGCATCGACGGCGCCTGGTCGGGCCTCTAGCTAGCCGGCCACACTTTCAAGTCGCGGCCGTTTGGGCCCGCGGCCGTCACCCGCAGACCTGCCCCGCACGTGATACCAGAGCCACGGCATCAGCATGTTCTGTGTCCATAACGCCTGCGAATACGCCTGCGACCGCAGCGACGGCCGCCGCACGGGACCGTCGACCAACGCCCAGTCGTGGTTACTGCCGGGCAGCCCGAGCGCCTCAGCGGCCGCGGCTGCGAACAGCTGGTGTCCCTTCGCCGATCCGTGCACCCGGTCCGCGCTCCAGGTGTCCGGCTGCGTCATCGACGGTGCGTCGTAGAGGTCGACGAGCCGAAACCCGTGTTGCACTGCGCCTCTTCTGATTTCGTCATTGATCTGTTCAACGCGCGATGCGAGCACCCGGCCGATCGGGAGGATCTTCGCGATGTCCGGGAACGTGGTCGTCACCACGGTCGCGCCGGAGGACGCCAATTGGGTGTACAGGTCGGACAATTCGGCAAGGGCGCCGGCGAAATACGGACCGGGGCGGGTCACATCGTTCATCCCGATGCAGACAGAGATCAGGTCCGGCTGCAGCGCCAGCGCCGCGGGCAGCTGCTCGTCGAGCAGGTCTTTGATCCGACGGCCGCGCACAGCCAGATTGGCGTACGTCACGCCGGGGTGGTGGGCGTCGACCATCGTGGCGAAGCGATCGGCGAAGCCGACGAGACCAACTGAGTCGTCGCCGTCCCACAGCCCCTCCGTTTGGCTGTCGCCGATCGCCACATATCGGGAGTACCAAGGCACACCGGAACTCTAGGAGACCGCCAAATAGTCCCCTGTGGTGGGCCTGCGCGCTAGACGGGTTGATTACCTGCATCAGGCGTGCGATCAACCCGTTAGGGCTAGCGGCGCAGCGCCACCTCGACCTCCGAGGCTCCGGCGTTCGCCGCAAGTTCACGGTGGCGCGCCGACACACCGGCGCCGCCGGCGCGCAGGACATCGACTACCTCGACCACCGCAGCGGCGCGATACCCGTTGAACGCCGCACCCGCGGCCCACCAGGCCATCAGCGAGTCCAGGCCGCGACCGGCGTCGGCACCGAGGTCGACCATCGCGGCGACTGTCGCCGGAAGGATCATCCGTGCCGCGAGTTCGATCGGTTGGGTGCCGCTCGGCAGGGGTGCGTTAACGGAGGCGCCCGCACGCGCCAGTGCGCGCACCATCTCAGGGTTGACGTTGTCGGCCGAACTGCCAATCACATGCAGCGCGGTGGCGCCCTCGGAATCGACGAGGCCGGGATCGACGCCGTGGGCCAGCGCGTGGTTGAGTGCGACGGTGCGTCCCCGCCGCACGATCTCATGCAGGATCGTCGTGAATTTGTCACCGCGCGCCGACAATTCGATGCGTCGGGATGCGTCGGCCTCGTCGTCGATCAAGGCGACGGAGATGCCTGCGGCGGGCGAGCGCAAGGCGTACCACAGAGGCGTTGCGCCGCACCCGTCGACGGGGTCCGGATCTGCGCCCATGGCCAGCAGTTCGATGACCCCGGTATCGCCAAGATGCGCGCGCTCGAACAGATCGAGCACGGTCGGCTCCAACGGTTCGGTCCAGGCCGGACGGCCCGCCCCGAGCGCGTCCAGCACCCGTAGCATTCCCGCACGCTTGATCCCGAGGTCAAACCACGGCCAGGGCCCCGGACCCTTAAGGAGAAATTCGTCGGCTCCAATGCGGTATTCCTCGGTGATGGTTCTGCCGTAATCCTCATACGCCGAGGAGAAAGTCAGATCGTCACCGTCGCGCGATACAACGACCTCGACGGGTCCCTCTTGATAGCGCGCGATGTTGGTCACAAGACAGGCATTGTCCCAAAACGCAGGAGGGGCACCCAACTGGATACGCCTCCGACGCTGAGCTGACCGAAGATGTCCTCCAGTCGCGTACGCGGCATATCCATCTGCCATTCCGCGATCGACGCTGACAGGCACACCGCATCCGGGGCGAAGGCGATCCCGGTCAGTCGTAGGCCGTGGGGCAGTTCGGGAAGGCGCACGGGATAGGCCGGGGTCTTGGCGGGCAGTGTCCAGCGTGATCGGCGAACACCGAGGACGCGGGGTCGGAGCCACAGCGTCGTACCGTCGAGCTGCGCGTCGACCTCGATGTGGCCGAGCATCGGGCGCCGGGCCATTCGCAGCCGCGCGACCCCGTCGCTGCCGACCTCGCCGGACAAGCGCGGCGCCACCCATCGGAACAGATCGCCAAGGGCGGCGGTCGGCACCTCCAGCGTCAACTCCACCGGTGCGGCGAGCATGGCCAATGTCGCCGGCCTTCCGGCTCCGGTGACGGGCGGCACGGTCGGCCGCATGCGCACGTTGTGCAGCAGCACCGTCGCGCGAGTGAACTGCTGATCTTCCCAGCGAATATCGCGGACAACGATGCGGACGTCGTTGAGTTGGCCCACCGCCAGGCCACGTACGTCGAGCCTCGAGTCGAACTCCGTGACGGTCAGTGTGAGCATGCCGTCGTCGAGCCGCATCGCGAGGCGACGTCCCACCACCAGCCTGCGCACGGTGGTGAACAGCCTCCGGTAGGCCATCGCCGCGCCGCTGTTCACCGGACCCACCGCCGCCGACGACCACAGCGACGTGAGCATGTCGATCGGCCGGAACGGATCGAACCGGCGCAGCGGGCCCGTCCCGCCGGCTGAGCCGGCAATCCAATCCATGGCACCCAGCATCCGCCATCCGCGCCACGGAATGAAAGGCACGTCGGCGAATCATGATCAGCGTCAGCTGTATTACGCGCCGGGACCGTCTTCCGTAAGCTGGAATCCGATGACTTCAGTGGTGGTGGTCGGCAGCGGGTTCACCGGTTTCGAATGCGCCCGTCAGCTGGCGCGCAGGATGCGTAAGCACGCAAAAGATGGGGCTTCGGTCGACATCTCGATCATCTCGCCGGTCGACTACATGCTGTACACGCCACTCCTGCCCGACGTCGCAGGCGGCCTGGTGGACGCACGGTTCGTCGCGATCCCGCTCGCCAACGCGTTGCGTGGCGTCCAGGCCATTCGCGGCAGAGTGGACGAGGTCGACTTCGACGGCCGGACGGTGACGTTCACCGACCCCGAAGAGCGCGTCCGCAGCATCGCGTGGGATCGGCTGGTACTGACGCCTGGTTCGGTGACTCGACTGTTCGACATCCCCGGACTCGCCGAGCACGCACGCGGCCTCAAGTCGACGGCCGAGGCGCTGTACCTGCGTGACCATGTGCTCGAACAACTGGAACTGGCAGACGTCGACGACGACGCCGGGCGGGCCGAGGCGCGACGAACCGTGGTGGTGGTCGGCGCGTCGTATTCGGGCACCGAGTTGGCCGTACAGTTGCGGGCCCTTGCCGATTCCGCGGCCAAACAGATGGGCTTCGATCCGTCCGAGGTGAAGTTCGTCCTGCTGGACCTGGCCGAGCAGGTGATGCCCGAAGTGGGCGAAAAGCTCGGCGCCGCGGCGCAGCGCGTGCTCAAAGCGCGTGGCATCGACGTGCGGCTCGGTGTCACACTGGCCGAAGTCCACGCCGAACACGTTGTGCTCAGCGATGACTCGCTGATCCGCACGCATACCGTCGCCTGGGTCACCGGAGTCACAGGTGCCCCGCTCATCGAGAAACTTGGGCTACCCACCGAGCGCGGTCGCCTCAAGGTGACCACGGAGCTTCAAGTTCCGGGACACCCGGATGTGTTCGGCGCGGGCGACGCGGCGGCGGTGCCGGATGTCACGCAGCCGGGCAAGATCACCCCGCCCACCGCGCAGCACGCCACGCGTCAGGGAAAAGTGTTGGCCCGCAACGTCGCAGCGAGCCTCGGTTACGGCAAGGCGAAGGCATACAAACACCGCAACATGGGGCTGGTGGTCGACCTCGGGCCCCGCTATGCCGTCGCGAACCCCCTCAACGTGCAGTTGTCCGGATTCCCGGCCAAGGTCGTGACCCGGGCCTACCACATCTATGCGATCCCGCGGTTCGTCAACAGGTGGGCGGTGTCCCTGGCGTATCTGACCGATGTGTTCTTCGATCGGTCCGTGGTGTCGTTCGGGCTGTCGACGCAGGAGGATGCGCGGTTCTCCACCAGCGAGGGCATCCCGATGCCCAAACCCGACTGATTGGATTGTCCGGGCAGCGGGAACGTTAGACGGCATGGCTACATATCGTGTTCTGAATCCCGAAGGTGACGTCGTCGACACGAAGGACATCGAGAGCGCCGACGATGCGCACGCCTGGTTCGTCGACCAGAAGGCCGAACCGGAGCTCGGGTGGCGGATGGAGGTCAAGTCCGATGACGGGGACTGGGCGTTTTTCGACAGCAGCGAGGGCGACCGCAAGTACTAGGCTCGCGCCGTGCCCAAACTCAGTGCGGGTCTGTTGCTGTACCGCTTCGCCGACGGTGAACTCGAAGTGCTGATCGGCCATCCTGGCGGACCGTTCTGGGCGCGCAAGGACGACGGCGCCTGGTCGATACCCAAGGGGGAGTACACCGAGGATGAAGATCCCTGGACCGTCGCGCAGCGTGAGTTCTGCGAGGAACTCGGCAAAAGTGCACCCGTTGGACCGCGCATCGACTTCGAACCGGTGAAACAGCCCAGCGGAAAGGTGATCACCGCGTTCGCCGTTCGGGGCGACCTCGAGCTGGAGGGGACCCACTCCAACACCTTCGAGCTGGAGTGGCCCAAGGGTTCGGGAAAGGTCAGGGAGTTTCCCGAAATCGACCGCGTGGCTTGGTTTCCCGTGGCGCAGGCTCGGTCGAAGCTGCTGAAAGGCCAGCGGCCGCTGCTCGACCATCTGATTTCGGCGGTCGAAGGCGACGAACCGGGAGCGTCTCGATCGCGTTGATGGTCAGTGCGCGGCCGTGGATCCGCCAGCCGGCCGGCGTGCGCATGTACTCGTCGTCATAGCGCAGATGCCAGACCAGGTCGGTGATTTGACCGTCGGCGACCGTCCAGTGATGCGCAATGCAGGTGATCCGGCCCAGCGCGTAGTCGACGCCGTTGCCCGCGGCATACACTTCGCCGACGATCGCATGCTCGGTGCGGCTGACGGCCCCCAGCGCCGCCATCGCGGAGCGGACACCGTCGCGGCCATGGTGCGGGCGCACCGGTTCCAACGAGCGGGGCGGATCCGGCAATCGCAGTTCCGCTGTGTGCGTGAATAGTTCGATCACATCATCGAATCGCCGGTCGTCGACGGCCGACGCATATAAATGCACCAGGTCGGCGAGCGCAAGCCGGTCGGATGTCGTGAGGCTCATGGCAGCGGAGGTAGCCCGTTGCTCTCCCGGATATCCCTGCGGCATTCGCGGCGGGTCTGTCCGGTTTGTTGCATGCACACCAGCACCGGGGACTCTTCGGCGACCGGCAACGGTTCTTCGGTCGGTTCGGTGGTGACCGTGGGACTCGGGACGTCACCCTGGGTCAGCGACCAGATCGAGGTACCGGTGCTCTGCAGCGTGGAGCAGTAGGCGGTGGAACCGTCCGCCGTCGTGGCCGTGCTGCCGACGGGGGAGCAGTCAGCGCCGATCACCGCGGCGGCGGCGGGCGGTGCCGATGTCGTGGTCGTCGCTGACGGCGACGGTGGGGGCTCGGGCGGCGGAGGAAGCGGTGTGAATGTCGGCTTGGTGACCGTGACCGTGGACGATGACGTCGTGGTCGGGGCCGCCGCGGGGCGGTCTTCGTTGTCTGCGCGCCCCGCCTCGAAGACCGCGACGACAATCGCCGCAAGCAGCAGTACCGCCAGGATCGCCGGGACGATCACGCCGGCGCGCATCAGGGATCGTCGAGGGGGTTTCGGATGCGCCACGGCCGCGGCCAGGCTGGTGCCGACATCGGCGGAGGTGCCCGACCCGAGCTGGTGGGCCAATGCCCGCGCGAAATCGGCGCACCGTTCGAACCGGTCGGCGGGCAACTTCGCCAAGGCCCTGGCCAGGACCGGATCGAGTCCCGCGAGGTCCGGCCGCTGGTCGCCGATGGTGGGCGGCGCCGCCGACAGGTGTTGGCTGATGACGACCGCGGGGTTCGAATGCCGAAACGGTGGCGAGCCGGTGAGCAGATGAAATGCGGTGGCCGCCAACGCATATTGATCGGCCCGGCCGTCGATGCGTTCACCCATCAACTGCTCTGGTGCGGCGTAGGAGACGGTACCGACCGTCATGTTCGTCGCCGTCAGGCCACTGATGTCGTTGGCCCAGCGGGCGATTCCGAAGTCGGCGAGAAGAATCCGTTGATCACTGGACTCGGGATTGGCGAGCAGGATGTTGGCGGGTTTCACGTCGCGGTGCAACAGGTTGCGCTGGTGCGCGTAGTCCAGCGCATCCGCTACGGCGCTGATGATCTCGGCGACTTCGTGTTTGGCCATGCCGTCGGGATAGCGCTCACGCAGCAGGCGTGCGGCGTCGGTGCCCTCGACGAAGTCCATCGAGATCCAGAGTTGGCCGTCGAACTCGCCGCGGTCGTGTACGCCGACGATGTGCGGATGCCACAGCGTGGCGGCGATGTCGGCCTCGCGGTCGAAGCGCTCCCGGTACTCGCTGTCGGCGGACACCGACGCGGGCAGCACCTTCAGCGCGTCACGGCGCGGCAGCCGTGGGTGCTGCGCGAGGTAGACCTCACCCATGCCGCCGGCGCCGAGTAGTCGCACGATGGTGTAACCCGCGAATGTCGCACCATCGGCCAACGGCATGGCCGAATAGTACGAGATGGGGCTACAGGTCGAGCGTGAGACGCGACCCCTCGGTGGCACGGGATACACAGGTCAACATCATTTTGTTCTGGTGCTCGGGTTCCGTGAGCAGCGTGTCGCGGTGCTCCATGGTTCCGTCGGCAACACCGAGGACCCGCGTCCGGCAGGTCCCGCAGAAACCCTGCTGACAGGAGTACGGGGCGTCCACATCCGACCGCTTCAACGCTGCGAGCAGGGTCTCCTCGGCGCCAACGCGGATCTGTTGTCCGGTGGATGCGACGGTGACGTCGAACGCGCTGCCGTCCACGACGGGCGGTGCGGCGAACCGCTCGAAATGAAGTTCGACTTTGTCGCGGCCTGCCAATTCCGTCCGGATCGAGGTCAGCATGAGCGCGGGACCGCACGCATAGACCGCGGTGCCGTCGGGGCAGTCGCCGAGTAGATCACGCGCTGTCGGCAGCCCGCTGTCATCGTCGGTGTGGATACGTACCTTGTCGCTGTGGCCTGTGATCTCGTCGAGGAACGGCAGGCTGTCGCGGGTGCGTCCGGCGTAGACCATCGACCAGTCCACGCGCAGGCGCTGGGCCAGACCCAACATCGGCAGAATCGGGGTGATCCCGATGCCTCCCGCGATGAACCGGAAGCGCTTCGTCGGCGAGCCGTAGCCCGGGACGGTCAGGGGGAACGCGTTGCGCGGGCCCTGCGTCGTCGCTGTCGCACCGACCTCGAGAACGTCATGCACCTCGACGGAGCCGCCGCCACCGTCGGGAATCCTGCGCACCGCGATCCGGTAGACGTCGGACACGTCGGGGCTTCCGCACAGGGAGTATTGGCGGAGCCGTCCGCTCGGCAGAAGCACATCGATGTGGGCGCCGGGATGCCAGCGGGGCAGCCGTTCACCATCTGCGGCGGCGAACGTCAAAGCCACGACGTTCTCGTCGTGGGCCACTGTCTGCCGGTCGACCACACGCAACACCCGGGTCTGGTCGGACGCTGCCGGCAGAGTGACCCGCCTTGTGGCGCCCGCCAGCGCGTCCATACCCGAGATCACAGCGTCGGCGAAGCCCATCATCACGTCGCGGCGTGCCGGCCGGAACGGGTTGGACGGCAGCTGCCGGTAACGCTCTCGCAGGCCCATCAAAGGTGAGCTGCGCGGGCAGCGGGGGAGGTGGCCAGGTAGGCGACGGCCTGCGCGGTGGAGCCCATCTGCTCAGGCGTGTAGGCGGGCCGGAAGTACGTCAGTGTCTGCGAGCCGAACAGTATCCGGAACCTCGGCAGCAGCCCGAGATGCGAGTCGCGAATCCGCAGGCGCTGCATCTTCCACCAACCGATGTCGGTCGTGGGATCGGTGGTGAACAGGTACCGCGTACCGCGCTGGAAGAAGACGAAGATCGCCGTTGCGGCCACCGTCATGGCCCTGATGCGGTCGAGGTAGCTGTTGTGGAAGTAGACCGCCACATCGTGGGCGACGCTGCGATGCTCGACCTCCTCGCTGCCGTGCCAACGGAACACATCGACCATCGTCGGGTCGGCGCCATGCTCGTCCCAAGTGGAATTGAGCGCGAAATCGCCGAGAACCGCCGTGTAGTGCTCGATCGCTGCGATCAGCCACAGGCGTTCGCACAGGTTGTTCAACCGCCGCTTCGGATCCTCCGAAGTTGTTGGCGCCAAGATCTTTCCGAATAGGTACTCGACCATGTCGAGTATCGGAGCGGGGTCGACGCCGTTGCCGACGAGGAAGTCGCGGATCACCTCGTCATGGGCGGCCGCGTGCGTGGCTTCCTGGCCGATGAAACCGCGGATGTCCTCGGCGAGCCTGGGGTCCTTGACCAGCGGCAGCGCTTCATTGAACGTCTCGACGAACCAATGCTCGGCGGTGGGCAGCACGACGTTGAAAAGGTTGATCATGGTGGACGCGACGGGGTGAGCCGGAATCCACTCCAGAGGGACATCGGCGAGATCGAAGTGCACCTTGCGGGCCTGGATCTGCACGGGCCCCGGGTCGATCTCGGAGTCGAAACGGTGGGGACGCAAAGTGCCTTGCTGAGCCGGCGATCCTGCCATGGCAGCCTCCCTGACGAGAAGGTGGTGCACGGAAGCTTACCGGAAGTAGGTGGGAACGCCGGTATCGGGTTCTTCTGCGATGGCGGGTTTCAAGGTCCCGTCCTTGGTCAATATGACCGCCATGGCGGGGTTAGGCGATGTTCTGAATTGGGCCCGGCAGCAGGTCAGCTCCCGTGTTCCGAAGGCGGATCTGGACCAACGGGATCCCGACTACATCCGCGAGCAATTACCTGGACTGTGGCTGCTGGCCTCGATGTACTTCCGCGCCGACGTGCGCGGCCTCGAGCGGATACCCAAAGACGGGCCCGTGCTGCTCGTCGGCAATCACAGCGGCGGAAACCTCCCGCCGGACACATTTGTCTTCACCCTGGCGTTCTGCTCGTACTTCGGCGTGGAGCGGCCGTTTTACCAACTCGCGCACAATCTCGTCGTGTCAATGCCCGGCCTTGGGTCACTGCGCAAGTTCGGCACAGTGGCCGCCAACCACGAAAATGCCGAGCTGGCACTGGATTCCGGTGCGGCACTGCTGGTGTACCCGGGCGGTGACTACGAAGTCTTCCGACCTTCGTGGCAGCGCCACGAGGTGGACTTCGGTGGCCGCAAGGGATACGTCAAGCTGGCTCGCGAGGCCGGCGTACCCATCGTGCCGATCGCCAGCGTCGGTGGGCAGGAGGCGGCGCTATTCCTCGACCGCGGGCAGTGGCTGGCCAAGCTGCTGATGGTCGACAAGTTGGCGCGGCTGAAGAGCGTGCCAATTCTGCTGGCGCCGCCGTGGGGTCTGACCGTCAGCGATATGGTCCCGCGGCTGCCGCTGCCGACGAAGATCGCGATCGAGGTGCAGGACCCGATCGACGCCGACGACATCGCGGTCAGCGACGACGACGTCGTGCACGACAAGGTGCAGGCCGCGCTGCAGGCCGGGGTGGACCGGTTGGCGGCCGGGCGTCGATTCCCGGTGCTTGGCTGATGAGTAGCCCTGTGTCAACTCTGGTGTCAGGCGGCGGCTTTTTGGTTGTTGAGCAGGGTTTGAAGGGCTCGGTGTTGAGCCGGGTCGTATGCGGCTCCGTCTTGCCAGCAGTGCCAGATGACGAAGAGCCAGGCGCGGGCCACGATTCGGGTGGCGTGGGTGTGGTCGTGTTTGTGGGCGCGGGCGCGGTTGTAGAGGTCGGCGGCCCAGGGGTTGGCGTGTCGGGAGTCGGCGGCGAAGTCGGTGACTGCGTCGCGCAGGTGTTTGTCGCACGACCAGCGGAATCCGACGGTTCGCATGGTGCCCGATTGTCGGGTGGAGGGTGCCACGCCGGCCAGGCAGGCCAGGGATTCGGGGGTGGGGAAGCGGCCGCGGCAGTCCCCGATTTCGGCGAGAAGCTTCGCCGCTCTGATTTTCCCGGATCGGGGCAGGCTGGCGAAGATGTGTCCGTCGGTGTGGGCGGCGAGTTGTTCGGCGATGTCGTCGGAGAGGGACTTGATCTGTTCGACGAGGGTTTTGAGGGTGGCCACGAGCGCGCCGGTGACGCGGGCGTGGGCCGCGCCTTGCTCGCCAGTCGCGCCTCGAGGTGCGGTGATCAGGCGGGTGTGCAGGACCGCGGGATCCATGCCGCCGGTGTATCCCACCGAGGCCAGCCAGGCGCCCAGTCGGGTGGGGCTGAGCCAGTCGGCGCGATCTTGGCTGTCGAAGCGGGTCAGGAACGTCAGGCTGATCGGCGAGTCGAGGTCGGCGAACAGGCCCCACGGCGCCGGGGAAGACGCGGTTGAGGTGTTCGCGCAGCTGGTTGGCCAGTGCGACCCGATGGCCGATGAGATCCTTTCGCGCTCGGCACGCAGTGCGCAACGCGATGGTTTCGGCGGTGTCGGGGACCAGGGGGCGCAGCCGGGTGCGGTCGGTGCGCAGGGTGTCGGCGAGCACGAAGGCGTCGAACCGGTCGTCTTTGTTGCCGGCCGACCCGTAGCGTCCCCGCAGGTTCTTGAGTTGGTTGGGGCTGATCACCACCACTGTGATGCCGGCGGCCAGCAGCGCATCGACGATGGGGCCGTCGGAACGTTCGATGGCCACTTCGGTGACCCCGCGTCGGGCCAATGTGCTTACCAGCGTGCGCAGTCCCGCGGCGTTGTGTTCGATGAGGATTCGGTGGATCTCGACGCCGCGGTCGTCGACGATCGATACCGCGTGATCGTCACGGGCCCAATCGATTCCACTGGTCAATCCGTTGGCGGGTTCCGCCGCCAAGACCGTTGGGGCATACTTCATCACAGCCTCCTCGCTGCTAGTCCCAGTGGGGAGGCACCCAAACTTCGGTGCCGGGGTGCGGCTGCCGGTTCGCTCACTGTTCGGCGCTCGATGGCGCTCAGCCCTGTCGACGGTCGGCACACCCCGGGTAACCGCCGAGTCCCGCGAAACTCATCATGGACATCGATGCGTCAAGCGCTTGTGGCGGTAACTCGACGGCACCTCGGGTGCATCGGTGACCCATCTGAGGTCACCGACATAAGGATGGTGCACCAGTGAGCGCTTGCGCGAAGAAGAGACGGTGCTGATGAGGGCCCACGCCCGAAGGGCAGGGGACGCTTGCGCGAAGAAGAGGCGGTGCTGATGAGGGTTCAACGGCAGTGTGTCGTCGACGCCGACCGCGACACGGTGTGGAAAATCGTCAGCAGTCCCGACTGCTACCCGGAGTTCATGGCGAGCCTCGAGCGCTGGGAGGCAGCCGAAGACACCCCGGCCGGCATCGGCGCCCGCTACACCGTGCACTGGAAGGTCGGGTCGGTGCCGATCGGAGGCGTCATCGAGGTCGTCGAATTCGATCCGCCGCGCGAATTGTCCTGGGTCGGCCTCACGGGCGTGTCACAGCGTGGACGATTCCGGCTGCGCGAAACCGCAGACGGCCGCACCAAGGTCACGTTTCGGTTGGCTTATGAATCCGCCGGCAACCTGCTCGGCCTGATCGCGGACCGCGTCGCCGCCGGTCAGGTGGGCCGGAACATGGGGGAGACGCTCAAAAACCTGCGCCGAATGGTCGAAGGCTAATCCGGACTGACCGATGCCGGACTAACCGATAGGAGGCGGGACCGGAGCGCCCGGAGCCCGCGGAACGCCCGGGACCATGGCGCCGGGAGCACCGGCGCCGGGAGCGCCGGCAATCGGCACCATCGGGGTCGGGGTCACGGTCGTGACGCCATTGCTGCCGACCCGCGGGCCTGCCGCCGGGCCCATCGCTGCGAGCATGTCGGCGGCGTGCTGAGTGCAGTCCAGCATCAGCAGGATCTTGCCCTCCGAAGTCATCTTCTGCGTGTCGACAAGGCAACTGGACTGCGACAGCACGCTGCCGAACGATCCACCGAAGGTGCCCTTGTAGCCCGCGCCCTTCAGGATTGCCAGCGCCTTGTTGTACGGCTCGCCGACGACATTCAAGGAACCGCTCGGCTGGGACATAGCGATACCCGCGCCGACCAGCGCGGCGGAGCCAACTGCCACGAGCCCACCACTCACAACAACGAGCTTTTTCACGTGAAGAATCTCCCTATGTCGGTGCGGTGCGAACATATCGCAGACGTGACAATTGTGAAACCGGAGGAAGTCCCCCCAGCGTTACATCTGGGTATTCGCCGCGGTCCGCATCACCTCGGCAAGCGCGGCAGCGCGCGGATCCGTGAAAATGTCTTCTAACAGCACTTTCTTCCCGTCTGGGCCCGCCAGCGGCACCCTCCAGTTGGGGTATTCATCGGTGGTGCCCGGCTGGTTTTGAGTCCGTACGTCGCCGACGGCGTCGGCCAGGGACAGCGCCAACAGCCGAGACCGGGTCCGGCCCAGATACCGATACAGGGCACTCACCACCTGATCGACCCCGGCCCCGTCGAGATCGCCGCTCAACAGCCCGACGCGGCGCAGTTCGTCGAGCCAGGCGCTCTGCTGGCGGCGGTCGGCGGCCAGTTCCTCCTCGGCGGACCGGGTCAGCAGCCCGAGTTCGTCGCGCAGCCGGACATGTTCGCCCGCCAGATAGCCGGGGGTCGGTGGCAGATCGTGCGTCGTTACCGAGGACAGGCAGTACTCGCGCCAGCGCTCGGCGGGCAGTGGACCGCCGTCACCATCGCGATCGAACTCGAACCACAGGATCGAGGTGCCGAACAGACCGCGCTCGCGCAGATAGTCGCGCACCCAGGGTTCCACGGTGCCCAGATCCTCGCCGACGATGACGGCGCCGGCGCGCTGCGCTTCCAGCGCGACGATCCCGATCATCGCTTCGTGGTCGTAGCGGACGTAGGTGCCTTCGGTGGGCGGAGAGCCCTTTGGAATCCACCACAGCCGGAACAGCCCGATGATGTGGTCGATGCGGATGCCACCCGCATGCCGGAGCAGTGTGCTGACGAGGGCCCGGAACGGCTGGTACGCCTGGTTCGCGAGTTCGTCGGGGCGCCATGGCGGTTGTGACCAGTCCTGGCCGAGCTGGTTGAACTCGTCCGGCGGTGCGCCGGCGGTGACGCCGAGTGCCAGCACGTCCTGCAGGGCCCATGCGTCGGCACCGTTGGGGTCGACTCCGACGGCGAGGTCGTGCATGATCCCCAGCCCCATGCCCGCGGCCACCGATGTCGCCTGGGCCGCGGTGAGCTGATCGTCGAGCTGCCACTGCAGCCACCGGTGAAAGTCGACGTCCTCGGCGTGCTTGCCGGCGAACTCTGCGACGCTGGGACTCTGGGGATGACGCAGCTCGTCGGGCCATTCATGCCAATCGGCACCATGTTTCTCGGCCAGCACACACCAGGTCGCGAAATCGTCGAGGCTGCGGCCCTGCCGCTCGCGGTAGGCCTCATACGCCAGGTTCCGGCCCGCGGATCGCTTGACGCGATACACCGTTTCCAGAGCGCTGCGCTTGACCTTCCAGACGCTGTCACGGTCGACGAGTGGTGACTTCTGCGCGCGTGCCTGCGCATGTTCCTTGGCCTTGCGGATGCGCCCGCGATGTGTGGCGTAGGCGAATTCCGGGATCGCCTCCACCCGCAGATATATCGGGTTGACGAATCTGCGCGAGGTCGGCAGGTACGGTGACGGCTCCATGGGCGCGGTGGGCGCGGCGGCGTGTAACGGATTGACGAGGATGAAACCCGCCCCGTACCGGGCCGCCGACCACACGGCAAGGTCGGTCAGATCCGTCAAATCGCCTATACCCCAGGAGTTATGCGATCTGACACTGTACAACTGGGTGGCCAGGCCCCATGTCCGTCCCGTCGGCGGCTCCAGCGATGCGGGGGAGACGACGATCGGGCAACTGATGTCGGACGTCCCCTGTTGAAGGTGCAGTTCGTGGTATCCCAGCGGCAGGTCGGCGGGCAACTCGAAGGAGGCCTCGCCGACCATGCGGCCGTCGAGATCATAAGGGGCCCTGTTGTTTTCCAGCTGGCGCAGGCCCATCCGAACGGACCCGTCCTCCAGCTGGATCCACAACCGCACCGGATCGCCGTGGGTGACGTGCACCCAGAACGCCGATGTAGCTCCCGAGCGGCCCACGATCACCGGCGGCAGGGAGCGAGACCAGTGGTTGCGATCGTGGTCGGCCAGTGCGGCCGTGCGCTGGTACTCGGTGGCTGCCGGCACTCCGAGGGCGTCGAGAACACCGATGAGGGTGGATTCGGGAACCGTGACTTGCCTGCCGGTCCAGTCGTCGTATTTCGTTGCGACGCCGTACCGTCGCGCCAACTCGACGAGTGAGTCAGGGAGATCGGTCATGGGACCATAGTGCCCGGCGTCAGTCGATATCACGCATCAGGAGGTCGTCCCAGGTGTCGCGGCGGACGACCAGTCGAGCCGCGCCGTCGCGGATGAACACCACCGGAACGCGGCGCGCGCCGTTGTACTGGTTGGACATCGTGTAGCAGTAGGCGCCGGTGACCGGCACCGCCAGCAGATCACCGACGGATGGATCGTGCAGTGCGACACCGTCGACCAGTTGGTCGCCCGATTCACAGTGTCGCCCGACCACGTTGACGGTCTCGCCGCCGCCCACCCGGTTGACGATCGTCGCCTCGAACCGCTGGCCGGTGAGTGACACCTCGAGATTGTCACCCATGCCGCCGTCGACCGCGACGTGGGTCAGGACACCGCGCTTGACGGTGGTGACGCGATAGAGCGTGCATGCGCTGTTGGCGACCATGCTGCGCCCGGGTTCGACGATGATGCGGCTGCCTTCGGGCAGCAGTGCCTTCGCCTGCTCGACCATCGCGTCGGCGTACTCGTCGAGTGAGGGCGGGTGCTCCTCGTAGGTGTAGCGAACCCCGAGGCCGCCGCCGAGGTCGTAGACCTCGAAGGTGCCGAGCTTGGCGATGGGTTCGACAGCTTGCGCAAGTTGTTCGACGTTGAGCAGCTGCGAACCGACGTGGGTGTGCACGCCGTCGAGCCGCATCTTGGCGCTGCGCTCGATCCGCGCGATCGCGTCGCGGGCGTCGTCGGGCATCAAGCCGAACTTGGATCCCGCGTGTCCTGTCGCCTGCGATGCGTGAGTGGCGGCCTCCACGCCCGGGATGACGCGCACCAGGCACGGCTGCTGATGTCCGGCGGGAACGATGCGCTCGAGCCGGTCGATGTCGTCGAAGTTGTCGACAACGATGAGGCCGACTCCGTGCTTTACCGCCAGTCCGAGTTCGTCGTCGGACTTGGCGTTGCCGTGCAGCAGCATCCGGGCCGGGTCGGCGCCCGCCTTGAGAGCGGTCCGGATCTCACCACCTCCCGCGACATCGAGATGCAGCCCTTCTCCGACCATCACACGCTGAACGGCGGTGCACGGGAAGGACTTCGATGCGAACGCCACATCGCAGCGCGGCCATCGACTGCGGAAGGACCCCAGATAGTCGCGCGCCCGCTGCCGCAACGCGTCTTCGGAGACCACGATCGCCGGGGTGCCGAACTGCGCGGCCACGTCGTCGAGACGGCAACCGCCGATCGTAAGCGTGCCGTCTGTATCGGTTCGGGTGCCCGGCGGGAAGAGGCTGATCAACTCGTCGGCCGTGGCCTCAGCTTTCCTCTGCTCTTCGCGCGAGCGCTCATCGCCGTGGATCGTCATCGACTCAGCGTGCCACCGCCTGGTGTGCCTCACCGCGAATAAGTTCGCGAAATCTCGCAGCGGCTTTACGCGGCGACGGGTGTACAGTCTGTCTGTAATGATCGATACAGAGCAAGCGCCGACGAAACGGCAACAGCAGGGCGAGCAGTCCCGCGAGTTGATCCTCGACGCCACTGAACGGCTGATGGCGATCCGCGGATACGCGGCGACGTCGATCAGCGACATCCGAAAGGCCTGCGGCCTGCCGCCGAGCTCGATCTACTGGCATTTCGGCTCGAAGGAAGGCGTGCTCGCCGCCGTCATGGAACGCGGCGCTCAGCGCTACTTCGCCGCGATACCCGCCGACGTCGACGTCGAACGGCAGCTGGACGCAGTGGTAGGCCAGCAGTCCCAACATCCAGACTTTCTGCGGCTGTTCCTGCTGTTGTCGCTCGAGCGCAGTGACGATGCCGCGGTCGCTGAAGTGGTGCGCCGCGTCCGCGACACCGCGATCTCACGATTTCGCGACGCGATCGCACAAACAATTCCCGCCGACGTAGCACCGCAGAAGTCGCAACGCGTCGTCGCCGAACTCGCCGCGGTCGCCGTCGCGATGTCCGACGGAATCTTTCTGGCCGTCCATCTGGAGCCCGAGACCACGGACATCGACCGGATGTACCGACGGCTCTATCAGACCCTGAAGGCCCTGATCCCGGTTCTCTTGGAGGAGAAATGACCACAAGAACCGCGATCATCACCGGCGCCGGCGCTGGGCTCGGACTGGAATGCGCCCGCGCGCTGTTGACGAGCGACCCGTCGTGGCATGTCGTTTTTGCGGTCCGCGATGTGACTCGCGGCGCGCAGGCGGTCGAACTGATCGGTGACCCCGGCCGATGCACGGTCCTCGAAATGGATCTCGCGTCACTGCGTTCGGTGCACACCTTCGCCGAGGAATTCCGCCGCCGCGCACTACCGCCGCTGCACGCGATCGTCTGCAATGCCGGTGTTCAGGTGGTGTCCGGCACCGAGCGCACCGTCGACGGAGTCGAGATGACGTTCGGCGTGAACCACCTCGGGCACTTCGCGTTGGTGAAGGGCCTGCGCGACGACTTGGTGCGCCCGGGTCGCGTCGTCGTCGTCAGCAGCGGCACCCACGACCCGGCCAAGTTCACGGGAATGCCGACACCGAACTACACAACCGCCGAGCAACTCGCGTTTCCAGATGAGTCCGACTCGGCCGACGGCCGCCGCCGCTACACCACGTCCAAGCTGTGCAACATGCTCTTCACCTACGAACTCGACCGCCGGCTGGGAGAGGGGACGGGCGGTGTCACCGTCAACGCCTTCGATCCCGGTCTCATGCCGGGTTCGGGTCTCGCCCGCGACTATTCGGCGATCGGGCGATGGGCGTGGCACTACGTGTTCCCGCTGCTGCGCGTCCTTCCTAACGTCAACAGCACCAGGACCTCCGGTGCGCGCCTCGCAGCGCTGGTGAGCGATCCCGGGTTGTACGACGTCACCGGCGCGTACTTCGAGGGGAATCGGCGGATCCGATCCTCGGTCGACTCGTATGACCCCGAGAAGGCGCTCGATCTGTGGGAGACCAGCGAGCGGCTGCTAGAAAAAGCTGAACACAACGATCAACGCGGCGAAACCCGCGGTCGCCCAGCCAAGTAGGACGACTTCGCCTTTCGGTTCGACCATGGCACGGCGCGCCCGTCGGCGCCCTAGCCAGACGGCCAGTATCGCCAACATGGCACCGACAACCGGCAGCACCGTCCGCCCGACATCGAACGGCCCGTGACCGAACAGCGGGAGTGCTCCAGCGACGAGAAAGGCCAGTGCGCTTCGCTCCCAGGATAATTGGGTCCGTTCCGCCTGAAGGCCCGGTTTTTCGGGTCGAGATGTCATCGAAGTGTCCTGGTCTACGGCTGCACTGTGATCACGACGATCAACGCGATGGTCAGTGCGACGATGGCACCGCCGAGCAGTACCGGCATCCGCGATCGAGGCAGTTCGACGCCGTCCTGCATCGCGGCCTGCACACCGCGCCAGCGCTGGACAGCCAATGCGGCCAGAACGCCGCCTGCCGCCGTCAGCACCATCCCCAGCCCGTGGCGAATTCCGGGGATGGACAGGGCGGGCACGAGTTGAACGACCGCGACGCCGCCGGCGATGAGGGCCAACGCTGTGCGAATCCAGGCGAGGAACGTCCGCTCGTTCGCGAGCGTGAACCGATAATCCAGATCCTGGTCATGACCGTCAGCGCTCACGACCCATCAGCCTAGAGAGCGAAATCGGTAGTGTCCGGTGGATGGCGTCGGAACGGGTCGATGTGGCCGGGGCGCAGCAACGGCGCGCGCGCGTCGCCGTCGCGGCGCTGTTCTTGAGCAACGGGGCCATCTTCGCCAACCTGCTGCCTCGCTACCCCGAAATCAAGACCGACCTGCACCTGTCCAACGCGGTGTACGGGGCGGCGATCGCGGCGTTCTCCGCGGGTGCGTTGGTGGCGGGCCTCGCCGCCGCGGCCCTGATACGGCGATATCGGTCCTCGCGCGTCGCGGTCGTCTGCACCCTGGGCCTCGCGGCGTTCGTTCTTGTCGCGGGCCTCGCAGGGACCCCGCTGATTCTGGCCGCGGCGCTCTTCGTCGCGGGGGCGTGCGATGCGATCACCGACGTCGCGCAGAACGCGCACGGACTGCGGCTGCAGCGCGATTACGGCCGGTCGATCATCAACTCGCTGCACGCCGTCTGGGCGGCAGGCGCCATCCTCGGCGGACTGATGGGCGCCGCAGCGATCGCGCTGGACATCTCTCGGGCAACACATTTGACGATCGCGGCGGTCGCCTTCTCCGGCCTCGTGCTGGTCGCCTACCCCTACCTGCTGAAGGGGCCCGATCACGATAACCATCCGTCGGCCCGCACCGGAAGCGGGGGAGACGCGGGATTCGCGGTGTACGCGACGCTGCTGGCGCTCGTCGTCATCGCGGTGGCGGGCGCCACCGTCGAGGATGCGGGAAGCTCCTGGGCGACACTGTATCTGCGTGACAGCCTAGGCGCCCCCGGCGCGGTCGCCGTGTTCGGCTATGTCGCGCTGGTGGGGTTCATGTTCATCGGCCGGCTGATCGGTGACCGCCTTGTCGACAGGTTCGGCGAACGCACGGTGGTACGCGCCGGTGGCGTCATCACGGCGGCGGGTATGGGTGCGGCGCTGGCCTTTCCGTCGATTCCCGGCACGATTGCGGGGTTCGCGGCGGCGGGGTTCGGAGTCGCAACACTGATCCCGGCGGCGATGCATCGCGCCGACCAACTGCCGGGCCTGCGCCCGGGCAGCGGACTGACGGTGCTGACCTGGCTGATGCGGATCGGGTTCTTCGGCGCGCCGTTGATCGTCGGTGTGGTGGCCGACGCGACGAGCCTGCGGGTTGGGCTGCTGGCGGTCGCCATCGCGGGGCTGGTGGTGATCGCGCTGGCCGGAGCGCTCAGTGCGCGACCCCGAGTGAATTGACGGCTCAGCCAGCGGAGACCATCTCGATCATGAGCACGCCGCCGACGATGAGCGCGATGCCGGCCCCCATCATCCAGGTCAGGGGTTCGTTGAACAGGAAGCGCGCCAAGACAGCCACCAGTGCGACACCACACGCCGACCACACGCCATACGCGATGCCGACCGGCATGCCCAGCCCCAACGACACCCACAGCAGAAAGAACGACAGCAGATAACCGATGACGATGGGCGCGATCCATGCCTTCTTGCGGAACCCGTCGGAAGCGCGCAGCGACAGTGTTGCGAACACCTCGACGAGAATTGCGCCCGCAAGCGCCAGCCACATCACGACTCGGACGGCTTCCCGCGATGGGAGCCGAACTCGACAAGCAGCACCCCGGCGATGATGAGCCCGATGCCCGCGACGATCGGCCAGGTGAACGGGTCACCGAAGAGCACGGCGGCGAGCACCGCGGTCACCGCCGTGCCCAGCGCGCCCCAGATCCCGTAGGCGACCCCGACCGGTACGCCGGCACGCAGCACCATCGTCAGCAGGAAGAAGGAGGCGACATAGCCGATGGCGACCACCACGAGCCACACCGAATGGTCGACGGATGCGCGCAGACACAGCGTCGCGGCGACCTCGGTGGAGATGGCTCCCGCCAGTAGCGCCCACTTCCGCACGGCATCAAGCTATGCCATCGCTTTCAGATGGCGCGCTCCACCATGGGCGTGAGCACCTCGTGCGCGAACCTCCGTAGTTCGGCGTCGTCGCCGAAGTCCGGGTCGGCGGGCGGTATCGAGATATAGGTGAAGAACAGCCGGGCGAACACGTCAGCAACCCAGCGAACCTGCTGCGGCGGTTGCCCCGGCGTCTCGCCGTGAATGTAGTTGGCGATGAACGCCGCCCCCATCTTCAACAGCTCGGCCGAATTTATCGGGGCCGGCTCGACATGCCCCGCGCGGCGCAGCATCGGATTCTCGCGGGCGAACGTGACCGCGGCGATGAACGCCTCGGCCACCCCCTCATGCGGATCGTCGGTGGCGTCGATGGCATCGGCGACCGCACCGAGGAACCGCTGCGTTTCCCGGCGGACCAGTGCCTCGACCAGATCGTCGCGCCGGGGATAGCGGCGGTAGGCGGTCATCCGCGAAACGCCAGCACGGCGGACCACGTCCTCGACTGTGATCCGTTGCAGCCCAACAGATGCCGCCATCTGTAGGGCGGCATCGAGAATGCGCTGGCTGGTCTTGTCGGCGGCTTCGTCCACGCTGGCGCCGGCCTTTCCGATGGACACAGCGCCTCCGACGACCTCCATGAGCTGGGCGTCGATCACTGCACGGACACCTCCGCCCGCACGCCCTCGGCACGCTCACGTGCGAGCTGGGCGTACCGCGGCGTCCCGACCGCCCAGCGCAATTGCCGCGCGTCGAGATGCAGTGCGGGCTCGATGAGCCTGCGGGTCAGCGCGGACGGACGGTCGTACCCGATGAGCTCGCGCGCCCACTCCGGTGCGCGGCTCATGCCGGCGTAGATGGTGAATCGGTGTAGCTGCCGATCCACCGGTCCAGGCAGGTCGGGAAAGAACGGCGACGTCATCAAGAAGTCGATGAACTCCCGGGTCTGCGCGTTGACGCTGAGCTTCGGCCGCATGGCCTCGACATAGTCGTCGAGTTCGGCGGCCGTGGTCGGCACCCAGTCCGCGCCGCCCAGCCTGCCGATCACGGCTTGCTCGGCCAGATAGCGGTCTTGCTCCTCGCGCGACAACGGGCGCTTGATGTGCTCGAACGTGCGCAAGATCATCCACGGGATGCAGGTGTGCACCCAGGCGATCAGCTCAGGATCAAGTGCGCGGTACGGCACACCGTCGGGGCGGATGCCGTTGACGAACGAATGCACGTGTTTGACGCGTTCGATGACGCGGGTCGCCGCCTCGGTGTTGCCGAACGTCGTGGTCAGCACATAGCCCAGGGTGGCGCGGGCGCGCTGGAACGGGTCTTCGCGGTAGTTGGACAGATCCTGGACGCCTGCGACGACCGAAGGATGCAGGATCTCCAGCACGATCGCGGGCAATCCGGCCTGGGAGACCGAGGCCAGGTCGGCGTTGATCTCCCAGGAGATGCTGTCCGGCCCGATCAGGCCGGGATCGCCAGGTGGCCCGCCGTAGACCGCCGGATCGTCGTGACGACCAGCGCCCTTCTCGAAGTCCTCGACGATGCGTCGGCGCAGTCTTTCCGGTCGCGGTAGGAATGTGACACTCACAGCATCATGTATACCATCGCGACGTGGAGTGTGCGGTACGCGCGCGTACTGTGGAGTGGTTGTGTCCATCGGGTTGAGGAGGTCGATCGGTGACGGCGGAGGCCAACACGCGACGTGCCGCAGGCGAGCACCCAGGCCAGGCGGTTGTCGATACCGCCTACGGTCCCGTTCGTGGTGTCGACGACGGAACGATCAAGGTGTGGAAGGGGATTCGCTATGCCGCGGCGCCGGCAGGGGATCTGCGGTGGCGGGCACCGGTGGCGCCCCAACGGTGGACGGAACCGGCCGACGCGACGCGTGTCGGCCCCGCCTGCCGACAGCCCACCGACCCAAGGATTCCCCTTCAGCTCGGCGCGCCTCAGGGTGACGACTGCCTGACGCTGAACGTGTGGGCGTCGTCGGACACCGAGGCGGGGGACGGCAAGCCGGTCATGGTGTGGCTGCACGGCGGCGCCTATGTGCTCGGCTCGGCGGCGCAGACGCTGTATCACGGCGGTGCACTGGCCCACAGCGGAGACGCGGTCATCGTCACGGTCAACTACCGCTTGGGCGCACTGGGATGGCTGGACCTGTCGGCGCTCGGTGACGCATTCGAGACCAATCTGGGACTGCGCGACGTGCTGTTCGCGCTGCAGTGGGTGCGCGACAACATCGCCGGGTTCGGGGGAGACCCGCAACGCGTGACGTTGTTCGGCGAGTCGGCGGGCGCAGGAATAGTGACGACGTTGTTGGCCAGCCCGGCCGCCGCAGGACTGTTCTCCGCCGCGATCGCCCAGAGTTCGCCCGCCACGTCGATCTACGACCGGGAGCGCGCGCAGCGCGTCGCCGCCATGTTCCTCGACGCGTTGGACGTCGGACGCGACGACGCCCAGCGACTGCCCGCCGTTCCCATCGACGCGGTGCTCGCCGCCTCCAAGAAGGTCTTCGACGACGTGCCGGTCAGCTCGCCGGGGACACTGGCGTTCGCACCGATCATCGACGGCGACATCGTCCCCGCGCATCCGGTCAAGCTGGCCCGGGAGGGGGGCACACATCCGGTCCCGCTGATCATCGGCACCAACAAGCACGAGGCTGCGCTGTTCCGCTGGATGAAGTCGCCGCTGATGCCGATCACCCCGCAGGCACTGCGGGCGATGTTCAGCGAAATCGCCGCCGAGCAGCCGGCCCTGCAGCTTCCCAGTGAAGTTCAGATTCGTACCGCTTACCGCGGTCGGCCCAAGACAATCGGTATGGGGGTGGCCCGCGACATCGGCTTCCGGATGCCCTCGATCTGGTTCGCCGAAGGCCATCGCGAAGTGGCGCCGGTCTACCTTTACCGCTTCGACTTCGCGACCCCGATGCTGCGCCTGCTGCGCCTGGGCGCCGCCCACGCCACCGAGTTGCCGTACGTGTGGGGCAACCTCGTCGCCGGTCCAAAGGATCCGACCTTCAAACTGGGCGGGCTGAGGGCGGGCAAGACGGTGTCGGCGCGCATGCGCAGGCGCTGGGTGAGCTTCGCGGTCGATGGCAAGCCATCAGCGACGGCGGGGGATCCGGAGTGGCGGCCGTACCGCACGGAGGGCCGCGCGTCGCTGCTGATCGACGCCGAAGACCGGATGGTCGACGATCTGGACCGCGATGTGCGGATGGCCTGGGGCGACGAGGTGCTCAGCTTTCGTTGATGCGCTAAGCCGCTTCTGATCCGGCGTCACTGTCCTGGTGTGGTTGGTGTCGTCAATGTGCCGAATTCAGGGGAGACCAAGGCCGAAAGTTAGACTTGCCGCCGGGAGGTGTCACCGTGGACTGGACACGTGTTTTCTCGGACGTGCTACCGCCGTTGATGCACGACCCGGTGACCTTCGCCATTCCGTTCTTCCTGATCCTGCTGATCATCGAATGGGTCAGCGCGGGAAAGCTGGTCCATGACGAGGCGGAGCGGCCCCCGGCGGGCTCCTATCTGAAGCCCGACGCGTGGGCGAGCATCAAGATGGGGCTCGTATCGATTCTGACAAGCGGTGTCCTCAACGCCGTCGCCCTGCTGGCCTACGCCGCGCTCTACGTCTACGTCGCGCCGTGGCAGCTGCCCGCGACCGCCTGGTACACGTGGGTGATCGCCATCGTCGGCGTCGACGTCCTGTACTACTTCTATCACCGCATTGCCCACCGGGTCCGCCTGATCTGGGCGACCCACCAGGCGCATCACTCCAGCCAGTACTTCAACTTCGCGACTGCGCTGCGCCAGAAGTGGAACATCAGCGGCGACGTGTTCCTGCGGGCGCTGCTGCCCTTGCTCGGCGTGCCGCCGTGGATGGTTTTCGCCAGCTTCTCGATCAATCTCGTCTATCAGTTCTGGATCCACACCGAACGCATCGGAAAGCTCTGGCGGCCAATCGAATTCGTCTTCAACACGCCGTCCCATCACCGCGTTCATCACGGCATGGACGCCCAGTACCTGGACAAGAATTATGGCGGCATCTTCATTGTCTGGGACCGGCTGTTCGGCAGCTTCAAGGCCGAGGATGTCCGGCCGAACTATGGGCTGACCAAGCAGGTCGATACATACAACATCTGGACGCTGCAGACCCACGAGTACGTGTCGATCTTCCGTGATGTCCGGCGGGCGTCACGATGGCGGGACAAGCTGGGCTACGCCTTCGGCCCACCGGGCTGGGCACCCGCCGCCCGTAGTGCGGCGAAGCCCGCCAAGGTTCGCGTCTAGGATTTTTCGACGCCGCCGCCATCAGCCCCGTAGTGTCCGCGATGTGGAGACGGTTTTCGATGCCCCCGTTGACCCTCAGTTGGTCGAACGTTCGCTTGTGGCAAGCAACTTCGGGTCGATGTGGCTGGATGTCCGGCGCCCGGACTACCCGCAGCTGACCGCTCCGGTCACCTGCGACCTGCTGGTGGTCGGTGGCGGTTACACCGGGCTGTGGACGGCGCTGCACGCCGCCGAGCGCTATCGGAATCGGCGAATCGTGCTGATCGAGGCGAACCGGATCGGGTGGGCGGCGTCGGGACGCAACGGCGGTTTCGTCGACGCCAGCCTGACGCATGGAGCCGAGAACGGAAAGACGCGCTGGCCCAACGAGTTCGACACGCTTGATGCGATGGGCCGACAGAATCTCGACGGTATGCAGTCAGACATCGAGCGCCTCGGGCTGGACGCGGAATGGCAGCGCACCGGAATGCTCTCGGTCGCCACCGAACCGCATCAGGTCGACTGGCTGCGTCAAGCCGCGGACTCCGGAGAAGGCCGCTTCCTCGATACGCAGCAGGTGCGCGCGGAGGCGAACTCACCGACCTATCTGGCCGGCCTGTTCAGCCCAGACAGTTGCGCCATCGTCCATCCTGCCAAGCTGGCCATCGAACTGGCCCGCGCGTGCACGGATGCGGGCGTGCAGATCTTCGAACGCGCCAACGCCACCGGACTGGACACCGACGGGTCCGCGTTGCGGGTGGACACCGCGACGGCGACGATCACGGCGCGCCAGGTGGTGCTGGCGACGAACGTCTACAAGAGCCTGCTGCGCCGCAACCGGCTGCACACCGTGCCGGTGTACGACTACGTGTTGGCCACCGAGCCGCTGAGCGACGGGCAGCTGGACCGCATCGGATGGCGAAACAGGCAGGGAATCGGCGACTGCGCCAACCAGTTTCACTACTACCGCCTGACCAAGGACAACCGCATCGTGTGGGGCGGCTATGACGCCGTTTACCACTTCGGAGGCAAGGTGGACCCCGCCTACGAGGACCGGCCGGCGACCTACCGGAGCCTCGCCGCGCACTTCTTCATCACCTTCCCCCAACTCGACGACGTCAGGTTCTCGCACCGCTGGGCGGGGGCCATCGACACCAACACGCGGTTCTGTGCGCACTGGGGTCTGGCCCGTGACGACCGGGTGGCGTATGTGAACGGATTCACCGGCCTCGGGGTGGGCGCGGCGAGGTTCGCCGCCGACGTGTGTCTGGATCTGCTGGAGGGCACTCCCACACCACGCACCGAGCTGCAGATGGTGCGTGAACGCCCGATGCCGTTCCCGCCGGAACCGATCGCCAGCGTGGGCATCCAGGCGACGCGGTGGTCGCTTGATCGCGCCGACCACTCGGGCGGTCGGCGCAACATCTTCCTGCGCACACTCGACGCGTTGGGTCTCGGTTTCGATTCCTGACTTTGCTTCCGTTTCGGCGGCCGCCGTGGCCTCCCCGTTGCCGCTCTGTAACGTCCCCGTGATCCCCGCCGATGGGCAGAAGTAGTACGACTGTCGTGTAGTTGGTCCTGGTCGGGCGGGTTATCAGTTCTCCCACTCGCCCTGTGGGGTCGGCGATGCGCCGGTAGCCTTTACACACTTGAGATCAAAGGGGGCCGACGATGCGCCGGAAATGGTTACGCGTATTCGCCACGGTCGCGGCTCCGCTCGTCGCGTTGACTCTTCCCGGTAATCCGGTGCAGGCCGATCCCGGTGTCGTGGTGTCCCCGGGCATGCAGATCATCCAGGGAACGAACGCCTGCACACTGGGATTCGTCGACCCCGGCGCACGCGTGGCCTACACCGCAGGGCATTGCCGCGGCGACGGCACGGTGCAGGACGGGGCCCGCCGATACATCGGGCAGCAAGCGTCTTTCCGCGACAACACTCCCGACGGCGCCACCATCGACACCAACCACCAGATCACCGACTGGGAAGTCATCAATCTCGCCCCCGACGTCGTGATCAACAACGTCCTGCCTCGTGGCATGACGCTGGTGTCCGATCCTTCGGTAGGGCCCTCGCCTGGTCTGCCGGTATGTCACTTCGGTGTGGTCACGGGCGAGACCTGCGGCAACATCCAAGCCGTGTACAACGGCTGGTTCACGATGGCCAACGGAGTGGTGAGCCAGAAGGGGGATTCCGGCGGGCCGGTCTACTTCATCAGCCCCGACGGCAGGGCGGTGATCATCGGAATGTTCAACAGCACCTGGGGGCAGTTCCCCGCTGCGGTGTCCTGGCATGTCGCCAGCCAGCAGGCGCATCAGGACGTCATCTCCGCGGCGTCGGCTCCGCTGCCTTAGCGCTGAAGTTCGAACACCGGGATCGACGGCGCGGTCGCGCGCAAGTCGATGTCCGACGACTCGGGAGTCAGCCCGGCGACGTGGCCCTTCACCTCCCAGAACCACCGGTCGAGGTAGCGCCTCAGCAGCTCGGGCTTCTCGTCGTCGGCAACCTCGGTGATGCGAACCTCAGTGCTGTGCCACCTCGGACCCATCTCGACGGCGCCTGCCGCCCGCGCGTTGCGAACCCACTGCGTGTTGCCGCGGGGTGAAACCAGGTAGTCACGGCCGTCGACGGTCAACAGGTTGACCACCACCCCGCGTCGCTTTCCGGTTTTCCGGCCACGCACGCGCAGTGCGACCGTGCCGGCGACGCTGATGCCGGCCTCGGCCAGCAGCCGGAACAGCTCGTTGACGGCACGGGCAGCCCCTGTGGGCTGGTCATAGCGGACTGTCATCTCATTCTCCTCCATTTCGAGAGCGGTGCTCTCTTTCGAGAGTGGCACGACGCGCGCTAGAAATCAAGAGCAGTGCTCTTGATTTGTGCGACACTGGGCGGCATGGGCAAGCGGCAGGATGCTCGCGACCGGATCGAGCGCCAGATCGTCGAACTGGGCCGCCGCCACCTGGTCACCGAAGGTGCGGCCGGGCTGTCGCTGCGCGCCATCGCACGTGACCTCGGCATGGTGTCGTCGGCGGTGTACCGGTACGTGGCCAGCCGCGACGAGCTCCTGACACTTCTGCTCGTCGACGCCTATTCGGAGTTGGCCGACGCGGTGGACGATGCTCGCGCGACAACGGCGTCATGGCGCGATCAGGTGTCCGCCATGGCGCACGCGGCACGAGGCTGGGCCGTCGAACACCCCGCGGGATGGGCGCTGCTGTACGGCAGCCCGGTGCCCGGCTACCGCGCGCCGGCCGAGCGAACCGTCGGCCCGGGCACCCGAGTGGTGGGTGCGTTGTTCGACGCTGTCGACGCCGGAATCGCGGCGGGCGAGATCTCGAAGACCGAAGTCGCGGTGAGGAAACCGTTGTCGTCGGATTTCGACGGCGTGCGCACTGAGTTCGGATTCGGCGGCGACGATTCCGCGGTCGCCAAGTGCTTTCTGCTGTGGGCGGGACTGGTCGGAGCCATCGGCCTGGAGGTGTTCGGTCAGTACGGGCCGGACACGCTCACCGATCCCGCGGCCGCCTTCGACCTCCAGGTGAGGCTGCTGATCGAGATGCTGACCAAATAGTTCAACGTTGACTTATATAAGTGTGTACTTTATTTTAGAGCTGTGCACGCGTTCGATGTACTCGGCGACCCGGTGCGTCGGCGCATTCTCGAATTGCTTGCCGTCGGCGAGTTATCGGCGGGAGCCATCGGGGCGCAGATCCAGGCGGAGTTTGCGATAAGCCAACCGGCGGTGTCGCAGCATCTCAAGGTGTTGCGGGAGAACGGATTCACCTCGGTCCGTCCAGACGGCCAGCGCAGACTGTATGCGGTCAGCGGCACGGCGTTGCGCGACGTCGACGAGTGGCTCGACGGCTTCCGCCGCTTCTGGGCACCGCGACTCGACGCGCTGGGGACCGAGATCGCGCGCGGTAAACGACAACGCAGAAACCAAGGGAGGCAATATGACTGAGGTAGATGTCGAGTACCAAATCAACGCAGTCGAGCGCAAGCTGGGGACCCGCATCATCGATGCCAAGGACGCGCACGTCGTCACCATCAGCCAGTCCTACGACACCGACCAGGATGACCTATGGGACGCCGTCACCAGCATCGAGCGCATTCCCCGGTGGTTGATGCCGATCTCCGGTGACCTGACGGTCGGCGGCACCTACCAGTTGGAGGGTCAGGCCGGCGGAACCGTCCTGACGTGCGATCCGCCGAAGAACTTCACCGCGACATGGGAATTCGGCGGCGGTATCAGTTGGATAGACGTCAGTGTGGGCAGTGATGGCCCAGACCGGGCACGCTTGGTGATCGAGCACATCGCCCATGTCGACGACCATTGGGAACAGTTCGGACCGGGCGCGGTCGGCATGGGCTGGGATTCGATGCTGCTCGGCCTGGCGATTCACTTGGCCACCGGCGCGGCGATCGATCCATCGTTCGGCGAGCAGTGGATCGTCACCGAGGACGGTCGCCGCTTCCTCACTCTCTCCGGCGAGCAGTGGTGCGCCGCGAACGTGGCCTTCGGTACGGACCCTGTGGCGGCCCGCGGGATGGCCGCGCGATGCCTGGCGGCGTACCTCGGTGAGGAGTCAAACTAGAACACGTTCTAGCCATCGGGGGCGGCCGGGGATATCCTCGACGCGATGCATGCCCAGACACCTGTCCAGATTGCGTGGGTGACGCGGGACCTCGACGCCACCGAGAAGGCGCTGACCACACTGTTGGGCGCCAAGAAGTGGGTCCGGGTCACCGACGTCCACTTTGCGCCCGACACCTGCACCTTCCGCGGTCGGCCCGCCGACTTCATCGCGGACATCTCGTTCAGCTACGCAGGCGACACCCAGCTCGAGTTGATCACGCCGGTGAGCGGCGAGAGCGTGTACTCCGAGTTCCTCGACGCCGGCGGTTCGGGACTGCACCATGTCTGCATCGAGGCACCCGACTCCGCTGCGTTCGACTCCAGCCTGCGTGAGGCAGAAAATAACGGCACGCCCGTCGTGGCGCAGGGGATCATGCCAGGGGGCATGCGGTTCGCCTATCTGTCGGCGGTCGACGCCGGCGTCCCTTACATCGAAATCGCCGTCATCCCAGGCGAAATCAAGGAATTCTTCGACTACGTGAAACAGGAGCAACAGTGAGCGGTCTTGACATCCCGGACACCGTCAACGCGGCCGATGTCCAGTCATGGTCTGACGAGGTCGATGTCCTGGTGATCGGCTGCGGCATTGCGGGTGGCTGTGCGGCGGTCAGCGCCGCAGCGGCCGGTGCGAGCGTCCTCGTCCTGGAGAAGGCGGCTGCGGCCGGCGGGACCAGTGCGATGGCGGGCGGCCACTTCTACCTCGGCGGCGGCACCGCCGTACAACAGGCCACCGGTCATGACGACAGTGCCGACGAGATGTACAAGTACCTGGTCGCGGTCTCGGCCGACCCTGACCTCGACAAGATCCGCCGCTACTGCGACGAAAGCGTCGAGCACTTCGATTGGCTTGAGGCGCTTGGCTTTCAGTTCGAACGCAGCTACTGGAAGGGCAAGGTGGTGGTTCCGCCTGGCACCGAGGGGCTGTCCTACACCGGCAACGAGAAGGTGTGGCCATTCTGCGAGCAGGCCAAACCGGCACCCCGCGGACATTCGGTTCCGGTGCCGGGGGAACTGGGTGGCGCCGCCATGGTGATCGACCTGCTCGTCAAGCGGGCCACCGATCTGGGCGTCCAGATCCGGTATGAGACCGGGGTGACCAACTTGGTGGTCGACGACGATGGCCGGGACAAGAAAGTGGTCGGAGTCAGCTGGAAACACTTCGGCGAAACCGGGGCGATCAAGGCCAAGGCGGTCGTCATCGCCGCGGGCGGATTCGCGATGAACGCAGAAATGGTCGCCGAGTACACCCCGGCACTGGCGCAGAAGCGGCGCACCAAACATCACGGTGAGGTCGAGCCCTACATCCTGGGCAATCCGCATGACGACGGACTCGGCATTCGGCTCGGCGTATCGGCCGGTGGTGTGGCGCAGAACCTCGACGGGCTGTTCATCACCGCCGCCGCCTACCCGCCGGAGATTCTGCTGACGGGTGTCGTCGTCAACAACCAGGGAGAGCGGTTCGTCGCGGAGGACTCCTACCATTCACGCACGTCGGCTCACGTGCTGGAACAACCCGATCAGCAGGCCTACCTGATCGTCGACGAAGCGCACATGCAGATGCCCGAGATGCCGCTCATCAAGTTCATCGACGGCTTTGAATCGGTGGCGGAAATGGAAGCGGCCCTGGGCATTCCGGCGGGCAAGCTGGCCGCAACCCTCGACCGGTACAACGAGAATGCCGCCCGCGGCGAGGATCCCGACTTCCACAAGCAACCGGAATACGTTGCCGCACAAGACAACGGCCCGTGGGCGGCGTTCGACCTCTCACTGGGCGTCGCGATGTACTCGGGCTTCACCATGGGTGGTCTCGACGTGTCGATCGACGGTCAGGTGCTGCGCTCCGACGGTAGCGCCATTGGCGGCTTGTATGCCGCCGGCGCATGCGCATCGAACATCGCGCAGGACGGTAAGGGCTACGCCAGCGGCACCCAACTCGGCGAAGGATCCTTCTTCGGCAGACGCGCGGGTGTGCACGCCGCGCAGGCCTAGACCTGGGCTGGTTCGTCGCCCCCCACCCGGCCGAATCGCCATTCGCCGTCGCCGAGGAGTTCGAGTTCGTGGGTGTGGTGCTGCTCGACCGCCTTCCGATGGCTGACGCTGACCAGGATGGTGTCGGGTAGTTCGGTCCGAACGAGGTTGTACACGAGGAATTCCAGACCTTCGTCGAGGGCCGAAGTGGACTCGTCGAAGAACACCGCCTGGGGCTGGGTCAGCAAGACCCGGGCGAACGCGATTCGCTGCTGTTCGCCGGGGGAGAGGACCTTTGCCCAGTCCTGGACTTCGTCGAGCCGTGCGACGAGGTGCGGCAGCGCCACCTTCTCTAGCGTGCGCTTCAGCGTGTCGTCGCTGACGTCGCCTTCCTCGAGGGGGTAAGTAACGACGGCGCGCAGATCGCCTAGGGGCACATAGGGCATCTGGGACAGAAACATCGTCTCATTCGGTCCACACGGCCGGGTCAATGTGCCCGTGGTGAACGGCCACAACTCGGCGAGGCTACGCAGCAGCGTGGTCTTGCCGGACCCCGATACCCCTTTCACCACCAACGTGTCGCCGACTTCGAGGCGCAAGTCGAGTGGGTTGAGGAGCTGTTTCCCGTCGGGTGTCCGAACCTCGATCTGTTGGAGTTCCACCGTGCCGTCCTTGCACGGCGTGGTCGTGATCTCGGGCAGCGCCCTGCCCTCTTCGTTCGCGGTCAGCAGCCCATCGAGGCGGATGATCGAGGCGCGATAGCCGGCGAACGCGTCGTAGGCGTTCCGGAAGAAGGACAGCCCGTTTTCGATGTTGCCGAACGCCGAGGCCGACTGACTCATCGCGCCGAGGGTTATTTCGCCGTTGAAGAACCGCGGGAACTGGAACAGATACGGCGGCACGACGATGATCTGGCTCATCGAGAGGTTCCAGCCGTAGAAGCCCATCATCCTGTTGATCCACCGCTTGTAGTTGGCGACGATGGGCGCGAAGAGTTTGCGTAGCCCGGTCCGCTCGGCGATTTCGCCGCGATAGAACGCGACGGCCTCAGACGCGTCGCGCAGCCGCACCAGCGCATACCGGAAGGCCGCGTTGAACTTCTCGTTCCGAAACGACAACCAGATGATCGGCCGGCCAACCCAGAACGCGATGACCGAGGCGAAAAGCACGTAGGTCAGCAAGATCCAGAACATGGCCTTGGGGAGTTCGTAGTTCACGATCGGCAGCGTGAGGGTGCCGGAAAGGTTCCACAGAATCGCGGTGAACGAAATCATCGAGGCGATGGCGTCGACCGAGCCGAACAGCAGCGTCGACGTCGAAGTGTTTCCCGGTGTGTTCGGAAGACCGCCCACGCCGGCGGTGAAGATGTCGATGTCGTACTGAATTCGCTGGTCGGGGTTGTCGATCGTGTCATCGATGAAGCGACCGCGGTAGTACGCCTTTCCGTCGAGCCAGTCGCCGGTCAGCCGATCGGTCAGCCACGCGCGCCACGCCAGCATGAAGCGCTGGGTGACGAACAGATCGAACATGATCCGTGCGACGTGCAGGATGGCCAGCGCCGAGAACACAAACATCGACATGTAGAAGCCGTCGCGTCCGGAGTCCTTTATCGCGTCATCGCCAGCGGCGACGCCTGACGCCACGACCTGGAAGCTGGTCATCATGTCGCTGCCCTGGAACGTGAAGAGCACCGAAAGCCGGACGCCGGCCACCACCGACAGCAGGATCACCGAGAGCCACAGCCACACCTTGACGCTCTCGGGGCCTTTGAAGTAGTCGCCGGTGATGCGCCAGAACTGCCTGCCCCAGACCGTGTACCTGGCGATGAGGACACAGATCAGCAGCGTGGCGACCGCGGCGATCAACCATGCCTGGCCGATCCACTTCAGCGATATCAGCAGCTCATGGCCCCAGTCCAGCGTCGGGGCAAACATTCCCTCTTCCACTGTGGCAAGGTACCTCCCCGGCCCGTTACCGGCTTGCCGGTGGTCTCAACTCCCGTGGCGAGTCGGTCGAGCAGCCACTCTCGGTCGCCGGCGGACTCAGTCGTCGGGGAGTTCGACGCGGCTAGCCGAACGTCGCCCGCAGGTGCGCTGCCAAGCCGTCGATGTCAGCGTGTTCGCCGGCGAATCCGACGTAGCCGTCGGGCCTGACGACGAAGCTGGAATGCCCCCTGGATTGACCCGTCAAGTACGCGGTGGCGAACTTCGAGTCCGTGTCATGTATCAACGGCAGCACCGTGTTCGCGACGTCGGCGCCCGGCGCGGCGATCAGATACCCGTTCAGCTGACTGCCGGCGATTTCCGCCGCAGCATCGGCGGCCCGTTCGAAATGTTCGACGTCAGCAGGCCCTGCGGTGTCGTCCGCATACAGGAGCAGGGTGTGCCCGGGTCCAAACAGCGTGAACAGCCGAAGGGGTCCGGTGACCGCGTCGCGGGTAAGGCCGGTGGCATCCGGTGCGCGCCCGCCCGCGTGCAGCGCCACGATGGGGCTGTCGGCGTAGTTGATCAGCAACTGGGCTTCGCGACGGATGACGTAGTCGGCATCGGTGGAATCGGCGCCGATGCCCTCACGGGCACTGCGCACCGTCCGGCCGACGACCTCTTCGCCGACGGGTCGCCGTTCGGCGTCGTAACTGTCGAGCAGGCCGGGCGCCGCGCGTCCGGACACCGCGAGCGCGAGTTTCCAGGCCAGGTTGTGCGCGTCCTGGATTCCGGTGTTCATGCCTTGGGCGCCCGTGGGCGGGTGGATGTGTGCGGCATCGCCTGCGACGAACACCCGGCCCCGGCCATAGGCGTCGACGATGCGGTGGCTGATCCGAAAGACCGAGGACCACCGCAGGTTTCGCGCCGTCGCCGGCTCGGGCGACAGTCGGTCCAGCACCGCCTGAATGTGGTGCAGTTCGGGACTGCGGTCACCCTCGAACCCGTGCGCGATCCCCTTCGACGGGGCGGCGGAGAGTTCGTCGGGAACGAGCATTGACATCCGGTACCTACCCTGTCCGGGCAGCGGAATGCAGACCAGCAGGTCGTCGGTCGCGCCGTCGGTCTGATGCATCGCACGGATGGCATATCCACGCGGCATGGACCAGTCCACCTCGACGTCGCCGAGCATGTACTGCTCCTCGAACGCCGCGCCCTCGAAGGTCAGGCCGAGTCCCTTGCGCACGGCGCTGTGGGCACCGTCGGCCCCGATGAGGTAACCGGCCGCCACGGTCTGCTCACCGCCGTCACCGGCCAGGGTGGCGCGCACGCCGTCGGCGTCCTGTTCGAACCCGCCGAGCCGCAGGCCGCGCTCGACCTCTACGCCGCGCAGCGCCAATTCCTCGCGCAGGATCCGCTCGGTGGCGTACTGGGGGACTGCGGTGAAGCCGAACGGTACGTCGCCGGGTACGGCCCAATCGAACTGGGCGACCCGCTCACCGTTGACGTAGACGATCTGCCCACGCATCTCGATAGCCGCGTCCAGGATGCGCCCCAGCAGGCCCATGGATTCGAATACTTCGAGCGTACGTGGTTGCACACCAACGGCTTTAGCGTACTGAGGTGGGTCCAGGAGTGGATCGACGATGCGGCAGTCGACGCCGCGACGGGTCAACTCGATGGCTGCGGTGAGGCCGATGGGGCCGGCGCCGGCAATGAGTACTTGCGTTTGCGAGGAGTGCGGCACGCGGTGATTATGCTGCCCACATGAGCAACGACGCTCCACCTTCGGCGGATTCGACGGTCAACGCCGGGCACGTGATCGCCCGGCGACTGCGCGCCAGCGGAATCGACACGATATTCACCCTGTCCGGTGGCCACTTGTTTTCGATATACGACGGCTGTCAGGCAGAAAATATCCGGCTGATCGACACCAGACATGAGCAGACCGCCGCGTTCGCGGCCGAGGGCTGGTCGAAGGTGACCCGCGTGCCGGGCGTCGCGGCGCTGACCGCCGGGCCCGGCGTCACCAACGGGATGAGCGCCATGGCTGCCGCTCAGCAGAACCAATCGCCTCTGGTGGTACTCGGCGGCCGGGCGCCCGCGGCGCGCTGGGGTCAAGGTTCGCTGCAGGAGATCGACCACGTTCCGTTCGTCGCACCGTTGACCCGGTTCGCCGCGACTGCGCAGTCACCGGACGCGGTCGGCCCGCTGATCGACGATGCGCTGCGCGCCGCGGCAGGTTTCGACGGGCAGCCGACGGGAGTATCGTTCGTCGACTTCCCGATGGATCACGTGTTCGGTGCGGCCCATGACAGCGGCGGACCCGGTGCGCTGGCAGCTCCGTCCGCGGTTGTTCAGCCGGACGGCAACGCCGTCGACGAGGCGGTCCGACTGCTCACCAACGCCCGCCGGCCTGTCATCATGGCGGGCACCAATGTGTGGTGGGGACACGCCGAGACCGCGCTGCTGCGGCTGGCGGAGATGCTGCGCATCCCGGTGCTGATGAACGGCATGGCGCGGGGAACCGTGCCGGCCGACCACGACCTTGCGTTCTCACGCGCGCGTTCGAAAGCCTTGCGGGAGGCCGACGTCGCCGTGGTGATCGGTGTGCCCATGGACTTCCGGCTCGGTTTCGGTGGCGTGTTCGGAACGGAAACCAAGCTCGTAGTCGCAGACCGGGTCGAACCCGAGCGGCAGCATCCTCGCGAGGTCGCCGCTGGACTGTACGGAGACCTGACGACCTCGCTGTCGGCACTATCGGGGGCGGCGCCGACCGATCACGAAGCCTGGATCGCCGACCTGCGCACCCTGGAAACCACCTCGCGGGCCGGTGAGACTGCCGAGTTGGCCGACGACCGCACCCCGCTGCACCCGATGCGGGTGTACGCGGAGGTGAGCGCGCTGCTGGACCGTGACGCGATCGTCGTGATCGACGCGGGCGACTTCGGCTCGTACGCCGGCCGGGTCATCGACAGCTATGTGCCGGGCGCATGGCTGGACAGCGGCCCGTTCGGTTGTCTGGGTTCCGGGCCCGGTTACGCGCTCGCCGCCAAGTTGGCCCGGCCCGACCGGCAGGTCGTGCTTTTGCAGGGCGACGGCGCATTCGGGTTCTCCGGCATGGAGTGGGACACGTTGGTGCGTCATGGAGTTCACGTGGTGTCCGTGATCGGCAACAACGGAATCTGGGGTCTGGAGAAACACCCGATGGAGATGCTCTATGGCTATTCGGTGGTCGCCGAGCTGCGGCCCGGCACCCGCTACGACGAAGTCGTCACCGCTTTGGGCGGGCACGGTGAATTGGTGGCAACGCCGGCTGACCTGCGGCCCGCGCTCGATCGCGCGTTCTCTGCCGGGTTGCCCGCTGTCGTCAACACACTGACCGATCCGACAGTGGCATACCCGCGTCGCTCTAATCTCGGCTGAGTCTCGCCGGCCTTGCGTCGAACGTGCGAGTCCGCGGCCGACACGTCGACGAAATGTCGAAGTTCGTGAACGCTCGCAAGGAAATTCGATGGACGGCGTCGACCACGGCAGTCACCCTTGGTGAGTGGTTGATGTACGCCTACACCAGTCTGTCGAGGAGTTCCGCACCATCGCCGAGCCCCTGTATCGGCGCGACCCTGTCATGCACACAATTGAGCTGACGCTGCTCGACGGTGGCGACTTTCCTGACGACTCCTTCTTTCTCACCGTGTGGGAAGGCAAGACGCCGCTCGGTGCGGCGATCCAGACTCCGCCATATCCCTTGGTGTGCACCGGAATTCCGGCGGCGACGGTCGAGTCTGTCGTCGAAGTGATAGCCGGAGCACGTCGGGGTCTCGACGGAGTGCGCGGAGTGCGGGACACCGCGTTCAGGTTCGCGGACGCCTGGCATACGGTCACCGGACTGAGCGGCCGCGTATCGGTCGAGGAGCGCCTCTACCGACTGGGTGCCTTGGAAACCCCGGATACCGTGGCAGGCGCGTCTCGGCTTGCGACCGACGACGACGGCGGACTGCTGGTGGAGTGGGTCGAGCTTTTCTTTGGTGAGACGTTTGGACATCGACGCGATGATGCCGCCGGGGTGGCGTTCGTCGATGCTGCAAAGAACAAGCGCGACCGGTTTGTGCTGTGGGAAGCCGGCGGTGATCCCGTGAGCATGGCGATGCTGCGCGCTCCCGCGGCAGCCGTGTCACGGATCGGGCCCGTCTTCACGCCTCGAGATCGCCGAGGCAATGGGTACGGCTCTGCCGTCACCGCAGCGGCCGCGAAATTGGCTATCCGCCTCGGGGTCACCGACGTCGTGCTGTTCGCGGATCTGGCGAACCCAACCTCCAATGGCATCTACCAGAACATCGGCTTCGATGCGGTGGCCGATTCGGTCCGCATCGAATTTCGTGAAGGCTGACTGACATGTGGGCTCACGCCAAAATGTGGGCCGCGTACCGTAAAGCTGTGGCGAAGACCAAAACCCGCACCTCAGGTCGTGTCAGCAATCGGTTCTGGCGGATGCTCGGCGCGAGCACAGACAGGGATCAGGCCTCGTCAATGGCCCAGGTCGACGATTCGGCAGAGTTCGACGCGAAGGCCGCCGATCTCGACGACGAGCAACTACTCAAGGCCGCCAAGCTGCTGAACCTGGACGACCTCGCCGATTCCGCTGACATCCCGCAGTTCCTGTCGATCGCGCGCGAGGCGTCCACCCGGGCGACCGCGCTGCGACCGTTCGACGTGCAGCTGCAGGCGGCCCTGCGGATGCTCGCCGGCGACGTCGTCGAGATGGCCACCGGTGAGGGCAAGACCCTCTCTGGTGCGATCGCCGCGGCGGGCTATGCGATCGGCGGCCGCCGCGTGCACGTCATCACCATCAACGACTACCTGGCACGACGCGACGCTGAATGGATGGGGCCGCTGTTGAAGGCCCTTGGCCTGACGGTCGGCTGGGTCACCGCCGACTCGACAGCCGAGGAGCGGCGCGAGGCGTACAAGTGCGATGTCACGTATGGCTCGGTCAACGAAATCGGCTTCGACGTCCTGCGCGACCAGCTGGTCACCGACGTGGCTGATCTGGTGTCCCCGAACCCCGACGTGGCCGTGATCGACGAGGCTGACTCGGTGCTTGTCGACGAGGCGCTGGTGCCGCTGGTGTTGGCCGGCACCACACACCGGGAGATGCCGAAGGTCGAATTGATTCGGATGGTCGGCGAGCTGATCGAGGACCAGGACTACGAGACCGATTCCGACAGCCGCAACGTGCACCTCACCGAGACCGGCGCCCGGAAGCTGGAGGCCAAGCTCGGTGGCATCAATCTGTACTCCGAGGAACACGTCGGCTCGACCCTGACGGAGGTCAACGTCGCCCTGCATGCCCACGTGCTACTGCAACGCGACGTGCACTACATCGTTCGTGACGATGCGGTGCATCTCATCAACTCCTCCCGTGGCCGCATCGCGCAGTTGCAGCGGTGGCCCGACGGCCTTCAAGCCGCGGTGGAAGCCAAGGAGGGCATTGAGACGACCGAAACCGGCGAGGTGCTCGACACGATCACTGTGCAGGGCCTGATCAACCGCTACCCGACGGTGTGCGGAATGACCGGCACCGCTTTGGCCGCGGGCGAGCAGCTGCGCCAGTTCTACAAACTCGGGGTATCCCCAATCCCGCCGAATACTCCCAACATTCGCGAGGACGAAGAGGACCGGGTCTACGTCACCGCGGCCGCCAAGAACGACGCGATCGTCGAGCACATCGTCAAGGTGCACGAAACCCGTCAGCCGGTGCTGGTGGGCACCCGCGACGTCGCCGAGTCCGAGGACCTGCACGAGCGGCTGGTCAAGGCAGGGGTCCCGGCGGTCGTGCTGAATGCGAAGAACGACGCGGAGGAAGCCGCCGTCATCGCCGAGGCGGGCGCGCTCGGGGTGGTGACGGTGTCGACGCAGATGGCCGGCCGCGGCACCGACATCCGGCTCGGCGGGTCCGATGAAGCCGACCACGATAAGGTCGCCGAACTCGGCGGCCTGCACGTGATCGGCACCGGACGCCACAAGACCGAGCGGCTGGACAATCAGCTGCGTGGCCGTGCCGGACGCCAGGGCGATCCGGGATCTTCGGTGTTCTTCTCCAGCTGGGAAGACGACCTCGTCACCGCTCACCTCGACGCGAGCAAGCTGCCGATGCAGACCGACGAGGACGGTCGCATCGTCAATCCCCGTGCGGCGAGCCAGCTCGACCATGCGCAACGCATCGCCGAGGGGCTCCTGCTGGAAGTGCACGCCCAGACGTGGCGCTACAACCAGCTGATCGCCCAGCAGCGCGCCATCCTGGTGGAGCGCCGCGACACGCTGCTGCGTACTCCGACCGCACGCGAGGAGCTGCGAGAGCTATCGCCGGACCGGTACGAAGCGCTGGTTGACGACATTGGCGAGGAGAAGCTGGAGAAAATCTGCCGGCTGATCATGCTGTATCACCTCGACCGCGGCTGGGCCGACCACTTGGCATTCCTGGCCGACATCCGCGAGAGCATCCACCTGCGGGCGCTTGGTCGACAGAATCCGCTGGACGAATTCCACCGGATGGCCGTCGATGCGTTCGGTTCGCTGGCCGCCGACGCGATCGAGGCCGCACAGCAGACCTTCGACACCGCCGCGTCCATCGAGGACGAGCCGGGTATCGACCTGTCGAAGCTCGCGCGACCGACCTCGACGTGGACGTACATGGTGCACGACAACCCACTCTCCGATGACTCGGCGCTGAATCTGCCCGGGGTATTCCGCTAGGTTCTAGCCATGACGGAGCCGCCCAGCCGGCGACCTCAGACAGAGGGGGCCGGGTCCGCAGCGCGCGACCGGGTGCTCACGGTGCCCAATGTGCTCAGCGCGCTGCGCCTGGTGCTGGTGCCGGTCTTCCTTTGGCTGCTGCTGGTGGTGCACGAAAACGCATGGGCCGTCGCGGTGCTCATGTTCAGCGGATTCTCGGATTGGGCCGACGGCAAGATCGCACGCCTGGTCGACAACCAATCGTCCAGACTCGGAGAGCTGCTGGATCCGGCCGTCGACCGCATCTACATGGTCGCCATCCCCATCGCCATGGCGATCCACGGGTCGGTGCCATGGTGGATCGTGCTGATCCTGCTTGGACGCGATGTCGTGCTGGCCGCCACGCTGCCCCTGTTGCGCAGCCGGGGATTGACCGCGCTGCCCGTCACCTATATCGGTAAGGCAGCGACCTTCGCGCTGATGTCCGGGCTCCCGCTGATCTTGCTCGGTCAGTGGGATGCGTTGTGGAGCCGGGTGATTCTCGCGTGCGGGTGGGCGTTCCTGATCTGGGGCCTGGCGATGTACCTGTGGTCGGGCGTGTTGTATCTGATTCAGGTTTCGATGGTGATGCGCCGCATGCCCAAAGTGGGGCGCCCCGGCCACCCGAGACGATGATGACCAACCTCGGCGGCTATGACCCGGAAGCCGGACGCAGCGCCCATGCGGCGGACAGACCGACGCTCATCCCGCTGCCGTCGCTGTTGCGGTCCCTGTTGTCGGACCACCTGGATCCTGGCTACCAGGCGGCGGCCGACGCCAAACAGCAGGGCAAAGAGCGGAAGCGGTGGCAGTCGTGGGCGTGGCAGATCGCGGGTGCGTTCCTGATCGCGTCGGTGTTCGTCGTTGCGGTCGCCCAGGCCCGGTCGACCGCGCCCGGCGTGCGCGAGACGCAACATGTGCTTTCCGGCAGTGTGCGCTCCGCTGAAGCCACAGTGGCTGACGCTTCCAGCCGACGTAATGAGCTGGCGGCCCAGGTTGATTCCGAGCAGCGCCGACGACTGGAGGGTGACGCGCGCGGCCAAGTGCTTCTCGGCCAACTCGACGGGTCGAACCTCGCCGCGGCGGCCACCGGAGTGATCGGGCCGGGTCTGGAGATCACCGTGACGGATCCGGGAATGTCCGCGGATCTCAGCGACGTGTCCAAGGAACGCATTCCCGGTAGCCAGCAGGTGATTCTGGACCGCGACCTACAGCAGGTGGTCAACTCGCTATGGGTCAGCGGCGCGGAGGCGATCTCGGTGGGCGGCGTCCGCATCGGACCGAACGTGACGATCCGGCAGGCGGGTGGGAGCATCCTGGTCGACAATCAACCGATCAGCAGTCCCTACGTCATTCTCGCGATCGGACCACCGCACGCGGTGCAGGAGGTCTTCGAGCGCAGTCCCGGTCTGCACCGTCTTCGTCTGCTGGAAGCCTCGTACGGTGTGGGAGTTACGGTGAGCACCTCCGACGCGCTCACCTTGCCGGCGAGTCCGATTCGGGATGTCAACTTCGCCAAGGAGATTGGGCAGTGACAACAAGATGAATCCGCACACATGATCGGAATCGCCGCGCTCGTCATCGGGATCGTGCTGGGGCTGGTGTTCCACCCGGACGTGCCCGAGTTCGTTCAGCCGTACCTGCCGATCGCCGTCGTCGCCGCACTCGACGCCGTATTCGGTGGTCTGAGGGCTTATCTGGAGCGCATCTTCGACTCGAAGGTGTTCGTGGTGTCCTTTGTGTTCAACGTGTTGGTCGCTGCGCTCATCGTCTACGTCGGCGACCAACTCGGCGTCGGCACGCAGTTGTCCACCGCGATAATCGTGGTGCTCGGCATCCGGATATTCGGAAACGCAGCCGCCTTGCGGCGCAGACTGTTCGGCGCATGAGTGCGAGTCGGGGCATCGTCTGATGAGTGACGAGTCGCCGCAGCACCCGGCCGAGGCTGATCGGCACGGCCGCCACGAACTGCCGCCGGATGCGCCGCCGCCCGAGATCGGCGAGGTGCATGGCGGCGGCGTCGCCGGCGTCACGCGGCGCGGCAGGTCGCAGATAGTGTTCGGCGCTCTCGCGGTGCTGCTGTGCGTGCTGTTGGGCCTGGCGATCATCACCCAGGTTCGGCAGACCGAATCCGGCGACTCGCTCGAGACAGCCCGGCCCGCCGATCTGCTGGTCCTGCTGGACTCGCTGCAGCAACGCGAGGCGGCACTGAACACCGAAGTGGCCGACCTGCAGCGCACCCTGGGGCAACTGCAGGCCTCCGGGACCAGCGATCAGGCGGCGATCGAGAACGCGCAGGCTCGGCTGGCCGCGTTGTCGATTCTGATCGGCACGGTGCCCGCGACCGGCCCTGGCGTGACGCTGACCATCACCGACACCACCCCCGGCGTGCCGGCCGAGACCATGCTCGACGTGATCAACGAGCTGCGCAACGCTGGTGCCGAGGCCGTAGAGATTCGCGGCGGCGGGTCGGCCGTGCGGGTGGGGCTGGACACCTGGGTCGTCGGTGCCCCCGGCGCACTGGTCGCCGACAGCGTGACACTGAACCCACCGTATTCGGTGCTGGCAATTGGGGATCCGGCGACCCTCGCCGCGGCCATGAACATTCCCGGCGGCGCAATGGACAGCGTCGAGCGCGTCGGCGGCACCATGGAAGTGCAGCAGTCGGACCGAGTGGATGTCACCGCCTTGCGGCAACCGAAACCTCGCCAATACGCTCAGCCAGTCAAGTGATGTGCGGGCGGCAGCAGTGAACCGCGGAACCAACTAGGAGCACCGTGAGCGAAATCCCAGCCCAGCTGTACTACACCGAGGAACACGAGTGGGTGCAGCGGACCGGCGACGACACCGTCCGCGTCGGAATCACCGATTACGCGCAGTCAGCGCTGGGGGACGTGGTTTTCGTCCAGTTGCCCGACGTCGGCGCGGAGGTGGCCGCGGGCGAGTCGTTCGGCGAGGTGGAATCGACGAAGTCGGTGTCGGACCTGTACGCGCCGCTCAGCGCGAAAGTCGTTGCCGTCAATGGCGATCTGGAGGGCAACCCCCAGCTCGTCAACTCCGACCCCTACGGCGGGGGTTGGCTGGTCGATTTGCACGTGGACGGCGCCGTCCTGGAGGAAAGCTTCCGCAGGCTTCTCGATGCCGACGGCTACCGCGCCACCGTGGCCGAATGACGGGTTGTTAGGGTCACCCAAGACCGGATACCAACCAGAGGCGGATCCGGCGGTGGTGGACACAACGATGTCCGCCTCGCGGTACGGTCGACACCAGACGGGACTTCGGCTGAGGGTTCGGCCGGAATTTGCACTGATTTGGATGGATCTAGATCGATAACGCCACAGCAGCCAGTGAGGAGCAGCGGGTGACGGACAAGGACCAGAATTCTGGGGCGGACCAGGCGTCTGACGATCTCACCGTGGAAACGACGTCGGTTTTCCGCGCGGACTTCCTCAACGAGTTGGACGCCCCGGCGGCCGCGGGCGCCGAAGGCGCGGTCACGGGGGTCGAGGGCTTGCCCGTCGGTTCCGCGCTGCTTGTCGTCAAGCGCGGGCCGAACGCCGGCTCACGGTTCCTGCTCGACCAGCCCACCACATCGGCGGGTCGCCATCCCGACAGCGACATTTTCCTCGATGATGTGACTGTGAGCCGCCGTCACGCCGAGTTCCGACTCGAAGGCAGTGAGTTTCAGGTCGTCGACGTCGGCAGCCTCAACGGCACCTACGTCAACCGCGAGCCCGTGGATTCCGCGGTGCTCGCCAACGGCGACGAGGTGCAGATCGGGAAGTTCCGCCTGGTTTTCCTCACCGGGCCAAAAAGTGATGACGACGGTGCCAGCTAGTGGCCCATGAGCGCTCCCGCGACGAGTAAATGAGCCAGCCCGACACCCCCGCTCTGACTGGGATGTCGATCGGAGCGGTCCTCGATCTGCTGCGACCGGACTTCCCGGACGTGACCATCTCCAAGATTCGGTTCTTGGAAGCCGAAGGACTGGTCACACCGGAGCGCACGGCGTCGGGCTATCGGCGGTTCACCGCCTATGACTGCGCTCGCCTCCGGTTCATCCTGACCGCCCAGCGTGACCAGTATCTGCCCTTGAAGGTCATCAAGGCTGCGCTGGATGCTCAGCCCGACGGTGAATTGCCGCAGAGCGGATCCGCCTACGGCGTACCGCGTTTGGTGACGGTGTCCGGCGACTCCAAGGAATTTGCGAACTTTGCGAACCATCCGGACTTCGACGACGGCGCGGCCGGAGTATCGGCTGTGGCGCGGACTCAGGTGCGGCTGTCGCGCGAGGATCTGTTGGCTCGGTCCGGCGTTGACGACGAACTTCTCACGGCGCTGGTCAAGGCGGGCGTGATCACCACCGGACCGGCCGGTTTCTTCGACGAACACTCTGTGACAATCGCCCAATGCGCCCGCGCGCTGGCTGAGTACGGCGTCGAACCACGCCACCTGCGTGCGTTCCGTTCGGCGGCCGACCGCCAGTCCGATCTGATCGCACAGATCGCAGGACCGGTAGTCAAGGCAGGCAAGGCGGGGGCCAGGGACCGCGCCGACGATCTGGCGCGTGAGGTGGCGGCGCTGGCCATTACCTTGCACACGTCGTTGATCAAGTCGGCGGTGCGCGACGTACTCGACCGCTGAGGATTAGACTCAAATTTTGCAGGCTATTGCGCGAAGGGCGGACACAGATGGGTGAGGTTCGTGTGGTCGGCATTCGTGTGGAGCAGCCCCAGAATCAGCCGGTGCTGCTCCTTCGCGAGTCCAACGGCGACCGCTACCTGCCGATCTGGATCGGGCAGTCGGAGGCCGCGGCCATCGCGCTCGAGCAGCAGGGTGTGGAGCCCGCGCGACCACTGACTCACGACCTGATCAGAGATGTCATTGGTGCCCTTGGCCATTCGCTCAAGGAAGTGCGCATTGTCGATCTGCAAGAGGGCACGTTCTACGCGGACCTGATCTTCGACCGGGATATCAAGGTGTCGGCGCGCCCATCGGATTCGGTGGCGATCGCGCTGCGGGTCGGAGTGCCGATCTACGTCGAGGAGGCGGTACTCGCCGAGGCCGGCCTGCTGATCCCCGACGAGAACGACGACGAAGCCACCGGTGCTGTGCGCGAGGACGAGGTCGAGAAGTTCAAGGAATTTCTCGACAGCGTGTCGCCCGACGACTTCAAGGCCACTTAAACTTTTCCGGGCCCGTTCGCAGGCGTTTTGTCACGGAAGCGTCTCGTCGGCCTCGACACGCGGCGTGGGTTTCTTCCAACGGCCAATCGGGCAGCCATACTTTGGGAGTCGGACCTGCTGATGGGCAGTCGCGGGCTCGGCGAAAGCGTATGCTCGACACATTCGAGCTTGGGCAAACGTGCTGCCATGCAGGTCACAGTTGCGAGTTCGACCGGCGAGAGGATTCGAAAGTGGGAGACACGCCACGTCAAGAGGAGTTCGATCTGTCCTCGACCAGCGGTCCCGCCGAATCGGGAATCACCGTAACCAGCGCACCCGTTCAGGGTGGTCTGTTCCCCGACGACTCGGTGCCCGATGAGCTCGTCGGTTATCGAGGTCCCAGCGCATGTCAGATCGCCGGAATCACCTATCGGCAGCTGGACTATTGGGCCAGGACGTCGCTGGTGGTCCCGTCTATCCGTAGCGCCGCCGGTTCCGGCAGCCAGCGGCTGTACTCGTTCAAGGACATCCTCGTCCTCAAGATCGTCAAGCGTCTGCTGGATACCGGCATCTCGTTGCACAACATCCGGGTCGCCGTGGATCACCTGCGTCAGCGCGGTGTTCGCGACCTGGCCAACATCACGCTGTTCTCCGATGGCACCACCGTTTACGAGTGCACCTCGGCCGAAGAGGTCGTCGACCTGCTTCAGGGTGGTCAGGGCGTCTTCGGCATCGCGGTGTCCGGCGCGATGCGTGAACTGACCGGTGCGATCGCCGACTTCCCAGGCGAGCGAGCCGACGGCGGTGAATCCATCGCCGCACCCGAGGATGAACTCGCGTCTCGGCGTAAACACCGCGACCGCAAGATCGGCTAGTTCTTCGCGGCGAAACTGCAGACAGATCGCGAAAACCTCGAAATTTGCGATTTCTGGGCAGTCTCGGCGCGGGTATGAAGCCCCGCACCGGTAAACTCGTCAACGCATCGCCCTTGTGCGGGAGAGTTCCGTGACCGCCAGCCACGGACGCCGAAGGAGCAACACCTCTCCGTCAACCTCTCAGGCACCCCGGACCGCTCAGGGCCCCGATGTCTCTGGAAAGTGGTGGGCTCAGGCCTACCCGCCCATGGGGAAAGGCATATCTCGCATTCGCTGCGGGGCGCCGAATCTCTCAGGCACCGACGACAGAGGGAGAGGAACCCAACGGTTCTGAACCCTCACGCGTCTGGAGCAATCGCCGGTGTCCGACTCCGAACATGATCCCCTCACCTTCGCCGCGCGCCATATCGGACCTGACGCCGACGCCATCGCCACCATGCTGGCGACCATCGGAGTGGGGTCGCTCGACGAGCTCGCCGACAAGGCGTTGCCCGCGGGCATCCTCGACTCGTTGACTGCCGATGAGGTGGCACCCGGTCTGGATGAGCTCCCGCCGGCGGCGAGTGAGGAGGAGGCGCTGGCGGAACTGCGGGCGCTCGCCGACACCAACACCGTCGCGGTCTCGATGATCGGGCAGGGCTACTTCGACACGCTCACCCCACCGGTGTTGCGCCGCAACATACTTGAGAATCCGGCGTGGTATACCGCTTACACGCCGTATCAGCCGGAGATCAGCCAGGGCCGGCTCGAGGCGCTGCTGAACTTCCAGACCATGGTCTGTGACCTCACCGGCCTCGAGGTCGCCAACGCCTCGATGCTCGACGAGGGCACCGCCGCCGCCGAGGCGATGACCCTGATGCGCCGGGCGGTGCGCGGGGCGTCAAACCGGCTGGTGGTCGACCGCGACGTATACCCGCAGACCGCCGCCGTGCTGGCCACCCGCGCCAAGCCGCTCGGCATCGAAATCGTCACCGCCGACCTCGGGCAAGGCCTGCCGGAAGGCGAGTTCTTCGGGGTCATCGCCCAGTTGCCGGGTGCCAGCGGCGCCATCGTCGACTGGAGCGACGTGGTGGCGCAGGCGCACGACCGTGGTGCGCTGGTCGCGATCGGCGCCGACCTGCTCGCCATGACACTCATCACGCCGCCCGGCGAGGTCGGGGCCGACGTCGCATTCGGCAGCACCCAGAGGTTCGGCGTGCCAATGGGATTCGGGGGACCGCACGCCGGCTACCTCGCCGTGCACGCCAAGCACGCCCGGCAACTGCCCGGCCGTCTCGTGGGAGTGTCGCTCGACGCCGACGGGGCCCCGGCTTACCGGTTGGCGCTGCAGACCCGCGAACAGCACATCCGGCGGGACAAGGCGACGAGCAATATCTGTACTGCGCAGGTGCTGCTGGCAGTGATGGCTGCGATGTACGCGAGCTATCACGGTGCCGACGGGTTGACCGCGATCGCGCAACGGGTGCATCGGCGTGCTCGCGCGGTGGCAGCGGCATTGGTCAATGGTGGAGTGGAAGTTGTCCACAACGCATTCTTCGACACGGTCCTGGCTCGGGTGCCGGGCAGGGCCACCGAGATCCGCGATGCCGCCAAGGCGCACGGGGTGAACATCTGGCTGGTCGACGACGACCACGTGTCGGTCTCCTGCGATGAGGCCACCACCGCGCGGCATGTCGAGGCAGTGCTTTCGGCCTTCGGAGCCGCCCCGGCGGCGACATCGGGAGGGGGAGCCGCCCCGGCGGCGACATCGGGAGGGGGAGCCGCCCCGGCGGCGACATCGGGAGGGGGAGCCGCCCCGGCGGCGGACGCGTTCGACGGTCCGGCCATCTCGACCCGCACCTCGGAGTTCCTGACCCATCCCGCGTTCACGAAGTACCGCACCGAGACGGAGATGATGCGGTATCTGCGATCTTTGGCGGATAAGGATATTGCGTTGGACCGCAGCATGATTCCGCTCGGATCGTGCACGATGAAGCTCAACGCGGCCGCCGAGATGGAGCCGATCACCTGGCCAGAATTCGCGCGGCAGCATCCGTTTGCCCCGGCGTCCGATACTCCTGGCCTGCGCAAGCTGATCGCCGACCTCGAGACGTGGTTGACCGGTATCACCGGCTACGACGCGGTGTCACTTCAGCCCAACGCGGGATCGCAGGGGGAGTACGCCGGTCTACTCGCCATCCAGGCCTACCACGCCGAGAACGGACAGCCCGACCGGGACGTTTGCCTGATCCCGTCGAGCGCACACGGCACCAATGCCGCGTCGGCGGCGCTGGTGGGGATGCGGGTCGTGGTGGTGGCATGCCGAGCCAACGGCGATGTCGATCTCGACGACCTTCGCGCGAAGGTCGCAGAGCACGCGGATCGGTTGTCGGCGTTGATGATCACCTATCCGTCGACCCACGGCGTCTTCGAACACGACATCGCCGATATCTGTGCCGCCGTTCACGACGTCGGCGGCCAGGTGTACGTCGACGGCGCCAACCTCAACGCTCTCGTCGGCCTCGCCCGTCCCGGTCGGTTCGGCGGCGACGTCAGCCACCTCAATCTGCACAAGACGTTTTGCATACCGCACGGTGGCGGCGGTCCCGGCGTCGGACCGGTCGCGGTGCGCTCACATCTCGCCAAGTACCTGCCTGGCCATCCGCTGGCCGACGAGTTGGGCGCCGATGCCGAGACCGACGGGGCCCCACGGCCCGTGGTGTCGTCGGCACCATACGGTTCGGCGTCGATCCTGCCGATCAGCTGGGCATACATCCGGATGATGGGTGCCAACGGCCTGCGTGCGGCGTCGCTGACGGCGATCGCGTCGGCCAACTACATCGCCCGTCGGTTGGGGGAGCACTACCCCGTCCTCTACACCGGCGAGAACGATATGGTCGCCCACGAATGCATCCTGGATTTGCGCGCCATCACCAAGGAGACGGGTGTCACCGTCGACGATGTGGCAAAACGGCTGGCGGACTATGGCTTCCACGCTCCAACGATGAGCTTCCCGGTGGCGGGCACGTTGATGGTCGAGCCGACGGAAAGCGAAAGCCTGACTGAGGTCGATGCCTTCTGCGAGGCGATGATCGCGATCCGCGGCGAGATCGACGCGGTCGCCGCGGGCACCTATCCGGTGGACGACAATCCGCTGCGCGGCGCACCGCACACCGCGGAATGCCTGCTGGTGTCCGACTGGGACCATCCGTACACGCGTGAGCAGGCCGCCTACCCGCTCGGCAAGAACTACCGCCCGAAGGTGTGGCCGCCGGTGCGCCGCATCGACGGCGCGTACGGCGATCGCAACCTCATGTGCTCGTGCCCTCCGGTGGAGGCGTTCGCGTAAAGCGGCTCAGGCAATTTCTGCCCCTCCGCCAACGGTGTTGATACGTTCGACACGTGTTACCCCCCAGCGTGGCAGAGTGGCGCGACGGCGGCACGCTGATGGACACGCCATCGGGTCGGGTGTTCGTCCGCTCGGCCCCCGGCGACGGCCCGACGATCCTGCTCTTGCACGGCTATCCGTCCAGCTCGTACGACTACCACCAGGTGGTGTCGCGCTTGGACGGCCGGGCATGGGTGGCGCTGGACTTCCTCGGCTTCGGGTTGTCGGACAAGCCGCGTCCGCACCGTTACAGCCTGCTCGAACAGGCTGACATCGTGGCGGCCGTGGTAGCGCAGGCGACATCGGGTCCGGTGGTGTTGATCGCCCACGATATGGGCACCTCGGTGGCCACGGAGCTGCTGGCACGAGATCTGCAGGGCCAGTTGCCATTCGAGTTGCAAGCTGCGGTGATCGGCAATGGGAGTGTGATCCTGGACCGGGCCAGCCTGCGGCCCGCCCAAAAGCTGCTTCGCGGTCCGCTGGGGCCGATCTTGTCCCGGCTGTCCAGCAAGTCGTCGTTCGTCAGGGGCTTCGGAAGGCTCTTCAGTGCCGGCCATCCGTTGACCGCACAGGAGGGACGGGCGCAGTGGGCGCTGTGGTCGGCCAACGACGGGCACCGCATCGCGCACCTGCTCATCTCATACCTCGACGAACGAGTCCGCTATGCGTCGCGATGGCACGGCGCCGTCGGCGGCTGGCCCAAGCCGCTGAGCTTCCTGTGGGCACTGGACGACCCGGTCGCGACCACGAACGTACTCGACGGGTTACGTGAACTGCGGCCCGCCGCAACCGTTGTCGAGCTTCCCGGCGTTGGACATTACCCCCAGGTGGAGGTGCCGGACGAGTTCATCCGAGCGGCGCTGCGCCTCTTGTCAACCGCGCACTAGCCCAGGAAGTCGGCGACCGCCGACGTCAACTCGGGGCCTGTCGAGTTGGCCAGGTTCTGGTAGCCGCCGCCGCTGATCTCCGCGACCGCCTCCCAGGTGGCGCGGTCGGAGTCGGAGCCGAAGTCGATCACGTTCACCTTGACCCGACGGGCGGGATCGACCGCTCCGCGGATGAACTGCTCGAGGCCCGCGCCGTTCAATGACTGGTCGGTGTGCGGGCCGGTGGTGATGACCAGAACCGAGTTGCTCTGGCCTTCACGGAAATTCTCCTTGGCCTGGTTGTAGACCAACCGCAGCGTGGTGAAAGAGACGGCGCCGCCACTCGACGCGCTCTGTCCGTCCAGCTCACCGGTGAGTGCCGCCGACCTGGGTCTGCCGTCGACCTGATCTGACAGTGGGCCCATCGTCACCTCGGACCGGCCCTCGACCCCGTCGAATGTCCACAGACCGACTGCGGAGTTAGGCGGCAGCGACTGCAGTCGTGCGTTGAGTGCCGCGGCGACATTGGCCAGTCGCGTTCGGCCGCCCTCGTCGACCGGCATCGACTGGTCGAGCATGATGGTCACCGCGGGGCTTGCGACAGGGGCAGTCAGTGTGTTGGCAAGCGAAACGCGCATTGCGTTGTCACCCACCGACAGTGGAGCCGCGAGCGGCGCAAAATCGGTGACGTCGCTCTGCGGTGGCGCGCCGCCTTCGGTGCGGAAACCCGCTTTCGCCAACTCGGCCAGCTGTTCCGGCTTGCGCATGAACCGGGCGAATTCGCTGGCCGCGGATACCTGCTCCTGTGACAGCCATTCGCCGGCCAGCAATGCCGTCGGGTAGTCCGCGAGCGCCACCGGTGCCGGCGGTAACCACGAGGCCACCGCGTTCTTCGCGTCGTCCAGCTTGGCGGCGCGCTGGAAAAGTTGCTGCTCGGTTGTGACGACCGCGTGCACCGGTGCCCCCGCTGGGTCGGTCGCGTTCAGCAGCGCGTCCATTGCGGTCGAGGCCGTCTTGTCGGCCAACTTGGGTTGCCCGGCCACGAGCGAGTTCACCGCACCGATACCCGAGCTGGGCGGTGCTCCTGGGGGTGCGGCTTCGGCGGCCACCGCCTCCGCCGCCAGGTACGAGGCATCGCTGTCGCCCGACAGTGGTAGGGCCAGCCGCAACGAGCCCCAGCCCGTCAGGCCCAGCCCGTCCAACGCGCTGGGATTGGTCTGCAACGACGGCAGGGTGCCCCAGTTCTGTTGTCCCAGAGCGGCCTTGAGGTCTGGCCGGACCGCGAGCACTACGGGCGAGGTGACCAGCGAACGACTGTCGCTGATCGTCTTCTCGCCGGCGCTGGCTTCAAGGCGGGCCGCCGACACGGAGCTCGCCGGGATCCACAGGGCGGGCTGCTCGCCGAGTTCACCGGGCCACTGGCCGATGAATCCGTTGACCACCTGATCGGATTCGGCCGGTGTGACTCCCACCTTCACACAGCGGTCGCCTACCGGCGCAGCGTCACGGTTGTAGTTGTCTGCGAGAGTTTGGATCTGACCGGAGACCGACGGGTCGGCGACCACGGCGACGGTGAGTTCGCCGTTTACACACCGGGCGGCGGCGGTATCACTGCGATTGGACAGGGCGTCGCCGAAGAAGCGCCATCCGATGACCGCTCCGACGACTACGACGACAGCGACGAGGGCGACGATCACGCTGATACTGACGCCCCGCCTGCCTGCGGTCACCGCGCGGTGGCTGCCCGTCCATTCGCCGCCGTCCCATTCGCCACCGTGCGCGGGGCCGGAGCGCGGACGACTCGGCTGCGGCGGAGTTGACGACCCAACCCGCTGTAGATCGAAGGAACCCGCGGGTTCGAGGTCTTCGAATTCCACCTGACGGTAGTCGGGGTCGTCGAAGCTGAATGCGCCAGGAGCCGAGTTTTCGTCGTCCGAATCGCCGAAATCCTCGCTGCGATAGCCGGGTTCGGAATCCGCCTCGGGGTCGTCGGATTGGCCGAAGCGCTGGGTCTGCGGTTCTTCGTGCTGCTCTTCGCCGGCCGAATCGTCGGGGTCGGGAATGCTATGCCTGCCCACGGAAGCCCTTGTGCTCGCTACGTCGACGGGTCATCGAATCAACCACCGTTGTTTGCTGCCTTGTACTCGCGGCGCTTGCGATGCAGGATCGGTTCGGTATAGCCATTCGGCTGGACGGCACCGGACAGGATCAGCTCCTCGGCGGCGGTGAACGCCACACTGCCGTCGGGGTCGGTTGCCATCGGCCGAAATTCCGGATCCGCCTCGTTCTGCTGGTCGACCACCGCGGCCATGCGTCGCAGGCTGGCCTTCACATCTTCCTCGGTGATCACGCCGTGGCGCAGCCAGTTCGCCAGCAGCTGGCTCGAGATACGGAGGGTGGCACGGTCTTCCATCAGCGCGACGTCGTGAATGTCGGGCACCTTGGAGCAGCCGACACCCGCGTCGATCCAGCGAACCACGTAACCGAGGATGGACTGGCAGTTGTTGTCGACCTCTTCGCGGATCTCCTCGGGCGCCCACGCGAGGTCCTTACCCAGCGGCACGGTGAGCAGCTCGTCGACGGTGGTCCGAGTCTTGCCCTCCAGCTCCTTCTGCACCGCGTGCACGTCCACCTCGTGATAGTGCATGGCATGCAGGGTGGCCGCCGTCGGCGATGGCACCCACGCCGTGCTGGCGCCGGCCTTCGGCTGACCGATCTTCTGCTCGACCATGTCGGCCATCAGCTCGGTCATCGCCCACATGCCCTTGCCGATCTGCGCGCGCCCGGAAAATCCGGTGGCCAGACCGACGTCGACGTTCTGGTCCTCGTAGGCCAGGATCCACGGCTGCGTCTTCATGGCGCCCTTGCGGATCATCGGGCCCGCCTCCATCGACGTGTGGATCTCGTCGCCGGTGCGGTCCAGGAAGCCGGTGTTGATGAACGCCACGCGGTCGGCTGCGGCCTTGATGCACGCCTTGAGGTTGAGGGTGGTGCGTCGCTCCTCGTCCATGATGCCGACCTTGATGGTGTTCTGCGGCAGGCCGAGCACGTCCTCGACCCGGCTGAACAGGTCGACGGTAAACGCCACCTCATCGGGTCCGTGCATCTTGGGCTTGACGATGTAGATCGAGCCTGCGCGGCTGTTGACGAACGGACCGTTCTCGTCGCCGGAGCGCAGACCGTGTATCGCGATCAGACTGGTGAACAGCGCGTCCTGGATGCCCTCGTGGATCTCTTTACCGTCAGCATCGACAATCGCGTCGTTGGTCATCAGGTGACCGACGTTGCGCACGAACAGCAGGCTGCGGCCGGGCAGCGTGAGCTTGTCCTCGCCGTCGGGGCCCGAATTCGGCCGAGTGTAGGTGCGGTCCTCGTTGAGCACGCGAGTGAACGACTTGCCGTCCTTGGCCACCTCTTCGGTCAGGTCGCCCCGGTTCAGGCCCAGCCAGTTGCGGTAGCCCAGAACCTTGTCATCGGCGTCGACCGCGGCCACCGAGTCCTCGAAATCCTGGATCGTGGTGATCGCGGACTCCAGGACGACGTCCTTGATCCCTGCCGGATCGGTCGCGCCGACGGGAGAGTCGGGGTCGATGAGGATCTCGACGTGCAGGCCGTGGTTGAGCAGCAGCACCGACCACGACGGGGAGCCGAGCTCGCCGGTGTAGCCGACGAACTGCTCGGGAGCGGCCAGTTCCGTCGACTCACCGTTGTTCAACGCGACGACGAGCGAGCCGTCGTCGATCTTGATGCCGGTCGCCTCGCTCCACGCACCGTTCGCCAGCGGGACGGCCTTGTCGAGGAAGCCGCGGGCGTACGCGATGACCTTGTCGCCGCGGACACGGTTATAGCTGGTGCCCTTCTCGGCGCCGTCGGCCTCGGAGATGACGTCGGTGCCGTACAGCGCGTCATACAGCGAACCCCACCGGGCATTCGCGGCGTTGAGCGCGAAGCGGGCGTTGAGGATCGGCACCACGAGCTGCGGGCCCGCGGTGGTGGTGATCTCGTCGTCGACGCCCGCGGTGGTGATGGTGAAGTCGTCGGGTTCGGGCAGCAGGTACCCGATCTCGGTGAGGAACTCGCGGTAGGCCTCGGGGTCGAGGGGCTCAATGACCCGCTGGCGATGCCACTTGTCGATGCGGGCCTGCAGATCGTCGCGGCGCGCGAGCAGTTCCTCGTTCTTCGGTGTCAGGTCGGCGACGACCTTGTCCACGCCCGACCAGAAGGTGTCAGGATCGAGGCCGGTGCCCGGCAGCGCCTCGTCGTTGATGAAGTCGTACAGCACTTGGGCAACACGCAGGTTGCCGACCTTCACGCGATCGTTCATATTTCCTCCCTCGCCGCAAAGGCGCGTTCCGCAGTGCCGTCGATCCAGCTTACCCGCGGGTATCGGCGACTATTCCGTCGCGCATCTCTCGCACACCACGTCGTTGTTTTAGCAGGTCACCGCGCCCACCGGGGCGAGCAGCTGCTCACACCGATCGGCCAGATGCTCCCGCAGCGGCGCCGCCCGCTCGGCGACGTGCTGCTGAAGCCGAACGTATTCGGCACGCCCTGCCGACGTCTCGATCGCGATCGGATCGAATCCGTAATCGCGTAGATCATAGGGACTGGCACGCATATCGAGTTCACGGGCTTGCGCCGCGAGGTCCAGACAATCCATCAGGAGCGTCGAGTCCACCAGGGGACCCAACTTGTACGCGAACTTGTAGAGATCCATGGCCGTGTGCAGGCAGCCGGGTTGTTCCGCGCCGACCTGGCCATCCCGGGTCAGCTGCTCGCTGTTGCGCTCGGCGGCGGGCTCGGTGAAGAACCGGAAGGCATCGAAATGGCTGCACCGCAACGGCATTGACTCGACGACGGCGTTGGTCGCGGCGGCACCGATTCGCAGCGGAACCCGGTCGTGACGCACCGTCGGTGCCCGGTAAACCATTGCCCATTCGTGCAGTCCGAAGCAGTTGAGTCGCGCCGGGCGCGACGCCGTCGCGCGCAGCAGTTCGGCGATGAACCGCACGGTATCGGCGCGACCGGCCAGGAACTCACGGGTCACCGTCACCCCCGCCGGGGTGCGCCCGTAACCGCTGCGGCCTAGATAGCGCGCAGCAGAGTCGCCGGCCAGCACGACGCCGAACCCGGGATGCCATGTGCGCAACTGCCGGGGCCGCAGGCTGTAGTACGTGAACAGGAAATCCCAGACGGGATGGGGCTCGCCGGCAGGTGCGCGGAACGACCGCAGAAAACTGTCGACCCGTTGGCGGTGCATCTGTTCGCGAGTGGTCCAGTCGCGCCCGTCGAGCACTGTGCCGTGCGCAGCCTCACACACGGTGGGTTCCGTCACGCACGGTGCCGACCAGGTCCTCGACCAGGTCCTCCAGCGCCACCATGGCCGACACACTGCCGTCGGGTGCGGTGAGAAGTGCCAGGTGAGCGTTGTCCCGTCGCAGCCTCGAGAGCGCGTCCGGCAGCGACATGGAGGCCGGGACCCGAGGCAGCGGACGCACCATCGAGGCGTCCAGCACGGCCTGATCGTTGGCGGGATCGTGGACGAGCGGCAGGACGTCCTTGATGTGCAGATAGCCGACGAAATCGCCGGACGAATCGCTGACCGGGAAGCGCGAGTAGCCGGTTTCGGCGAGTGCATCTTCGATCGCGCCAAGCGTGGGGCCCGACCCCTCGCGCGCCACGGGGACGGCACGGATCTCGGTCAGCGGCACAGCGACGTCGTTGGCGACGCGGTCGCGGATCTGCAGGGCGCGGGTCAGCCGGGTGTGCTCCTCCTGGTCGAGCAGGCCCTCTGACACCGATTCGGCGATCATCTCGGACAGCTCGACAGTCGAGACCGCGACGGCGAGTTCGTCCTTCGGTTCAACCCCGAACGACCGCAGCGTGGCGTTGGCACACCAGTTGTAGAACGCGATAAACGGCCGGGCCATCCGGATGTAGACGAGGTAAGGGGGAATCAGCAGCATCGCCGACGATTCCGGTCCGGCGATCGCGATGTTCTTCGGCACCATTTCGCCGAGCAGCACGTGCAGGGTGACCACGACGGCCAGCGCGACAAAGAAGGACACGGTGTGCAGCACCGAGTCAGGAATGCCGAAAAACCCGAACGGCTTCTCCAGCAGGTGCGCCACTGCGGGCTCGCCGACGCGACCCAACAGGATCGAACAGATGGTGATGCCGAGCTGGGCGCCTGCGAGCATCAGGGACAGTTTCTCGCCGGCGTGGATCACGGTCACGGCGCGCTTTTTGCCCTGCTCGGCCAGCGCCTCGAGCCGGTCGCGGCGTGCCGAGATCAACGCGAACTCCGAGGCGACGAAGAACGCGTTGGCGCCGAGCAGCAGAACTGTCAGCAGTACGCCGAAGATGTCGCCGCCCATCAGCTGTCATCTCCTGCGTCACGGCGGCCCAGCTCGGTGAGTTCGAGCAGGTCGATGCGCCTGCCGTCCATGCGAACGACTGTGGCCAGCCACCGAATCGGATCGTCCAGCGCGGCACCGTCGGGGTCGAACGCCGTCAGCTCCACCGACTCGGCCTGGTCTGGGATGTGTCCCAGCTTCTCGAGGACCAGTCCGCCGATCGTTTCGTAATCTCCTTCGGGCGCACGGAAACCGGTGGCGCCGGCGACCTCGTCGATGCGCAGCAGTCCCGACACCCGCCAGCCCCGTCCTGCGGCCACCACGTCGGGCGGTTCGACGTCGTGCTCGTCGCGCACGTCGCCGACGATCTCCTCGATCAGGTCCTCCATGGTGACCATGCCCGCGGTACCGCCGTACTCGTCCACCACCAGCGCGGTCTGTAGGCCGTTGGCGCGGATCTGAGTCATCACCGCATCGCCGTCGAGGGTGGACGGCACCGTGGCGACGGGTAGCGCCAAGGTGGCAAGCGCGGTGGAGGCCCGCCGCTGCGGCGGCACCTCGAACACCTGCTTGACATGTGCGATGCCGATGGTCTGGTCGAGGTCGCCCTCGATGATCGGGAAGCGCGAGAATCCGGTCTTGATGGCGGCGGCCACCAAGTCGGCGGCGGTCGCGTCGGACTCCAGCGCCTCGATCTTGGATCGCGGAGTCATCAATTCCTCTGCGGTGCGTTCACCGAACTGAAGCGATCGGTCCACGAGAATGGCGGTGACGGGGTCCAATACGCCGCTGCGCGCCGAGCTGCGGACCAGTGACACCAGCTCCTGCGGGGAGCGGGCGGAGCGCAGTTCCTCGGCGGGCTCGATACCCAACCGGCGAAGAATCCAGTTGGCGGTTCCGTTCGTCATCCGGATCAGCGGAGTGAAAAGCGCCGAGAACAGCAGCTGCGGACCCGCCGACCAGCGCGCCGTCTGCACCGGCCGGGCCACCGCCAGGTTCTTGGGCACCAGTTCGCCGAACACCATCGACAACGACGTGGCGATGACCACGGCGAAGAAAAGGGCGAGCCCGCCAACGAAACGGTCGGGCACACCGATCGCTTCGAGGCCGGGGCGGATCAGCCGTCCGACCACGGGTTCGGCAAGGTAGCCGGTGGCCAGTGTGGTGATCGAGATGCCGACCTGTGCGCCGGAGAGCTGAAATGACAACGTGCGGTGGGCCCGTCGCACCATGTGGTCACGCCGGTCGCCGCTGCGCGCGTTGGATTCCACCGTGCTGCGCTCGAGTGCGGTCAGGGAGAACTCAGCGGCGACGAACACCGCGGTGCCGGCGGTCAGCAGCACGATCGCGCCGATGGAAAGCAGGGAGGTCGCGAGATTCATCGAGTGTTCGGCATCCTGGCCGATAGCGCGCCGGGCCTGTTGCCCGGCCGACTAGGGGAGGGCTCGGCCTCGGTCGGCTCGGCGTCTTTCACAACGTCGCCGGGCCGCTCGGCCCCCAAGCTCGCGGCCTCAACGGCTGCCTGCGGCACGGGGTCCCTTTCGAGTAGACGCATCAGAAGTGAAATCCATGTTAGCCGGTGGCGACCGTCCTGCGGAGTCACCAGCCCGTCGGGAGCGGATGGCCCTCGGCGAACCCCGCCGAAGACTGAACACCGAGCACGACTTTTTCGTGTAGCTCGGCGATGTTGGTGGCACCAACGTACGTGCAGGTGCTGCGCACGCCAGAGGTGATGTGGTCAAGCAGGTCTTCGACCCCGCCCCTGGACGGGTCCAGACCCATGCGCGAGGTTGAGATGCCCTCCTCGAACAAGGACTTGCGGGCCTGGTCGAAGGGGTCGTCGGCGGCGGTGCGTGCGGCGACGGCGCGCTTGGATGCCATGCCGTAGCTCTCCTTGTATGGCCGGTCCTCGCGATCGCGCATGAGGTCGCCCGGCGACTCGTAGGTGCCGGCGAACCATGAACCGATCATCACGTTCGACGCACCGGCGGCAAGCGCCAGCGCGACGTCGCGAGGGTGCCGCACACCGCCGTCGGCCCACACGTGGCCACCGAGTTGCCTTGCCGCCGCGGCACATTCGACTACTGCGGAGAACTGAGGCCGGCCCACACCGGTCATCATCCTGGTGGTGCACATGGCGCCGGGCCCGACGCCGACCTTCACGATCGAGGCGCCTGCGGAGATCAGGTCACGTGTGCCTTCGGCGGACACCACGTTGCCTGCGGCCAGTGGCAGCCCGAGGTCCAACGAGGAGACCGCCTTGATGGCGTCCAGCATTCTGAGCTGATGTCCGTGGGCGGTGTCGATCACCAACAGGTCCACGCCCGCCTCGGCCAGGCTCCGGGCCTTCGCCCCGACGTCGCCGTTGATGCCCACCGCCGCGGCGATACGTAACCGACCCAGGTCGTCGACGGCCGGTGAATAGATGCCCGCCCGGATGGCGGAGGTACGGGTGAGCACACCGGCCAGCGTGCCGTCGGGCTCGGTCAGCACCGCCACGTCGACCGGCGCGTGTTCAAGCAGGTCGAACACCTTTCGTGGATCGGTACCTGCCGGCGCAGTGACGAAGTCGCTCACGGCGATGTCGCGGACCCGGGTGAAGCGGTCCACTCCCACGCATCCGGCCTCGGTGACCAGACCGATCGGCCGTCCCTCGAAGATCATCACCGCCGCACCGTGCGCGCGCTTGTGGATCAACGCCATGGCATCGGACACCGAGTCGTCGGGGGAGAGCACCACAGGCGTGTCCACGACCAGGTCCCGGCTCTTGACGAAGTCGACCGTCTGCTTCACCGCCGAGTTCGGAAGGTCTTGCGGGAGAACGACAATGCCACCGCGCCGCGCGACCGTCTCGGCCATCCGCCGACCCGCTACGGCCGTCATGTTGGCCACCACCACCGGGATGGTGGTGCCCGAGCCGTCGAAGGTAGAGAGGTCGACGTCCATCCGGGACATCACGTCCGAGCGTCCGGGGACGATGAAGACGTCGTTGTAGGTCAGGTCGTAGGCCGGCTTTTGGCCGTCAAGAAACTTCATGTCAGGCCAATTCTAGTTGGCCCCGAGCCTGCTCCATGCCGCCGAGACTGCCCCCGGCTTCGCGAGACTGCTGAGAGATCGCAATATCGAGCCAAAACGAGCTCTGACAGCAGTCTCGGCGGAGAAGTTACGCCTCGACCTCGCTGCGATCCCCGCTCCACAGCGTGTGGAACCGCGCCGAGGGATCGGAGTCGATGCGGCCGTACGTGTGGGCTCCGAAGAAGTCGCGCAGGCCCTGGGTGAGCGCGGCGGGCAGCCGCTCGGTGCGCAGCCCGTCGTAGTACGACAGCGCCGAGGAGAACCCGGGGATCGGGATGCCCAGCTCGGTGGCGGTCACCACGACACGGCGCCAGCTGTCGATCGCGGACTCGATCGCACTGCGGAAATAGGGGGCCACGATCAGCGAGGGCAGCTCGGGGTCCTCGTCGAACGCCTCCTTGATGCGGTTGAGGAATTTCGCCCGGATGATGCAGCCGCCGCGCCAGATGGTCGCCATGTCACCCGGGGTGATGCCCCAGTCGTATTCGGCACTGCCTGCCTGAATCTGATTGAAGCCTTGCGCATAGGCGATGATCTTGGATGCGTACAGCGCCTTGCTGACATCATCGACGAATCGCTTTGCGTCACTGGGTTTCTCGCCCAGATCGCCAGATGCCAGACCCGTCGTGGCCTTGCGCTGGGCCACCGAGCCCGACAGCGCTCGGGCGAACACCGCCTCGGCGATCCCGGTCACCGGCACTCCGAGGTCCAGCGCCGACTTCACCGTCCACCGGCCGGTGCCCTTCTGCTCGGCCTCGTCGAGGATGAGGTCGACGAGCGGCTTACCGGTCTTGGCGTCGGTCTGCCGCAACACCTCGGCGGTGATCTCGATCAGGAAGCTGTCGAGGTCGCCGGAGTTCCACTCGGAGAAGACGTCTGCGATCTCGGGTGCGGTCAAACTCAGCCCGTCGCGCAGCAGTTGGTACGCCTCGCCGATCAGCTGCATGTCGGAGTACTCGATGCCGTTGTGCACCATCTTCACAAAGTGCCCCGCACCGTCTGGACCGATGTGGGTGCAGCACGGCACGCCGTCGACGTGCGCCGAGATCTCCTCCAACAGCGGCCCCAGTGACTTGTACGACTCGGCGGGACCGCCGGGCATGATCGAGGGGCCCTTCAGGGCACCCTCCTCACCACCGGAGATGCCGGCACCGACGAAGTGCAGGCCGCGCTCGCGAATCGCCTTCTCGCGGCGGATGGTGTCGGTGTAGAGCGCATTGCCGCCGTCGATGATGATGTCGCCTTCCTCCATCGCATCGGCGAGCTCGTTGATGACGGCGTCGGTCGGATCGCCCGCCTTGACCATGATGATCACCCTGCGCGGCTTCTCCAAGGCGGCAAGGAATTCGGCGATCGTCTCGCTGCGCACGAAGTTGCCCTCCGAGCCGTGCTCGGCAAGCAGCGCATCGGTCTTGGCGACCGACCGGTTGTGCAGTGCGACGGTGTACCCGTGGTTGGCGAAGTTGCGCGCGAGATTGGACCCCATGACGGCGAGGCCGGTGACCCCGATCTGAGCGGTGCCGGTCGCGGGACTTTCAGACGAGCTCATACGGGCAGCCTTTCGTTTTTTGGTGTGCAGAACCGGGCCTACTACAGAGAAATGCCTATGCCGTGAACAACCGATTCAACTCTGTCAACCACGGCAGGACCACTGCGACGGTAGGCACCACCAGTACGGCTGCGGCGGCCACGTACGCACAGCCCGCGAATACCAGACTGTTGCCGCGACCACCGAGGCGGCGTACGCGAGCCACGGTGGTCGGTCCGCCTGCGGCCAGCGCTCCCGCCGGTGTGCGGCCGGTGGCGCAGGCGACCAACGCGCGAGCCAGGGGAGTGGGACCGGCGGCACGCACTGCGGCGTCGTCGGCCAGCATCTCGATCAGTAACCTCACCGCATCCAGTGCGCTGGCGCTGCGGACAAAGCGAGGGAACGCGGCGTGTACCGCCATGAACATCTCGAGTACCAAGTCATGCCTCGCCCGCAGATGGGCGCGCTCGTGCGACAGAATTGCGGCGATCTCGTTGTCCGCCAAGGTCGTCAGTGTGCCCTCGCTGACCACCACCCGACTCCGAACGCCGGGCAGACAGTAGGCCAGCGGCTCCTTGACGTCGAGAATGCGCAATCCATCCCCGCCATGCGCGTGGGTCCACTTGCCCGACTTACCCACCAGGTCGACGACCATCCGGTGACGTGCGCGCCTGCGTCGGGTTGCGATGGCGACCTGCACGACAGCAACGGCGAGCCGCGCTCCGATCACCAGCGTCAGCGCGAACACCGCAAGGTAGGTGATCCACAGCGGCCAACCCAGGACGGCGATCTCGCTGGTGATCGTCGCGGTGGGAGTGCCGTCCAGACCTGGTGCAAAAAGCCTGCTTGCGATGGCGATTCCGGCGGAGAAGGCCGAAAGGACGGCGGCCAGAGCGATCGCCTGCCACAGCACGATGGCGGCCCGTGGTGCCCGCGACGGCCACGTTGCCCGCGCCAGCATCGCAGGCACCGGTCCCGACAGGACCAGCGCCATGACGGTGAAGGCCAGCGCGGACACGCTGTAAGTGTCTCTCAGCCGGCGCCGAGCTCGCCAGCGGGTGGCGATATCCGGTGCTTGGTTTCCAACTCGGACAGGGCACGACGCAGAGCCGCGGCCTCATCGGCATTGACGCGCTCAACGAAATGCACCAGCGCCGCCTCCCGACCACCCGAGTCCGCAGCTTGATCCAGGGCATCGACCATCAACCCGGCCACCAGTTCGTCGCGCCCGTGCGTCGGGGCGTATCGATGGGCGCGGTCATCGCGATGCTGAACGACGAGGTTCTTCTTCGCCAGCCGCTGCAAGACGGTCATGATCGTGGTGTAGGCAAGGTCGCGCCTGGCCGCGAGTGCCTCGTGTACCTGGCGCACGGTCTGGGGCTCTCGCGCGGACCACAGGTGGTCCATCACTGCGCGTTCGAGTTCTCCTAAACGCGTCATCTTGGCCATTCTTCTTTCATCTCCTAGAGACGGTAGATCCAGCGTACTACGGGTTTACTACCGTGCGTCGTATCGCGCACCGCTACGTCGTCCGGCGCGGTCACGCCCGTGCCCGATGCAACTGGCCCCCCTCAATTCTTTCGAGGTCACCGCCCCTTCGCCCACCCTTGTGAGTCCAATCACAGGGTCTGGCACCGACGGTCAGCCTGACTATAGTAAGGCTAACCTAACTGATACTCGGGAGGTCCCATGACGGTTCTGGTCGACGACCCGCTCATCTCGAGCATGGCCATCGCACAGTCGCTGCCGTTGCACGAGTCGAGCCGCCGGCTGCGCGAGCTCTATCCCGAATGTCCGAGGGTCTACGGCGTCGCGGTGATCGGTGACTTGTCGCGCAGGCGATGGTGGCCGCTGACGCAAGCGCTGAGGACCGACCGGCTGCATTCGATGTTCAAGCTCGCGGCCGAAGAGACCGATAACCGCGCCGCGGTGACCCAGCAGCTCGCCGCGACCTTGGCGCACGTGGTCATCGGTCGAGTCGTGCCGCTGCTCGTGTTGGAGGGCCGCGCCTGGGACACCGGGCTGGAGAACCTGTGGGTGCACGTGGATTCCGAGGGTGCGATCGACTGGGTCGGGGTCGTCGATCCGACGCTGCGCGCCCTGCCCGACGACCCATTCTTCGGTGGGCGCTCGGCGGCCAGGTCAAATGGTGCTGCCCGCGACGGGATCGTCGCCCTGCCCAACGAGTCCGCGCTGACGACGTGGATCGCACACCGTAGCCATCGCACCCTCGCGCCGCTGTTCGGCAAGCTTGCCGAGGTCAGCGGGTCGGCGATCTCGATTGCGGCGATGTGGCACATCGTCGGCGCCGCAGTGGTGGGCGCGGCGACCCAGGTGCCCGTATTGGCGGGTTCGAGCGAGCTGACCAGCATGCGCCGCGGTCAAGCAGTGCTTGACGCGCTGGTCGGATTCGGTCTGCCGGTTCGGGGCGCCCGACGAACTTCGGCGCGAGGCGGAACGAAGGGCTTGCTAAATTAGGGCAGCCTTGCCTATGCTCTTGACAGATCAAACTTGAACCACCGGACCGCACCGGAGTCCTGAGGGCTGCAGAGACTCCCGGTCCACACGAAGGACGAGCCCCGCACAATGTGCGGGGCTCGTCCGCTTTTCCGGGCATCCGACGCGGGCGGTTCCGGCATCACCGTGTAGACAAATCTGCGTGACGACAGACATCCCGCCCGGCTTGGGTGCCGGATTCGACTCCGCGATCGGCCTCGAATTCGTCGAGCTGACCCCCGACGGCGGCAGCGCCCGCCTTCAGATCGACGACAAGCTGCTGCAACCGTGGGGGATCGTGCACGGCGGCGTGTACTGCTCGATCATCGAGAGTCTGGCCAGCGTTTCGGGACAGGTCTGGCTCAGCGAGAACGGCGGCGGTCATGTCGTCGGGGTCAACAACAACACCGATTTCCTGCGCGCCATCTCCGCGGGGACGGTGACGGCGGTTTCGGTGCCGATCCACCGCGGCCGTCGCCAGCAGCTGTGGCTGATCACCATCACCGACGAGAAAGAGCGAGTGGTGGCGCGGGGTCAAGTGCGACTCCAGAACCTGCCGGCCGAGTAACGGCCACCATTCCTCGCGCTGCTGAGGTGTGCGGCGCGTGGCAGGATCGCCGACTATGCGATTAACGCCGCATGAACAGGACAGGTTGCTGCTGTCGTACGCCGCGGAACTGGCGCGTCGGCGACAAGCCCGTGGCCTCAAACTCAATCACCCCGAGGCGGTCGCGCTGATCACCGATCACCTCCTAGAGGGGGCGCGCGACGGACGCACGGTCGCGGAGTTGATGGCCAGTGGGCGTGAGGTTCTCAGCCGTGACGATGTCATGGCGGGCGTGCCGGAGATGCTTTACGACGTCCAGGTGGAGGCGACGTTCCCCGACGGAACGAAGCTCGTGACCGTGCACCATCCGATCCCATGACGGCGGACGGCACGCCGTGGGCTCCCGGCGAGATTGTCTACGGGCAGGGCGATATCGAGATCAATGAGGGCGCACAGCGGCTCGAGATGGACATCGTCAATACCGGTGACCGCCCCGTGCAGGTCGGCAGCCACGTGCACCTGCCGCAGAGCAACGCCGCGCTGCAGTTCGATCGCACCGCCGCCCACGGCCGAAGGCTCGACATTCCTGCGGGCACGGCTGTTCGGTTCGAACCCGGTGTGGCCCAACGGGTCTACTTGGTCCCACTTGGCGGTTCGCGCGAGGTTTACGGCCTGAGCCTGCAACCGCCCGGACGATTGGATCCGCAATGAGCGCTGTTTCCCGGGCCAGGTACGCGGCACTGTTCGGGCCGACCACCGGCGACCGCATCCGGCTGGCCGATACGGATCTATTCGTCGAGATCACCGAGGATCGCAGTGGCGGACCGGGTCTGGCGGGCGACGAGGCGGTGTTCGGTGGCGGCAAGGTGCTGCGCGAGTCGATGGGGCAGGGCCGCGCTACTAGGGCTGAGGGCGCACCCGACACGGTGATCACCGGTGTCGTGATCATCGACCACTGGGGAATCATCAAAGCCGACATCGGCATTCGCGACGGTCGCATCACCGCGATCGGCAAAGCGGGCAATCCCGACGTCATGTCCGGTGTACATCCCGATCTGGTGGTCGGTCCGTCGACCGAGATCATCGCGGGCAACGGCCGGATCGTCACCGCCGGCGGTATCGACTGCCACGTGCACCTCATCTGTCCTCAGATCAAGGAGGAAGCGCTCGGCGGTGGAATCACCACGATCATCGCCGGCGGTACCGGGCCCGCGGAGGGCAGCAAGGCCACCACGGTCACTCCCGGGGCGTGGCACCTGGGCCGCATGCTGGAGGCCCTGGACTCCTGGCCGATGAACATCGCGCTGCTCGGCAAGGGCAACACCGTGAGCGCCGAGTCGATGTGGGAGCAATTGCGCGGTGGCGCTTCGGGTTTCAAGCTGCATGAAGATTGGGGTTCGACGCCCGCGGCGATCGACGCTTGCCTGTCCGTGGCAGACGCGTCCGGGGTGCAGGTAGCTCTGCACTCGGACACCCTCAACGAGGCCGGTTTCGTCGAGGACACAATCGGCGCGATCAACGGGCGGTCGATTCACGCGTACCACACCGAGGGCGCCGGCGGCGGGCACGCGCCGGACATCATCCGCGTCGCAGCCGAACCGTACGTGCTGCCGAGTTCGACGAATCCCACCCGCCCGCACACCGTCAACACGCTCGACGAGCACCTCGACATGTTGATGGTGTGCCATCACCTCAACCCTGCGGTGCCAGAGGATCTCGCGTTCGCCGAAAGCCGCATCCGGCCGTCGACGATGGCCGCCGAGGATCTGCTTCACGACATCGGCGCGATATCGATGATCGGCAGTGACTCCCAGGCCATGGGCCGCATCGGCGAGGTGGTGATCCGCACCTGGCAGACCGCCCACGTGATGAAGCGACGACGCGGCGCACTACCCGGCGACGGGCCCGCCGACAACAACCGTGCTCGCCGATACGTCGCGAAATACACGATCTGTCCGGCCGTCGCCCATGGGCTCGACCACGAGATCGGTTCGATCGAGGTCGGCAAGCTCGCCGACCTGGTGCTGTGGGAGCCGGCGTTCTTCGGCGTGCGCCCGCATGCGGTGATCAAAGGCGGGATGATCGCCTGGGCGGCAATGGGCGACGCGAACGCATCGATCCCCACACCGCAGCCGGTGCTGCCGAGACCGATGTTCGGTGCGGAGCCGGCGGCCGCGGCGGCGACGTCGGTGCACTTCGTGTCTCCACAGGCCATCGATGACAGGCTGGCCGACCGGCTCGCCGTCAACCGCAGGCTCGTCGCGGTCAAGGACGTGCGCGGGGTCGGGAAAGCCGAAATGCCGCTCAACAACGCGCTTCCCGAGATCGAGGTCGACCCCGATACCTTCACGGTGCGCATCGACGGCGACGTCTGGCAGGAAGACCCTGCCGTCGAACTGCCGATGGCGCAACGCTATTTTCTGTTTTAGGGCCCGGATGACGAACCTCGCGACGCTGCTGACACTGTCGGACTCGCGGCTGCCGACCGGTGGTCACGTGCACTCCGGTGGCATCGAGGAGGCCGTCACCGAGGGTCTGGTCCGCGACCTCGTGACGCTGCGGGCTTTCCTGTGCCGACGGATCCGCACCACCGGCCTGGTGACTGCTTCGGTGGCCGCGGCGGTACACGGCGGCAGCCTGCCGGTCACCCAGGCGGATCACGAGATCGACGCCCGCACACCGGCACCCGCCGCGCGCCAGGCATCCCGCGCACAGGGGCGAGGCCTGCTACGACTGGCTCGACGAGTCTGGCCTGCCGAGAGCTGGGAAGCACTCGGTGCCACACCACACCTCGCGGTGGTGGCCGGTGCGGTCGGGGCGGCCAGCGGTCTGGAGCCTGAACAAACGGCGCTGACGGTCGTGTACACGACGATGACCGGGTCGGCGACAGCCGCGCAACGGCTACTTGCCCTTGACCCGGGCGATGTTGCGGCGCTGACTTTCGAGCTGGCCGGGCCGTGCGAGGCGACCGCCGCCTCGGCCTGCAAGGAGTTGGCCGACCTGTCCGATCCGCTGCTCGACGTGCTGGCTGCAAGACACAGCCAACGCGAGCGACCCCTGTTCGCATCCTGAAAGAGAGTTCCCCATGCCACCGCATTTCCTCGACGGCCAGCCACATAGTCAGTCCGACCGCCCCAGGCGCCAGCGGACGGCGGGGGAGCCGCTGCGCATCGGGATCGGCGGCCCCGTGGGTTCGGGTAAGACGGCGCTGGTCGCCGCGTTGTGCAGGCAACTGCGTGACGAGCTGTCACTTGCGGTGCTCACCAATGACATCTACACGACTGAAGACGCCGACTTCCTGCGCCGTCATGCCGTCCTGCCCGACAGCCGCATCACTGCCGTGCAGACGGGCGGCTGCCCACATACCGCGATTCGTGACGACATCACCGCGAACCTCGATGCGATCGACGACCTCATCGCGGGCAACGAGCGGCTCGATCTGATCTTGGTGGAGTCCGGCGGCGACAACCTGACGGCCACCTTCAGCTCGGGGCTTGTCGACGCACAGATCTTCGTCATCGACGTGGCAGGTGGTGACAAGGTGCCGCGCAAGGGTGGGCCGGGCGTGACCTACTCGGATCTGTTGGTGATCAACAAGACCGACCTGGCACCGTTCGTCGGAGCCGACCTGGAGGTGATGCGCCGGGACGCGGCCACCGTGCGCGACGATCGCCCGGCGGTGCTGATTTCGCTGACCGAAGACCCCGCTGCGACGGCGGTGCTGGCGTGGGTGCGTGAGCAGCTAAAGGTTTCGGTCTAGTGCGATCCGATGTCCTCATCGTCGCGCATCGCGACCGGCGGCCGCGCATCGAATCCAGAGGCGGTATCGCCGCGCGGGAAACCGAACCCGACACCGTGCATCTGGTGTCGGCGGCAGCCACGCCGCTCGGCGGTGATTCCGTGTGCGTGCGCATCGTCGTCGAACCGGGCGCGCTACTGCGAGTACGCACAGCCGCGGCGACGGTGACTCTTCCCGGTCCAATCACCCATGAGTCGCATGCGATGTGGACTCTTGAAGTCGCGGGTGAGCTCGATCTCGACCCACAGCCCACGGTTGTCGCGGGCGCCTCCCGTCACGTCACCTCGACTCACCTGGCTCTGGACGGATCCGGCCGGGTGAAGCTGCGCGAACGCATTCAGATCGGCAGAAGCAATGAGCGAGGAGGCTTTTGGTCCGGCTTGCTCCACGCCGACGTCGACGGATCGGCTCTGTTGCGACACCGCATCGAGTTGGGCCGCGGTTCGGTGGCCGACGACGAGCTCGCCGCGCCGATGGCATGCATCAGCGAACTGCATTATCCCGAAACGGAAGCCGAGACCGCGGGCATGGCGCTCGCGTTGGCGGGCGGCGGCTGTCTGTCGACGTGGCAGGGCGCGCGGCTCTAGACCGCCGCTTTCTCCGGGTCCTGTACCAAGGCCGCGATCTCCTCGAGTTCTTCGATCCTGGTGCGGGCGTACGCCTGTTGCTCCGTGATCGTGAGGTTTCCGCGCGCCGTCGACAGGAACGTCACCGTCCACGACAACAGCGTGGTGATCTTGCGCCGGAATCCGACGAGATACACCAGGTGCAGCACAAGCCACGCCAGCCAGGCGATGAAGCCGCCGAACTCCAACGGTCCGATCTTGGCGACCGCAGAGAAGCGGGACACCGTGGCCATCGAGCCCTTGTCGAAGTACTGGAACGGCTCGCGCTCGGCGGGGTTGGCACCCTTCAGCTCGGCCTTGACCGCCTTGGCGGCATACCTGCCGCCCTGAATGGCGCCCTGCGCCATACCGGGAACGCCTTCGACGGCGGCCATGTCGCCGACCACGAACACGTTCGGGTGGCCGGGCACGCTCAGGTCGGGAAGCACCTTCAGCCGTCCGGCCCGGTCGACCTCGGCGTCGGACTGCTCGGCGATGTCGCGGCCGAGAGGGCTGGCCGACACGCCTGCCGACCAGACCTTGGTCGCACAGTCGATGCGGCGGAACTTGCCGTCGGGATCCTTGACGGTGATTCCGTTGCGGTCGACGTCGGTGACCATCGCACCGAGCTGGATCTCCACGCCCATCTTCTCGAGGCGGGCCTTTGCCTTGTTGCCGAGTTTCTCACCCATCGGGGGAAGCACAGCAGGCGCGGCGTCGAGCAGGATCACCCGCGCGGTCGTCGTATCGATGTGCCGGAACGCGCCTTTCAGCGTGTGGTCGGCGAGTTCGGCGATCTGCCCGGCCATTTCGACGCCGGTCGGACCGGCGCCGACAACGGTGAACGTCAGCAGCTTTTCGCGCCGGGCGGGGTCGCTGGACCGCTCGGCCTGTTCGAATGCCCCGAGGATGCGGGCGCGCAACTCCAACGCGTCGTCAATCGACTTCATGCCCGGCGCCCATTCCGCGAAATGGTCGTTGCCGAAGTAGGACTGGCCCGCCCCTGCCGCCACGATCAGCGTGTCGTAGGGCGTGACGTAGGTATGTCCGAGCAATTCAGACCTGACGGTCTGATTGGACAGGTCGATGTGCGTCACGTTGCCCAGCAGCACCTGCGCGTTCTTCTGTTTGCGCAGGATCATCCGGGTCGGGGGCGCGATCTCGCCCGAGGCGATGATGCCCGTCGCCACCTGGTACAGCAGCGGCTGGAACAGGTGGTGGGTGGTCTTCGCGATCATCTTGATGTCGACGTCGGCGCGCTTGAGCGCCTTGGCTGCGGTCAGACCGCCGAACCCCGAACCGATGATGACGACCTTGTGCCTATCAGTCGCAGTGGCTCCGGGATGGCTCATTCTTGGGCTCCTCGACGGTGCTTCACGTGCAGTTCCTACCCACTACGGTAGCGGCCTGAACCTCCGATCGTCGCATCGTTTGGCTGTGTTGTTTCCCACGTCAAGGGGTGGAATCATGCGCCAAGGAGTGGTTTCAACACCTCGCCGACAGCGGTGACCCCGCCGGGGTGATACCCGTTGAGGCTTGTCACCGGGCTGAGGATCACGCCGGTCACGCCCGCGTCGAGCACCTTGGTCTTGATTTGTTCGGCGATGCGCTCGGCGCTGCCGAATACCGCCTGCTGCTTGAAGTCGTCGGGGATCATGTCCTCGGTGACGTTCTCGTCGATCATCGCGACGACCAACATGCTTGTCTCGAGCGTCGCCGGATCGCGGCCGATCTCCTCGCAACGCTGTTTGGCCACGGCCAGTTTGCGGGGCAACTCATCGAATCCCGCGATGATGTTGAGATGGTCGAAGTGCTTGGCCGCCAACGGAATCGTCTTCTTCTCGCCGCTGCCGCCGATCATCAGCGGAATGTGATCGCGGAAGCGTGGTTCGGCCATGGCTTCATGCGTGCGGTAGTACTTGCCGTTCACCGTCGGTCGCTCGCCGGCGAGCATCGGCAGGATGATCTGCAGCGCCTCGCCCAGCTTGTTGAAGCGACCGGTGAAGGTGCCGAATTCGTAGCCGAGCGAGTCGTGCTCGAGTTCGAACCAGCCGGTGCCGATGCCGAGGATCGCGCGCCCCTGACTGATCACGTCGAGTGTGGTGATGGCCTTGGCCAGCAGCGTCGGGTTGCGGTACGTATTGCCCGTCACCAGGGTCCCGAGCTGAACGCGTTCCGTCGCGGTGGCCAGCGCGCCGAGGGCGGTGTAGGCCTCGAGCATCGGCTGGTCGGGTGTTCCGAGGCCCGGTAGTTGATAGAAGTGGTCCATCACGAAGACGGAGTCGAAGCCTGCAGCCTCGGCCTCCTGAGCCTGCGCGATGACGGTGGGAAAGATTTCGGCGACGCCGGTGCCGTAGGAGAAGTTGGGGATCTGGAGTCCGAGTTTGATAGCCACGTCTTCACGTAACCACAACTAACCGGAGCGGTCACCCCGCTTTAGCTTTCGGCGAACGAGGGAATATCTAGCCGAAGTTCGCCAGCGCACCGTGGCTGACGTGCAGCGTCTCGCCGGTGATATGCCGGGCGGCCGGTGTGGTCAGGAACAACGCGAGGCGACTGATCTCGTCGGCCACCGGTGGCGGCGTCCGAGACAACCCGTCGTAGCCGGGCTCGGCATTTCGGCCCGACGCGACGGCGTTCACGGTGATGCCCCGGATGCCGAAGTGCGGGGCCTGCCCGGCGGTCCAATCGGATACCGCAGCCTTGATGGCCGCCTGGGCACCGCCCTCGGTCGGGTTCTCGGGTATGACGTTGATGATCGAGCCGCCCGACCGCAGGTGATCACCCAGGATCTGGACGGTGAGCACGGCCGAAAGTACCGTCGCGTCGAGCGCATTGCGCCACGCCGCAGCCCGATCCGCGAGGGAGTACGTCCGCGGATCGCCGGCATCGAAGCGCGGGGCCGGCACATTGACGATGGTGTCGAGATGGTGGGGGAACTGGTCGCGTGCTTCTTCCAGGCTTGCCGCATCGGTGTTGTCGAAAACGATTGCGTCGAGCTCGAGTTCCTTCGCGGCGACCTCCAGCTCGTCGCGGCGTGCGCCGGCGATCACCACCTGGTGCCCCGCGTCACGGAAGCTCTCCGCGATCGTGCGGCCTAGATCGGTGTCGCCTCCGGTGACTAGCACCTCCATCGCCAGGACCTCCTCCGTGTTCAGCACTGAACCCAGCCAGTGCACAAAATGTTACTGGACAGTAGCTATAGGACGAAACGCGGCACGCGCGACTTGCCACCACATCGCGGCCGAAGTGCCATAGGGTCGTGATCTGTGAAGCCCATCGCGGCGGTTACCACCTCTGAAGCCAGCGCGATTCCCGCAGCTCTCGCCACGCCTTGAGCCCTTCGGCCGTCCTGCCTCGCTGGATCTACATCCCCGCCGCGCTCGGGGCCCTTTTCGTTGCAGTCCCTCTCGTCGCGGTCGCCGCCAAAGTCGACTGGCCGCGCTTCTGGACCTTGATCACGAGTCCCGCATCGCTGTCTGCGCTGGTGCTCAGTCTGGAAACCGCGACGGCGAGCACCGTGTTGTGCTTGATCCTCGGTGTGCCGATGGCTCTGGTATTCGCCCGCAGCGACGCCAGGCTGGTGCGGATGACGCGGCCATTGATCCTGCTTCCACTCGTGCTTCCGCCGGTGGTCGGTGGCATTGCACTGTTGTACGCCTACGGCCGTCTTGGCCTGGTCGGTCAATATCTGGACGCCGCAGGGATTCAGATCGCCTTCACGACGACGGCCGTCGTGCTGGCACAGACTTTCGTATCGCTGCCGTTCCTGGTGATCTCGCTGGAAGGCGCTGCCCGCACGGCGGGGGTCGACTACGAGGTGGTCGCCGCGACCCTGGGTGCCCGGCCCACCACCGTCTGGTGGCGGGTATCCATGCCGCTGTTGGCTCCAGGCCTGGTGTCGGGCGCGGTGCTGGCATTCGCCCGCGCGTTGGGCGAATTCGGCGCCACCCTCACATTCGCGGGTTCGCGCGAGGGCGTCACCCGCACCCTTCCGCTCGAGATCTATTTGCAGCGCGAGAGCGATGCCGATGCAGCCGTCGCGCTGTCGCTGCTGCTCGTCGTGGTCGCCGCGATCGTCGTTCTGGGTCTCGGCAGCAGGCGCCTGCGGGCCGGGGGCGCCAATGCGTGGTGACCGATCGTGACCGACGTCAGCGTGCGGGCGGTCGTCGAAAACCGGGGCGTGGACCTCGAATTCGCGGTTGCCGCTTCAGAGGTACTCGCCGTCCTCGGCCCGAACGGCGCCGGTAAGTCGACGGCCGTTCAGGTGATCGCCGGCTTGGTTCGCCCCGACGACGGCGTCGTTCGTGTCGGCGACCGCGTGCTGACCGACACGGCCGCGGGCACGCATATCGCCACCCATGACCGTCAGGTCGGCCTGCTGCTGCAGGACCCGCTGCTGTTCCCGCATCTGAGCGTCGCCGCCAACGTCGCGTTCTCGCCGCGCAGCTCGCGGGCGGATGCAGCACGCTGGCTGGAGGAGGTCGAGGCAGCCGACCTCGCCGACCGCATGCCCCGACAGCTCTCAGGAGGGCAGGCGCAGCGGATCGCGCTGGCGCGCGCATTGGCCGCCGAGCCAGATGTGCTGCTCCTCGACGAGCCGCTGGCCGGCTTGGACGTGGGCGCCGCGGCCGCGATGCGCAAACTGCTGAGCCGGGTGCTTGTCCGTGGGGGCCGATCGGCGGTGCTGATCACCCACGACCTGGTTGACGTGCTCACCCTCGCCGATCGGGTGCTGGTCTTGGAGGCGGGAAGAACCGCTGAAATAGGTTCCACTGCAGGCATTTTGGCTGCACCTCGCAGCAAGTTCGGTGCGCGGTTCGCCGGGGTGAACCTGGTCGCTGGGATCGCGGGTCCCGACGGTGTGCTGACGACACCGTCGGGCGTGCCCTGGCACGGAGTCTCTGCGCCCGACACCGTATCCGGCGGGTCGACGGTGGCATTGTTCTCACCAGCCGCGGTCGCTGTGTACCGGGACAAACCGCACGGCAGCCCCCGCAACACCGTGGAAGTGACCATCGCCGAACTCACCAGCCACGGGCCCGCCATCCGCATCCGCGCCGAGGAGCAATCGGACGGCGCGCCGGGCTTGGCCGCCGACATCACCGCCGGCTCGGCCGCCGAATTGCGACTGACGTCGGGGGAGCGCGTTTACTTCTCGGTGAAGGCGCAGGAGGTCACGCTGCTTCCGAGCCCGTAACGGTGCGGCTCATCGGCGCGATTTACCGACTGATCGCCGCCGACAGCCAGCGCACGCCGCCGTGAGCGCAACCCGCGCCACGCGTGGATGCCTTGTCGTCTCAGCAATCAGCTATTGCCGTGCCTTCCTTGCGGTTTATCACTCACAGCAATGTCACAATTTAGCACTTTTGGAGCAACTCGCACTTGCGTCACGGCGGTAACACGGTAGTTTCTTCCCCATGAATGAGCGAGACGCGATACGCGAACACCGCAAGGGCCTCTCAAAGTCGCTGACGATTGCGGCGCTGACCGGCGTGACCGCGATCGCGCTCGCACTGCCTTCGATCGCGCAGGCGCAGCCCGAGCCCACACCGACGCCACCGCCGCCACCGACCGGCAATACGTTCATGCAGGGTCCGCCTCCTCCGCCGGCCGACCCCAACGCGCCTCCGCCGCCGCCTCCGCCGCCGGGAGCCCCGGTGCCGCCGCCTGCGCCCGCTGATCCGAACGCGCCGCCGCCTCCGCCGGCTGATCCGAATGCGCCGCCGCCTCCGCTGGCTGATCCGAACGCGCCGCCGCCTCCGCCGCCCGCCGATCCGGGCCGCGTCGACAACGCGGCCGGGGGCCTGAGCTACGTGGTCCCTGCGGGATGGAAGGTTTCGGATTCCACCCAGCTGTCGTACGGCCAGGCGCTGTTGACCAAGATCGCCCCGGAAGGTGCGGAGCCGCCGAACGACACGAGCGTTCTGCTCGGACGGCTCGATCTGAAGCTGTTCGCGGGCGCCGAAACCGACAACACCAAGGCCGCCCAGCGGCTGGCGTCGGATATGGGCGAGTTCTTCATGCCCTTCCCCGGCACCCGGATGAATCAGGAAACGATTCCGCTCGACGCCGCTGGCATGCCGGGTGTCGCGTCCTACTACGAGGTGAAGTTCACCGACACCAACAAGCCCACCGGTCAGATCTGGGCCGGTGTCGTGGGTGAGCCGGTCGAACCCGGTACCCCGCGGGGCCAGCGCACCCCGCAGCGCTGGTTCGTCGTCTGGCTTGGGACCGACGCCAACCCGATTCCCAAGGACGAGGCAGCCATTCTCGCCAATTCGATCCGGCCTTACGCCCCACCTTTGGCTCCGCCGCCGCCGCCTCCAGGCACTCCGCCTCCGCCTGCCGATCCGAACGCGCCGCCGCCTCCGCCCGCTGATCCGAACGCGCCGCCGCCTCCGCCCGCTGATCCGAACGCGCCGCCGCCTCCGCCTGCGCCTGCGGCCGTCGGAGTGCCCGTGCCGGTGGCACCGGAGGATGCGCCAGGAATGCTGCCCCCCGGCTGACCGCCGGGTGCACGCCGCGGGGTCGGACCCGAAATCTAACTGTCAGTTGGCGTTCAGGGGCCGACCCGCGGTGGCTGGGCGCTGCCCACGTTGACGATGAAGCAGTTGGTCCCGCCGAACCCGAGCACTCCCGTGGACTGGCAGCGCTCGAAGTTGCCGTCGGGCGCGACCGGTCCGTCGCAGATCTCGCCGCCGCCCCACGGCGTCCAGCCCGCCTGACATCCGGCGTTCGCCGGAGCAGCCAGGGCGACGGCGACACCGCTGGCCGCCAGCGCACTGATCGTCACTGCAACAAGTGTTTTCATATCTCCACCTCTCCCTGCGGTACCGATACAGAGACCGGCGCGTGGCCGTCTTGTGCGCGTCTACGCTCGGACGCGTTATTTCCAGGTTATGCGCTCGTGACCGATTGGGAACCGGGAATCCACGCCGTATTGACGACAGCCGATCTTGACCGTGGTAGCCGCCGAATCGTTACCCACGTGCGGTATATCTCAAGGTGGCCCGGCGGCTGCGCTGAGCCACGGGCAGCGATTGGCAGGAGATCCTGATGGACATCATTGCGGCTACTGAATTCCTCGGAGAACGGTCCACAACGCTCACCAGCGTCGGCTGGATCGGCTACATCATCATCGGAGCGCTCGCCGGCTGGATCGGCGGAAAGATCGTCAAGGGCAGCGGATCCGGGATTCTGATGAACATCGTGATCGGCGTCATCGGCGCCTTGATCGGTGGCTTCCTCCTCAGCTTCTGGTTCGACACCGCCGAAGGTGGCTGGTGGTTCACGTTCTTCACCGCGATTCTCGGATCGGTGATCCTGCTGTGGCTCGTTAGCCTGGTGCAGAAAAAGACCTAGCGTCACGATGGGGTGATGACCACCCCAACCATGAAGGCATGGCGGGTCCGCCGGCCGGGGCCCATGAACACTCGGCCGCTGGAGCACGTCACGACTGAGGTACCCCGGCCCGCGCCCGGCGAACTTCTCGTCGCGGTTCGAGCATGTGGCGTGTGCCGCACCGACCTTCACGTTGCCGAGGGCGACCTGCCGGTGCACCGCCCCGGAGTGATTCCGGGCCACGAAGTCGTGGCTGAAGTCATCCAAATAGGCCCCGAAGGAGGCCCGACAACCCAGGCCGGTGAGTTCGCGGTCGGCGACCGGGTGGGAATCGCGTGGCTGCGATACACATGTGGCCGGTGCAAGTTCTGTGGGAGCGGCAACGAGAACCTGTGCCCGGAATCTCGCTACACCGGGTGGGACGCCGACGGGGGATACGCCGAATTCGCCACCGTCCCAGCGACTTACGCGCACCCTCTGCCGGATCGGTACTCCGACACGGAGTTGGCGCCGCTGTTATGCGCCGGTATCATCGGCTATCGCGCACTGCTGCGCGCCGAACTGCCTGCAGGCGGGAGGCTGGGCATCTACGGGTTCGGAGGAAGCGCACACCTCACCGCGCAGGTGGCACTGGCACAAGGCGCCGAAGTGCACGTGATGACGCGCGGCGATAAGGCAAAGGAATTGGCGTCGTCGTTAGGTGCTGCGTCGGTGCAGGGCGCCGATGACCGTCCGCCGGTGGCGCTGGACTCCGCGATTCTCTTCGCCCCGGTCGGTGATCTGGTGCTGCCCGCACTCGAGGCGCTGGACCGCGGCGGCACCCTGGCCGTGGCCGGTATCCACCTCTCTGACATCCCGCCGATGAACTACCAGCGCCACCTCTTTCAGGAGCGCCAGTTGCGGTCGGTGGCATCGAACACCCGCGCCGACGCCCGCGAATTCCTTGCCTTTGCCGGCAGCCATCACCTGGAGGTGACGACTCCGCGGTACCCGTTGGGCAAGGCCGACGATGCGCTGACCGACCTCGCCGAGGGCCGCATCTCGGGTGCGGCGGTACTGGTGATTTAGAGCGCAGCCAGGGCGGCGCCGAGCCGGCCCCGCAGGTCGCCGCGCCCGTACCGATAGAGCGGACCTGTTCCGTCGCCCAGGATCTGGCGCAACCGCGCCATTCCGCGCGCGCTCACCGGCCGCGGTGAGTGCAGCCGCAGCGCGATCGCGTTGATCACGTCCTCGGCCGCCGCGATATTGGGGACATTCAGCGCCACCCGTGATGACAGCAGTACGCGGCGGTCGCGGGCATCGGCCACCGTCGCGCGTAACGACCGTGCGATTGCCTCCCGTTCCGCGCTCGATGTCAGACGCGCCTCATGCGCGGCCAGCGCACTGCCCGCCGGTGCGGGCACCCCGACGGCAAGAAGGCCGTCGAGCCGGCCGGCCCGAAGTCGCGCGATCAGCCGTGACCTCATTGAGGGCCGTGGCATCGCGTCGGTCCGGATTGCGGCGGTGACGTGGGAAAAACTGGGAAGAACTTCGGCTGGAATCTTGTTGTCAGCCATGGATATCTACCTCTTTGCCGGGTTTCGGCATTTGCTTTCTACTATGACTATCTATCACGTTACAACGGTCACGCATGACCAGTCAAGTTGATATACCGGTCATGCGAACTTACAGTGGAGTCATGGTTGCCGAACCGACGCGTTGGCTTGCCGACGACGAACCCAAGCCAGCGCCCGGACCGCTGCTTCGGGTTCAAGCGTTGGTGAACACCGTCGAGCTCCCCACTGGGCCGGACAGACTCGCGGACACCGAGGATGCCCGCCCGTGGCTGATCGACAACGAGCTGTTGGCATCTGACGCCGCCCTCGATGACGCCGACCTGCCGCTGCTGCGTGATGTGCGCGAGGCGCTGCGCGCACTGTTGATGCACAACAGCGGTGGGCCGCCGCCGACGGAGGCGGACTTGGCGCCGCTTCGTGTGGTGGCCGCCGGCGGCGCCGCGCGCGCCGAATTCAACAGTGACGGCGTGGTACGACTCGCGGCGGCCGGTGATTCGCTGGCCGAGCGCCTGGTCGAGCTGGTCTTGATCATGCGCGACGCACAACACGACGGCAGTTGGGCGCGTCTGAAGGTCTGCGCGAACGACGAATGTCGGTGGGCGTTTTACGACCGGTCCCGCAACCACGGCGGAACCTGGTGCGAGATGTCCGCGTGCGGGAACAAGCTCAAGAACCGTGAGTTCCGCGCCCGGCGCCGAAGGGCGAGCGGCTGATGGCCGGGGCGAGCGAAGCGACGGGAAGGATGGCCGGGGCGAGCGAAGCGACGGGAAGGATGGCCGGGGCGAGCGAAGCGACGGGAAGGATTCCTTCAGTCAGGTCGACAGATGCCACACCAGAGCGGCGGCCAGCGCACCCAAGCCGTTGAGCGACCAGTGCAGGGCGATCGGTGCGATCAGACTCCCGCTGCGCCTGCGCAGCCAGGTGAACACGAAGCCGGCGAAAGCCGTGGCCGCTACCGCAAGGACGACACCGGCCACCGTGCCAAGCAGCCCGCCGCCGAATATGCGGGTGAACCCGACGTTACTGCTGGTCAGGCCGAATGAGGTCGCGATATGCCAGAGGCCGAAAAGCAACGAGCCCGCCGCCGCGACGCCCCGCCAGCCCCATGCACGGTCGAGCGCACCGTGCAGTACGCCACGGAACGCCAACTCCTCGGGGATCACCGTCTGCAGCGGAATGATGATCATCGACGCGAGCAACGCACCGGAGATCGTCGCGTAGTTGTTGTTCATGAACATCGGCCGCGTCCACGGCAGCAATGCGCCGATCGCGATCACCGAGACCACCAGTGCGACGGCGGCCAGGGCGTAGCCCGCACCGGAGCGCCAGTGCTCCCTGCCCAGACCCAACTCGGTCCAGCCCAGGCCGCGCGAACGCACGAGAAGCAGGAGGCCGACGGCGGCCGCGGGAACCGTGGCGAAACTGGCCAACGGGGTGGTGAAGTGTGCGATCAGATTGGTGAGCGCGAGGACCACCACGACCACGGCGATATCCGCGTAGATGCGGAAGTGATGAAGTGCGGACAATTGTTCGATCAGCGGGTGTGGAGGCTCTGCTACCAGCGCTTGATCCGACACGGATGACGATTCTACCGGCTTTCGCTGAGCATCTCCTGAGACAGCGACCGCACCTCGCCCATCGGGCATAACGTGAACGACCGGCGTTAGATGGGTATCCGAAACCCGACCCCGACGCGACAGGAGCATGGTGCGATGACCACAAAGTCCGGTTTGACGCACACCTGGCCTTCCGCCGAATCGCACTCGCTGAGCAACGAGACGCTCGCCCAGATCGACGGTTGGTGGCGCGCCGCGAACTACCTGTCTGTGGGTCAGATCTATCTGCTGGCCAACCCGCTGCTGAAAACACCGCTGTCGCGCGATGATGTCAAACCTCGGCTGCTCGGTCATTGGGGAACCACGCCCGGCCTGAACTTCTTGTACGCGCACCTCAACAGGGTCATCAAGGAGCGTGGGCAGTCGACCATGTACATCACCGGGCCCGGACACGGCGGTCCCGGACTGGTCGCCAACGCCTACCTCGACGGCACGTACTCGGACGTGTACTCCGAGATCACCCAGGACACCGAGGGCATTCGGCGGTTGTTCCGCCAGTTCTCCTTCCCCGGCGGCATCCCGTCGCACGTTGCGCCGGAAACACCGGGCTCCATCCACGAAGGTGGAGAGCTCGGGTATGCGCTCTCGCACGCGTACGGCGCCGCGTTCGACAACCCGGACCTGTTGGTCGCAGCGGTCGTCGGCGACGGCGAGGCCGAGACCGGCGCGCTCGCGACGAGTTGGCATTCGAACAAGTTCGCCAACCCCGCCAAAGACGGGGTGGTGCTACCGATCCTGCACCTCAATGGCTACAAGATCGCCAATCCGACGGTTCTGGATCGCATACCCACCGATGAACTTCGAAGCCTGATGGTCGGCTACGGCCACCACCCCTACTTCTTCGAGGCGAACGAAGGCGACGACATCGCCGACGCACATCGGCGGTTCGCATCGTTGCTCGATGAGGTGCTCAACGAGATTTCGGAGATCAAGGCCAGAGCGGTCGAGGGCGATGAGCGGCGGCCGGCGTGGCCGATGATCGTCTTCCGCAGCCCGAAGGGATGGACTGGCCCGGATTACATCGACGGAAAGAAGACCACGGGATCCTGGCGCGCACATCAGGTTCCGCTAGCCAGCGCCCGCGATACACCTGAGCATCTGCAAGTGCTCGCCGACTGGTTGGGTTCCTATCGGCCCGATGAACTGTTTGACGAGGACGGCAAACTCGATCCTGCCATCGCAGAACTCGCACCGGATGGCGCGCTCCGAATGAGCGACAATCCGCACACCAACGGCGGAATGTTGTTGAAAGATCTGCGACTGCCCGACTTTCGGAAGTTCGGCGTGGACGTACCCGCGCCGGGTGCGACCATCGCCGAGGCGACCAAGGTGCTCGGCCAGTGGCTCACTGAAGTGATTCGCCTCAACCCTGACAACTTTCGGATCTTCGGCCCCGACGAGACCGCATCGAACCGCCTTCAACCCGTGTTCGATGCGACCGCCAAACAATGGAACGCCGACTTCGTCGGTCCGGAAGTGGACGAGCACCTCGCCCGCGCAGGGCGCGTCGTCGAGATGCTGTCCGAGCACCAGTGCCAGGGTTGGCTCGAGGGATACTTGCTGACCGGCCGGCACGGTCTTTTCAATTGCTACGAGGCGTTCATCCACATCATCGACTCCATGGTCAACCAGCACGCCAAATGGCTGAAGGTTACCAACCACATACCGTGGCGCCGACCGATCGCCAGCCTGAATTACCTGCTGTCAAGCCATGTTTGGCGACAGGACCATAACGGCTTCAGTCATCAGGATCCCGGCTTCATCGACCACGTCGTCAACAAGCGGGCCGAGATCGTCAGGGTGTACCTGCCTCCGGACGCAAACACCCTGCTGTCTACCTACGACCACTGTCTGCGCTCCCGCCAATACGTGAACGTCGTGGTGGCGGGCAAGCAGCCCCACCCCAATTTCCTCACCATGCAGGAGGCGATCGCGCATTGCACCAGGGGACTGGGCATTTGGGAATGGGCAAGCACCGAAGAAGTCGGTACCGACCCGGACGTCGTCATCGCGACCGCAGGGGACGTGCCGACACTGGAGGGTCTCGCGGCTGTCGACTTGCTGAGGCAGCACCTGCCCGACCTGAAGGTGCGCTTCGTCAACGTCGTCGACCTGATGCGCCTGCAGGACGAAACCGAGCACCCGCACGGTCTGTCGAATCGCGCATTCGACATGATCTTCACTCGCGACAAGCCGGTGATCTTCGCCTATCACGGTTATCCGTGGCTGATCCATCGGCTCATCTATCGCCGCGACGGCGCCAACAACGTGCACGTGCGGGGCTACAAGGAAGAGGGAACCACAACCACCCCATTCGACATGGTCATGCTCAACGACCTCGACCGGTTCCACCTGGTGATCGACGTGATCGACCGGGTGCCGTTCCTGCAGTCGCGATGCGCGACGCTGCGTCAGCGCATGGTCGACATGAGGATCACCGCCCGCCAGTACACCCGTGAGCACGGCGACGACCTCCCTGAGGTGCGCGACTGGGTGTGGCCCGACGCGCGCAAGTTGGCTGGGCAGACGAATATCGCCGCGACCGCCGCGACCGGAGGCGACAACGAGTAGTCGCGAATGCACGCACTACCCTGTCGGTCGTGCTCGGATTCGCAGTGCCGCAATACGGCGCGGCCGCCTACGCGGAGCTGGCCCGCTTCGCGTCCACGGCCGAGGAACTCGGCGCCGACAGCCTCTGGGTCGGGGATCGGCTGCTCGCTGCGGTACAACCGACCGTCGGATACGCGGGCAAGGACACCATCCCCGAACAGTTCCGCACCGGAATCGACCCGTTCATCGCCCTCGCGGTGGCCGCGACCGCGACGACGAGGGCCCGCCTTGGGGCCAGCGTGGTCGTCGCCCCGTGGTATCCGCCGGTCCAGCTGGCCCGGCAACTGACCAGCCTGGATGTGGTCAGTGGTGGCCGACTGCTGCCGGGCTTCGGTATCGGCTGGTCGCCCGAGGAGTACGAGGCGGCGGGCGCGCCGTTTAGCCGCCGCGGGGCACAGCTCGATGAGCTCCTGGACGCGCTGGACGCGTTGTGGACGACGAATCCCGTTGCACACCAAGGCGAACGTTGGTCCATTCCGCAATCGTGGGTGGACCTCAAGCCGGTGCAACAGCCGCGACCACCGATCTACCTGGCGGCCTTCAGCCCCGCCGGTCTGAAGCGGATCGGTGAGCGCGCCGACGGCTGGAGCGCCGTCGTGCAGGTGCCGGGCGGAGTGAGCCTCGACATGCTGAGCCGGCAGCGCCAGGCGATCGACGACGCCGCACGCGCCGCCGGACGCGATTCGTCGACGATCCACACCTACGTCCGGATCAACGTCGCCGAGGGCACCCCCGTCAACCAGGTGGTCGAAGCCGTCCGAGTGCTGGCCGACAACGGCTATCCCGACACGTTCGTCGACCTGCTCCACGTCGCCTCCACCACCGACGCCCATCTCGACTGGGTGGAACGGCTGGTGGCCGGGTGAGTGGACTGCTGGCCTCGGTGCGCGTCCTGGACTTGGGCGGCGCAACATCCGATGGCGTTTCCCGACTGTTCGCGGACCTGGGTTCCGACGTCTTGAAGGTGGAGCTACCCGGCGGGAGCGAGGCGCGTCATGCACGGCCCGACGTCGCGGGCACGAGCATCGCGTTTGCGGTGCACAACGCCAACAAGCGCAGTGCGGTGCTCGATCCGGACAGTGCCGACGACCGGCGCCGGTTGGTCGACCTGGCAGGTACTGCCGACATCGTCGTGGACAGCGGCAACCCGGGAACCGCCGCGGCCTTCGGAACATCGTGTGCCGCACTTGCCGATCAGTTCGGCCGCCTGGTGGCGTTGTCGGTGACCGACTTCGGCACCGCCGGCCCATATCGTTCGCGGCAGGCCAGCGACGCCGTGTTGTATGCGATGTCGACGGCCCTTTCACGTACCGGTCCGACGACGGGCACGCCGGTACTGCCGCCCGAGGGGGTGGCATCGGGGACAGCCGCGGTGCAGGCGGCATGGGCCGCGCTCGCCGCCTTCTATCGCCGATTGCGGGACGGCAGAGGCGATTACATCGATTTCTCGCGTTTCGAGGGCGTTCTGCAGTCGCTCGATCCGCCGTTCGGTTCGGAGGGCCAGGCCGCCGTTGGTCTGAAGGCGGCGGGGGAGCTCTGGCGGGGCAGGCCGCGCAATCAGCAGATCTATCCGATCTTCGCCTGCAAGGACGGCAACGTTCGCATCTGCCTGCTTTCGGCCCGGCAGTGGCGCGGAATGCGTGGCTGGCTCGGCGAACCCGAGCAATTCGTCGACCCGAAGTTCGACACGATCGCGGCACGCTACGGGGCCTCGCGTGAATTGAACGCCGCGATCGCCGACTTGTTCGCATCGCAGACAATGGACGAGTTGGTCGCCGGCGGACAGGCGCGCGGGGTGCCCGTGGCCGCGGTCCTCACCGCCGCAGAGACCCTGGCGTCGGAGCACTTTCGCGCGGTCGGCGCACTGACCGACCTGCCGATCACCGATGATGTGACCCTGACCGTCCCGGTGGGGCCCGTGATCGTCGGCGGCCATCACGCCGGGTTGGTGCGCCCCGCACCGAAGGCGGGCGCAGATGACCCCGATTGGGCCGCAGCCCCGTTCGCAGGCGAACCAGGCGACGCCGATGTCCAACGCCCGTTCGATGGCCTGCGAATCCTCGACCTCGGAGTGATTGTGGCAGGCGGAGAACTGGGTCGGCTCTTCGCCGACCTGGGCGCCGAGGTGATCAAGGTGGAAAGCGCGGCGTATCCCGACGGCCTTCGCCAATCGGCGCCCGGCATGACGATGAGTAGATCGTGGGCACTGACACACCGAAACGAGAAGAGTCTGGGTCTCGACCTGCGGCATCCGGAGGGGGCCGAACTCTTCCGGCGCCTTGTCGCAGTATCAGACGCCGTATTGGCCAACTTCAAGCCGGGAACCCTTGATTCGCTGGGCTTTTCATATGAGCGGCTGCAGGAGATCAATCCACGCATCGTACTGGCGGAGAGCAGTGCTTACGGGCCGACCGGACCGTGGAGCGACCGTATGGGGTACGGCCCGCTGGTGCGTGCGGCGACGGGCGTCACCTGGCTGTGGACCTCCCAGGACGCGATTTCGGAAGGAAGCTTCTCCTCCACCCAATTTTTTGATGCGACCACCGTTTTTCCCGACCACGTCGCCGCCAGGCTGACGGCGGTCGCGGCGCTGGCCGCGATGATCCGGCGGGAACACACCGGAAGCGGTGCGCACGTACACATCCCGCAGGCTGAGGCGGCGATCAATCAGCTCACCACCGCCTACGTCACCGAGGCGGCACTCACCGCGGGGGTGCCGGTCACCGAGGATGACGCGATCCACGGCGTCTATCCGTGCGCCGGCGATGACGAATGGTGCGTCATCTCCATTCGGTCCGAGACCGACCGCGCCGCACTCACAGAGGTGATGGGTCGTGTCGACCTGCTCGACCCGCCATGCCAGCGGGCGCCGTTCATCACCGCCGTGTCGGAGTGGACGCGTGGCAAGGACAAGGCAGATGTCGCCGAAATGCTGCAACGGGCGGGCATTCCCGCCGGGCCGATGAACCGGGCCGTGGACGTCCCCGCCGATCCGCAGGTGGTGTTCCGGCGGCTGTATTCCGACATGGCGCATCCGTTGTTCGACGCGCCGATGCTCAGCGAGACAGGCCCCGCGCCCTACACACGCATTCCCGCCGCGGAGCTTCGGCCCGCCCCGATGCCAGGGGAGCAGACCCGACAGATCTGCGGCGAGGTGCTCGGATTGAGCGCCGACGAAACCGATCGGCTCATTGCCGACGGTGTGCTTTTCACTCAACAAGGGAGCCGATGATGGATCCGCGGACGCCAGTACTGATCGGCTACGGCCAGGTCAATCAGCACGACGAGAACCCCGAGGTGGAACCGGTCGACCTGATGGTGTCGGCTGCCCGCGCTGCAGCCGATCCACGGGTGTTGGAGGCCGTCGACTCCGTGCGCGTGGTGAACCTGCTGTCCTGGCGGTACCGCGATCCGGGACTGCTGCTGGCGCAGCGCATTAACGCCGACGGTGCGGCCACGCGCTATACGGGCATCGGCGGGAACGTGCCGCAGACGCTGGTCAATAAGGCCTGCCTCGACATCCAGGCGGGCCGATCGGACGTCGTGCTGATCGCGGGAGCCGAGACATGGCGCACCCGTTCCCGGGTTCGGAAGGCAGGCGCCAAACTCGACTGGACCAGACAAGACGATTCCGTTCCGATCGCCGAAGGTTCCGACGAAGGCATCGAACTCGCCGGCCCGTCGGACCTGCGAATCAAGCTGGACCGTCCCGCTTACGTCTATCCGATGTTCGAGCAGGCACTGCGGATCGCGGCGGGCGAATCCCCGGACGATCATCGGCGCCGCATCGGCGAACTCTGGTCCCAGTTCAGCGCTGTGGCTGCGACGAACCCGTATGCATGGAGCCGAGAAGCATTGTCGGGCAACGACATCGCCGAGTCCAGCCCGAGTAACCGGATGGTCAGCTGGCCGTACACGAAGTTGATGAACTCGAACAACATGGTGGATCAGGGTGCGGCGCTGGTGCTGATGTCGGTCGACAAGGCGACGTACCTGCAGATCCCGCGAGACCGCTGGGTGTTTCCCTACACGGGAACCGATGCCCATGACACCTACGCCATAAGCGATCGCGCCGAATTCCACACCTCGCCGGCCATCCGGATCGCGGGCAACCGCGCGCTGGAATTGGCAGGCGCGCGGATCGACGACATGGCACTGATCGACCTCTACTCATGCTTCCCCTCGGCCGTGCAGGTGGCGGCCAACGAACTGGGCCTGCCGACCGGTGACCCGTCTCGGCCCCTCACCGTGACGGGCGGGCTCACGTTCGCCGGCGGTCCCTGGAACAACTACGTGACGCACTCGATCGCCACCATGGCCGAACGTCTGGTCGCCAGTCCAGGCCAGCGCGGTCTGATCACCGCCAACGGCGGCTACCTCACCAAGCACAGCTTCGGCGTATACGGGACCGAGCCGCCGTCGCATGAATTCCGCTGGGAGGACGTGCAAGAGGCCGTCGACCGCGAACCCACCCGCGCTGCGGTCATTGAATGGTCTGGGGTGGGCACCGTCGAATCCTGGACCACCCCGTTCAACAGAGAGGGCTCGCCCGAGAAGGCCTTCCTCGCTGTCCGCACACCCGACGATGCGCGGGCGCTCGCGGTGGTCCACGACGACGTCGAAGCGACGGTCCGCGAGGACATCGCCGGGGCCAAAGTTCAGGTCAACCAGGACGGCACTGCGATTCTGTTGTGATGTCAGTCCAAGTCCGACAGCAGCGCGTCGACTCGCTGTCGGGCCACTTCGGCCGCGCCGGGACCCACGACAGCATGCACCCTCCGTGCCTCAACGGCGGCGATCGCCGCCTGCGCCACGATCAGGGGACTGATCGCGCCCATCTCCGCCATATCCTGACCCTCGACAGGAATCGTCGCCGCGCCGGGCGGTGCCAACGCGGCGGAGTTCGCACCGAGAGGGGTGTCCACCATTCCCGGGCACAACACGGTGGCGCCCAGATCCTTTGAAACAGACTTGAGTTCGGCATCCAACGTCTCGGTCAGTCCGACGACCGCGTGCATGGTGGCGTTGTAGGGCGCGAGGGTGGGCAACGCCATCAATCCGCCTGCCGATGCGGTGTTGAGGAAATGCCCTGAGCCGGCGGCGATGAACAATGGCGCGAATGTCCGCACTCCGTGCACGACACCCATCAGCTTGACGTCGATGAGCCAACGCCAGTTCGGCAGCCGCTGCTCCCACATGGGCGCCTGTTGACCGACCACACCTGCGTTGTTGCATACGAGGTCGACGCGCCCGAATCGTTCGATGGTCTCATCCGCCAGGGCATCCACATCGGCGTCGACGCTGACGTCGGCGTGTACGCCGACAACTCGGCCGAGGTGCCGCGACAGTGCGTTGACGGCGGCGGGGATCGCATCCGCGCGCACATCGGCGATCATCACGTTCACTCCGCGACGCGAAAGCACGGTGGCCAAGGCGAATCCGATGCCGCTGGTTCCTCCGGTCACGACGGCGACCTGTCCCGCTTCGATCCTCATGACTAGGGGGCCTCCGTCGGCACGTCGGTGTATTGCGGGACGAAACGATCAGGGGAGAACGTGAAGCCGTTGCCGCTGAACTCGCTGAGACACGAAACCCCGGTGGCCTCCTGTACGTTGCAGCGGAATCCCGCCGCCGCCAGGATCCTGTTGAACGGCAAGACCTTCGCTGGTCCGGGATCGAGTGAGAATTCCGGCTGGTCGAGTGCGACGAACCGGGCGGCGCCCTCACGCGCAATGACAAGGGCGTTGGGGGTGGTGGTCTCACCGGTAGAGTCGGTCACCGAGTCCGGCTCGCCCGTGATACCCATTGCCGACGGCCAGTTCGTCGCGGACTGACAGCCCACCTTCATTCGCGGCATGATCGCGCACGCCCAGCTACCGCTGGGAGAGGTGAAGTAGTAGGTCGTGCCGCTCGGCGGGTATGCGACGTAGTCGAATGCGTTCGCCAAGTGCTTGTTGCTCGGCGGTGGCCCAGGGGTCTCCGAGGCCGAGCTGACCGGCCCAGCTGCCGGTGCCTCGTCGGTGTTGGTGATCGCCGCTCCCGAGCAACCCGCAGCCAGCACCGCCACCGCTGAGACAGTCACGGGAAATGTGCGCACGTTCACCTATGCGCTCTATGCGCCGACAAGTTGATCCGGGTCGACCGGCTCCCGTGACCGGATCAGCGTCTTGATGTCGTCGAGACCTTCCCAGATGTTGACGTTCATCCCGGCGAGCACGCGGTTCTCGCGGTCGAGCCAGAATGCCGTGAACTCGCGGCCGGCCACATCTCCGCGGGTCACCATGCGGTCGTAGGCGGGTGCGTACCCGACGTACTCCATGCCGAGGTCGTACTGGTCGGTGAAGAAGTAGGGCAGCTCGGTGTACTCCTGAGGCTTGTCGAGCATCCCGGCGACGGCGATTGCCGGCTGCTTGAGCGCATTCGCCCAATGCTCGGTGCGAATCCGGGTGCCGAAGAGTGGATGTTCGGCCGCGGCGATATCGCCGACCGCGAAGATGTCCGGGTCGCTGGTGCGTAGCGACGCATCTACGAGCACGCCGCCATGCCCGGTGGCCAGACCGGCCTGCTCGGCGAGCCCGATGTTGGCGGCCGCCCCCACCGCCACCAGAACCGCGTCGGCGGTGACCGTCGACCCGTCGCCGAGCTTGAGCCCGGTCGCGCGGCCTCCTGACGTGGTGATCTCGTCAACCGTCGTATTGAGCCGAAGATCCACGCCGTGGTCGCGATGCATGGCCGCGAACACCTCACCGGCCTCGCGGCCGAGGGCCGCCATCAACGGCACCTCCGCGGCTTCGACGACGGTGACCGATGCGCCGCGTTCGCGAGCGCCCGCGGCCACTTCCAGTCCGATCCATCCCGCGCCGACGATCGCCAGTGAAGCACCTTCTGTCAGAAGGGAAGTCAAAGTTTTTGCGTCGTCGATGGTGCGCAGGTAGTGCACGCCGTCACAGTCGGCACCGGGGATCGGTGGCCTGCGCGGGGTGGATCCCGTCGCCAGCAGGAGCTTGTCGTAGGTCACGGCGGTCCCGTCGGGCAGGGACAGCGTGTGGGCGCCGGGGTCGATGGCGGACACCTCGGTGCCCAGCTGCAGCTCGACGTGGTGGTCGCGGTACCAGGCAGACGGGGCGGTGGTGAAATCCCCGAGCTGCTTCTTGCCGAGCAGAAAATCCTTGGACAGCGGGGGCCGTTCGTAGGGCAGATGCTCCTCTGCGGCAAACAGCGCCACGTGACCGTCGAAATCCTTGTCACGCAATGCTTCTGCGGCCTTGGCCCCGGCCAGGCCACCGCCTACGATGGCGAATGTCGAAGACGTTGTCATGTCAGCTGAGCTTACTCGCGAGGGGGTGCGGCTGGGTCAAGCCAACAGTTCTTTGAGCTTTCGCCCGTTGTGGATGGCGTGTCCGCCAAGGTCGTTGTTGAAGTAGACCAGCACCCGCCGCCCCTCCTCGTCCCAACCGGCGATCCTGTCGGCCCATTCGCGCAGCTCGTCGTCGGTATACGAGCCCGCATAGATCGAGTCCTGCGGCGGGCCGTGCATGCGGATGTAGACGAGCTCGCTGGTTGCGCGCGGAACACACGACAGGCCGGCGCCGCTCATCACCACATACGCGGCGTTGTGTTGTTCGAGCAGGGCGAAGACGGCGTCGTCGTCCCAGGAGGGATGGCGCAACTCCATGGCCACCGGGATCCAGTCGGGCATCAGGTTCAAGAAGTACGCAAGCCGTTCGTCGTCGCGTTCCAGCTCTGGATGCAGCTGGACGAGCAGGACCTCTCGCCTGTCACCGAGCGCTTTCCAAGCCCGCTCGAACCGCTCCACCCACGGTTCCGGTGAACGCAATCTGCGGTAGTGGGTGAGTCCTCGTTGCGCCTTGACCGACATTGTGAAGCCGTCGGGTAACCGCTGTCGCCAACCCTCGAAGGTGGCGTCCTTCGGCCACCGGTAGAAACTGGCGTTTAGCTCGACGGTGTCAAATTCCTCGACATAGACCGCCAGCCGTTTGGCCACCGGCAGTCGCGGCGGATACAACACGCCCGCCCAGTGGTCGTAAGACCATCCGGAGGTGCCGACGCGGATCACGTCGCGGCCAGCAATTCGTCCCGGAGATCGGCATCGAGTGATACGCGCACCAGGGCCGCGGCGAGTTTCGCGACCGAGCGCGGCGCCGGATCGCTGAGCTCGCCTGCGCGGGCTGGAAGACCGAGTTCTTCAGCGGCGGCGAGGGTGCGGTCGTCGAAGAAGGGCCGGACCCAGGTCCAGTGGTCCTGTATCTCGCGCAGGAAGATGTCGGCGCCGGTATCACCGATTCCCTTGAACCGCTTCAACAGTCGCTGAGCTGCTGCGGGGTCGTGCTCGCTCCTGTCGGCGAGCCCGCGCAGATCGTCGGCGTATTCGTCATGGACCATGCGTGCGATGTCGGTCAGCCGTGTCGCTGAGCTTTCGTCGTAGCGCGCGTAGTGCGCACGCCCGAAGGCCGCGATCATCGTCGACCGGTCGGCCTCGAGAACCGCCTTCGGGGTTCGCAGACCGGCCTCGAACACCTCGCGGGCGGCCTGCGTGGCGATGGCCGCATCGATGGGCTTACTTGCGAGCATGCAAAGAACAAGCAACTGGAACAGCGGCATGGGCTTGTCCTGCAGCCGAATACCGGCTTGTTGCGCATAGGTCGTGCCGGCCCGCTCGAGCAGGCCTTTCAGCAGCTGTTTGGTCGACGCCCTGGGCACACGGCTGGCGTACCCGTGCTATTTGGCGGGGAAACTCTTCGCGTAATCGACACCACGAGTCACCCAGCTCTGCAACTGTCGCTTCGTCTTCACACCGTCGACGCTCACCCGCAACCAGCCGCGAGTCTCGCGGCCGGCCATCACCATAGGTTCAACGTGCTCGCGGACCAGCAGCTTCTCCGTGTCGTCGCGCGGCACCCGGACCATCAGCCCACCCTGTCCGCTGACACAGACCGACATGTTGCCGTTGATGAGGAATGCCAGCCCGCCGAACATCCGCCTCTCCTCGACACCGCGCTGGGTGCCGAGGAGTTCGCGGATGCGGTCAGCCAGGTCCTCGTCATAGGCCATGGGATCAAACTACTGCCGTCATTGCGGCTAGGCGGCGGCTGTCGCCTCAACCTCGGCGGGCGCCAGCGCCTGCGCGACGATGTCGGCGACGTCGACCATCGGCTTGACCTCCAGCGACTCGAGCACGTCGGCCGGGACATCGTCCAGGTCGGCCTCGTTGCGCTGGGGGATGAAAACCGTTGACAGTCCCGCACGTTGGGCAGCCAGCAGCTTCTGCTTGACGCCGCCGATCGGCAAGACTCGGCCGTTGAGTGTCACCTCACCGGTCATGCCGACATCGGAGCGGACCTGCCGCCCGGTGGCCATCGACACCAGCGCTGTCACCATCGTCACGCCGGCCGACGGACCGTCCTTGGGCACCGCGCCCGCGGGCACGTGCACGTGAATCCTGCGGTCCAGAGACTTCGGGTCGACGCCCAACTGCTCGGCGTGGGCACGCACGTAGGACAGCGCGATCTGCGCGGACTCCTTCATCACGTCACCGAGCTGACCGGTCAGTTGCAGTCCGGCCTCACCGTCGGTGGCCCCGGCTTCGATGTACAGCACATCGCCGCCCAGGCCCGTGACCGCCAGTCCGGTGGCCACACCGGGCACCGCGGTACGTTCCGCCGATTCGGGGAGGAACCGCGGGCGGCCCAGGTAGTCAACGAGATCGGGCTCGTCGATCGTCAGCACCGCCGGGTCCGCCGCCAATTTGGTGGTGGCCTTGCGCAACGCCTTGGCCAGCAGTCGCTCGAACTGCCGCACACCGGGCTCGCGGGTGTAGTCGGCCGCTATCTTGCGCAGCGCGTCCTCGGTCACCGTCACCTCGGCTTCGGTCAGCGCCGCGCGCTCCCGCTGCCGGGGCAGCAGGAAGTCCCGTGCGATGGCGACCTTGTCGTCGGAGGTGTAACCGTCGATCTGGATCAGCTCCATGCGGTCCAGCAGTGCCGACGGGATATTCTCGATCACGTTGGCCGTCGCCAGGAACACGACGTCCGACAGGTCCAGATCCAGCTCCAGGTAGTGGTCGCGGAACGTGTGGTTTTGGGCCGGATCCAGCACCTCGAGCAGCGCGGCAGACGGATCGCCGCGGTAGTCGGAGCCGACCTTGTCGATCTCATCGAGCAGCACGACGGGATTCATCGAACCCGCCTCGCCGATCGCGCGCACGATGCGGCCGGGCAACGCACCGACGTAGGTACGACGGTGACCACGGATCTCGGCCTCGTCGCGCACGCCGCCAAGGGCGACGCGAACGAACTTGCGGCCCAGTGCCCGGGCGACGCTCTCACCGAGGGATGTCTTACCGACACCCGGGGGACCGGCCAGAACCATCACGGCGCCTGAGCCGCGGCCGCCGACAACGGCCATCCCGCGTTCGGCGCGACGCGCCCGCACTGCCAGGTACTCGACGATGCGATCCTTCACGTCAGTCAGCCCATGGTGATCGGCATCGAGGATTTCCCTGGCCGACTTCAGGTCGGTGGAGTCCTCGGTGGAGACGTTCCACGGCAACTCGAGAACGGTGTCCAGCCAGGTCCGGATCCAGCCGCCCTCGGGGCTCTGCTCGCTCGAGCGCTCCAGCTTGCCGACCTCACGGAGTGCGGCCTCTCGTACCTTCTCCGGCAGATCGGCGGCCTCGATTCGAGACCGGTAGTCATCGGACCCGTCAGGCTCACCTTCGCCCAGCTCTTTGCGGATCGCGGCGAGCTGCTGGCGCAGCAGGAATTCCTTCTGCGTCTTCTCCATGCCCTCGCGGACGTCGTCGGCGATCTTGTCGGTGACCTCGACCTCCGCCAGATGGTCGCCGGTCCACTCGATGAGGACCTTCAGCCGCTCACCGATGTCGGGGGTCTCCAGCAGCTCGCGCTTCTGCACCTGCGTGAGGTACGACGCGTACCCGGCCGTGTCTGCCAGCGCCGACGGGTCGGTCAGCTGGTTGACGAAGTCGATGATCTGCCAGGCCTCACGGCGCTGCAGCATCGCCAGCAGCAGTTTCTTGTACTCGGCGGCCAGCGCGCGGACCTCGTCGGTCGGTTCGACCTCTTCGACCTCGGTCACCTCGACCCACAACGCGGCACCGGGGCCGTTGGCGCCCGCGCCGATGTGCGCACGCTTGGTGCCACGCACCACCGCCGCGGTCCCATTACCACCGGCGATCCGGCCGACCTGCACGATCGTTGCGAGCACGCCGTACGAGGCGTACCGGTCTCCCAGGCGAGGGGCGATAAGCAGCTCACCGGACTCGGTGGCCTGTCCTGCGTCGACGGCGGCGCGGGCCGCGTCGTCCAGCTCGATCGGCACAACCATTCCCGGCAGCACGATCGACTCACTCAGAAACAGCACCGGCACTGATTTGGCTTCAGCCATGTCTCCTCCAAAGTTCAGTCAGATCGACTCAACCTTGGGGGCGCCCCCTTTGTTCCCGGCTCAATGGGGCGTTCGCTGTGCGAATAGTGTCCGGGCATGGACACCTCCCACAAAGTCATCGCCATCACAGGTGCCAGCAGCGGTATCGGAGAGGCCACCGCACGTCTGCTCGCTTCCCGCGGGGCCGCGTTGGTCCTCGGTGCCCGCCGCACGGACCGCCTCGATCGGATCGCAGGCGAACTCGAAGGCTCCGAGGTAATCACGGTGGCCACAGACGTGACGCGCCGCGACGATCTCGATCGCCTGGTGCGCACGGCCGTCGACAGATTCGGCCGGCTTGACGTTCTGGTGAGCAACGCGGGCATCAGTTATCTCGGCCCGCTCGCCGACGGCGATGTCGAGGGTTGGTCGGCGATGATCGACGTCAACGTGAACGGTGTGCTGTACGGCATCGCCGCTGCGATGCCGTGTTCACCAGGCAGGGCAGAGGCCACTTCGTGACCACCGTGTCGACGGCGGGTCTGAAGGTCACGCCCACGATGGGGGTCTATGCGGCGACGAAGAACGCCGTGCGCACGGTGATGGAGACGCTGCACCAAGAGTCCACCGATGGTGTCATCCGGACGACATCGATCAACCCGGGCTTCGTCTCGACCGAGCTGGCGAACACCATCGACGACGCGGAGATCCGAGCCAGAATACAGAGCAACATGGACGCGTTCGGCCTTGCGCCCGAAGCCGTCGCGCGGGCAATTGCATTCGCTATCGACCAGCCCGATGACGTCGAAATCGGCGAGATCACCATCCGCCCAACGGTTCAGGACTAGCGCGCAAAGTTGGCCCGCAGACAAATGGAACAGGGAGCCTGCCGTTCGGGGGTTACGGCAGGCTCCCTGTTGTGGGTGGAACTCAGGCGGTGGCTTGCGCCCCCAGCACCCGTTGGATATCAGGCTTCATCATCTCGAGCTGCTGACCCCAGTAGCCCCAGCTGTGCGTGCCCTGTTGCGGGAAGTTGAACACCCCGTTGGTGCCACCTGCCGCGACATAGTTGTCCTTGAAGCTGACGTTGGTACGCAACGTCAGTCCCTCGAGGAACTGCGCGGCCATCATGTTGCCGCCGCCACCGCTGGTGTCCAGATCCGACGGCGTACCGGAGCCGCAGTAGATCCAGACCCTGGTGTTGTTGGCGACCAGCTGATTGATGTTGACCATCGGGTCATTGCGCTTCCACGCCGGATCCGAAGACGGGCCCCACATGCTCTCGGCGTTGTAGCCACCCGCGTCGTTCATCGCCAGCCCGATCAGCATCGGCCACCAGCCCTCCGACGGATTGAGGAAGCCCGACAGCGATGCGGCGTAGACGAACTTCTGCGGGTGATAGATCGAGTACGTCAGCGCCGTGGCGCCGGCCATCGAGATGCCGACCACTGCGTTGCCGAGCTGCGACACACCCTTGTTGGCTTCCAGCCAAGCGGGCAGTTCGTTCGTCAGGAACGTCTCCCACTTGTAGGTGTAGTCCTGGCCGTTACCCCGCGACGGTTGATACCAGTCGGTGTAGAAGCTCGACATGCCGCCCACCGGCATGACGGTCGACAGACCGGAATTGTTGTACCACTCGAAAGCCGGGGTGTTGATGTCCCAGCCGTTGAAATCGTCCTGCGCCCGTAGACCGTCGAGCAGGTACACCGCATGCGGTCCACCGCCCTGGAACTGAACCCGAATGTTGCGGTTCATCGACGGGGAGAACACATCCAGATACTCGACCGGCAGACCCGGCCGGGAGAACGCACCAGCCGTCGCCGAACCCCCGACGAAGCCGATCAGCCCGGGCAGCGTCGCGGCCGCAACGGCACTCACCGCCAGTCTGCGGAACCACTTACTCCGAAACCTCTCGAAAACCTTCATAACGGCAACCAACCCACCTTTCATCACCTGGCGCAAAGCCTTTGCCATTGCCCTGCCTGCGTAATGAAACACGTGGAACGGGCGAGTTCGGCTGCTCAACACCCGGTTGCGATATCGCGGTTGGCTAACGATTCCGACTCGGCGAGGACTCAGCAACAGGGATTTGTGGTGTGGTCAGTGGGAATGCTGTGACTAAAGCGATTTACGACGCGCCGGGTACAAACCGGTGTAGCTGTGTCACATGCCGGGGCTCCAACTCCTCGAGCGACGTCACGCCGAGAAGCCGCATCGTGCGGCTGACCTGGCCTGACAGGATCTCGATCGCGCGATCTACGCCCGCCTCGCCGCCGGCCATCAGACCATATAGATAGGCGCGTCCTATCAACGTGAACCGGGCTCCCAGCGCGATCGCAGCCACGACGTCCGCACCGGACATGATGCCGGTGTCCAGCAAAACCTCTGTGTCGTTTCCGAGCTCTGAGGCAACGCGTGGCAGCAGATGAAACGGCACCGGTGCGCGGTCGAGTTGGCGGCCGCCGTGATTGGACAGCAGGATGCCGTCAGCGCCGAGGTCGACAACTGACTTCGCGTCCTGGAGGGTCTGAATTCCCTTGACCACCAACTTCTTCGGCCATTGTGCCTTTATCCAGGCTAGATCCTCGAACGTCACGGTCGGGTCGAACATGGTGTCGAGGTACTCGGCGACGGTGCCGGGCCAGCGGTCGAGCGAGGCGAACGACAGCGGTTCGGTGGTCAGCAGGTCGAACCACCAGCCGGGGTGGGGTACCGCATCGAGAACTGTGCGTAGCGTCAACGCGGGCGGAATGGACATCCCGTTGCGGGTGTCGCGCAAGCGGGCTCCCGCGACCGGCACATCGACTGTGACGAGCAGCGTGTCGAAACCCGCGGCAGCGGCCCGCTCGACCAGCGCCATCGACCGATCCCGGTCTTTCCACATGTACAGCTGAAACCAATTGCGCCCACGTGGATTTGCGGCCTTGACGTCTTCGATGGAGGACGTCCCGAGGGTGGACAACGAGAACGGGATACCGGCGCGCGCGGCGGCATGCGCGCCGGCGATTTCACCTTCGGTCTGCATCAACCGGGTGAAACCCGTCGGCGCGATCCCGAATGGCTGGGCCACCCGGTCGCCGAGCACGGTCGCCCCGGTGTCTATTTCGGCGACATCACGCAGGATCGTCGGGTGAAATTCGATGTCGCGGAAAGCCTGTCGCGCCCGCGCCAGCGAAAGCTCCTCTTCGGCGGCACCATCGGTGTAGTCGTACGCCGCCTTGGGGGTGCGTCGTTTCGCGACGCGCCGCAGATCCTCGATCGTCAACGCACTTTCCAGGCGGCGTTGCTTCAAATTCAGTCGCGGCTTGCGGAACTGCAGCAGCGGGGACAGCTCGTGTGGTCGAGGCAGGCGGCGCTTCATCGTGACAGCCTCATTCCTTGGCCGCGGCCAAGGCGCGCCGCGGGCTTTCGCGCGGCGCGCACTCGGTTGTGTAGTACCCGACGAGGGACTGCTGCTGGGCCGGGTTGATGATCTGGCGGATCTCGGTGAGCCGGTCAAACACCGATTCCCGCGATGGCGACCGACCGAATTGACAGCCGATCGCACCGACCACGGCCGCGGAAAGGACACTCGTAACAAGGAGCATCGTCAGCAGCTCCGACTGAATGCTGACCCGGGAAGCGACTGGTAGCCGCAGATTCCAGGGTTTGTGGCCGGCGCAGTCGGGGTCGACGATTCCGGATCGGTAGATGTCGCCATTGGATCGCAAAGACTATCTTGCAAAACTCGCAAAAGAGGGGAGGTGGGCAAATTGTTGTCATCCGATCGCGCTGATCCATTCGATCTTAGGCGCTTCGTCGACGCCCAGGACCGCGTCTACGACACGGTGCTCACCGAACTGCGCAGCGGTCGTAAACGCAGCCACTGGATCTGGTTCGTATTCCCCCAGCTGCAGCAGCTCGGCCGTAGCCCGACGGCGATCCGGTACGGCATTACCTCACTGGCGGAAGCCACGGCGTATCTCGACCACGAGGTGCTGGGCCCACGGCTGCGGGAATGTGCGCGAGTGGTCGCCGGCATCCAGGGCTCCTCGGCCGACGAGATCTTCGGTTGGCCCGACAATCTCAAGGTGCGTTCGTCGATGACGCTCTTCGCCCATGCCACTGAGTCCGCCGACGTGCAAGCCGACTTTCGCAGGGTCCTGGATCGGCTGTACGACGGTGTCGAAGATGCGCTCACGGTCGAGCAGTTGGCGCGATGATCAACCAGCCGTGCGGCTCGACCTCGGTCCGAGAAACGACGTCTTGTGGCGGCGCCCCCGATCCGGCGACGATCATCCCCTCGTCGAAGCCGACCTCGGCCAGCGAGACGGATAACGGTGCATCGTCGATGTTCAGCGCCACCACCAGCACGTCGGCTCCGTTGCGGGTCTGATAGACGTACTGGCTGTTGGTCAGCTGCAGCGGTGAGGTGCGCGCTGTGTGCAGCCACGGATGTCGCCTGCGCAAGCCGATCAGATACTGGTGCAGCCTGAACTCATCGTGGCCGAGCTGCTCGACACCTTCTGGCGGAGAGCCGAATTCGGGCCGCACCGCGTCATCGCCACCGAACCGCTCCTCCTTGACGCCGCGGTAGGCGTACTCGTCACCGGCGTAGATACTGGGCGCGCCGCCAGCGGTCAGCAGGATCACCAGCGCGTGTTCGAGGTGCCTGATGTCGTCGAGACGACTCGCGATCCTGGTGACGTCGTGATTGCCGAGGAACGTCATCGGTGCGAAGGTGTCGAGAAATTCGTTGTGCCGCAACAGGGCCCAGTCGAGCTCGTGGAAGTTCTGGTCGTTGATACCGCTCCAGATCGCCTTCCACAGTTCGTACTGGGTCACCGAGTCGAAGTCGCTGTCACGCACCCGTGCCGAATAGTCGCCGTGGATGACCTCTCCCACGAACCACGCGTCCGGAAATGCCGAGCGGACGCGGGGGAGCACCTGGGCCCAGAACCGGTCCGGCACCGCGTAGGCGGCGTCGAGGCGCCAACCGTCGGCCCCGCGGGCCAGCCAGTGCGTCATGACGTCGACGGTGTAGTCGACGACCTCGGGGTTGTCATGATCGAGGGCGATCAGCTCGCCGTGCCCCTCGAAGGTGTCGAACCCGTCTTGAGAACCGTTGCCCCGCTTGCGGAGCCAGGCGGTGTTGGCGAAGTCGGTTGCGACGTGGTTGAAGACTCCGTCGAGCAGTACCCGTATCCCGCGGCCATGTGCCTCGGCGACCAGGTGGTCGAAGTCGCCGTCGTCCCCGAGCCGCGGATCGATGCGGTAGTGGTCGGTGGTGTCGTAGCCGTGGGTGCGTGATGCGAATATCGGGCCCAGCGCCAACCCTGACGCGCCGAGTTCGATGACGTGGTCAAGCCAATCGACGATGCGGCGTAGCCGGTGCTCGTCGGGGCCCGGGGGCGTCTCGGTCGGGTAGGCGCCGACGAAGCCAAGGGGATAGGCGTGCCACCAGATGACGTGGTGCACCCACGCCGGCTCGCGCGAAGACCCTGTCACCTTTGGAGTCACCTTTGGAATTTCGCTGCGTAGAGTGCCTTCATCTCATCGGCGTATTCGAGCGCCGGGCCGTCGACATCGACGCGCGGGGCGATCGTCGTGATCGGCAGCGGCGCCACCGGCGGTGGGCTGGATCCCCACTCGGTCAGCCAGCGTGTCAGCTGCTCCGACGATGTGGCGTAGACGATGCGGCCAAGACCAACCCATGCGTGAGCGGCCGCGCACATCGGACAATGCTCGCCGGAGGTGTACACCGTCGCGCGGGCGCGCTTGTCCGGTGTCAGGTTCGCGACGGCCCATTGAGTGATCGCGAATTCCGGGTGGCGGGTGTGGTCACCGTCCTTGACGCGGTTGCGGTCCTCGAAAAGCACCTCGCCTGCGTCGTCGACGAGGACCGAGCCGAACGGCTCGTCACCGTTGTCGAGCGCTTCGCGTGCGAGTTCCACGCAACGCCTTAGGCGTTCAAGATCATCGTCGTCGATGGCCACAACCGATGAGTTTACGGACTGCTGGACGCGTCAGGCGTCGGTGACCTCGAGTCGGCATGCACACGACGCCTGAATCGGCACATCGGCTCGTGCCAGCATCAAGTCGAGTTGTTGGCCGATGATCGCCGCCTCGGCCGTGCGCCCGAGGCGTTGCAGGCATTCGTGATAGCCGTGCAGGCTCCAGACGTTGCCTGGATGCTGACACGGCCGGGCCAGTTCGGGATCGAGACCGAGGTCGGCGGCATACACCTCGGCGGCCTCCTCGACGTGGCCCTGCTCGAGCAGCAGCGCACCGTAGGCGTGCCTGGTCGGCTGCATCCACCCCCACGGTTCGTCGTAGGGAAGTGAGTCATCGAGCTCGATGGCCCGCCTCAAGTGGGCGAACGCCTCATCGAATTTGCCTTCCCGATAGGCGATTTCGCCGTCCAGCATCTCGGCGGCAACCGCGAGGATGTCCAGGACGGTGTTGTTGAACAGATACCGGGTTGCCGGGATGCGCGCATACGCCGTGGCGAAAGCCTCGCGTTCGGCATGCGCCTGGGCCAACTGGCCCTTCGCAGCGTGTGCGACGCCCCGGCCATAGTGGATTGTGGCGGCCGTACTGCAGTACAGCGCGGGATCGTCGGGCAGCGGCTCTGCGATCAGATCGTCCCACCGGCCGAACCGGACGAGCACGTGAGTTCGCAACGGTGCAAATGCCTCCAGCCAGTCGGCCATCGGCGGCGACTCGATGACCAGCAGTTCAGGTGTGAGTTGACCGGCTAGTTCGGCCGCGGCATCCAGTGCGGTCCGCGAATTGCCTTCGAACATCGCGGAGTACACCACGAAGTGCAGATTGTGCGCGCGATACAGCGAGTAGAAGTTCAGGGGCCCCTCGCGCTCGACGAATCGCCGATCCACCTCTACCGCCGCAAGGTTCGATATCACCGAATCGCGGTAGTTTCCACACAACACATCGATGTGGCTGGGCATATGCCGCAGGTGACCCGCATCGGGCACCAGGTCTCGCAACAGGTCCGCGGCGGCAAGCGCATCCTGCGGGCTGGCCGACATCTCCATCGTGTGTACATAGAGGTGCAGGATCCCGGGATGCTCCCGTCCCGCCGATGTGGCCAGGGCGTCATCGAGAATGCGTTTGGCCTCGATCACTCGTGAGCCAGCAGCGGGCTCACCGGTTTTGGTGTCCCACAACGCCCACGCCGTCACGTTGACCAGTGCGTCCGCGGCCAGCGTCCGCACGTCGATGTCGTCGGGATAGGCGGCAGCCAACTCCGCCATGGCGTCGGCATAGGCTCCGGAGCCTGCCTGCAGGGCGTCGGTGTCGTTCGGATCGTCGGTGGGGAAGCGGGTCTGCAGCGCCTCGATCAGTCCCCGTTCGACCGCCGACGCGCGACCCGTCGTCGCCAGCCGTAGTTCCATTCGCGCGCGAGCCAACGCGGCCCCGAGGTCGACCGGGTCGAACGCGTCCCACGCCTTGTTGTAGTTCGGTCCGATGGCATAGGCCACGCCCCATCGCGCAATCGCGAGATCGGGATCGAGCTCGAGGGCACGGTCGAAGCACCGGATGGCCTCCTCGTGATTGAAGGCGTAGGACCACACCAGCCCGCGGTCACACCACACCTGCGCTTGCGGCGACGGCGTGTCAATCGACCGATGATAGGAGCCGAGGTCGTAATAGGGCTCGGTTTCGCCCGGCAGCATCGAGGGAGAAACGCTCATGGAGGGCACGATAATTCATGCGCGACGCCGTGGCGAGAATTGCCAGCAGGCACCCTGCCGCACCCCAGATCACCAATGTGACGAGCGGAGTTTGTGCACCGTTGCCGCCGAAGTATTCGATGCTGCGCAACAGCGAGACTCCCGATCCCTGCGGCACTACCGCGTTGAACGCCGAGTAGAAGCCGGAAAGGAGCGGGCGTCCTACCGGTCCGGCAGCTGCAGCGTTGCCGATGATGACGAGGAACAGCGTCAGCGCCATCGAGGCGACCGTGCCGAATGCCGCGGCGACACCGGAGATGGCGCCACCCACGGCCATCGAGTACAACCAGAGCGCACCGAACACCTGCCAGGGGTGGCCAGTGAGTGCGTGCAGCACGTCGTCTACGTACACCGTGACGCAGCCTGCCAGCAGGGCCGAGTATCCGGCGAGTGTCATCGTGCGCAAGGCCAACGTTGCCGGGGTGCGCACGCTTCCCATCAGGCGTCCGAAGACCGCGGCCCCCACCGACGCACCGATCGAGATGAAGATGATGGCGTAGAACTCGACCGTGCCCGTCGGGTCGCCCGCCGCCGTCGGCGCGATGTCCTCGACCGTCGGGGCCAACCCCGCATTCGCCGCGATCGCGCGGCCGACGGTTTCGGCGGCGCCGGCCACGCTGCGTCCGCCTCCACTGGCGACATAGATCTTCATCTCACCGGTGGGGCCGACGGCAAATGCCGCATCGGCCGCCCGTTCATAGACCTGTAGGCGCGGCAGCGTCGTCGCCGACCGCGGTTACCGCCAGCCCGTCGTGGCCGCGGATGCCGTCGACCAACTGATGGGGGCCCGCCACGGCGACAGTCAGGTGGTGCAACGTCGGCTTGGCGAACGCACCGGAGTAGCTCGCGATCATCGCAACGACGAAGACTGTCAGGCCGATCATCGCCAGGACCACGGTGCGGATGGCGGCAGGATCGCGCGCCGGAGGTAAGGCGGGTGCGTGATGTCTACCCATGTCCAGATCCGTTCGCGGGTGAGGTCAGGCCGAGCAGCGCATTGACGGTGTCGAGGGCTGCGCTGACGCGGCCGCTGAGGTCGGTCGCGTCGGGGTCTTCCATCCACGACCGCAGCACCTCCATGAACCCGCCAACCAGGAATCGGGTCACCCCCTCCGGCGACAGGCTCGCGGTGGTGGTCACCGCCGGCATGGCGAGTGCGGCCATCTCTTCGCATGCGGGAAACAGTTCGGCGCGGAAAGCGGTGGCGACGCGTTGCATCACCGCACTGGGCACGACGTTGCGGTATGCGCAACGGTGCTCAGCGGCGAAGTCGAACAAACGCAGAATGCGGGTCCGCGCGTCGCCACTGTGGTCAGCCGTCGCCGCGGCGAACGCCGCAGACACCGCGGTCGCGACGGCATCGTCGCGATCGCGGAAGTGTTGGTAGAACGCCTGCCTGCTGACACCGGCGCGGGCGACGATGTCACCGACCGTCAACCCGTCGACCGGACCGTCGTGAGCGAGGGCGAATGCCGCTTCTCGCAAGCGGGCCCGGACCCGTTCGGCGCGGGGATCGGAGCTGTGGGCTCGTGCTGCCATGACAAGCAGCCTATGCCACTTCGTAGACAACTGACTACGATAATCTAGGTGATCTAAGACTGATGTTTATGCAGGTGTGACGCCCGCAACCGCAGGACGTGTGCAGGGTAGAAGTTCGGGCACCACGACGGGGGAACGACCCGATGTGCCCGGTGGTGAACGGGCGGTGATCAACTCGACGCCGCAAATGACCCCAATCCATTGACGGTGATGTAAATGTTATTCCGCCGGTCAGTCTTGACCGTTCAGGTTCTGGAGAGGAAATCTATGGATATCGCGCGTTTGTCCGTCACGAGCTTGGCGGTGGCGGCGCTGGTTGTCGGGGTCACCGCCGCCGGCTGCAGCAAGAAGGAGGAGTCTCCGTCCGAGTCGACGACGGCCACATCATCGACCACGTCCGCCGAGGCCACCTCCTCGGAGGAGAGCGCCACGGAGGAGACCAGCGCACCCGCGGAGCCGGCCGACTACGGCATGCTTCTGCTTCCCCCCGCCGATATGGGCGGCGACACGCAGACTCCGGGCGGTGTGCAGTTGAATCCGGGCGGCAATCCTGGTGCGGCTCAGGTCTATGCAAGTCCGGACGGCAAGCAGCAGATCATCGACACCATTCTGGTCTTTCCCGACGTCGCAGCCGCCGACTCGAATTTCCAGAGCAACTCGGCCACGCTCAACACCGTGGTGACCGGTCCACCCGAGCCGGTGGAGATCGGCACCAACGGCGTTATGGCCGTGGGTACCTCACCCGACGGCAGCAAGGAGGTCACGGTCATCCTGTTCACCCAGGACAGGGCACTCGTGTCACTGAACTTCGAGAGCGATCCCGGTGACCCGGTTCCGCCGGAGGTCGCGACCGACATCGCCACGAAGCAGGCCGCCGCCATAGAGGCGAATCTGCCGGCCGAGTAGCCGCCGCGACATCGTCGCGGGTCAGATGACCCGCGACGATGTTCGTGTTAGTGGCCCGCCACTCCGGTTCGATTAGTGGCCAGCCACTAGGTCGCTTTCATCGATCTCCACCGGATCCTTCGCGCCCGGCAGGAATGCATATGCGACGCAGACGACTCCGAAGAACACATAACCCAGCGCGACCGCCGGACTGGCCGCCCACGCCACCTCAGGTGCGTGGATGAGCCCGATGAACGAAAGCACCGCGCCGACGGCCGAGGCGATGGCCGCGTAGAGGAATTTCTTCTCGAGGATGAACGTCACCATCGTGCCCAGAATGAGGCCGACAAGCACCGCGCCCTCGCCAAGAGTCTTGAGACCCTCGTAGACCACGCCGGCACCGTTTAGTGCTTCCATACCGACCTCGGTCGCCGAGGTACCCGCCGCATTCAATGCGTTGTCGATGAGGCCATGCGCCCACTGGGCGAGGTTGGGCAGTATCGCGGCGACCACCGCGATGGCGTGCAGCCGTGGTACCGCCTGGAACGCCTGCGCACCGATCAGAAGACCGATGTACAGCAGGATCGGCACGATCGCAGGTACCGGCAGCAGCGCCGCGAGCACACCGAAAAGGCCCAGGAAGCATAGAATTCCGATGACAACCCCGCTGGCGAGCGAGTAGCCGGCCCGGCCACCGGCGTCCTTCCACCCGGGGTGGCCGATGTACACCGCCGGCGGGAACGGTGAGCCGAACGCCGACCCCACAACGGCGCCGGCGCCATCGGCAAGCAACACGCTGCGCAGGTTGAAGTTGTCGCCGGCGGCCGCGGCGCTCTCCACATTGCTCATCGCCTCGGTGAAGTTGTAGACGCCCAGCGGGATCGCGGTTCCCAGCAGCGGAGCGAGGTCGGCCAGGCCCCGGAACAGCATATCGATTCGCAGGTCCGGGATTCCGATCGCGATGTCGGAAACCGCCTGTCCGACATCAGGTGCCGACATATAGCCGCCCGCCCACCCGATCGCGGTACCGATAAGAAGCGCGACCAGTCCGACGGGGATGTTGCCCGGCAACTTCACGTTGGTGAAGAAGCCGATCAGGATGATGGCCAGCACCGGTAGACCGATCCAGGCCACCTCCCACATCTGCGCGGCGGGCCGCATCGAGATGAACGTGATCGAGATTCCGGCCAGCGTGCCGAGCATCGCCGCGCGAGGTGTCAACTTACGGATGTAGGGGCCGACGAACGCGCCGATCATCACGATCACGCCGATGAGGAAGGCCCATGCCAAGCCGGCTTGCCAGGCCTGGATGGGGTCGTCGGTGTTCAGGTACACCGGCAACATGACGACAAAGATCACGATGAACAGGTGCGGCACGCTCGGCCCGTAGGGGAGCGCCGTAACGTCGGTTCTGTTCTCCCGCCGGGCAAGTCGGCGCGCTAGGAACGTGTAGTACAGGTTTCCGAGGATCAGCGCCACGCCAAGGGCTGGCAGCACCGTTCCCAGCACATCGCCCGCCGGAACGGCGATGACTCCGATCATCAGCGCCGTCAGTGTCAGGACGTTGACCAGGATGTTGAAACCGAGTCCGAAGAACGCGTTGAGGTCGCCGCGCGTCCACCACGGGATCGAGGGTGCACTGGGTGCGGGCGGATCCACCGAGGGGTCGGCGGGTGAATTGGTGACGTCGGTGCTCATGGCAGTTCCCTTCAGGCGGCCGTGGCGGTCAGTGTCTGCAATGCGGGGACAACGGCGGCCACGTCGGCAACCCAGCCGAAGATGCCGCCCTGGGCCTTGACCATCTCCAGGCCCATGCGGTGGAACTCGGGGAAATAAGAACCCACACAATCGGATACGACCAAGCACTCGTAGCCGCGGTCGTTGGCCTCGCGGGTGGTTGTATGCACGCAGACCTCGGTGGTGACTCCGGTGATCAGCAATTGCGTGATACCCGCGGCCGCAAGTACATCCTGGAGTTCGGTGGCGTAGAACGCGCCCTTACCTGGTTTGTCGATGACGACCTCACCATCGATGGGCGCGAGTTCGTCGACGATGTCGTGCCCGTACTCGCCGCGGATCAGGATGCGCCCGTACTTGCCCGGATCGCCGATTCGCTTCGACGGCGCCCCGCGATTCAGCTTGGCCGGCGGGCAGTCCGACAGATCGGGCCGATGGCCTTCACGGGTGTGGATCACCATGATCCCCGCCGCCCGCGCCGCTGCGATCAAGGTCGCCAACGGAGGGACGACCTTCAATAGCCGGCCGACGTCGTTGCCAAGGCTTTCACCAAAACCGCCCGGCAGCAGGAAATCCCGCTGCATGTCGATGACTATCAGCGCCGTCTTGCCTTCGACGAGCGTGAACGGCGACGGTTCGGCCGTGACTTCGATGCTGTTGCTCATATGTGCTCCTCGACGGCGGCGGGATTGACGGATACGGGGGACGACGGTTCGCGTGGTTCGTCGAGCAGGTTCGCCGCGAATTGCAGGACGGTGTCGTCGGTCAGTGCGGCGCCGAGCAGCATCGCGCTGTAGGGGCGGCCGTCCGGTGTGGTGCCCAACGGAATTGCGACGCCAAGCAGGTCGAGCAGATTTCCGAAATGCGTGTAGTGGCCGAGCATCGTGTTGCAGTCGATCGGCGACGCGAGCACCTCGGGTACGGTGAACGTGGTTCCGATGGTGGGCACCACCAGCACATCCATCGACTGCCACAGCCGCGCCGCCGATGCCTTGAGCTCGGCCAGCCGCTGTAACGCCGCGAAGGTGTCGACCGCCGTGTACCTCTGCCCACCAATCAGGATTTCGCGCACTACGGGGTGGATGGAATCCGGTTGCGCGGCAAGAAAATCGCCGAACTCCACCAGGCGCTCGGCGACCCACGGGCCCTGGTACAGCAGCGAGCCGGCTGCCAGAAATGGTTCAAGCGACACGTCGACAACGGTGCAGACCCGAGACGCCTGCGCGCGAAACGCCATGTGCGCGTCCCGCATCGTGGTGTCGCCGAAAAATTCCAGTTCCTCGACGGGCGGCAAGCCCACCCGAATCGGGCCACCGCCATAGCTCGGTCCACGGTCTCGCGTCCAGGCGTCGGCGTCGTCGCGGCCGGCCATCACGGTGAAGACGCGGTCGACGTCGTCGATCGAACCGGCCATCACGCTGATGCAGTCCAGCGATTTGCATGCCGGGACGAGGCCGACCGTGCTGATCAGACCGCGCGACGGCTTGAACCCGATGACTCCGTTGAGTGCTGCGGGGACACGTCCCGACCCGGCGGTGTCGGTGGCCACGGCGAACGGCACCTGCCCCAGCGCCACGGCCAGCGCCGAACCCGAACTCGAACCGCCGGAGATCATGTCGCGCCCGTACACACTGCGCGGAATCCGGTGGGGGGTACGGGTCCCGTTCAGCCCCGTCGCGAACTGGTCCAGGCTGGTCTTGCCGACGTATAACGCGCCGGCGTCGAGCAAGCGCTGCACCACCGGTGCAGTCGCCGTCGCGATGTAGGCGTAATCAGGGCACGCCAAGGTGGTAGCGACGCCCTCAACGTCGATGCTGTCCTTGACCCCGAAGGGAACCCCGTAGAGCGGCAAGGTCCTTGCACCAGGACGCTTCTCGATCTCCTCGGCCGCCGCGAGCAACTGTTCACGCGGGACGGTGGACAGCCAGGTGCCGTCGTCCCCACGGGCCGCGATGGCGTCGGCGACCCGGGCGGCGGTCTTGGTCGGTGATCCGGTCCCGCCTGCATGCGATTCCAGGATCTCGGACACGGAAGGTCCGATGCACGGGCCGTGCGCGTCAGCAGCCATAACTGTCGATTGTCGACAGAATGATGGCGATCTCGGGTCAGGTGTGTGTCGTTCGTGTTAGCGATCGTGTCAGCGCTGCAGTCGCGAGTTGAGATAGTCGAGATGGCCGTGCTCATTCAGCGCGGCGATGACGACCGACTGATCGTTGGTCGCGAGCGCCGCCAGGATCGCTTGATGCCGGTCGATGCCGTCACGCGCGCTGCGGTGGCGCGCCTCGGCCCGGAAGTTCATGGCCATCGGCAACTGCAGTTTCAGCAAGATGGGTTCGAGCGCGATATCGAGTTGGCGGTTGCCGGCGAGCCCTACCACAGCCGCGTGGAAGCGACGATGCGCATCGTCGCGGTCGAGGTCGTCGGTGGCGATGCGCATCGCGTCCAATGCCGCCCGCACCGTCTGCAGAGACGTGTCGACATCCGCGAGCGGTAGCGCCGTCTCGATCGCGTGACATTCCAGCACTTGCCGTAGCGCGAAGAGTTGCAGGATGTCCTCCGGCGACCACTCGGCCACGCGTGAACCCCGGCGCGGGAAACGTTCGACCAGACCCTGTTGAGCAAGCAACCGCAACGCCTCTCGCAGGGGCGCCCTGCTGATTCCGAGGTCAGCGCAGAGTTGTTCCTCGACGACCTTGTCTCCGGGTTGTAGAGCGCCGCTGAGAATGGCGTCGCGCAGGCGGTGTTCGGCCAGTTCCACGAGCGTCGCAGGCAGCGCCCTGCGCTCAGTGTGGAGCCGTGGCGCAGCCATGGCGGTCAATCGTAGGAACTTATCGTCAGGTTCGCTTCGTTGTCGGCGGATGGCGAACCTGACCACAACGATGCCAAGCGTGCCTGAGCAGGCCGAACGACCGATCGAACTCGGGTTCACCGGATCGCGGGTCTGACCGCCGATCGGGTGCGGGAGGTGAGGTCGGCCGGTGGCAGGCTCACCGTCGACGGGTGACGCCCTGCCGAACCCCGTGTGCGGCATCCACGAACGGCAGGACAGTGTCCAACCAGGCCGTCGGCTCGGACGAGAACACGACGTGTCCGGTGCCAAACGCCTCGAACGTCGACCCTTCAATGGCCTCGGCTATCTTCCTGCCCCACCGCACCGGGGCGGTCGGATCCTTCGCGCCCCAGGTGATCAGCACGGGTGCGGTAATTCGGGCGGCTTTCATCCGTAGGTCGTGCTCGGGCTCAGTGAAGCTCTTCCACAGTGCGGCAGCGGTTTTCGCGCCGCCGACGGTCTTGGCGCGACCTACCACACGATGCACGATTGCTTTGTCGGAGTCGGTCTGTGGCTGCATGTAGGCGCGGACGAAGGTTCCGAACACCGCCCTGATCACGGCCGGCCGGCCCATCACAGCGCACATGGCGCGGGTGAACACGCTGTGCGGGGTGAAACCTCCCGTATTGACAAGAACGACGCCCGAAACCCGCTCCTGGCGTTCGAGCGCCAGCCGGCACGCCGCGTATCCGCCGACGGAGTTGCCCACGACGACAAGATTCCGTAGATCGAGCACGTCGGCGAACTCGACCAGCAGATCGCCGAAGTGAACAGCCCGCAGGGGTGTCGATGGCGGGGGAGAGGCGCCATGCCCCGGCCAGTCGAGCATGAGCACGCGACGTCGCGGCGTGAGTTCGGCGCGCACGGCGTCGAAATCGGTGTGGTCGTGCAGTGCAGCATGCAACAACACAATCGGGGGACCCGAACCCTCGTCGGAGTAGAACACCGTTCCCAGTGAGGTCTGCAGCGTGGGCATCGGAATCCTTTCATTGACCGGTCGGTCGGTCAAATATACCGTATGCTGGAGACAACGTTCTGGCAAGGAGACCCGGTGGAAGTAGCCAACAAGCGGGTGGCCGCGGCCCAGCAGACACGGGCCAACCTGATAGAGACCGGCTTGGTGCTCGCCGAAGACCTTGGACTCGAAGGTCTGAGTGTCAACGCCGTCGTCGCCGCCGCAGGGGTGTCGAAAGGCACGTTCTTCCACCACTTTCCGGACCGGGTGTCCTATCTCGTCGCCCTGCACCGCCGCTTTCACGACGTGCTGTTCGAAGAGGTCACGGCGGCGATCGGCGGTCTGAAACCGGGCAAAGACCGACTGGCCGTCGCCGCGCGTACCTACCTCGACGGCTGCCTGCGCGATCGCGGCGTCAAGGCGCTGCTACTGGAAGCCCGCGGCCATCTCCCGATCGCCGACGAGGTGACGCGGCGCAATCGGATGAATGTCGACGCCGTGGCGGCGGACTTCACCGCGCTCGGATGGGCCCATCCCCGCCAGGCGGCGCGGCTCTGGGTCGCGGCCACTGCAGAATGCGCGCTGATCGAACTCGAACGGGGCCGTCGCGACACCGCAGCCCGCGCGACGCTCAACGATCTGGTCGGTGGGGCACGCGGTTGATTCGACAACCTCTACTAGAACGTGTTCTAGTGCACAGATGGTGCAGTACACCGATATCGGAGACGTCTCCGCTGTGGAAGTCGGCCGCATGCGCAGCGTCTACGGGGCGCTCGCGGAGTCGGTCCGCGAGCTCATCGACGCGACGATCCGTACCGAGGTCGACGCAGACGAAGTGGCCGCGGTCAGAGCCGAGATCGACGCCGCGACAGCACGGTTGCGGTCCAAGCAGTGCGACGGGCCATTCGGGGTGCGCTTCACCACGGGTGGGGATCGTTTGCCGTGGGGAAACCCGGTGGTCGGGATCCGCAATCCGATCGCACCGCCGCTGCGGATTCAGCGCGACACCGACGGCCGGGTCTTCACCGACTTTCATCTGGGTGCGGCATATGAAGGTCCGCCGGGCCACGTGCACGGGGGTGTCTCCGCACTGGTCCTCGACCATGTGCTTGGCGAAATGGCCGCCAATGAAGAGATGCCACGCTTCACCGGCACCATCACGCTGCGCTATCTGCGACCCACCCGGTTGGGAGACCTGCACGCCGAGGCGAGAATCACCCGTATCGACGGATTCAAGGCTTACGCGGCCGGTCATCTCGCGGACGACGAGGGCATCACCGTCGAGGCAGAGGGCGTCTTCATCCAGCCGAAGTGGGCTCGCGGCTAGGGACGATACCGGTGAGGCTGCGCGTGATGGCCGCGATCTCGGCGACCAGGACCCGCGCCGCGCCTTTGTCACCTGGGACCAGCGCAGCCTGCGTCCGCACCAGCTTGTCCGCCGCCGACAACGCGGCGACGTCGACTGTCCAGGGCAGTGCCGGATTCGGCGGAGCCCCCCGCAACGCTTCGACATAGTCGTCGACCGCCGCGATGAAATCGGGAGTGAGCGTGGTGGGGGACTGGGTTGGCAGACTGCGCTCCAGCGACGTGCACGCGCTGGTGACCGCGTTGAGTGCCGCGCGGTAGGACCTCAGCCACCGACGTAATTCCCGTGAGTCCATCCGCGCCGCCCCGGACGCGGCTTCGAATGCGGCGCGCGCACGAAAGGCGCGCTGCCACGCCGCCGACATCGCATCGGCAGGGTGATCGAGTTCATGGACGAACGCTTTGACCACCGTTGCCGCATAATCGATTTCGGTCTTGAGCAATTCGCCGGCGCGTTGTTGCAACCGTGTCAACGCGTGGTCGGGCAACACCACGTGCGCCATCACGGCCAGTCCGCCGCCGATCACCACTGAGAACAGCCGGTCCTCCACCGTTGCACCCGCGGCGGCGCCGTTGATTTCCAGCAGAAACACCACGGCCGCTGCCGTCCCTGCGCTTGCCGCCATGAAGCCGAACCGCTCCACCCAGTAGGTGATGGCCAGACACGCCACGGTCAACACCGCGGCCGTCACCCCCGTCGGCGACCAGATCATGGTGACCAGTGACGCGAGGAGAATTCCACCGGACAGGCCCCCGACGCGCCCGACGCAGCGGGTGTAGGTGTGTGCCGTCTCCGGTCGGAGCACGAACAGGACCGTCAGTGCGATCCAGTGGCCGTGCGCGATCGGGGCGAACCGATCGGCGGCAGTCGCCAGCGCGGCCGCCGCCGACAACCTCACCGCATGGCGCAGGATTGGTGACGCCCAGGTCAGATGGGCCCGGACCTCGGTCAAGGCCGACCGTAGCGGGCTGATGACGTCCGGCTGGAGCAGATCCGGAAACCGGAACTCGGCCGCCTCCTGCAGTTGCTTCGAGAACCGTTGTGCCGCTGTCGCTTCCGGCCCGCTCAGCGCCGTCACCGCGGTGTCGACGCGAACCAGGGCATGCTCGGCTTCGCGCCGCGCGTTGTGTTTGTTCTCGGCGATCGCGTCGAGCGCGACCGCCGCGTCGTTCAGCATCTGCGAAATACGGTCCCGCTCATCGTCGTGGGTCCCACCCAGCGCGAGTAGTGACCCCATCAATCGCTCGGGCAGCCGATGCCCGCCGTGGTAGGCCTCCGGCCGCCTGGTGGCCTGGGTGTCGGCGAACGCATCCCGCAGCCACGTCAGTTGGGCCGCGTCCAGGCGCGAGTCGCTATCCGCGGCGATGCGCCGGGCATCGGTCGCCAGCGACCGATAGGCCCACGCCAGTGCATCGCTCTGCGTTCGCCAGCGTTGTGGCGGCCAGACCGCGATCAGCGCCGCCTGCACACAGCCGGCAGCGATCGTGAGGATCGTCGGCAACGCGACAGATGTCACCGAAGGTGTGGCCGCCGGCGCAACGATCAGCAGAGCACTGCCTGCCGCTGCGACGAGGCCAGCATTCTTCCCGAGCGCCCACTGCATTCCGGCGGCCAGGCACCACACCGCCACGACGACGATGAACAGGACGCTGTACGCCGACGTCAGTGAGCCAACCAAGACGGCGCCACCCATCTGCAGCGCCACGATGACGACAAGTTGCACGCGTCCGCCGGGGCTGTCCTGCAACGCAATGGCGCCACACACCACGCCGGCCCCCGCGACCCACATCGCGGCGGCACCGGTATCGAGGGCAATGGCGAGGATGGCCATCGCCAGGACTCCGAGCAGGCTGCGAACCACCGCGCCGATGTCCGGCGTGGGCGGCTTCAAAGCGTCGAAGACCCGACTGCCGGCGAACATCCCCCCATTCTGACGTCATTGGTCTCGCTCGACGGTTGAACTCGCCCCGAGTCACCAGACCAAAATCCGCAACTTCTGCCTACGGACGGCACGTCTCGGAAGTTTGGCCCTAGTGCCGGGTTCGCCTGCCGCACCGGTATATGACCGGTCCCGCTTACGTATTCGTCAGCGGTTTCGGTGCCGTTCGTCTTCGATTCGGCTGTACAGATTCTCCTCGCCCGATAGACTCGGCCCCAGGTCAACAGAGCTCCGGGAGGTGCCGATGGCCAACAATGCTGTCGTATTCGACGGCGTTGCTGGGTTCCGCCCGGTGCTCTGGATTCCGCCAGATTCCCCCGATCACATTCGCCGATCAGCTTTGCGTGCCGGCGTGTCCTACCGACGAAGGGACCCTCGATGAGCACAGCGGCGGAGCGCGCGGCGCAATTAGAACTGACGTCCAGATTGAAGTCGGCGTACCCCGAACTGCCCGACGCCCCGACGCCGGACATGTTGGACCACGGCCGGATCACCGCGTACCTCAAGCCGGTTCACGACGTCGGCGGTGAGCCGGATGCGCCGATGAAGTATGAGAACAAGCAATACGAACTCTGGGAGCACATGACGTACGTCATCTGTGAGGTCCTGGGTTGGCGCGGCATCTGGCTGTCGGAGGAACGACGCCGGATCGGCAATGTCGATGTCGGGCGGGCGGAGTACCTGGGACTGCCGTATTACGGCCGTTGGCTGATCGCTGTCGCGCGGGTTCTGGTGGAAAAGCACCACATCGGACTGACCGAGCTGAGCGAGCGGATGGCCGAGGTCCAGCAGCGCTACGCGGGCGGGCTGGACGGCAAGACGCTGGAGGCCAAACCGAAGTCCGAAGGCGACGGATCGCAAGTCAAGCGCAATGCGCACGCCGAGGAAGCCGACGGCAAGGGCGATCCGCAGTGCTACTCGGGCCAGGCTCTCCCGGCGAAGTTCAAGGTCGGCGACCCGGTTGTGGTGCGCGAACTCCCGGTGATCTTCTACACGCGCACGCCCGAATACGTGCGTGGCGCGACCGGCGAGATCGAGGCCGTCGCATATGAGAGCCCGGCCGCCGAGGACGAGACCTGGGACCGTCCCGCGCGACCCGAGTGGTTCTACGTCGTGAAGTTCAACATGGCCGACCTCTGGTACGGCTACACCGGAACGGCCGACGACGTCATCTCCACCGAGATTCCCGAGCACTGGCTCGAAGCCCCCAAATAGGCGCCCGAGAGAGGATTTCGCATTGTCTGACCACGGTCACGACCACGACCACGACCACGACCACGACCACGACCGGACCGTCGCCCCGATGGTCGACGAGGTCACCGACTTCGAGGTGTTGGAGATCGCGCTGCGCGAGCTGTGCATCGAGAAGGGCATCTTCACCGCCGAAGAACACCGCCTCATGACCGAGTTCGCCGAGCAGATCGGCCCGACGCCGGCAGCCCGTCTGGTGGCCAAGGCGTGGCTGGATCCGAAGTTCAAGGAACTCGCCCTCGCGGAACCGATGACGGCGAGCAAGGAAGTCGGCGTCGACTGGTTGCACCCCACGGGGTGGGGCACGCCGAGCGACTTCACCGCCTTCCAGATCCTTGCGGACACACCCACGGTGCACAACGTGATCGTGTGTGCGTTGTGCTCGTGTTACCCGCGGCCGATCCTGGGCAACTCACCCGAGTGGTACCGGACACCCAATTACCGTCGCCGCCTTGTCCGCTGGCCGCGACAGGTACTGGCTGAGTTCGGGCTCTATCTACCGGACGAAATCACGGTCCACGTACAGGATTCCAACCAGAAACACCGCTTCATGGTGATGCCCCTGCAGCCCGAAGGCACCGAGGACTGGACCGAGGATCAGCTTGTCGAGATCCTCACTCGCGACACACTGATCGGTGTGGCGCTGCCGAAGGCCGGCGTCACCACGAACATGATCGTCGATACCCGCCCGGCGATTCACCCGGGCAACGCCGGATGAGCGCAGCGCAGGATCCGGCGTCCGGTCGCATCGCACCGCTGGACGAGATCGTCGAACGTGACCACGTCTGGTCGCGGATGGCCGCGAAGTGGGGCGTGGAAAATCCGGTGCCGCCGTGGAAAACGAGCCTGGACGGCATGTGCGACGCGCTCGATCGAGCTTCCTGTGACGAGAACATCCCCGATTTCAAGCAGCGCCGCGATGAGGAGGATGAGCTCTCGGCCACGCTGTACTCCAATCTTCCCTACCCGGAAAACCAGCTGATGGCGTTGGCGCATTCGCTGGTGGCCCGGGGCGTCATCGACGAGGCCGAACTCAAACAGCGTCTGGCGAGCATCCGCGCGAGGCTGGAAGCCTGACCACCTCCACGCGCTAGGTTCGACCCGTGGAGAAAGTCATCATCACCCTCCGGCGTCCCGATTCCGATGAGGCATGGTGCACGAGGATGCGCACCGAGGTCGTGGCCGACCTACTCGAGTTGGGACTGCCAGGATTGGCCGTCAATGTGCGCGACGACGTCGTGCGCAACTCAATCATGACGCTCACAACACTTGAACCGCCCGTCGTGGGGATCGTCACCGTGTGGGCCCATCAGTCCTACGGTGAGGCGGTGTCCGCGGCGCTCACCCGGCTGCAATCCGAGGCGGCCCACGTGGCCGCGTATCTGGTCACCGAGTCGGTACCGCTGCCGCCGCCGGTGACGGCGCAAGGGGCGCGCACGGATGGTTTCGCCAACGTCGCACTACTGCGCAGACCGGCCGACTTGGACGACGCGACCTGGCGGCAACGTTGGCACATCAACCACACGCCTGTGGCGATCGAAACGCAGTCGACCTTCGGCTACACCCAAAACGCGGTGGTGCGCGCCTTGACGCCCAACGCCCCGGTGATCGACGCGATCGTCGAAGAACTCTTTCCCGAGGCGGCGATCACCGACCTGCACTCGTTCTTCGGCGCTGTCGACGACGACGAATTGAGCCGTCGGATGGAGCGAATGGTGGCCAGCACCACCGCCTTCGGCGCCAATCGCGATGTCGACACGGTACCGACGAGTCGCTACGTCTACCGGACACCGTTCGTCGCTGATAACAGGATGGGGTGAGAGATGACCACGCTCGACGAGGCGTTCGCTCTAGCGGCCGACGACAGCGGCCTTGCGGTGGTTTCGACCGTCCGCGCCGACGCCACCGTCCAGGCCTCGCTGGTCAACGTCGGTGTGCTGCCGCATCCCGCGACTGGACAGCCCGCTCTGGGGTTCGTCACATACGGCAAGGTGAAACTGGCCAATCTAAGCCTCGATCCACCGACTGACCTGGTGTGTGGCTGTGAGGTCGGGCTGTCGTTGGTCGTCGGGTTGTGCGCATGAGGTAGCTGCTGGTTTGCCCAGCTTTTCCTCTGCGCTCCGTTCGGGGGCTTTCGGCCAGGTGGTCAGACAGTAGCGGCATTGGGCGGGCTAGGGCCGATGATGTTGTGCCACAGCATGAGCCAGGCCCGAGACCAGGGCCAGTGGGTGGGTAGGTGCAGGATGGGCCGGCGTTGCGGACGGGCGAGTCGCGCGGGAATGTTGACGATCTTGCGGCGCAGTGTGGATCCCCGCGCCCGGCCGTGGTTCTCACCTGCCAGCACCCCGGCGGCGCGCAGCAGGTTGTGGGCGATGGCCGCGCACAGGATCCAGGCGGAGTTCGCCCCGAAGCGGCCCGACGGGATGTGTGCCAGCGGTCCGTCGATCAGGTCGGCGAACACGGTCTCGATGATCGCGTGTTGGCGGTGGGTGATGTCGGCCTGATCGGCGGGCAGGTCGGTGTTGGTGAAGAACGGGTGATATCGCCAGACCGGAAACAGTGCGTCGGGAAACCGGGCGTCTTTGACTCGACGCACGATGAGGCGCGCGGTGATTCGATCGGGGGTGGATGCAAAAGCGGTGTAGGGGATTTCGGCGACTTCGGCATCAGAGATCCAGGCCCCGGTATCGGGATCTTGGACTGCGCCGGGATAAGACACCGGGGTCCAGGCGCTCTCGTCGATGGCGGCCAGCGCGCGTTCCACGGCGGGGTTTCGGATCATCACCAGCGAGAACCGGGCGCCCGCGCGCAGGCAGCTCCGCACCACCGCCCGGTTGCCGTAGGCCGAGTCGCCGCGCACCAGGATCTGCCCGCTGGCTCCGGCGGCGCGGGCGGTTCTGATGGCTTGGGCGACCATGCGCCCGGCACCCTTGGCCGAGGCGGTCTTGCCCGCGCGTAGCCGCATCCCGGCGATCACCGGTGCCGACCCCGCGGTGCTGATGGTGGTGGCCAGCGGTGAGAGTCCCTTGCGCAGGATCTGCTTGCCGGCGATCTTGGTGTGTCCGTAGGAGGCGCCCTGTTTGGCGCGCCCGTAGACCGGACGTAGCAGCGAGTCGATGTCGATGAACACCGACCCCTTGGCGGCATCAGGGAGCAGGTCGACCCTCCCACACAGCGCCACCAGATGGTCACGTAGTACCGATTCGAGTTGGCGGGCGTGACCGAAGGTGAACTCTCGCAACAACGTTCCGACCGTCGACGGTGCGTACACGCCGTCGAAGAGCGTCGTCATGCCGCCGCTGCGGACCAGGTCGATGTCGTCGATGCAGTCCGCGCCCGCGCACATGCCCGCGATCAGCGTGGCCAGTTTCGGAGACGGGTTGGCCGCCCCGGACTTGATCCGCGGCGCGACGATCTGGACCTTCTCCGAGAGAAGCCCAGTCAGCCCGGTCTGCTGGGCCAACGTCATCACCGGTACCAGCCCGGCGCACGACACGAGATGATCGTCATCGAACACCGCTGACTGCGAAGCGAAGCTGTGCGAAACTTGCACTGGAAGTGCCTTTCCGAACTGACCCGATTGTTTGTGTGAGAACTACAATCATCCCAGTTCAGAGGGCACTTTCCTCATTCCGACACCCAGAAAACACCAGGTCAGTCGGTGGATCGAGGCTAAGGGCCCGTCCGCAACTGGCGGTGACGTTCCGCGATGGATGGCAATGGGCCACCGTGGAAGGCAGAGCCGAGTTGGTCGGGCCCGATGATTCTCAGCCGTGGCTCGCCGGCGAAGATCGAGCCGAACAGCTTCGGATGCTGTTGCGGGAGGTGTTCACCGCTGCCGGTGGAACACATAGCGATTGGGCGGAATACGACCGGGTGATGGCCGAGCAGCGCCGCACCGTGGTGCTTATCGCACCCACCCGGGTGTACAGCAACGGTTAGCACATACGCTGCTGGCGTGATTCTCGAGATTGCCGACGATCAGCGGGTACGGACGCTGACGCTGAATCGGCCCGATGTCCTCAACGCGTTCAACGAAGAGCTGTATCACGCCACGGCGACCGCGCTGAATGAAGCGGCGGCCGATCCTGAAGTTGCCGTGGTCCTGATCACCGGCGCGGGGCGGGCGTTCAGCGCGGGCAACGACCTCAACGAAATGCAGAGGCGCATTACCGATCCCACCTTCAACGAGCAGGGCAGCCACTTCTCGACGATGATCGACGCGCTCGCCGACTTTCCCAAACCGCTGATCTGTGCGGTGAACGGAGTCGGAGTGGGCATCGGCGCGACCATCCTCGGTTACGCGGACCTGGTGTTCATGTCCTCGACCGCACGGCTGAAAACTCCGTTCACCAGCCTTGGCGTCGCGCCCGAAGCGGCGTCGTCGTATCTGCTGCCGCGCTTGATGGGCCGGCAGAACGCCGCTTGGCTGCTGATGTCCTCGGAGTGGGTCGATGCCGCCGAGGCACACCGCATGGGGCTGGCGTGGAAGGTGTGTGAGCCCGAGGACCTGATGTCCGAGGCGCGCCGGCACGCCGAAATTCTTGCCCCCCGGCCGATTTCGAGCCTGATGGCGGTCAAGCAGACCATCACCGCACCGACCCGCGAGGGGATCAACGCCGCGACGGCCAGGGAGATCGAGCACTTCGCCGTATTGATGGGCGCCGCCGCGAACGCCGAAGCGCTTGCCGATTTCACCGGTAAGCGCGGCCGGGCCGAATAACTCGGCGTCGTCAATTCCCTTGCGCCTCATTGGTATTAGTTAGTCCCACAGGTCACATTCCGGCCCGGCCTGTCGGTGGTCGAATGTATGTTCGAATCATGTTGGCGAGTCCGGTCGAGGTGGCGGTGAGCGCGCTGCGGAGCGCCCATGATGCGCTGGCCGACTGTGACTTCGACCTGCTGACCGGTCGTGACCTGTTGGCCGTGCTCGATGAACTGGAGACTTTGGGCTGCCAGCTGCCGGTGCAGTGGCATCGGGCCCTGTCCCGGTTGCAGGCCGAAACCACGCCCAGGGAGTTGGGCGCCAAATCGTGGAAAGACGTCCTGCGGATCCGGTGGCGCCTTTCGGCCGGGGAAGCCCACCGCCGCCTGGCCGAAGCCCAGGACCTCGGGCCGCGGCGGGCCTTGACCGGCCAACCGCTGGCCCCGGCGCTGGCCGCGACCGCCGCCGCCCAAGGCGCGGGGTTGATCACCGCCGAGCACGTCAAGGTGCTGCGCGACACGATCCGACGACTGCCCGGCTTCATCGACACCGTGACCCGCGACCAGATCGAAATCGATTTGGTGCGCGTCGCGGTCGGGGTCGGCCCCAAGGAACTCAAAGACACCGCCGAGCTGCGCCTGTTCCTGCTCGACCAGGACGGCCCCGAACCCGATGACACCGAACGCCACCGCCGACGCGGGGTCACCCTGGGAAAACAAGGACCCGACGCGATGAGCGCGGTCAGCGGAACCCTCACCCCTGAAGCGCGGGCGCTGTGGGAGGCGATCTTCGCCAAATACGCCGCCCCGGGCATGTGCAACCCCGACGACGCGCAACCCTGCACCTCGGGCACACCCAGCCAAGCCCAGATCGACAACGACCACCGCACCCACGCCCAACGTCAACACGACGCCCTGATCGTGATCGGTCGCATCGCGTTGATCAGCGGTGAACTCGGCCACCTCAACGGACTACCGGTCGCCCTGATCATCCGCACCACCATCCAAGACCTCGAATCCCGCGCCGGGGTCGGCACCACCGGTGGGGGCAGCGTGGTGCCGATCAAAGACGTCATCCGCATGGCCGCCCACGCCCACCACTGGCTGGCCATCTTCGATGAAGCCACCGGCCAAGCCCTAGACCTGTACCGGGCGAGACGCACCGCCTCCCCAGCCCAACGCATCATGCTCATCGCCCGCGACGGAGGCTGCACCAAACCCGGCTGCACCGTGGGCGCCTACGGCACCCAAGTCCACCACGCCCGACAGGACTGGGCCCAGGGCGGCAACACCAACGTCAACGACATGACCCTGGCATGCGGCCCCGATAACCGCCTCGTCCACAAAGACGGCTGGACCACCACCATCAACGAACGCGGCGACGTCGAATGGATCCCACCACCGGACCTCGACACCGGCCAAACCGGCTCTTCGATTTTAATGGGGCAGTTGTGATTTCGCTCTCGTAGGGCGTGTCGCTGCATGGGGAGGCCCTTGGTCTTCCGAAGTCTGAAAGTTGCGAAGCATTCAGGCTGACGAAGGGAACCAAGGGCCGTGTCCGACGGTACGACATTGTTGTTTGGGCTGCCAGGAGTGCGGGTTGAGCGTGTCGAGCGCTGGGCCGACGGGACGCGAGTAGTGCACGCGGTGACCGCGAGCGAGTCCGCGGCGGCGTGCCCGTCGTGTGGGGTGTTGTCCACCTCGGTGAAGGCCCGAGTCGCCACCGCACCGAAGGATATCCCCTACGGTGAAGCGCGAATCATGCTGCGGTGGCACAAGACCCGGTGGCGTTGCCGGGAGGACTACTGTGAACGCGGGTCCTTCACCGAGTCCATCGCGCAGGTGCCGGCGCGGGCCCGCACAACTCTGCGGTTGCGCACTCAGGTCGGTGCGGCGATCGGGGATGCGGCCCGTTCTGTGGCCGAGGTCGCAAACAGCCACGGCGTGTCGTGGCCGACCGCGCACCGCGCGTTCGTCGCCCACGCCGAGTCGCTGCTAGTCGAACCGCAGCCCACCGCGGTGCTGGGCATCGATGAGACCCGCCGCGGAAAGCCCAGGTGGGAACACTGCGCGGTGACGCAGGGGTGGGTGCGGGTGGACCCGTGGGACACCGGGTTCGTCGACCTGGCCGGCGATCAGGGCCTGCTGGGGCAACGGGAAGGCCGCACCGGCGCAGCGGTCATCGACTGGCTCTCTGAGCGCACCGAAGCCTTCCGCGCGGGCGTGGCCTACGTGGCCATCGACCCGGCCGCGGTCTACGCGACAGCGATCCGCACACCCGGCTTGTTGCCCAACGCGACGATCGTGGTCGATCACTTCCACCTGGTGAAGCTCGGCAACGACGCGGTGACCAAGGTGCGTCAACGGGTCACCTGGGATCTACGTGAGCGTCGTGGTCGCAAGATCGACCCGGAATGGGCCAACCGGCGACGGTTGCTGCGCGCTCGGGAACGCCTGTCGGGCAAGAGTTTCGCCAAAATGTGGAACGCCCTCATCGCCGCTGACGACACCGGTCAGATCCTCTCAGCGTGGATCGCCAAGGAAGAACTGCGCACCCTGCTGTCCACCGTGCGCGTCGGCGGCGACCCGCACCTGACCCGGCACCGCCTGCACCGGTTCCTGTCCTGGTGCATCGATTCGCAGATCCCGGAGCTGCTGACCCTGGCCACCACCGTGGACACCTGGTGGCCCGAGATCAACGCCTTCATCGCCACCGGCATCACCAACGCCGGCACCGAGGGCTACAACCGGCTCGTCAAGCAGGTCAAACGCACAGCGTGCGGGTTCAGAAACACAGAAAACTCGGCCCGCCGGATACGCTTCCACTGCACCCGCAAACAGCGGGCCGCAACCCAGACATCATGCTGATTGCCCGCTCAAAATCGAAGAGCCGCCAAACCCGCATCAACCACTACCACCGCCCCGAACTGCTCCTCCGCCCACCAGACGACGACGACGACAACCCAGAACGCGGACCATAGAAACCACCGGGCCGAACCGGAGTAGGCGTGGCGGCTGTTAGCGGTCGGCGCGGCCCGGCCGAACAGGAAGCCGGTCAGGCGTCGCAGACTTTCTGGCGCAGGTGTTCTCTGACGGGCAGCCGTCACCGTCGTGATGGGTTGCAATGATGGCCCGCAGCGTACGGCGGCACCGCCCGCAGTCACCGCCGGCTCCGCAGGCTTCGGTGACCTGTTTCGATGTGCAGGCTCCGTTGGCCACGGCCTTGTCGACGTCGTGACTCGTCACTCCCACGCACAGGCACACAAACATCGGCGGCTCAGCTCTGCTTGTCGATGCTCATGAGGTGGGCGAACCGGCCCACGAACTGGCTGGGGTAGGGGCCGAGGCCCGCATTCGACATCCATTCCGCGGCGGCATCCGGGTGTTCGATCCATTGCCGGGCGGCATCCTCGTCCTCGATTTCCTGCAGGATCATCACTTCCTGCCCGTCGTCGAGTGCGCGGTAGACCCAGATCTTGCGAACCCCGACGCGTCTGAAGCGCTCGATTCCGTCGTGCAACTTGACCATCAGCGCAGATACGTCTTCGACCGAGGACATGACGCCGACGACGACTCGGCCGACGTGCTCGTGGGCCGACGGCGGATACAGGTCGATCTTCTCGACCACCTCGCCACCGAAGATCGGTGGAATGTCGTCGGCGCCCGAAATGTTGAACCACTCGAAAATTGCGGGTGACCGCAGCACTTCGCGCATAGAACGGACATGCCGAATACCGATAGTCACCAAGACTCGGTGAGGCTCCCAAATTGATGTATAAAGAACTACGTGGTGGGCCCCGACGGAAGCAAGTCCATCGGAATGCTTCTTGAGCCATTTCCACATGTGTTCGACGTCGTCGACGCAGTAATCGCAGGCGAGAATAAGTGAGTGCAGATCAAAATCACTCATTCCCTATTCCCTGTCCGTTAGGTGAGCCTTGCAGCGTTAGCGCAGTCTAACCTTACTTAGCCTAGGCAGTCCAGACTAGGGGCCTGCGGTAGCCCCAATCGTTGGCGATCGAGCCGAAAATCCGCTTCGGGCAACAAAAAAGATGCGCTGCCCGACATCTTCTGCACTACATTGGGTACTGCACTACCGACGGCGACAACTGACAGCCCTCAAGTTGCTTAGGAGCGATGATGCAAGGGGATCCCGACGTTCTGAAATTGCTGAATGAGCAATTGACGAGCGAACTAACGGCCATTAACCAGTATTTTCTGCATTCCAAGATGCAGGCTAATTGGGGATTCACCGAGCTGGCTGAATATACGCGCAAAGAGTCGTTCGAAGAAATGCAGCATGCGGAGTCGATTACCGACCGAATTCTGCTTCTCGACGGGCTACCGAACTATCAGCGCCTGTTCTCCCTGCGGATCGGCCAGACGCTGCGCGAGCAATTCGAGGCGGACCTCGCGATCGAATACGAGGTGGTCGGCCGCCTGAGGCCGGGGATCATCATGTGCCGCGAGAAGGAGGACGCCACCTCGGCGACCCTGCTCGAGAAGATCCTGGCCAACGAGGAAGATCACATCGACTACCTCGAGACCCAGCTCGAGCTGATGAACAAGCTCGGCGTCGAGCTGTACTCGGCCCAGTGTGTGTCGAGGCCGCCCACCAGCGCATAGCCAACGTTTCACAAATTCTCGCGCGTCTATTCTTCCTAGGTGGCGTAACTTTCATAGCCTATCTAACGATAGGTCCCATGGGTACGCCAACCAAGGAAGGCAGGTATGACGGGCACGCGAACCGACGCGGCTGTCGCGGATTGTGAATCTCCCAGTGCGCTGATCAGCCCCCAGCGCCGCAACATCATCTTTGTTGCGGTACTGCTCGGCATGTTGATGGCCGCGCTGGATCAGACCATCGTCGCCACTGCACTGCCGACTGTCGTCGCTGACCTCGGGGGAGCGGGCCACCAGTCGTGGGTGGTGACCAGTTACCTGCTGGCCTCCACGATCGTCACCGCCGTCGTCGGAAAGCTCGGCGATCTGTTCGGGCGAAAGGCCGTGTTCCAGGTGGCGGTCCTGTTCTTCCTCGCCGGTTCTGTCCTGTGTGGGCTCGCGGGGTCGATGACGATGCTGGTGGCGTCGCGGGCATTTCAGGGCATCGGGGGCGGCGCGATGATGGTCACGGCGATGGCCGTCATCGGCGAAGTCATCCCGCTGCGCGAACGAGGTCGCTATCAGGGCGCGCTCGGTGCCGTGTTCGGAGTCACCACGGTGATCGGCCCGCTACTGGGCGGGTTCTTCACCGATCACCTCACCTGGCGATGGGCGTTCTGGATCAACGTCCCGATCGCGCTGCTCGTGATCGTGGTCGGAACCCTGGCCATCCCGTCGCTGGCCAAGGCCGGCAAGGCGGTAATCGACTACGCGGGCATCCTGTTCATCGGTGTCGCCGCGTCGGGACTGACGCTGGCCACCAGCTGGGGCGGCAGCACGTACGCCTGGTCGTCGCCGATGATCATCAGTCTTTTCGTCGGTTCCGCTCTCGCGCTGGCGATCTTCGTGTGGGTGGAATCCCGTGTCGCAGAGCCGATTCTGCCGATCCGCCTGTTTGCCAGTCCGGTGTTCACGGTGTGCTGCATCCTTGGGTTCATCGTCGGGTTCGCGATGCTGGGTGCGTTGACATTCCTGCCCACGTTCATGCAGTTCGTCAACGGTGTCTCGGCGACGGAGTCGGGAATGCGCACCCTGCCGATGGTGGCGGGAATGCTCATCACCTCCATCGGTAGTGGCAACATCATCGGTCGCACGGGCCGGTACAAGGTCTTCCCCCGTCGTCGGCACCGCCACCATGACCCTCGGCTTCCTGCTGCTGTCACAGATGGGCGCCGCAACGCCGACCTGGCAGCAGTCGGTATCGCTGTTCATCCTTGGCGCGGGCATCGGCTTGTGCATGCAGGTCCTGATACTGGTCGTCCAGAACACCTCCAGCTTCGCCGACCTCGGTGTGGCAACGTCTGGCGTGACGTTCTTCCGGACAATCGGAAGTTCCTTCGGTGCAGCGATCTTCGGCTCGCTGTTCGCGAACTTCCTCGCCGGCCGGATCCCGTCTGCGCTTGCGGCTAGCGGAGCGCCGGCTCGCGCTGCGGATTCCCCGCAGGCGCTGCACGCGCTGTCGCCGGAGATGGCCGCACCCATCGTCGACGCGTATGCGGACTCGCTCGGCACAGTGTTCCTGTGCGGGGTGCCCGTCGCCATCGTCGGATTCGTCGTCTCGCTCTTCCTCAAGGAGGTGCGACTGCGCGAAATCGAGACGGTGTCGGCGAGCGACCTCGGTGAGGGATTCGGCATGCCGAGCACCGAGTCGCCCGAGAAGATCCTCGAAGTGGCGATCGGGCGGATCTTCCGTGACTCACCGGAGCTTCGACTACGCAGTCTCGCCCAACTTCCCGGATGCCAACTCGACGTCACCCAGATGTGGGGCCTACTGCAGATCTACCGCCAGAACCAGGTGTTCGGCTCGGTCACCTTGACCGATATCGCCGAACGACTGAGAGTGCCGTACGAGGTCATCGAACCGACATTCGACGGTCTGGTCGCCAAGGGTCTTGCGCTGCGGACTGGAGACCGACTGTGGCTCACCCAGGCTGGGATGAAACAGGTTGACGCCATATCGGCGCTCATGGTCGGGCGCATTGTCGACAAGATGAACACGTCGTCCTTCGAGGGATCGTCGTTGGAGGGATCGTCGTTGGAGGTACGCCCGGATCACCTTCAGGTGGAGGCCGCGCTGGAGCGCATCGCACACCGGATGCTGGTGCAACGGGACTGGACCGACGACCGCAAGGAACTTCTCGCTTCACGCTGAAAGCACAAAACTAGAACGTGTTCCAATTCATGAGCTCCGGGCGTACGATGCCGTCATGAGCCGAATTGGACCTTTCGCCGACGACGACGCCGCAGCCTGGGTGGTCAAGTCGCCTGATATCGGTGTTGCGATGGCCGGATTCACCAACGCGGTCTACAACAAGAACCGCCTGCCCATGCGGGTCCGCGAGCTGGCGCGGATGGTCATCGCGCTCGACAACGAATGCGTGGTGTGCCAGAACACCCGTGACTCAGCGGGTGTCGCCGCCGGCGTTGACGAGGACCTTTATGACAACGCGGCGCAGTGGCGGACGTGGCCCGGCTACAGCGCACAGGAGCGGGTCGCCGCAGAGTTCGCCGAGCGCTTCGCGAGCGACCACACCGGGCTGCGCGACGACGAGGACTTCTGGGCGCGCGCCAGCGAGCAATTCGATGACGAGCTGCTGACCGACCTCGCACTGTCGTGTGCGATGTGGCTCGGCATGGGCCGGATGCTGCGGACGCTCGACATCGGTCAAACCTGCAAGATCACCCTGTAGCTCCCGCGGTGCCGCGCACAATGGCGCTATGACGTCGCGCGCCGCCAAACCTCTCGCTGCAGCCGCCATCGCCCAACTCGAGGCCGACGGTGTCGTCACGTTGATCGGCACCGTCGTGAATCCGGCGGGCCTGACGCACGCCAAGACCGTTCCGTTGCGCCGGATGAGCGCCTTCGCCGACCCGGGACTCGGCGCCAGTCCCGTCTTTCACGTCTTCGCCATCGATCAGGCAGGCATCGTGTTCGGCGATGCCATCGGCGTGGTGGGAGACCAGCGAATCCGGATCGATCTCAGCGCCCTGCGCATTCTCGGTGACGGATTGTGCTGGGCGCCTGGCGCTTTCTTCAATCAGGACGGAACACCGGATCCCTATTGCGGTCGCGGAACCCTCAGCCGGCTCGAGGCGCGACTGTCGGATGCGGGTATCGACGCGGTGGTCGGGCATGAGATCGAGTTCGTGCTTGTCGGACCCGATGGCAGCGAGCTGCCCTCGCATATGTGGGCGCAGTACGGACTTGCAGGAGTGCTCGAATTCGAAGGCTTCGTCCGGGATGTCACCAACGCCGCTACCAATTCGGGGGTGGCGATCGAACAGTTCCACCCCGAGTACGGCAGGAATCAGTTCGAGATCTCGCTGTCCCCGCAGCCGCCGGTGGCATCGGCCGACGAACTGGTGCTGATGCGCATCATCGTCGGACGGGTCGCGCGGCGACACGGGCTGCGTGTCAGCCTCTCGCCGGTGCCGTTCGCAGGCAGCGTCGGATCAGGTTCCCACCAACACTTCTCGATGACGCGCGGTGAGGTACCGCTGTTCTCGGGCGGCTCCGGCTCGGCGGGGATGACACCGGAGGGCGAATCCGCAGTAGCCGGGCTGATGGCGGGACTGCCCGACGCACAGGGCATCCTGTGTGGCTCGGTGCTGTCTGGAATGCGAATGCAGCCCGGCCACTGGGCAGGTGCATACGTCTGCTGGGGTACTGAAAACCGGGAAGCGGCGGTCCGATTCGTCGTCGGTGGGCCAAGCAATCCGCACGGCGCCAACGTCGAGGTCAAGGTCATCGACCCGTCGGCGAATCCCTACCTCGCGTCCGCTGCGATGCTCGGCTTGGCGCTCGACGGCATTGACCGCAAGCTGACGCTGGCGCCAGAGGTCACCGTCGACCCCGCGTCACTGACCGATGCCCAGCGGGCGGCGGCCGGAATCGCAGAGCTGCCGAGCAACCAGGCCGACGCGCTCGATGTGCTCGATCAATCCTCCTTGCTAAGAGGCATCCTCGGTGACGAACCTGTCGACGCCGTCGTTGCGGTGCGGCGTTACGAGCACCAGAACTACGGCGATCTGCCACCGGACGAGCTGGCCGAGAAGTTCCGTCTGGCCTGGAGTGTGTGACGTTGTCGGCATTGGCCGAGCACATCGAAACTGTGCCCTTGATCGACCACCACGTACACGGCTGCCAGCTGCGACCGGTTGACCGCCGTCGGTTCGAGAACAGTCTCAACGAGGCCAACGTCGAACCGCTGGCCGAATCCGATTCGGCGTTCGAGACCCAGCTCGGATTCGCGGTTCGCGCGCATTGCGCACCACTGTTGGGACTGCCCCCTCACGCTGACGCCGATTCGTACTGGCAGGCGCGCGGTGACCGGTCTGACACCGATCTCGCTCGGCGGTTCCTGTCGTCGGCGCAGGTGTCTGACTGGCTGGTGGACACCGGATTCGCCTCAGGGGTGGCCGATCTGGACGAGCTGGAAGATCTTCAGGTGGGCCGGGTGCACGAGATCGTCCGTCTCGAGTCGGTGGCCGAACAGGCCGTCCAGGTGTCCGGCGACTATGCGTCGGCATTCACCGCGATCCTGCACGAGCGGGCGGCCACCGCGGTGGGGACCAAGTCGATCCTGGCGTACCGCGGCGGGTTCAGCGGTGAGTTGTCCGAACCCACCGCCGCTGAGGTCTCCGCGGCCGCCCAGAGGTGGCGCGACAGCGGGCAGAGCCGCCTCACCGACCGGGTTCTCTTGCGGTTCGGCCTCTATCAGGGCTTGCGACTGCGCAAGCCAATGCAGTTTCACGTCGGGTTCGGCGACCGCGACTGCGACCTGCACACCACAAACCCGCTGTACCTCTTGGACTTCCTGCGGAACTCTGCAGACGTGCCGATCATGCTGCTGCACTGCTACCCGTACGAGCGCGAAGCCGGCTATCTGGCGCAGGCGTTCAACAACGTGTATCTCGACGGCGGGCTGGCCATCAACTATCTGGGCGCACGGTCATCGGCGTTGATCGGTCGCCTGCTGGAGATGGCGCCATTCCGCAAGATCGTGTACTCGTCCGACGGTTTCGGCCCGGCGGAGTTGCACTACCTCGGAGCGCGCTTGTGGCGAAACGGAATCCGCGACGTGCTCCAGGGGTTCGTCGACGCGGACGAGTGGAGCGAGTCCGACGCGATGCGTGTCGTCGATCTGATTGCCCGCGATAACGCCCAGCGTGTCTACGCGCTCGACTAGACCAGACCCGTGGCGTCGAACACCCAGGACATGTCGGCGTTCGCGAAATCTTCCATCCAGGTCGGCGGTGCATGGTTGGCCAGCGCACCCATGTCCCAGTAGTCCTTCCACAGCGTGATCTTGCCATTCTGGACCTTGTGCACCGACACGAAGTTCAGAACCGCTGACTCGCCTGTGGCCCAATGCCATTCCTCGTGATGTTCGTACATCACGTCGGTGCCGTTGTCGACCATCAGGCCGTCAAAGTTCTCGTACGAGGCCAACGGCTCGATGCCGATCTTCAGGCGCTTGACAATGTCCTCGGGTCCGCGCGCCGCAGCGGTGGGACCGACCGGCACATCGAGGTAGATGCAGTCGTCCGATAGGAAGGTCTTCAGCGATTCCCAGTCACGCGCCGACAGTGCCTTCCACATGCCCAGCACCGTATCCTCAACTGACACTTGATAACTCCGATTCTTGATTGCTGTGAGCCGGCGCCTTATGTGCGGCGCGCAGAAATCTTCCGATGCGTTGGGCGCCGACGAGGTCGGTCGATTCGCCGTTGAGGAAAGCCGCGCGTCCACCGACCAACACCGCCCGAACCGTGTCGTCGTTGCGGTTGACCATCCGCGACAGGCCGCCGTACTGCTCGACCGGCGCCTCGGCGTAGGCCTCCAGCGATTCGTCCAGCCGTTCGGGATCGATCACGACGATGTCGGCGCGGTCGCCGATACGTAGATGGCCGGCGTCGATGCGATACCAGTCGGCGAGTTCACCGGTGAGCCGGTGGACTGCCTGCTCGACCGTCATGAACGGCTTGCCGGCTTTCTGCGCCTCCTGGACGTGGCGCAGGAATCGCAGGTTCATGTTGTAGAACGCCATGTTGCGAAGGTGGGCGCCGGCGTCGGAGAAGCCCATCTGAATGCCGGAATCTCGGGCCAGCTTCTTGAGCACGTCGGGCCGGTGGTTGGAGATCGTCGTGCGCCAGCGCAGCGCCGTGCCGTGCTCGAGAACCAGGTCGAGGAAGGCGTCAACGGGGTGGCGGCCGCCGCGATCGAGGCCCACCTGGCCGAATGACTTGCCGACCACCGCCTCGTCGGGGCAGGCGACAATCTCGGCGTCGAAAAAGTCGCGCTGCCACACCCGCATCCCGAACTTGCTCTCGTACTCCCTGCGGAACTGTCTACGATACGACTCGTCGCGAAGCAGCTCATTGCGCGCGACCTCGTCGCGTAGGTGCAGCGCCGCCGCGCCTGCCCCGAACTCTTCGAAGACGACGAGATCGATGCCGTCGGCGTACACCTCGAAGGGCACCGGCAGGTGCTGCCAGCGGAAGTTGCCGCCGAGGCGGTTGACCAAGCGGGCCAACGGGCCCAGCACTTTGATGGCATATGGATTCGATTTGACGTCGGCGGCCGACAGCAGGCTGGTTTTCAGCGGGTTGCGGAAGATTCCGAGTGACTGGGCGAGCTGCGACCCGAGGCTCAGCGGGTTCTCGATGTCGGGTCCGGACTGCAGAACCCGGCCCGCCCGGCGCAGCTTGGACTTGAGGCGGCGCAGTTCTCGCGGCTTGGCGTACGTCGAAGGCAATGTGCGGGACCGGCAGACTTCGCCGTCGAGCTTGTCGAAAAGCAGTTGTTGAGAAGACATTCCGACGAACCCGGCGCGTAGCGCCTCGTCGAGCCACTTCTCCATCTGGGCCTGTTCGCTTCTGGTCGGCCGCTGCCCTTTCTGGGTCGCACGGTCCAATCCCATTGTCGCGGCACGCATATCCGAGTGCCCGATGAATGCGGCCACGTTGGGCCCGAGCGGCCGCGCCTCCAGCGCTGCGATGTACTCCTCGCAGTTGGTCCAGGTCTTGTGGGCGTCGACAGCGCCGATGACATGCTCGCGGGGGATCGCCTCAACGCGCCCGAAGATGTCGCCTGCGTCCACACCGCCGACGTGGACGGTGGACAGCGAGCAGGATCCGAGCATCACAGTGGTCACGCCATGGCGGAGCGATTCCGTCAGCGCCGGACCGACCAGTACCTCGACGTCGTAGTGGGTGTGGATGTCGATCATGCCGGGCAGGACCCACTGGCCCGTGGCGTCGATGACTCGAGGGCAGTCCGTCGGATCGAGCTCGGCGTCGGTGATGGCAGCGACGTGACCATCGCGGATGCCGATGTTGCGCACGGCCGACGGTGAGCCCGAGCCGTCGAACCAGCGGCCGTTCGTGATGATGGTGTCGTACGCCACCAGGTCATAGAACAGGGCGGATACGCGGGTGTCAACGAAATCTGTGAACAGATTCCGATTTTTGTCTACTTTCTCCTTTGAGCTGCGACTATCCGGACGCCCAACCGTCAGGCTGGCGGCCGTCGAGGTCGGTGAATCCGTAATCGCGCGCGAGCTCGGCCGACGTCACGGATTGCTGGTTGAACCGCGATCGGCGTGCGTCCGCGGCCATCGCGGCCACCCCGCGTCCCACGTACCGGGGCGTCTCCGAGACGGCAAAGCCCGGGGGAGCGACAGGACCGTCGGACCGCAGGGGGTCCAGCGCGACATGCCAGTTCTCCTCGGTGACGCCCCAGTTGTCGAGCATCATCTCCGACCGCAGCCAGCCGGGCGTCACCGCCACCGCGGTAGCACCGAAGCCCTGCAGTTCGTGGCCGTGGCTGTAGGCGAGCCTGTTCACCGCGGTCTTGGCGAGGTCATAGAACACCGACAATCGGTAGTTGTCGTCGTTGAAACTCTTTGTCCCGTCGGTCACTTCGACGAGGAGTCCACCGGGCTTGCCGACCAGCAGCGGTAGCAGGCAGTGCGACGTAATCAGATGCGTGTCGATGCCGAGCCGCAGGATCCGAAGACCGTCGGCGAGGTCGTGCTCCCAGATCGGCCTGTGCCACAGCGGTGGTCCGCCCTTGAGGACCTCCGCACCCCAGATGTCGTTGACGAGGATGTCGATCGCGCCGTGGTCGTCGGCGATTCGGTCGGCAAGGCTGCCCACCGCGGCGATATCGAGGTGGTCGACCTGCACGGCAATGCCGGTGCCGCCTAGTTGGGTGACGAGGTCGGCGGTCTCCTCGATCGTTTCCGGGCGGTCGTAGTCGGACTGCTCGTTGCCGGACACGCTGCTGCGCCCGGTGCAGATGACTGTCGCCCCGGCCTCACCGAGCGCTGCGGCGATGCCGCGTCCGGCACCGCGCGTCGCCCCCGCCACGACGGCCACCCGACCGCGCAGCGCATCTCTATCCGGAGTCCAGTCCATGGGGGCATACTCGCTGAATGTGACCCCCTTACAGCGGTATATCGCCGAAGAAATCGCTACCGATCACGTCGACGGGTTGCTGTCCAGACGCGAGGCCCTGCGCCGACTGGCATTGCTTGGTGTCGGCACCGCGGCTGCCAGTGCGTTGATCGCGGCGTGCGGAGACAACAAGCAACCGACTGCGGACGCGCCGGTGACCTCGAACGAGCCCCGGACGGCGAGCGCGCCGCCGCCGGGGTCGGAGAACACCGTTCCGTCCACACCCATCACCTGGGCCGGACCCCGCGGCGAACTGCACGCAGCGTGGGCCCCAGCAGCCGATCCGCGCGGCGCAGTCCTCGTCATCCACGAGAACAAGGGCCTCAACGACTACATCCGCTCGGTGGCCGGACGGTTCGCCGGCATCGGCTACTCCGCGCTGGCGATCGACCTGCTGTCGGCGCAGGGCGGCACGGGCACGTTCGCCGACCCCGCCGAGGCGACGGCTGCATTGGGCAAGGTGGCGCCCGAAGAGGCCCTCGCGGATCTGAAGTCGGGAATCGACGAGTTGCAGCGGCGCGTCCCGGGCAAGAAGGTCGCCGCGGTCGGCTTCTGCATGGGTGGCGGATTTGTCTGGCGATTGCTGGCCGCCGGTGAGCCGCGGCTGGCCGCAGCCGTGCCGTTCTACGGTCCGACGCCTGACAATCCAGACTTTGCGGGCTCCAAAGATGTTGCAGTGCTGGGTATCTACGCCGCCCAGGACCAACGGGTCAACGCGACAGAACCTGCGGCGCGGGCGGCACTGGAGAAGGCAGGCATGGTGTTCGAACTGGTCACCGAACCCGACGCCAACCACGCATTCTTCAACGACACCGGCGACCGCTATAACCCCACCGCCGCCGCCGACGCTTGGCGCCGCGTACAGGACTGGTTCACCGCGCACGTCGCCTGACGCTCCGGCGCCAGGGGCCTGAATATTCGCAGGGCGGACAATTCAGCTGCCCATCCTCCGTCATCAGCCAGGCCAGAACGTTTGCGCCGCAACGATGTACGATGCCGCGTCGAACAGTTCACCTGGCCGGGCAGGTCCAACGCAATGGGCGCGGGTTAGGTCCCGAACTCAGCACCGGGCTAGGTTGTCGGAATGGGTGGCCCGCCGACCGGCCCACAGGACATCGAGCGAACGCGGACCCTGTGGTTCGCCCTGCTGCTCACGCTGGCCAACGGATTTCTCGACGCGCACACCTACATCGCGCGCGGTGGCGTGTTCGCCAACGTCCAGACCGCCAACGTGATCTTCTTCGCGATCGAATCCTCGAAGGGCAAGTGGTTCGCGGCGCTCGACCATGTCTGGCCGCTGTTGGCATTCATTGCGGGTATGGCGCTGGCGTCACACATCAAGTCCGGTCGCGTCGAGCGTTTCGTACCGCACGCGTTGCGTTGGACGATGGCCGTGCAGGCGATCGTGTTGGGCATCATCGGCTTCGTGCCCGCCTCGGTGCCCCACAGCTATGTGACCGTGCCGATCTCCTTTATGGCGGCGATGCAGATCGGCCTGTTCCGCAACATCGGCGACCTCGCGTATCTGCCGGTTGCGACGACCGGCAACTTGATGCGGTTCATGGAGTCCGGGTACGACGCGTTCGTCGAGAATCACCGCGAGTCACGACGGGCCTTCGGGGTTTACGGCGCGCTGATCTGCGTCTTCGCTCTGGGCGCGGTGACAGGCTCTCTCGCGAGCCTGGCGTGGGGCGTGCACGCGATCTGGCTGCCTGCGGGATTTTTGGCCGTGACACTGGTTCTGTTCATCATCGATGAGGACCACCTGCGGTGATCTACGATCCATCTATGGTCCGGTCGCTGATGTTCCTCATCGCCGCAGCGACGCTGCCTGTCGCGGGAACCGCCGCCGTGGCCGTCGCCGAACCACCGCCGGCCACCTGTACCTACCACCTGTCACCGCCGCATGTCGTGGACGTGTCGGGGACCAGCATGGTCACGGCCACGATCTCACCGGGCGCATGCGAGCGATCCAATACCTACCTGTCGGTGGCGTGCGTCCAAATGCAGGGCAGCCCCGGACCCCCCAAGTGCGAGCAGAACAACGGCGTGCTGCCGGCGCAGGTCTTCTACGCGCCGTACCAACCGGGTGCCACGTACGTCTCCACGGGCAAGGGATGCGCCAACACCGGGAATCCGCCGCAGCCGGTGTGCACGCCGGTCGGGCCTTTCGCTGAGACGATTTAGTCGGAGGGGCGATGAAGAAATTCTCGCTGTTGTGCGTGACGGTCTGCCTGGCCGCGGCCGTCGCCGCGTGTGGCAGCGAATCCAGCTACACCACCTCCGAGGGCGATAGCGGCACCGCAACCGCAACCGCCAGCCCAGAAACCAGCGAAACCGCCGGCGCCCCCGCGGAGGCCAACGGCCCGACGATCACCATGGCGAACATGAGTTTCGGTGAGCCCATCACCGTCGCACCGGGGGCGACGATCACGTTGAAGAACGACGACTCCGCCGAGCACTCGGTGACGTCGCAGACCGAAGGCAAGTTCGACGTTCATGTCGACGGCGGCGAGCAGGGCACACTGACCGCGCCCACGGAGCCGGGCGAATACGCGTTCTACTGCGTCTATCACCCGTCGATGAAGGGCACCTTGATCGTCCAGTAGCCCTCGCGGCGTCGGCTCCCTTGGCCCACCCCGGTTTAGACGCAACGGCAGGCGGGCATCCGCAGAATTGGCGGGTTCGTCAATCGTCGTGACCCGGGGACACATGGAGGAGCCGACATGGACCGCAATGTCATGATCTGGATCATTGTCGCCGTCGCGGCGATCGTCGTCATCGCGTTGGTCGCGTGGACCGTGCGTAACTCGCGCCGCCGCGCCGAAGCCGAACGACTGCGTGGCGAAATCGGCCAACGGACAGAGCATCTCGAGAAGCGCGAAGCCGTCGCCCACGAAACCGAGGCCAAGGCCAAGGCTGCCGCCGCGGAGGCCGAGGCCAAGGCCGCCGAGGCCGCCCGCTTGCAGAACACCGCGCGCACACATCGCGAGGCAGTCGACAACTCCCGCGAGGAATTGGACGCGCACCGCGAGCGGGTGGACAAGCTGGATCCGAAGGGAATCACCGGCGAGCCCGCCCCTGGTAAGGAGCATGACGTGCGCGGCGACGGCGCCACCGCGCCGGAGCAGGTGCCCTCGCCCCACGAGCGTCAGCGTTCGTGAAACACCGCAAACGCGGTACCGCCGCGGCAGTGCTGTTCGACATCGACGGCACCCTCGTCGACTCGAACTATCAGCATGTGCAGGCCTGGTGCCGGGCGTTCGCGGACATCGGCACGCCGGTCGACGCTTGGCGAATCCACCGTTGCATAGGCATGGATGGCACAACCCTGGTGAAAACGCTCGCTGAGGGCGCCGATGACGAGGCCAGGACGCGGGCGAAGGATCTGCATTCCCGGTACTACAAGGAGACCGCCTCGCTGCTGCGCCCGTTGCCCGGTGCCCGCGGACTTCTCGAAGCCGTCGAAAAGCTAGGTGTGCAGGTCGTTTTGGCAACGTCGGCGCCCGACGACGAACTCGGGATTCTGCGTGACGTGCTGGATTGCGACCACCTGGTATCGGCGATGACGTCGTCGGAGGACGTGGATACGGCCAAGCCCAAACCTGACATCGTCAACGTCGCACTGGACCGCGCGGGTGTCGACGCCGCACACGCCGTGTTCGTCGGCGATGCGGTCTGGGACGTCGAGGCCTGCAAGCGAGCGGACGTCGTCACCATCGCCGTCCTCAGTGGCGGGGTTTCGAAGTGCGAACTCGAAGAGGCCGGAGCCCACCAGGTTTTCGAGGACGCGCTCGATCTCTGCCAACATCTGGACGACACCCCCATTGCCGCACTCGCCAACTTGGTGGGTGCTCGCTGATCAGGGCAGGGCGTATCGAAGGATCGCTGCGATCCCGTCCTTGGGTGAAATCCGTTCGTCCGTGCGGACCAGTGACGCATCCGTGGCGATTGCGACCATGGGCAGCGCCTCGTCGGCCCGCAGCGTCTGCGTCGGCGCAACGCCGAGTTCGGAAAGCACATTCGGGTTGGGTGCGATGAAGGCGATGTCGTCGCCCGCCACCACGGTCGCATCGCCCAGTTCGCCGATGATCAAGGTCTCGACCGCACCGGCCCGAAGTGCGGCCGCCACGCCATCGAGTCCCTCTGTTGCCAACCCGGACCCGCGGCCGATTTCGGCGCTGAATCGCTGTGCCGCATCGTCGATCACCGCTATTCGACGGCGCTGAAACTCCTGCTCGATTTCGTGCTGCAACGCAGCATCGTCGAAGCCGCTGTGCCGCGCTCCGGCGTGAAGTTGAACAACTCGAGATGCGACGCGTTCGGGCAGTTCGGCAGCGAGGTCGCTGCGAGACTGCACCTCGCCGACGAGAAAGACGATCTCGGGAGCGGCGTCGTCGACGAGCTTCGCGAGCCGGGTCGCCACCGCGCGGATGTTCTGTCGCCGTGCCCCCTCGGCCGTGCGCTGTGGGTCGCCATACCCCGCCGACTCGGCGCTGGCGGCTTTGTGCACCGGGTACGCCTCACCGTCGACTGTGTCCGAGACTGCGGTTCCCTGTCGCCACAGCGTGACGTCGGCGCCGTCGTGATCCACGATCACCACGGCGTAGGTCGTCTTGTCGACGCCGTGCTCGACGACGGGGACGATGTATGGCAGCGGGGACACCCGCACGACCGGCCCTGCAGGCCGGATCAGGTGTTCGTTGACCAAGACACCTTCGGCGCTGGCGACCACCGCGCGGCCACTTCGGCCGACGGGTGGGTGGGTGTCGATCACGGCATGCTCGATGCTTTCGGTCAGCGCGGGGTCGGCGCCTTGCTGTTCGAGCTGCTCGCGGAGCGCGCGCCACTTCAGCTCGAGCTGCGCGGCGGCGTCCTCGGTGTTGTGTGAGTCGTCGAAGTAGATCGATCCGTACGGGCCATGTGAGGTCAGCAGCGTCTGAAAGTGTTCGGATTGCATGGTTCATGGGTGCCCGGACACGTGTCATACAAACCGCTGCGGAATTAGGTGCCCGTCGTATTCCCACCTGGAGTTCTCGGCGAGGAGTTCGACCGTCCGACGGGCGCGGAGGACGCCGGGGTCCAGGCCCCATTCCCGCAACGTGTTCAGCGTCCACGTCGTCGCCGTCCACGGCTGCCCGGTCCGGCTCAGCTCGTCACCGTCGACGTCGAAATCAGCCGGGTAGTACGCGCCGCCGGCCCATTGGCCATCGGGGCCCTGCAACGACAGCAGGCGTGCGCCGAAACCTTCGCTACCGATACAGCCGCGGGTGGCTTCCCACACCTCGGCCGGCTCTCCCAAGAGGTCTCGTTCGACCTGCCAGCGCAGGGCCGGGTCGGAGTCCAGCAGCCAGGGAATGACGGAATCGGCCATCGCAAATGACTCTAGGACACCGTCAAACTCCGTGCCTGCGACCAGATCTGGTCCCACGGTCGCTGCCGTCCCGTCAGCAGATACACGCCCATGTCCTCGCCGATGTCGCCGAGCCTGCGGACGTCGGTGAAGTACGGCCTGATGTCGTCGAGGTCGCTCCCCACATAGAGTGCGTCATCACTGTCGGCTGGTGGCGGCGGAAAGTAGCCGTAGCTCCTATTGAGGCTGAACGCCTTGGGGAGCGAATAGTCGACGGAGTAGCCGTCGATATATGCCGCGACGATGTAGGACTGGCCGATCACCACGGTCCGGTCACGTTGCGCATCGGGCAGAGCGTGGTAGACGTCGGCGGTGCGCTGGGCGATGCGCTGACCGACGTCGTCTGAGATGAGGGCCACCGAAAGCACCAACATGCCAATGGCGAGGCCCACGCTCATCGCGACGGTCGGCCAGAACAGCCACCGGGTGCGGCTCGCGCCGCTCTCACGGCGCCTCTGCAATCCAAGGGCACCCATCGCGGCCAGCGCGGCATACAACCCGGCCAGGTAATACGGCCGTCCCGCGGTGGCCACGAAGAACACATAGAGCACGACGAGCGTCACACCGAGGAACCGGTAGTCGCGCAACGCGGGATCGCGGAAGACCCGCCACAATCCGTAGAGGACCAGCAACACTCCGGCCACGCCCGCGTACACGATGAGCTGGACGGCGATACCCGGCCGGCCGCCGTACAACGCCTCGGCCTCGTCCGCGACGACGGACGCCATGTGCAACTGCGGCCATCCGTTGGCGTACTGCCATGCCATCGTCGGCGCGGCGAGTAGCGCGGCGATCGCAACGCCCACCCACAGCAGCGGTCTCCGCAGGAGGTCCCGCGGACCGACGGCCGCCACCGCGACGAGCAACACCGCGCACAGCAACAGCACTTGGAACTTCGTCAGTGCCGCGAGACCCGCGACGGCGCCGAACGCCACCAGCAGCCGGTCCCGACGCACCCGCACCCAGCGGACCAGTAACCAGATCAGCAGCAACCACTGCACCGGTTCGAGGGTGTAGGGGGTGAGCCAGTGTCCGGCCAACGTGCTCCACAACGCGGTCGCCTGCGCAACGGCGGTGAAACCCTGTGCGCGGCGGTCACATCCGAGTTCGGAAGCGATGAGGCCGGCGACGACAACCGCCCCGGCGGTGGCTATTGCGGCGGGAATGCGCAACGCCATCATCGAACCCGGAGCGACGGCGTCCATCAACGCGGCCAGCAGCGGGGTCACCGGTGGCTGATCGGCGGAACCCCAGTCGAGGTGATTGCGACCGATGGCCAGCATGTACACCTCGTCGAACCAGTAGCCGCGACCGAAACCACCTGCAGCGCAATGTAAAACGGCCACCACCCCGGCGATCGGCAACACCACCCCCGTGGCGAACGGTGCGATTTGCCGATCCGAAGCTGTCTCGGTTTTCGTCGTCGTCATCTGCATCCACGTTACTGTCGCAGCCATGACACTCGGTATCGACGCGCAGGTGCTCGCGGAGATGGCGCCCTTGCTGGCAGCGCTCGGCGAGTCGGAGCCCCCACCCATCGGCGACGTCGACGCACGCCGAGCCAGCGGCCACCGAATGTTCGATCTGGTCGCCTCGAGCCGGGCGCCGGCCACCGGCGTCGACACCGAGCGGCATTCGATGACCGCGGCGGACGGCGTCACTCTGAATCTCACCTGGTATCACCCGTCCGGCGCCGACGGGCCGGGCAGCGCCGTGCTCTACCTGCACGGCGGGGGCATGATCTTCAGCCTCGAGCACATCGGCGAGCTGTACGACCTTGCCGTGCGGGAGTACGTCGCCGCTTCGGGCGTGCCGGTGCTGATGGTCGACTACCGCGTGGCGCCCGAGCATCCGGATCCAACCCCTGTCGAGGACTGCTACGGGGCGTTGGTATGGCTGGCCGAGCACTCCCAAAGCCTCGGTGTCGATCCCACCCGCCTGGCGGTGATGGGCGACAGCGCGGGTGGCGGGCTGGCGGCGGGCGCGTGCCTGATGGCACGGGACCGCGGTGGCCCGGCCGTCGCACAACAGATCCTGATCTACCCGATGCTCGACGATCGGCCGGTGACTCCCAATCCGGAACTGCAGCCGTTCCTGACGTGGACCTACGACGACAACGTCACCGGCTGGGGTGCCTTGCTGGGCGAGGCCGCCGGGCGGGACGGCGTTTCGCCGTACGCGGCACCGGCGCGTGCCGACGATCTCACCGGTTTGCCCGACACCTACATCGACGTCGGTGACCTCGACGTGTTCCGCAACGAAGACATCGCATATGCCCGACGGCTGGGCGACGCGGGCGTCCCCACGGAGCTGCACGTGTATCCCGGTTGCCCGCATGCATTCGAGGCACTCGCCCGCGAAGCGGCCGTGTCGAAGAGGGCAATCAGCGATCGCGTGCGTCGACTGCGCGGTCTCTAGCCGTCAGGTGGCGTCCGGCGCCTCGACGACTGCCCTGATCCGCTCCAGGGTCTTACGCATATCGCGGATGTTGCGGCGGCGGCGCAGTTGCCCCCCGAACAGCGAGAAGAGCTTCATGATGAGCGAGTCGTCGAGCCGGAAGGATTCGGTGACATCGGTTCCGCCGTCGACCGGAGTGAGACGGTAGTGCCAGTTGTTCACGGCCTTGCCGTTGAGCAGCACGGCGAAGCCGAATTCGCGGTTCGGCTCGCACGCGGTCACCTCGCAGGTCGTCCAGTACACCGGACCGATTTCGTTGCGCTTGACGTGGCCGCGAAAGCGGGCCCCCAGTGCCGGACCGGTGGCTCCGCCGAGCCACTCGGCCTCCATCACCTCCGGTGAGAAGCGGCCGGTGTTGCGTACGTCGGCGATGAGGTTCCAGATCTTGTCCGCGGGTGCCTGCATTGACACCGTCACCGATCCGTCCATGGCTACTCCTGTTTCGGTAAATACCTTGGCTGTCACGCGCTTAGCCACGGTAACAAGGCTGGGGACCACGCGGTCCGTAGCATTGCGGGCGGGGTTCAGGAGGGCACGGTGTGAAGATTCGCTTCGGTATCGGATTGGGCGCGGAAACCGGGCCGGACGAGCTGACGGCCATCGTCGATCATCTGGAGGCGACCGGCGTCGACTCGCTGTGGTTCTCCGAACTCGTCTACAGCAAGGCCGTGGATCCGTTCATCGGGATGGCGCATGCGCTGGCGCGAACCGACAACCTCAAGGTCGGGACATCGGTCGCGGTGCTCCCGGGCCGCCACCCGGTGCTGGTGGCGAAGCAGTTGGCGTCACTGGCGGCCCTCGCACCGAAGCGGGTCTTGCCGGTGTTCGGCCTGCGCTCCGCCATTGCGGCTGAACGCGAGATCTTCGTGGTCCCCGACGGCAAGCGCGCCGCCGTATTCGACGAATCGCTGCGATTGCTGAGATCCGTTCTGGAACAGGACGATGTCTCGTTCGCCGGTGACTTCTTCGCCGCAAGCTCGGTGGCTGTCGCGCCCCGCCCGCTCAAGTCGCTGGACATTTGGCTCGGTGGGTCGGCCCCGGCGGGTTTCCGGCGGATCGGTCGGCTGGGCGACGGGTGGCTGGGCAGCTTCCTCACTCCTGCCGAAGCTCGCGACGGTCGCGAACAAATCCAACGGGAGGCGCAGCGGGCCGGGCGCGCAATCGATGAGGACCATTACGGCATCAATCTCGCGGTCTGCGAGGGCCCCGTGCCCGACGAGCTCGCCGTTGCGATCCGCCGCCGCAGACCCGATCTGGAGCCGACGGAATTGATCGCCGACAGCTGGTCGCGTCTTCATCGGCAGCTCGACGCCTACCTCGAAGCCGGCCTGAGCAAGTTCGTGATCCGGCAGGCAGGTCCGACCGGCACCGCGGACTTCATCGACCGGTTTGTGGCCGAGCTTGTCCCGCGGCAGAACTGAAGATCTACGGGTCGAGGCCGAAGTACTTCGCGGCCTGCCATCTCGTCCTTTCTTGAGTGAACTGCTCCGGCCAATCCGTCGTGTTTACCAAGTGTGTCGCCTGCCGATCTAATAGGCGATCCATTCGGTTCGTCTGACCAGGGAGAGATCGGTGATGAGGCTTCGACTTTTACGGATCGGTCGGTTGGCAACGCTGGCTGGATTGGCGGCAGTGCTGGCACTTGGCCTCGTCAGTCCGCCTAGTGCGATCGCCGACGACCGCCTGCAATTCACCGGGACGACGCTGGCCGGGGCACCGTTCTCCGGTTCCAGCCTGGTCGGCAAGCCGGCGGTGTTGTGGTTCTGGACACCGTGGTGCCCGTTCTGCAACGCGGAGGCGCCCAACGTCAGCCAGGTCGCTGCGACCAATCCCGACGTGACGTTCGTCGGTGTGGCGGCCCGCTCGGACGTCGCGGCCATGGAGGGCTTCGTGTCGAAGTACAACCTCAACTTCACGAACCTCAACGACGCCGACGGATCCATCTGGGCTCGCTACAACGTGCCGTGGCAGCCCGCCTACGTGTTCTATCGCGCCGACGGGTCGTCGACGTTCGTGAACAATCCGACGTCGGCGATGTCCCGCCAGGAGCTGTCCGATCGGGTAGCGGCACTGGCATAGATGGCTGCCGTGCGTGGACGGTGAATTGATCGGCCTGGCGTTCGCTGCCGGATTGGTCGCGGCGCTGAACCCATGCGGCTTCGCAATGCTGCCCGCCTATCTGGCGCTTGTGGTCCGGGGCGATGCCGACGGCGAACACAGCGATGCACTCACGGCGCTGGGCCGGGCTCTCGCGGCGACTGCCGCAATGGCACTCGGCTTCATTGCGGTGTTCGGCACGTTCGGGCTGCTGACGATCGCCGCAGCGTCGACGGTGCAGCGCTACCTGCCGTATGTCACGGTCATCATCGGTGTCGTTCTCGTTGCCGTTGGGGTCTGGCTGCTGCTCGGCCGCGATCTCATGGCGCTGATACCCACCGCGGGCACCCGCTGGGCGCCCACCGCGCGCCTCGGTTCGATGTTCGGTTACGGGCTCAGCTACGCCGTCGCATCGTTGTCCTGCACGGTCGGCCCCTTCCTTGCGGTCACCGGCATGGCGTTCAAGGGTGGTTCCCGTCTCGGCGGCGTACTCGTCTACGTCGCCTATGCGGCCGGATTCACGTTGGTGGTCGGCGCGCTGGCGGTCGCGGCCGCGTTGGCGAGTTCGGCCGTCGCCAATCGGATGCGCCGAATCATTCCGTACCTCAACCGGATCAGTGGGGCCCTGCTGGTAGTGGTCGGTCTCTACGTGGGCTACTACGGCCTTTATGAGGTACGGCTGTTCTACCTCGGCGGTGACCCGGCCAATCCGGTCATTGCCGCCGCGGGCCGCCTGCAGGGTGCGGTCGCAGGTTGGGTCCACCAGCACGGGGCATGGCCGTGGGTGATTGCGTTGGTCGTCCTGTCAGGAGCCGCGCTGCTCGTGGCGTGGCGCGCGAGGGTTAAGGCCGCGCCGAGCGTCCTTACTACCGGGGGGCAGGCTCGGGATATCGATGAGTTCGAACGGCCGCCGAAGTCTCCATGACAGGTCTGATGCAGATATCGGCCGCCTAGAGGAGGTTTTCGTGGTTATCGTCGCCGGCCATCTCATCGTCGACCCCGCGCAGCGCGCGGACTACCTATCGGGATGTGCGGACGTGGTTCATGAGGCCCGCGCCGCTGATGGTTGCCTCGACTTCGCCTTGTCGGCCGACCTCATCGACGCCGGACGAGTCAACATCCTCGAACGCTGGGAATCGTTGACCGCGGTCGAGGCGTTCCGCGGCAGCGGCGTCGGGGGCGAACAGGGGGCGGCCATCCTCACCGCATCGGTGGTGGAATACGACGTCGGCGCGGCCCGCATTCTCAGCTGAGATATTGGTAGATGTGACGAGTTCCTGACATTGCGTTGCTGTGCGCCGGTTCGAGCACCATCGCGGCATTGTCGGAACCGAGGACCCGAGTAGTGAGCCTTAGCGATAGAAAGCCGAGGATGTGGGTATAGAACGGATGGAAATTGCGTTGCCTACGTGGGCGATTACCGGCGGCGAGAATGGATTCGTGAATATTCGCTAGCGTCAACAAACGGTGCGGCGCGACGGGCGGGATCCGCTGATGAGGGCGTTAGGGGTTGTCTCATGTAATGTGCGTAAACTGCGCAGATGACGGGGGAGGTGCCCGCACCGACGCGGAGCCTTCGCAAATATTCCAGAACCAAACGTCAGAGGCTACGACTTGCCAGAAACTACCAGCGACAACCGGGGCCTGAAGCCGCACTTTGAGAACGTACAGGCGCACTATGACCTGTCCGACGAGTTCTTCCGGCTTTTCCTCGACCCCACGCAGACCTATAGCTGCGCGTACTTCGAGCGTGAGGATATGACGCTCGAAGAGGCTCAGATCGCCAAAATCGATCTGTCGCTCAGCAAGTTGGATCTGAAGCCGGGAATGACGCTTCTCGACATCGGTTGCGGCTGGGGCGCAACGGTCAACCGCGCTCTGGAGAAGTACGACGTCAACGTCATTGGCCTCACCTTGAGCCAAAACCAGAAAGCCCACGTCGAGAAGGTGTTCGCCGCGTCACCCAGTACGCGCACCAAGCGGGTCTTGCTTCAGGGGTGGGAGCAATTCGACGAGCCGGTCGACCGGATCGTCTCGATCGGCGCCTTCGAGCACTTCGGACGCAACCGCTACGACGACTTCTTCAAGAAGGCCTACGCCGTGCTGCCCGCCGACGGCGTCATGATGGTGCACACGATCATCAAGCCCGAAGACCAGGAGTTCCTCGACAAGGGCCTGAAGCTCACCATGAGGATCGTCCGCTTCTCGAAGTTCATCATGGACGAAATCTTCCCCGGCGGCGATCTGCCGAAGCCCTCTCAGCTCGAAGGCCACGCCGTTGAAGCCGGCTTCCGGCTCACGCGCGCCCAACGGCTGCGCCTGCATTACGCCCGCACGCTGGACATCTGGGCGGAGGCGCTCGAGTCACGCAAGGACGAGGCCATTGCCGTGCAATCTCAAGAGGTCTACGACCGCTACATGAAATACCTCACCGGCTGCGCCGATCTCTTCCGCGAGGGCTACACCGACATCTGCCAGTTCACTCTGGTCAAGAGCTAGTTCCGCCGCAGCCGTCGCCATACCCGGAGTGGGAGTAGGCCCAGAAGGGGCGCTCTCTTGCCGAGGTCGTCGGCATCGCGCTTGTTGAACGCCGCAGCGAATCGCCGTGCGTCGTCATGTGAGCCGTACTCCTTTGACCCGGCCGCCTCACCGCAGCGCTCGCACGCCCAACGCATGGTGTTGCCTTCCGCAGCGAACGTCGGTTGATGGCCGAACACTCGGCACGCCCATGTCATCCCTTCGGCTCGTCATTCGGCAAACCAATGAGCCCGCGCGGTTTGCGCTCAATTCGACGATCGGCCAACGCTTCCCGTAGTGCCTTTCGAAATTCACCGGGGCCCCAGTACCGCGCCCCGACCGCCCTGTGGAGATCTCGCGCCGTCATGGGCTGATGTTCGGTCACAGCACGTGTGATCGCCTCGATCTCGTGATCCAGTGCGGTCTCTGCCGCGCCAGGGGTCGGCGGCTCCCGCCACGCTGGGTACCCTTCCGTCGACGGCCCGGGCCGGTAGCGCCGCGCTCCGACGTGGCTGGCGCGCCGACGTTCTGCGCGGGCCGCGATGCGCGCACGTCGTTCGGCGGCATCGGGCCGTGTTTCTCGCTCCGAATCTGTGTTGTCTTCGCCGGTGGTGCTCAGCGGCGGAGCGATGTCCTCGAGATTCGCCCCCTCGGCCTTCACGCCGAACAGGATTTCCACCACCCCGCCGATCGCCATCGCGGCGGCGCCGATGAGGAAGGCGATCGCGACCAAGCCACGATCTCCAGTGCCGATGAGCTGCCCGAACAGCAGCGGACCCGTGATCCCACCGATGGCCGTTCCGATTGCATAGAAGAACGCGATCGCCATCGCCCGCGTCTCCATCGGAAAAATCTCACTCACGGTCAGATACGCGGCGCTTGCGCCAGAAGACGCCAGAAAGAAGCAGACGGACAGCACCGCGATGAAGACACCGACGCCGCCTGTCTCGCCGTAGAAGAGCGACGCAAGACCCACCGCGACCGCCGCTGAACCCAGGTATGCCAGCGAGATCATCGCTTTTCGGCCGACGGTGTCGAACAGCCGCCCGAGCAGCAGGGGCCCCGCGAAGTTGCTCAGCGCCCACACGATGAAGAACAGTGGCACGGTTCCCGAAGCGACACCGTAGAACTCACCGAGCAGGGTTCCGAGATTGAACGTGAATGCGTTGTACAGAAACGCCTGCCCGATGAAAAGCGCGAGCCCGAGGATCGCGCGTTTGGGGTAGCGGGTGAAGGCCACGCGGGCGATCTCGACGAAGGAAATCGCCTTGCGCTGATGTATTTTCAGCTCACCTTCCGGTTCTGGAAGGGTCTGTCCTGTCTCGTGCTCCACCTGCTGTTCGATCTGCTGGACAATCCGCTCGGCCTCATCCTCGCGGCCGTGGATGAACAGCCAGCGGGGGCTTTCAGGGACGTTGCGGCGCACGAGAAGTACGGCCAATCCGAATACCGCGCCGACCCCGAATGCCAGCCGCCAACCGATGTCTTGGGGGAATATCGAGGTGTTCAACAACAGGAGTGCACCGGCCGCGCCGCCCGCAGCACCGAGCCAGTACGAACCGTTGATGATGAGGTCGACCCGTCCGCGCACACGCGCGGGGATGAGTTCGTCGATCGCGGAGTTGATCGCGGCGTACTCGCCGCCGATTCCGGCGCCGGTGAAAAATCGCGCGACGAAGAAGTACCAGGGCGAGAAGGCGAATGCGGTGGCAACCGTGGCGGCCAGGTACACGACGAGCGTGAGGATGAACAACTTCTTCCTGCCCAGTCGATCGGTGAGCCGACCGAAGAACAGTGCGCCCAGGCATGCCCCGGTGATGTAAATGGCCGCCGCGATGCCGATCTGAGCGGCGGAGAGCTCGATACCGCTCCCCGGCTCGGTCAGTCGCTCCGCGACGTTGCCGACCATCGTGACTTCGAGGCCGTCCAGTATCCAAACCCCGCCGAGGCCGATGACGACGCGCCAGTGAAACCGTGACCACGGGAGTCGGTCCAGCCGGGCCGGAACCTGCGTGGTGATCGTGCCCATCTCAACCGCTGAGCTCATTGCAGCCTCCTCGCTCGGATGGCTACCAATTACCCGCTCGCGATGAATTCAAGCGTTGCGGCCAGCTACCGCTCAGGTCAGCGGTCTGGTGGCGCCCGCGCCGATGGTCGCGACGGCGTCGATGACGGCGGCGGGATTGTCCAGGGAGACGAACGTCCTCGCCTCGGGTACCTCGATCAGCGTCGAGGCGGGAAACAGAGCAGCCAGTCTGCGGCCGAGCGCCGGGGTGAACGCGCGGTCACGCTGACCCCAGACAATAGTGACGGGTTTGGTGAAACGGGGCAGCCGCGTCGCCACGTCGGTCAGGTCGGTCTTGGCGACCGCCCGCAGCAGCCGGGCGAGGTCACGCCGGATCCGGACGTCGGTGCGGCCAGGCTCCAGCCATGAGGCCGTCAGTTGGGCATCCGGCCTGGCCAGCAGGCCGAAGCCGAGCGGAGAGTGGCGCAGGGCCTTGAGTCTCATCTGCTCGAACAGCACCTTGATCGACACCGGTCCGCGCAGAAGCGCGAATACGAGATTGAACGGGAACGGTGGGAACTTGTCGAACGCGTCGCAGTTGGTCAGGACCAGCCGCCCGACGAGGTCGGGGTACGAATCGATGACCAATTGGCACAGGCCGCCGCCGGTGTCGTTACCGACGAGCGTCACGTCGGAAAGGCCCAGTTCGACGACGAAGTCGCGGATCATCGTCGCGACTGCGCGCGGTGACAACTCGGCGCCGTCGTTCACCGGAATCGTGTGCGAGCCCAGCGGCCAGTTCGGCAGGTAGCACCGGAATCCACGATTGGCCAGAGCCTCAGCGACCTGGTCCCACAGCCGGCTGTCGACGAGGATTCCGTGCACGAACACCACGGGAGGGTGCGGCGAGTCCTCCGGACCCAACACGCGGTAGGAGATGGTGGCTTGATCCAGTGCGATCTGCGGCATGTTCGCTATCCTTCTCTAACTTACAAACACTTGGTATGAAAGTTACGTGCAGACTGTATGAAAGTCAACGACCGGGCCGCGGCGTCGGCGACGACCCGGCGCACGCAGGCGGAACGGACGGCCGCCACGCGCGCGCTGTTGATCGACGCCGGCCGAAAGCTGTTTGCCGACAAGGGTTTCAATGATGTTTCCACCCAGGCGATCGTCGCCGCCGCCGGGGTTACCCGCGGGGCGCTGTATCACCAGTTCGACGACAAGGTGGGACTGTTCGCGGAGGTCTACGAGCAGGTAGAGCGGCAAATGGTCGAGGACATCGCCCGCCAGATCATGGAGCGCCAACCCCTTGATCCGCTGGAGGCGATGCGCGTCGGGGCGCGCTTGTTCCTGGACGGGTGCTCGGCGCCCGACGTGCAGCAGATCGTCCTGATCGACGCCCCGGCGGTACTCGGCTGGGACCGCTGGCGCGCAGTGGGGGTCACCTATGGGCTCGGGGTGATCGAGGCGATGCTCGCCCATGCGATCGCCGAAGGCGCCGTCCCCGAGCAACCGTTACGCCCGACCGCGCATGTGCTGCTCGGTGCGCTCGACGAGGCGGCGCTGTACGTGTCCCGCGCAGCCGACCGTGAACAGGCGCGCCAGGAGATGGACGTCGTGTGCGGGCGGCTGATCAGCGGGATCGCCGGGCGAGGATAGCTTGCGAGATGGACGACTGGATCCGGACGCCCGAGTCGAGAAGATTGATGTGGGCCGCCCTCGTGTTGTCGTTGGTTCTGGGGGTGGTGCTCGTCGTGGTCGATCGGCAGGAGACCGACGTTCGCAGCCAGGTCGGCGTGCCCCTGACTGATGAGCAGGCTGTCGAGCAGGTCGTCGGTTCGGCCAGGAAGGTTGTCGATGCGGCGAGATTGCAGGACGCCACCGGCGGCTACTCCTTCGTCTCGTGCGCGACACAGAACGGCCCTCCCTATCAGGCGGCCCTATATATGAGTTTTACTCTGCTGCACAGCGATTGGGCACGTTATCTCAACGAGGTCGCCTCGGCGATGATCGCCGATGGCTGGACGGATGCACCCACCAAGGACGAGCACTTCGGCCGGAAACTCACCAGCGGCGGCGTCACGGCGGTGCTGCAACGTAACCCCGACGACCCAACCAATGCCACCATGCGGCTGTACGGCGAGTGTCGGAACACCACCGATCATCGAAACGACGACCCGGCGTGGACGGAAGTCAGTCTGTGAGGCTGCGCGCCAGTGTCCGTGCAGGCGGTCAGCAGGAGACCGGATGCGACTCGCAATACGGGGTGGTGCCGGGGAAGCGGTAGCGATGATCGGCGACCCAGCGGTACACCGCGTCTTCCAGCGACCGGATACCCGGGATGCGGTAGATCAGCAGTGGAACTCGCGTGCCGAGCGCCGCCGACACCGCGGCGTTTGCGGCCTCCGCACCTGCATACACGTTGCCGGTTGCATCCAGCCAGCGCACCGCATCCATCAGGTTCGCGTCGGAAACGCCGAGCCGCTCCGCGGTGCCGGGCGTCTGCAGGGGCTCCGTGAGCAGGTCGCCGGTTCGGTTTAGTCGCAGCAGGAAGTTCCGCGAGCGAGTGCACATTCCACATTTGCCATCGAAGAACAGCGTTCCGGCCATGCCTCTATTGTCCTCCCGGCGTCACGCTACCGGGCAGGCGGTCCCGGCGGCGGAGCATCCGGCGCGGCATCTCGGCGGCGCGCGGCCATGCCGCCGAGCGCTTCGAAAACGACGCGGTGCGCGGCATTGACGGTCAGCTCCGCATGGTCGTATGCAGGCGCCACCTCGACCACGTCGACGCCGACGACGTCGTGCTCGCGGCAGAGTTGTCGCACCAAGCGCAACAGATCCGCGGTGGTGATGCCGCCCGGCTCGGGTGTGCCGGTCCCGGGCGCGTGCGCGGGGTCGAGTACGTCGATGTCGACGGAGACATACAGCTTCTCGGCCTTGGCGAGGGCCTCGTTCACCGCGTCGCGCATGACGTCCTTGAAGCCGCGCTCCCAGATCTCCTGCATGGTGTGCCACGTCATGCGTTGTTCCTGCATCCACTCGAAGGTGTCCTGTGGCGGCCAGTAGCCGCGCAGGCCCACCTGGACGAAGTGGCTACCCGGCACCGCACCGGACTCGATGAGCCGACGCATCGGCGTGCCGTGGCTGGCGAGGTTGCCCTCGATCTCATCGGCGGTGTCGGCGTGCGCATCGAAGTGCACGATGCCGACGTTGCCGTAGCCGTGGACGTCGGCGACGGCGGTCGCGGCGGGCCAGGTTATCGAGTGGTCGCCACCGAGGATCACCGGCACGATGCCACGCGATGCGATGGCGTGCACGCGCTCGCGAATGTTGTTGTGTGAGAACTCGGTCTGGCCGTGCGGGCAATAAGCGTCGCCGAAGTCGACGACTTCGAGCCAGTCGAAGATCTCGAGGCCGAGATCCAGGTGATAGGTGCCCGGCTCGTAGGCGGTGGCACGAATGGCGCGGGGTCCGAAGCGAGCACCAGGCCGGTTCGTGGTCCCGACGTCGAACGGCGCCCCAACGATCGCCACATCGGGTCGCCACGACTCCAATTGTTCGACCTCGGTGAGGAAGGGCCGGTGCCCGAAAGATGTCACGCCGGCATAAGCCAGCTCGAGCTGCTCGATCATCCCCGGCGGAAGCTCGCGCTGATGTTCGTGATCGTGACCGTGGCCCATCCCTTGACCGTACCGGCGCCCAGACTCAATCGGACGCGTTATGGGCTTGACGCTCAACCGAAGTCAGCGCTTTGCGCAGTACTGGCGGGATCGGGCGCTTGGCCCAGTCGTCCGTGGAGACCACCACGTAGACGTTGTGGCCGCGTACCGCGGATTGCTCTTCGGTGGCGGGGTCGCCGTCCTTGCTACGCAACACGTCGAAGCTCAGAGCGAAGCTGGTGGATCCGATTCTCTCGCAACCGACCTCGACGCGCACTGATTCACGCCACCGGACCGGCCCCTTGAAGTCGATCTCGCTGTGCACCACCTGGATATCGTATCCGCTTGCGATCAAACCCGGATAGGTGACGTCGAGATGGTCGAGGAAGCCGGTGCAGGCTTCGTCAAACCAGGTGAGGTAATGGCCGTTGAACACGACACCCTGTTGATCGACCTCGGCGTAGCGCGGTGTGATCGGCAGCGAGAACGAGGTCACGGCATCACCCTAGCGAGCGGCCGCGGATTCGAGACCAAGGCCCGGCGACCGGGAGTGCGTGATCGGGCGGCAGTCGGGAAGACTGAGTCCGTGGACATGGTGACCATCGATGACATCAGGGCAGCGGCGATGCGAATTCGGGCATTCGCGGTACGCACGCCATTGCTGCCAGCGCTGTGGGCCGAGAGAGACCGGCCGCTGTGGATCAAGCCGGAGAACCTCCAGCCCATCGGCGCCTTCAAGGTGCGCGGAGCGTTCAACGCCATCGGCAACCTCGATGAGTCGGTGCGCACCCGCGGTGTGGTGGCCTATTCCAGCGGCAACCACGCCCAGGCGGTGGCGTACGCCGCCGCGGTGTACGGAATTCCGGCGCATCTGATCATGCCGGCCGAAACGCCCGCCCTGAAAGTGGAGGCCACCCGACGCCATGGGGCCGAGGTGGTGCTGTGCGGTGCCGGCGAACGCGAACGGGTGGCCGCCGAGGTGCAGAAGGAAACGGGTGGGGTGCTGGTCCCGCCGTTCGACCACCCCGACATCATCGCCGGGCAAGGCACGATCGGTCTGGAGATCGCCGAGGACCTGCCCTCGGTCGAGAACGTGCTCGTGCCGGTCAGCGGTGGTGGCCTGGCTTCCGGGATCGGTGCGGCCATCAAGGCGCTGTGCCCACAGGCACGAGTCTTCGGCGTGGAACCCGAGCTCGCCGCCGATACCGCGGAGGGATTCGCGCGGGGCCATCGCGTTGATTGGTCGATCGAAGACCGGAACCGCACCATCGCCGACGGTCTTCGTTCACAACCCTCGGAGTTGACGTTTGCTCATCTTCAGAAGTTCCTGGACGGCGTGATCACCGTGTCGGAGAGCGAGATTCGCAGTGCGGTGCGTGAACTCGCGGTGCAGGCGCACTTGATCAGTGAACCCAGTGGCGCTGTCGCATTGGCGGCCTATCGGCAGGGCCAAACACCGCCTGGCCGCACAGTGATGGTCTTGTCCGGTGGAAATATCGACCCAACCGCTTTGAGCGACATCTTGGCGGGATAGCGACGTTAGTGCACGCCCTCCATCAGGCGGCTTATCCAGGGGGACAACGCGAATACGATCACACCCGCGACGACGGCGACTGCGCCGAGGATGCCGAAGTAGGCGAATTCGCGTGCCGGATCGTAGTAACCCGACAGCACGCCTGACATCGATGTGCCGATACCGACCGAGAAAAAATACAGCGCCATCATCTGTGCCCGGAACACTTCGGGGGCAAGCTTTGTGGTGACCGAGAGACCGATCGGCGACAGCAGCAATTCCGAAATCGCGAACACTGCCATGATGGCGAGCACCCACACTGCGGGGACCGCCCGGCCCGTTGAGCCGGACATCGGCAGGAACAGCAGGAACGCCACGCCCATGCCGATGACACCATAGGCGAATTTTCGTGGGGTGGTGGGTGCGCGTTCACCCAGGCGCGTCCACATGATCGCGAACAACGGAGACAGCAGGATGATCCATACCGGTTCGATGGATCCGATCCAGTTCGACGGGGCGGTCCAGCCGAAGATCGACCAGTTCATCCGCTCGTCGGAGTAGATCGCGAGCACGGTGAAGATCTGCTGGAACAGCGACCAGAACACCGCGTTGGCAATGAACAGCGGAATGAACGCCCGAAGCCTGGTCCGCTCGATCGGCACCACTTTCGAACTCGTCAGCATGACGACGAAGTAGGTGACCGCCGCCACGACGATTACTCCCGTCGTCGCCTGAGACAGATTGGACAGCGTCACCAGACCTGTGGCGAATGCGGCCACGATCACCGCCACGGTGAGAACGCCTACCCCAACAGCCCAACCAATACCGCTGCGGGGTAACGGGTTCGGAACAATGCGGCCGTGGTCGCCGAGGTTGCGCCGGAAGATGACGTATTGCGTTAGCCCCAGCGCCATCCCGACAGCGGCGGCGCCGAAGCCCCAGTGGAATCCGAGCCGCGTCTGCAGCAGACCGGTGACGAGCGGTCCGACGAACGCGCCCAGGTTGATGCCCAGATAGAACAAGGTGAAGCCGCCGTCGGCGCGCGGATCGTCCTTCTCGTAGAGCGTGCCGAGCAGCGATGACGCGTTGGCCTTCAGGGCGCCCGACCCCAGCGCGACCAACACGAGGCCCACGGCGACGCCGGCAAGGCCCGGCACGACGGCGAGCGCGACGTGGCCGCACATCACCACCACGCCTCCGTAGAAGACGGTGCGCTCCATGCCGAGCACCCGGTCGGCGATCCAGCCGCCGAGGACCGTGGACAGATAGACCAGACCGCCGTACGCGCCGACGATGCCGGTTGCGGTGGCCTTCTCCATTCCCAGCCCGCCATCGGTGAGCGAGAAATAGAGGTAGTACCCGAGGATCGTGAGCATCCCGTAGAACGAAAACCGCTCCCAGAGCTCTACGCCGAATAAGTTGGTCAGCCCGATCGGATGGCCGAACACGGTGCGTCCGGCAGGCCCGCCCTTGATGTCTCCCTCGGTATGTCCCACAGCCGCCATGGGGGTCACCCTTCCACTCGGCCTGCCGCTCGGGGTCATTTCCGTGACCTGTCAATTCAGCGCACCACCCGGGCAAAGGCGCAGTCGGAGACCTTGCAGTAGCTTTCTGCAACACAGCACATTTCGACGCCGTGGTGGCCGCTGCCGGAACAACGCCCGGTGAGCCGACTCACTTCGGCGCGGGTAAGGTCACCCCGAAAGATGGACGTCCGGAAGGGTGGTATGGAAGCCGTACTCGGCTTATCGGTGACTCCGTCCGCTGTCGGTCTCGTCCTCGTCGAGGGCCAAGACGCCGACGGTTCCACGGTTGACCGCGAGGCCTTCGAGATCGTTTCCGGCCGGCATTCGACGCCACTTCATATTTCTGAGCAGGCGGCCGCTGCGGTGCTGCGTACCGAGGCGATCGCGGCCACCCGTGGTCAGCGGCTGCATTCGATCGGTGTGACATGGAGCGACGGCGCCGACGCCGAGGCGTCACTGCTGTTGAAATCCTTGGACGAATACGGTTTCGACAACGTCGTGCCCGTTCGTCTGCCGGAGGCGACTGAGGCCCTGGCGTGGGGCATCGCCGACGTCATCGGATATGACGTCACCGCGGTGTGCGTGATCGAACCCGAGACGGCGATCATGCTCATCGTCCATTCCGGCGAGGGCGCCGTCCAAACCGCCGTCAACCATGCCATCGATACCGAAGAGTCGTTGCTTCGCTGGCTGAGCGCCGTCTTCGCCAAAGCGGATTGGCGGCCCGAGGCCTTGGTCATGGTCGGCTCCGGCGGCGCACTCCACGCTGTCATGCCGCGGCTGGAGACGATCTTGTCGGTGCCCGTGTTCGCCCCTGCCGAGTCTGAGCTCGCGTTGGCGCGGGGTGCAGCGCTCGCGTCGGCACACAACACCGAGTACATGCAAATTGGCCGGGCCCCCGAGCGGGCCCCACGTGACCGCCGTCGACCGCTGACTCAGACCGCTCCACTGGCCATGCTCGTCGCAGGTGCGGTGACGTTCGTCGTATCGGTGTCCGTCGCCGTCAGCCTGGAGGTGGCACCCGAGAGGAACATCGTGACATCGGAGCCGCGGCCCGCGGCGAAGGCGTCCCCTGGCGTTGCGTCGGCGGCTGTGCGCGCCGCGGTGCCCGCCGTCCCCGCGCCCGCGGTCATCCCGGCCCCTATCGCGGACCCGCCGGCGGCTCCGCCCGTCGAGGTGGTGCCTCTGCCGGAAGGCACTGTCGACATCCCCGAGGCGCCACCGGTCGTGCCCGTCGACGCGCTGCCTCCAGACGCCGAGGTGCTGCCCGCGCCGGTCGCTCCGATCGAAGCGCTGCCGCCCGGAGCCATCCCACCGGCGCCGGGCCTGGTGCCCGCGCAGCCGACCCCGGTACCGGAGCAGCGCCCAGGCCTGCTGAGCAGGATCAGAAACCGGCTGTCGAACATCGGCGGGAATGACGAGGTGCCACAGCAGGCGCCCGTACCTGCCGCGCCGGGGGCGCCGCTAGGGCCACCGGAGGCAGCCGCAGCGCCCGCTGGAGTGGTGCCACCGGCGCCGGGAGCCCCGCTGCCAGCACCGGAAGCACCGCCCCTTCTACCGCCTCAGTGACGTCGCCGACCACCGGTTCCGCGGTTCTGCGCCTCGTGTTGCGCGGCGCGATCGTCGCGATGGTGCTCACCGCATTGATCGTCGTTGAGTTTTCCTCTCGATCCGGGGTGGTGTGGCGACTGATCACCTTCACCTATCAAGCCAATGTCCTCGCTGCGGCGTACTACCTGTGGACTCTTGTCTCGCCCCGCGCCGATGCGCGGGTCGGCCTTCGCGGCGCCGTGGTGCTGTACGTCGTCCTTGCCGGCGTCATCTGGAATCTGTTGTTGACGGGCCGCAGCATGGGTTACACACCCGCGAACATCCTGCTGCACGTCGGCGTGCCTGTCCTGGCGCTCAGCGACTGGCTTCTCGTCGGGCGTGGGTGGGGGCGCGTGCATTGGTGGCATCCGCTGGCCTGGGTGGTGTACCCCGCGCTATATGTCGTGCTGGCCGTGGTGGTGCTCAACGAGGCCGGACGTCGGGCGCCGTATTACTTCCTGGATCCCGGCAGTGTCGGGGTGGCCACGGTGGCGCTCAATATTTGTGTGCTGGGCGGCTGTGTGCTCGCCGTCGGCTATGCGTTGCTGGCGGTGAACCGGCTGGCGACTCCCGCGCGTATCGACGCCGTCTGAAACGTTCTGAACGGCGGATTCGATGATCGGTCGTGACTACTAGCGCCAATGGCGACGACATGCGGTGGCGCACGGGACTTGCGGCTACCCTGCTAACTCTTCCCGACGAACTAGGATAAATGTGTGCTGAAACTTCGTTTCGTAGCCGTGCTCTTCGTCAGTGTGGTCATCGTGGCCGCGCTGTCAGGGTCCACCGCGACCGTCTCTGCCGGTGTCACCGCTGCGACGGACGTGGTGAGCATCTCGCCAAGCGGCGTGACAGTCGGTGTGGCGCACCCGGTCACAGTGACTTTCGCGGGACGGATCGCTGACCGCACCGCTGCGGAGAACAGCATCGAGATCACCTCACCGAAAAGGCCGGCCGGTAATTTCACCTGGCTCAACGACAATGTCCTGCAATGGAACCCGAGTGAGTTCTGGCCTGCGCACAGCACAATCGCCTTGTCCGTCGGTGATGCCAAGACAAACTTCCAGACCGGCGGCGCCACGGTCGGAGTTGCCGACATCAGTGCTCATACCTTCACCGTCAGCATGGACGGCGAGGTCATGCGTGAAATGCCCGCATCCATGGGCAAGTACGGGTTCGCGACACCGGTCGGATCCTTCACCGCGCTCGAGAAGCAATCGGTCGTGATCATGGATTCGCGAACGATCGGCATCCCGCTGGATGACCCTGAGGGCTACAAGCTCACCGTCTACGACGCAGTGCGTGTCACCTGGGGCGGTGTGTACGTGCATGGCGCACCATGGTCGACCGGCTCACAGGGCTATGAGAACGTCAGCCATGGCTGCATCAACCTCAGCCCGGACAACGCGGACTGGTACTACAACACGGTTCGGATAGGTGATCCGATCATCGTCCAGGCCTAGGGTCCGCGTCCCGCTACGCCGGCGATTGGGCGTGCAGATTCTTTGCGGTCGGGGAGTTCTCGACGTCGGCCGGATCCGGATACGTGTGTAAGACGCGGTCTGCGGTGCCGGAACTGGTTACCGTGAACCAGTAGTGCTCGTTCTTATAATGATGGTTGCGGTGATTACGCCAAATCGCCCGATAGACACCGGTTTTGGGCTTGTAGTCAGTATGGATCAGGTAATGGGTCCATTCGTAACCGAGTCCGGCTACCGCAATGCAGACCAGAAACGTCAGGCCCATCGGAAGCCGCGGAAACGCCAGCAGCGCAATGCCGACCGCGAGCGGAAGGACCCAGGTTGCAAGCGATTTCCACGGTATGAAGATCAAGGGAATGCTGCGTGGGTCGACGTGGTGGGCTCGGTGTTCCCTGGACAGCAAGGGGTCGACCGTGAATCGACCGATCCGCTTCGGGCGCCAGTGCAGGACGAACACATGGATCATCCATTCGAAGAACGGAAAGAGCGCCAGGATCGCCAGTGGTACTAACGCGTCGGTGATCTGCCAGTCGCCGACGATGATCCGTGCGGACACGGCGACGACAAGGACGGTGCCAATCATCCAGGGGGAAGGGTGCTTGGCGAATTGCCGCCCGGCGTCGGCCAGTGTCATCTTCTTGCGCGCAGTACGCGCGGGGGCGGTGGTCATGACGGATCCTTCAGGTCATCGAGGGCGGTCAAGAGCGCTGTGGTTGCGGGCTCGAGAAGGTCATGCGCGGCTTGTCTGGCCCGTTGGGGATCGCCCGCGGTGACCGCATCGGCCAGTTCGCGGTACGCCAGGGGGCGGCCCACCTCGTCGGCCATCACCGCGGCAAGGGCAGGTAGCGCCGGCTCGTAGGTCGCCCGCAACGTGTTGTACATCAGCCGGAACGCAATGGAATCCGCGCCGTCGACAATGTGGTCCCAGAACGTGAGGGCGCTGCGCTGTCGTTCGACGGGATCGTTCTCGCCGGCCAAGGTGCGCACTGCGTCATCGAGGATTCCGGCCAGTTGCGGATCACGACGTTGGGCGGCGAGCTCGGCGACTTTGGGTCCGTTGTGCAGCCGCGTCTCCAGGATGCTGCGGACCACTGACACGTCGAGTTCGCCTGCACGAATGAGCAGGCGGGGGAGTAGATCGAGACCCGCGTGCCGACGGAAATCACGCACCGTGGTGGCGTCGCCCTGGCGCACGTCGACCAAGCCCGCAGCAGTAAGGCGCTTGAGGGCCTCGCGCACAGCGGGTCGCGATACGCCGAGCACCTCGGCGAGTCTGCGTTCACTGGGCAGCGATTCACCGGGCCGCATCTCGCCACTGAGCACCTCGGCGACAATCTGCTCGAACACGTCTTCGGGCACCGAACGGCGGTTCACCGGTTTGAGGGCCATGCTGTCCACAGTGCCTGGCGATTGGCCAGAGGTCAAGTGGTAAGACCAGTTGATTAACCTGCGGCGAGGCGTTCTTTCATCGCTTCGGCCAGCGCAAGCATGGCCTGCATCGGCCGCACCATGACGGTGAACTCCTCGATCGCACCGTCGGAGTCGAAGGAGATGAAGTCGCAGCCCTGGAGCTGTTTGTCGCCCACTCTGGCCTCGAACACCAGCGCATGATCACGAGCGCCGTCAGCGCCGATCTCACGCACATAGCGGAAGTCCTCGAACACGTCCATGACGGCGCCCAGGATCTGCCGAAGTGCCTCGCGCCCCTCGTATGGCGTGAAGACGACAGGGCTGCGAAAGACGACGTCTTCTCGAAGGAGGGCGACGGCGGCGTCCAGGTCGCGGGCTTCGATCGCCGTGCGGAAGGGGTGCACCACGGTCAGCAGTTGGCTTCGATGTGAAACTTCGCCGTCACGGCATTGCTCGGGTTGTCCTTGAACGACCCGTCGGCCGAACCGTCGATCGTGAATTTCCCGCCGCTGCCGGTCACTTCGGCTTCGCCGATGCGGCCCTGCCAGAAGGTGCCCGTGAAGCCGCCGATATCGCGGAAATCGACCGACTGAACCGAGACCTCGCCGTCGGTGTTCAGGAACGCCGTCAACGTCGTCGGCTCACCGGGGGTCTTGATGTTCCACATCCACCCGGTCTGTGAGCACACCACGGGATGCGCATCACCGGTGCTCTTGCCATCGATGGTCACCTTCGCGGTCGTGCCACCGAGAGCGGCCGGCGGCGTCGAGCAGCCGGCGGCGGCAGCGGCAAGCGTGACTGCGACTGTCGCGACGAGACGATTGTCCATGTCGGGTCACTCTATTGCGGTTGACGGCCCACCATGTGCATTTCACCGGAGCGCGGCGGCGGTCACCTCGTCGGCGGGCAGAAACGCCTCGATGGACAGTTCGGCGGCAGTGAGGTCGATCGCTGTGCCGAACGTCGTCACGGTTGACAGGAACGTCAGCAGCTGGCCCTGTGGGGTGTAAAGCTCCAGTGGGACCGCAACGCCGCCGAGATCGCGGGTCTCGTCGAATCCGCCTGGAAACGACTCGATCTCGGCCAACAACGCTGACAGTTCGTCCGACCCGCTCACCGCGGCTTCTCGGCGCAGTCTCTCGACGACATGGTGTCGCCACTGCGCGAGGTTGCGAATCCGCGGTGCCAGCCCCTCCGGATGCAACGAGATACGAAGTGCATTTGGCCGCTCGAGAAGACTCGGCGCGACGCCCTCCAAGAGCACTCCGGCGCCCGCGTTGGCGTGCACGATCTGCCAACCCCGGTCCACCACCACACAGGGAAACGGGTTGTATGCACTGAGCACGCGTTCGATACCGTCGCGTACGGCGGCCATCTCCGGATCGTCCAGCGACCGCTCGCTGTACATCGGGGCGAGCCCAGCGGCCATCAACAACTGGTTCTGTTCGCGAAGAGGGACATTGAGCACCTCGGCGAGCCGCAACACCATGGCCCGACTCGGACTGGACCGGCCGGTCTCGATGAAGCTCACGTGGCGGGCCGAGACGTCAGCCTCGATCGCCAGGTCCAATTGGCTCAGCCGACGACGCTGTCGCCAGTCGCGCATCATCGTGCCGAAGGGCGGAGACTGCACATGGGCGGTGGTCACGGGGCCTAGTGTCGCGCAGTTATGCGCTCGCGGCCATTACGCGTCAGGTAATTGCGGCACTTACCTCGTCGCGGCACGGTGGGTGGTGACCGTCGAGCAGAGGAGACCACCATGCGGACCACAGCACCCGCCGACCGGCCGATACCGCGCTGGCTGCACTTCGTACTGATCTCCGACCGGGCCGGTTCGTCGTGGTACATCGGTACCGGATTCTTCTTCGCGCCGCTGCTGGTGCTGCTGTCGCCATGGCCGACCGTCACCGCCGTCGCGTGGGTCGTCATCGGGCTCGCGGGCCTGTGGCTCGGCGTGCTCGGTATCGCCATGGCGATCGGACTCGCCATAGCCATGCGGTCGAATATCGAGATCGGAGAGGACTACTGGCGCTCGTTGGTCGACTATCCGGTCAGGTAGCGCCTGCGCCGGTGTAGTCGACCTGCCAATGTTTGATGCCGTTGAGCCAGCCCGACCGTAGCCTCTCTGGCTTGGAAATGGGGGTGAGGTTGGGCATCTCGTCGGCGATCGCGTTGAAGATCAGATCGATCGTCATCCTGGCCAGGTTCGCGCCGATGCAGTAGTGGGCTCCCGTGCCGCCAAACCCCACGTGCGGGTTGGGATCTCGCAAGATGTTGAAGGTATAGGGGTCGTCGAATACTTCCTCGTCGAAGTTGGCCGAACGGTAGAACATCACCACCCGGTCGTCCTTCTTGATCTCGACGCCGCTCAGTTCGGTGTCCTCCAGTGCGGTGCGCTGGAAGGAGGTGACCGGCGTTGCCCAGCGGACGATTTCGTCCGCGGCAGTCGCGGGCCGTTCCCGCTTGAAAAGTTCCCACTGGTCGGGGAATTCGGTGAACGCCATCATGCCCTGGGTGATCGAGTTGCGGGTGGTCTCGTTGCCCGCCACCGCCAGCAGGATCACGAAGAAGCCGAATTCGTCGTCGGTGAGCTTGTGGCCCTCGACATCGGCCTGCACCAGCTTGGTGACGAGGTCGTCGCCGGGGTTCTTGCCGCGCTCGGCGGCCATCTGCATGCCGTACATGATCAGTTCGACCGATGCGGCCGTCGGATCGTTCCTGCCGTACTCAGGGTCCTGGTCGCCGACCATCTGGTTCGACCACTCGAACAGCTTCATGCGGTCTTCCTGGGGGACACCCATCAGCCCGGCGATCGCCTGCAGCGGAAGCTCACAGGACACCTGCTCGACGAAATCACCGGAACCCTCGGCCACGGCCCGCTTGGCGATGTCGCGCGCCCGGAGGCGGAGCTCCTCACGCAGTGACTCGATGGCCCGCGGAGTGAATGCGCGCGAGATGATCTTGCGCAGGTGGGTGTGATGTGGCGCGTCCTGGTTGAGCAGCACGACCTTGCCCGCCTCCAACGATGCGGGATCGGCCTCGTCGCGGTAGCGCGGTAGCGCGGTCTTCTTGTTACTGGAGAACACGTCGCTGCGCCGCGATACCTCCTTGACGTCCTTGTGCTTGGTGACCACCCAGTAGCCGGTATCGCCGAACGCGAGGTTGCCCCGCTCCTGTTCCTGCCACCAGATCGGAGCCACCTTCCGCAGATGGGCGAGCTCGTCGATCGGCAGCCGCTCCGCGTAGATGTCGGGATCGGTGAAGTCGAATCCGGGCGGAAGATTCGGAGTTGGCATCGATGCACCCCTCGTATGACGTGGCGTAGTGGCGGTAATTCATTGCTACACCACAGATGGGGCCCGCTGCGGGCGGTTACAGATACTCCGAAGTAGAACGTGTTCCCGCTCGGGCCGGTTCTTCTACCGGTTGTTCACTTGGGAATCAGGTGTAACAATTTTGGCGATCGAACTGAAGCATTCAGTAGACCGGGTTCGGGTCGGCATGCGGAAGGGGGCTCGAGTGGTCTTCGACATCTTCGACATCGAGGTGAAGGCGGCCACGGTGGCTGCCGCCGGCCTGGGAGCACTCGTCGCGCTCGTTTCGGGGGCGACGATGGCCCATGCTGATCCGGACGTTCCCGCTCCGCCCCCGCCACCAGCGCTGGTCGCACCTGCGGTCCCGAATCCCGCACCGGTTGCCGCCGCTCCGGCCGCACCCGGTGAGGCCGTGCCGATGGCCGCCGACGCCGCGAGTCCCGCCGACGGCGTCCCGCATCTCGTGAGCCCGGAGAACCTGCCGCCCGGCACGAGCATCACCCCGGTCGGCCCGCAGCAGAGCAATGGCGGGTCCTATCTGCGTGAACTGTGGCACGCCGTCCAAACGCAAGAGGTCAGCGGTAAGGACGCGCTGCTCCTGCTGACGCAACGGCCACTGAACGCCAACGCCACACCGCCGCCCGGACTCGCGGCCAATCCGCAGCCGATGCCTGCCGCAGCACCGCCGCCTCCTGGTGATCCGCTACAGCAGGCCGCTGCGCCGGCGCCTCCCATTGCTGCACCTATACCGCCGCCCGCCGGCTAGCCATCTCGAGGATCGAGCGCACCGTTCGCACATGCGCGGCCTCGATCGATGACCACAGACCGCGAGCGATCGAATTGTCGTAGCGGACAAGCGTGGCGAACAGTAGTCCATTCTCCTGGCGCCGCAGCAGCAGCTCACCCGGCATGCCGATGCGCGAGTCAGCGCCGAGCAGCACGAAGTCGGCATCCGTCGCGCGGATCTGCCACCCGAGCACCGACCGGTCGGAGCCGGGAAGGCTGACCTTCAGTCCGATCGCCGACCACGCGGAGAGCAGGCGCAGCCGGACGCTGGCCGGTGCGTCTTCCAGGATCACCCGCATCCACTGTTCGGCCAGACGACTGCGCGGCGCACCGACGTGGACGACGAACGCGTCCCCGTAGTCGATGCGGCCGAGCAGGCTCGACGACATGGTGACAGCGTCCGGCGTGATCTGCCGGACTCGGGCTTGGGCGGCTTCGGCGGCTTCGGTGTTGGTCATCGCTACCTTCCTTCTGTTTGTGTCGGTGCGTTTAGCTGGTCCCGCCAGGCTCGACCGATGTCGCGCATCATCAGCGGGTAGACGATCAAGTGGCGAAACGGAGCGATCGCCGCCATATAGGCGACACCGAGTGCGCCGTTGGGTCGGACGAGAACCGCCATCTGTCCACGGAATGCTCCGGCGCCGTCGGGCACCCAGCCGACATGCAAAACCCCGTGCACCGTCTGATTGGCGATCTCCATCGCGAACTCATCGTCGGTCAGGTACAGCGGGCTGAATGGAGATCCGTCTCTCGCGAAATCGTTTGGGGTGTGGCGCAAGTCGTCGTCAAGCCGGTCTCGCAACGTCTCGACGCGTACACCCAAACCCGTGTCGGGTCGGTCGAGACCGAGTGCCCGACCGAGGGTCCACCGAATGGCGAACAGGGCCCGCACGACGGGAGAGGACTGTCCCGGATCGAACGTCGACCATAGGTCGGCCAGTTGTGCGAAGTCGCCTTCGCCGCCGGGTGTCGGTAATGCCCATACATCGAGGACCCGAAAGTCCTTGGTGAGGTCGTGGATTCGCCACGGCCGCTTAGTGTGTTCGCTCTTGTCGAGAGGCGCGGAACCAAACATACAGTACTGTATGCTTGGTAGCCTGCGTTCGTCAACCCCGTCGACTCACCTGGAGGATCATGGTCGCCCAGACCCGCACGCCACGTGGCACGTGGATCGAGGCCGGCTTGGAAGCCCTTGCGGCGGGTGGACCTGACGCGGTGCGGGTGGACCTTCTAGCGAAGGCCCTCGACGTCACCCGCGGCGGCTTCTACCACCACTTCGAGAACAGGGGAGTATTTCTCGACGCGCTACTCGAGGAATGGGAGCACCGCAGCACCGACGAGGTTCTCGACCGAGTGGAGGCCGAAGGCGGAGACGCCAGGGCGAAGGTGCGCAAGGCGGGCGTGCTCACCTTCTCCAAAGAACTACTGCCCGTTGACCTCGCGGTGCGCGACTGGGCACGCCGCGACAAGTCGGTCGCCAGACGCCTGCGGCGCGTCGACAACCGGCGAATGGATTACCTGCGCGCCCTGATCGGCACCTTCAGCGATGACGCCGATGATGTCGAGGCGCGTGCCATGCTCGCCTTTTCACTGGCGATCGCCAACCACTTCATCGCCGCCGACCATGGGGCAAGCAGTCGGCGCCAGGTGCTTGAACGAGCTACCGGACTCCTGTTGGCCTAGGGGCCGAGTCGCGAAACTGAACTTATGTATGCGATTTCGTCAGATATTCGAGCACAACTTCAGTTTCGAAGCGCTCGACTAAACGGTGCTGGCCGCTTCGATACGGGCGGGCACATGCTTGTGCCAGGGTGTACCGGCATACGCGTCGCGCCAGTCGCTGGATGTCAGCGCGTTCGGCGCCACGCCCGGGACATGGTCGTGGCCTTCGCCGTCGGTGAAATCGAGGCCGAAGCCGTTGGGCAGAGACGCGTGTCCGGGCAGCATCGCCTCACTGATCTCGACGCTCGCCTCCGCACTGCCTGCGGCGGTGGTGATGCGGGCCCGCGCACCGTGGACCAGGCCGAGCGCTTCGGCGTCCTCGAGGCTGACCCGCAGTGCGCCGTCAGCGTCGCGCTTGCGCCAGCTCGGGTCGCGGAAGATGTCGTTGGCCGTGTAGGCGCGACGTTCACCCGCGGACAACACAATCGGAAACTCGGGCGTCGTGAATTGCGGGGTGGCGTCGGCCAGTGCGCGAATCTCGTCGAGCATCACGGGCATCTCCAGCGCGATCTTGTGATCGGCGTGCGTGATCAACGCGAAGTCGTCCTCGTACTCATGGACGGTGAACGTGATACCGGAACGGCTCGACAGGATCGCGTCGAACAACGCATTACCGTCGGCGTAACCGGCCCGGCGCACCGCGTCGGGATAGGACATCGCCGCCTTCTGTGCGAGGCCCCACAATGCGGCCGCCCCGGAAAGTCCTTCGGGCAGAGTGGGTCCCAGCGTTTCGTACAGGACGTAGGGGAGTACCTTGCCGAGCATCGGGCTAGCGCTGACGGCCTGCAGGAACGCCACCGTGAACGCCTCGCGGCTCTCGCCTGCAGCGCGCCGTAGCGGTTGCAGGTCTGCGTCGTCGACCACGCCAAGTGCCCGCACCAGTCGCGCCCAGATTTCGGGCTCGGGGAGGGTGCCCTCGAGTGGCTCCATCAATCGGTGTCGCAAATGGAAGGTGTTGTTGGGGAATTCGAGATTGAAAAACGTCGACTCGGTCTTCTCGTACTGCGATGCGGCGGGCAGGACGTAGTGGGCCAACCGCGCGGTTTCCGTCATCGCGACGTCGATCACCACCATCAGCTCCAGCGAACCGAACGCCTCGCGACACGCGTTGGAATCCGCCAGCGAATGAGCGGGATTGCTGCTCTCGACAATCATCGCGCGGAACCTGTCCGGGTGATCGCCCAGCATTTCGGAGGGAATGACGTTGCTCGGGATCAGACCGCCGACGATGGGGGCACCGGTGACCGGTGTCCGGCCCACGTCGCGAGTGTGGCGGAACAGGGGTCCGAACGACGAATGTAGGTGCTGACCACCACGTTTCGCGAAGTTCCCGGTCAGGATCCAGAGCAGCTTGTTGAGGTAGGAGCACAGCGTACTGTTGGGAGCCTGCTGGACGCCCAGGTCCTCGAACACGGATACGCTTGCCGCGGAGCCGATGCGCCGCGCCGCTGTCCGGATCAGCTCCTCGTCGAGGCCGCACCGCAGCGCGTAATCGCCGACGTCGACGGTGCGCAGCACCTCCGCAACGGATTCCACACCCGTGACATGCTCAGCGAGAAATTCGTTGTCGCAGACATCTTCCTGCACCACGACAGCGGCCAGCGCCGCCAGTGCCCAGGCGTCGGTTCCCGGCCGCACGCGCAGGTGAATGTCGGCCATCTTGGCGGTGTCGGTGATCACCGGATCGATAACGATCATCGCGCGTTGCGGGTCCTTGGCGATCTCGTTGAGCACCGTTCGTGCCCGCGGGAAACTCTGCGACATCCACGGGTTCTTCCCGATGAATACCGATACCTCGGCATGCTCGAATTCCCCTCGGGTGTGGCCGCCGTAGAGGTGGGCATCGACCCAGGCTTCACCGGTCTTCTCCTGCGCGAGCGCGTTGGAGCGGTAGTGCGAGCCCAGCGCCTTGAGGAAGGCGCCGCTGTATGCACCGCCGAGATGGTTGCCCTGTCCGCCGCCACCGTAGTAGAAGATCTTGTCGCCGCCGTGGGTGTCGGCGATGCGTTTGAAGCCGGTCGCGATCTCGGCAATGGCTGTGTCCCAGTCGATTTCCTCGTAGCTGCCGTCTGGCCGTCGGCGCATCGGCGAGGTCAGCCTGCTGCGGTTGTTCTGGTAATGGTCTAGACGGAGTGCCTTATTGCACGTGTACCCCTGTGATGCCGGGTGTTCCTTGTCGCCGCGGATCTTGGCCAGCTTGCGGCCGTCTAGTTGGACGACGATGCCGCAGTTGCATTCGCAGAGAATGCACGCGGTCGACTGCCATTCTTCTGGAGCCGCTACGGCGGCGACGTCCTCTTCTGGAGCCGCTACGGCGGCGACGTCCTCTTCTGGAGCCGCTACGGCGGCGACATCCTCTTTAGCCATCACCGGACTTCCTTTCGGAGGTTTCGGCCAGCACGAGGGCGCGTAGCTGGTCGTGAACAAGGTCGAGGGCCTTGGTATTTCGAGACGCGCGCGAAATAACGATCGCGCCTTCGAACGACGTGGTCGTGAGCATGGCGAGTTCTGCGGCCCGCTTTTTGGAGACACCGTCGGAGATCAGCCGGGCAGCGATGAGGTCGGTCCACCTTGAAAAAGCGGCGGCCGCACGCTCGATCACCGGTGTGGCGGCGTCGGGTTTGTCGGGGTCGCCCGCCTCCACGCTCACCGCGACGACGGGGCACCCAGCGCGGAAGTCGGTTTTCAGCAGCTGCTTTCGATAGTCAGCAAAGAGTGTGTCCAGGGCGTCCACTCCGGATTCCGCTTTGGCGATCGTGGCCGCAACGTACTCACCGGCGTAGTCGACCGCCTCGCACAGCAGTTGCGTGCGGCCTCCGGGGAAGTAGTGGTACGCCGACCCTCGGGGCGCTCCGCTGTGTTCGAGCACGTCGGCGATGGCTGTCGGGTGCGCGCCGCGCTCGCGGATGAGAAGAGCGGCCGAGACGACCATCCGCTCGCGGGGACTTGGCACGTCCGGAACCCTTTCGTCCAAGCGACTATGTATGACACCTTACATAATTGCCGGGCGAAAACAACGCCGAGACCGCGGGGGAGATCGTCAAATCTCGGCGATTGGCGATCTCACCGCAGTCTCGGCGAGCGAATTAGACGGAAGCCGCCTCGTTGATGTCGTTCAGCGTGCTGGTCGCTTCGAGATACTCCTGCACCCACCGCTCGATCACCGCAGAGGACTTCTCCACCTTGGTGAACTGGCCCACGACCTGGCCGATCGGGTTGAACGCGACGTCGACACTCTCGTTCGGGAACTTGTGGGTGGCCGCGACCGCCATGCCGGACACCATGTACTGCAGCGGCATGCCGAGCGGCTGCGGGTTGTCGGGATTCTCCCAGGCCTCGGTCCAGTCGTTCTTCAACATCCGCGCGGGCTTACCGGTGAAGGACCTACTGCGAACGGTGTCGCGGCTGGACGCCTTGACGTAGGCGGCGTGCTGGACCGGGGTGTGCTCGGACTCCTCGACGATCACCCACTGCGAACCGGTCCATGCGCCTTGCGCGCCGAGCGCCAGCGCGGCCGCGATCTGCTGGCCACTGCCGATCCCGCCGGCGGCGAGCACCGGAACCGGGGCGACCTCCTTGACGACCTGCGGCCACAACACGATCGAGCCGATCTCACCGCAGTGCCCACCGGCCTCGCCGCCCTGGGCGATGATGATGTCGACGCCGGCATCGGCGTGCTTGCGCGCCTGCGACGGCGATCCGCAGAGCGCAGCGACCTTGCGCCCTTCGGTGTGGATGTGCTTGATCATGTCGGCGGGTGGGGTGCCGAGCGCGTTGGCGATGAGCGTGCACTTCGGATGCTGGAGCGCGACCTCGACCTGCGGAGTCGCAGTCGCCTCGGTCCATCCGAGCAGCTGGAGTGCATCGTCATCGCTGTGGTCGACCGGCACGCCGTGGTCGGCGAGGATCTTCTTGGCGAAGTCGATGTGCTCCTGCGGCACCAGGTCGTTGAGCGTCTTTTTGAGCACCTCGGGGTCCAGGTCGCCTGCGTCCATGCCCTCGTATTTATTCGGGATGACGATGTCCACGCCGTAGGGGTGGTCGCCGATGTTCTCATCGATCCACTTCAACTCGATCTCGAGTTGTTCGGGGGAGAACCCGACCGCGCCGAGCACACCGAACCCGCCGGCCTTGCTGACGGCAACGACCACGTCGCGGCAGTGGGTGAAGGCGAAGATCGGGAACTCGATGTTGAGTTCGTCGCAGATGGGGGTGTGCATGACTGCTCCTTGGGGCGCCGATCGCGAATTGGAACGTGTTCTAGTTTAGTACGTCGCCGCGCCGTTGTGACCAGTCGGGGGGATCTACGGTCAGTTTGGAACTATTTCAGAATCATTGGGTCCTCAGGTCCTGCACGAAGGAGACCTCGTTGCCGTCCCGGGCACCGTCTCTGCTCTGATCAGTCGTAGCCGACGAATCTGCGCAACGACGAGCGCCTGCGCCTGCCCGTGCCGACGACCCGAAGTATCGGCCAGCCGTGCTCGGCGGCCAACGCGGCGAGTTTCGGGCGCGGATTCACCGGCCGAGGGTTGCCGACCATGACCATCAACGCCGCGTCTTCATCGCCGTCGGCATAGAAGTAACTGCGTTGCAGGTCAACGTTGTTGGCGTCGCAGAACCGCACCACGGCGCTGGCCTTGTTCCGCCCCCAGACAACAGGTTTCGCGACCCGGCCGGTCAGGCGTCCGACGCCGTCGACCTCGAAGTGGTTGCACAGCACATGGTCGATGTCGAGGAAGCGGGCCACCGGCTCGGCATGGATGGTCAGTGCTGAGGAACTGAGCACGACGGTGTGACCGCGTTCCTGATGCGCCGCGACGATTTCGCGCATCGCTGGAAAGACGCGAGAGGACACGGTTTCGACGAATACCCTCATCCCGACATCGTCGAGGTCGGCCAGCAAGTCGCCCTGCAGATATCCCGCCGCTCTGTTGAGCAGATGCTCGAACCGCATCCGGCGCAGTCGGTAGCGCATCGCCGCCTCGACGACCCCCAGTATCTCGCCGATGCCCGCTTGCCTGCGCCGGATGCGGTCGCTGGCATGCGCGGCCGCGGTGAATCCGTCCACGACCGTGCCGTCGAGATCAAAGAATGCACCGACCTGGGGCCCCGGTGCGCTCGCGGCGATCTCCGCGGTTGGGTCCTCTGCCAGGGGCTGCGCGGTCATCGCGGTCCAGCCTACGTCGCTGTGTATAGACCCTTCCCGGTCACAAGAGGCATGTCGAGGGTGGTGCGGATGCCGTGCTCGGCGGCCACGACGTCGGGGATCGCGTTCACGATCCGGCCCGCAGCCGCAAGGATGGCCGCATAGGGGGCTCCGCCATTGCGACTCATTGGAACAATGTCGCAGAAATACGACGGCTCACCGGTGATCTCGACTCGGTAGGAGCCGCCGGGATGTGCGGGCTGCGCCCAATCGGGGCGGAGGTCAGCGCGCAGTCGTGTGACGTGCTCGACGACGATGACCGGCTTGCCGCCGACCATGCCTTCGATCACGAAGCGGACCGCCGCGACCGTGCCCTTCTTGATGGTGCCGACCGCGACGTTCAGGTCCTCGGGGGCGGGCTCCTGCTCGACGGCGTCGCGGATCTCGTCGACCTCGATGCCGAGCCCCGCGGCCAGCTGCCGGATCGCGGTGCCCCAGGCGATGGACAGCACGCCTGGTTGATACAGAATCGGCAGGTCGCCGATTGCGTTACCGAAGCCCATCACGTCGAACATCACCGTCTCGCCGTCGTAGGTGGCGTAGTCGGCGATCTCCATGGTTCGGATCTGCTCGATGCTCTGGCAGGTCCCGGCCAGCGCGAAGGGCAGCAGGTCGGTGCAGAAGCCCGGATCGACACCCGTGAAGAAGACCGTCGAATCACCTTCGCGCGCAGCATCTTCGACCTTGCCGATCGCGTTATCAGGAAGTAGCCCCCACGGGTACTGGAGCGCGCCGACGCTCGAGCCGACGACATTGATGCCTGCGGAAAGCAGCGTGCGCACGTCGGCCAATGCCTCGCGTGGGCGCGTGTCGCCCATCGCGGTGTAGACGACGCAGTCGGGCTTGGCCGCGATGATCGCTTCGAGGTCGTCGGTCGCGGCGACGCCCGTGGTGACGTCCAGGCCGGCCAGTTCACCTGCGTCGCGGCCCACCTTGGCCTCCGTCGACACCCACACCCCGGTGAGGTCGAAGCGCGCATCGTCGATCAGTTGTCGCAGCGCCAGGCTGCCGCAGTTGCCAGTTCCCATGAGCGCGACCCGAATTGCCATGGCCAGCAGTATGCGCGAGGCCCATCCAAATTGGAACAGGTTCTAGTTCGTATCGGTCGTGCGGTACCCTGACGCCCCATGGGACGCGTGGACGGAAAAGTGGCACTGATCAGTGGCGGAGCTCGTGGAATGGGGGCCGCTCACGCCAGGGCGCTGGTCGCCGAGGGCGGGAAAGTGGTCATCGGCGACATCCTCGACGAGGAGGGCAAGGCGCTGGCCGATGAGCTCGGGGAATCGGCGCGCTACGTCCACCTCGACGTCACCGAAGCCGAGCAATGGGAGGCCGCGGTCAACGTCGCCGTTGAGGCGTTCGGCAAAGTCACTGCGCTCGTCAACAACGCCGCGATCGTCGCGCTGGGTCAGATCGGTAAGTTCGACATGGCCAAGTGGCAGAAGGTCATCGACGTCAACCTGACCGGCACCTTCCTCGGCATGCAGGCCGTCGTCGAAGAGATGAAGAAGGCGGGTGAGGGCTCGATCATCAACGTCTCGTCGATCGAGGGGCTGCGTGGCGCGCCGATGGTGCACCCCTACGTCGCGTCGAAGTGGGCGGTGCGCGGGCTGGCCAAGTCGGCTGCGATAGAACTGGGCCCCAAGAACATCCGGGTCAACTCGATCCACCCGGGCTTCATCCGAACCCCGATGACCAAGCATTTCCCCGATGACATGGTGACCGCGCCGCTGCGCCGTCCGGGCAAGTCCGAAGAGGTGTCGACGTTCGTGGTGTTCCTGGTCAGCGACGAGTCGTCGTTCGCGACAGGTGCCGAATTCGTGATGGACGGCGGGTTGGTGAACGACGTTCCGCACAAGGACCTCGGGCTCGGTTAATCCGACACCACCGGATCGGGCCGGTGCGAGACTTCAGCCATGCACGAGGTCGACCAGAACACCGAGAACATGCTGCGCAGCGTCCTGGCATACGCCGAGAACCGGTTGCGCATGAATCCGGTGCCCCTGGACAAGGGCACGCTGGGAGTCGACGAGCTGTATACGCGGCTTGACGGCGTGATCCGCGAGACTCCACGACCGCCGGACGAGGTGCTCGGCGTCTACACGTCGGTGATCGCCCCGAGCGTCATCTCCGCGGACAGTCCGCGCTTCCTCGGCTTCATTCCGGCAGCCCCGACGAAAGCCAGCCTGGCGTTCGACATGTTGGTGTCCTGTGCGTCCATCCAGGGCATCTCGTGGCTGGAGGCCTCCGGCGCGATCGCCGCCGAGAACAGCGTGTTGCGGGTGATCGCTCACGAGGCCGGGTTGCCGACAACCTCCGGCGGTTGCTTCGTGTCCGGCGGTTCCGCGGGCAACCTTTCCGCGCTGGCCGTCGCGCGCGAAACCGCCAAGAAGCGCGGCGCAACCGGCCGACTGCGCGTGGTCGTCGGTAGTGACGCGCACTCGTCGATCGTCAACACCTTGCGGCTGCTGGAGATGGACGCGCTGGTGGTCGACACACCGGATCACCGGCTCACGGCCGACACCGTTCGTGCGGCGGTGCCCGGTGACACCGCGAACGTCGCCGCTGTGGTGTGCACCTCGGGAACCACCAATGCCGGCATCATCGACGATCTGGCCGGCGTGGGTGCGCTTGCGCGAGAACGTGACTGGTGGTTCCACGTCGACGGCGCTTACGGAGGATCCGGTATCTTCGCCCGTTCTCTGCGGCCGAAGTACAACGGCTTGGAACAGGCCGATTCGTTCATCCTGGACCCGCACAAGTGGCTGTTCACACCGTTCGACTGTTGCGCGCTGCTGTACCGCGACCCGGAGTTGGCGCGGGCAACCCACACCCAGGACGCGTCGTATCTCGATGTCATTCACACCTCGACCGGCGAGTGGAACCCGTCCGACTACGCCTATCACCTCACCCGGCGGGCGCGGGGCCTGCCGCTGTGGTTCTCGCTCGCGGTATACGGGCTCGAGGCGTATCGGCAGGCGATCGAGGTGGCAGCCACACTCGCCAGGCAGACCGCCGAGCTGATCAAGGCGGCGCCGCAGCTGGAACTGATCCGCGAGCCCGATCTCGGGGTGGTGTTGTTCCGCCGGGTTGGCTGGAAATCCGAAGACTACGACGCGTGGGCACAACGACTGCACGACGACCAGGTGGCGTTCATCCCGCCGACCAAATGGGAAGGCGAGACGGTCGGACGGTTCGCGTTCCTTCACCCCGATACGAGTCTGGATCTCGTCAGCGAGGTGCTGGCCCGCACCGAGTAGTAAGACCGTCAGTCGACGGCCGCGAAGTTGACCGTCGCCGTCGCACCGACCTGGTCGTCGTTGGCCCGATAGATGTCGACCTGGACGACGACGGACCGCTTGCCCGTGCGCAGTATTCGCGCGACCGCGCGCGCCGGGCCGACCTTGATCGGCCGTAGATAGCGGATGAACAGGTCGGTGGTGGCGATCGCGTGCCCGAACGGGGTGGCGCGGGCCGCCAGCTGACCGGCGGTCACATCCGCCATCGTGGCGACCAATCCGCCCTGCAGACCGCCCGCGGTGTTGACGGTCCGTTCGTCGACAGGCATCTCCATGGTCACGGTGTCATCCGTCGAAGGGACTTCGACAAGGCCGAGCTGATCGAAGAGTTCACGAAGGGATCTCGGCGCAGTCATGGAGAACGACATTACCGAGCTTCATGGGCCACGTCCGGTGTGCGTAGTGTCGTACGACGTGAGTGCGCGCGCGGGCATCGTGGTGACCGGAACCGAAGTCCTCACCGGAAGGGTGACCGATCGTAACGGTCCGTGGATCGCCGACCGACTGCTCGAGCTGGGTGTCGAACTGGCGCACATCACCATCTGCGGAGACCGGCCCGACGACATCGAGGCGCAGCTGCGGTTCCTCGCCGCCGAAGGCGTGGATCTCATCGTCACCAGCGGTGGCCTGGGGCCGACCGCGGACGATATGACGGTGGCGACGGTGGCGCGGTTCTGTGACCGAGAGCTGGTGTTGGACAACGAACTTGAAGTCAAGATCGCCGACATCGTCCAGCGGCTGATGGCGCGCTATCCCGATGTGGATCTGGAAGCGGTGCGCGCGGCCAACCGCAAGCAGGCACTGATTCCGGCCGGCGCCCATGTCATCGATCCGGTCGGTACGGCGCCGGGAGTCGTCGTACCCGGGAAGCCGACGGTGGTCGTACTTCCGGGCCCGCCCCGCGAGCTGCAGCCGATGTGGCCGTTGGCGCTGCAGACACCCGCGGTGCAGGAGGCGACTGCGGGTCGCACGACGTACCACCAGGAGACGATCCGCATGTTCGGGCTGCCCGAGTCGGGGCTTGCCGACACGCTGCGCGACGCCGAAGCGAGCGTCGAGGGCTTTGGACGGCTCGAGATCACCACGTGCTTGAGGCGCGGCGAGATCGAAATGGTCACTCGCTACGAGCCCGACGCGGCGCCTGTCTACACAGATCTGATGACGCTGCTGCGCGAGCGTCACGGCGGCGAGATCTTCTCCGAAGACGGTGCCACCGTCGATGAGCAGATTGCGGCGCTGTTGGCCGGCCGCCAGATCGCCACCGCGGAATCGTGCACCGCGGGCCTGGTGGCCGCCCGGTTGACGGACCTGCCCGGGTCGTCGGCGTACGTCGCGGGAGGAGTGGTGTCCTACTCGAATGAAGCCAAGTCCGAGCTTCTCGGTGTCGATCCGGCACTCATCGATGCGCACGGAGCGGTGTCCGAACCCGTGGCCGAGGCGATGGCCGATGGTGCGTTGCGCCGGTTCTCCGCCGACACCGCCGTGGCGATCACCGGAATCGCCGGACCGGGCGGCGGCACTGCCGACAAGCCGGTGGGAACGGTCTGCTTCTGCGTGAAGCTCGGCGACGGTACGACCGACGTCCGCACCATGCGCTTACCGGGAAACCGGTCCGACGTCCGCGAGAGGTCGACGACCGTGGCGATGCACCTGCTGCGCCGCGCACTGGGGTGACTCCGATAACGTACGCGGGCGACACAGGAGGATTTCCCAATGAGTGCAGCCACCGAGCGAGAGGTGATGTCCGAGCTCGCCGTAGCGGCCGGATGGCACCGTAGGGGCGAAGACCGGGTGGACTACTACTCACGCACCCCGGTCCGCATCCACGTGATCTGGCAGGGCAGCGACGCCATCAGCGGCGGGTCGCTGTATCACGACGACAACATGGTTTCCTACACCCGAGACGTGTCTGTCGTGACGGGCTGGCTGAAGCGCTGACCAGCTAGGAGTCGTACTCGTCCCACACCTTGATCATCGTGTGCAGGATCTCCTCGGCCCGACCCAGTCCGGCGAGGTGGCTTTCACCAGGCATCGGATAGAGCTCGGCATCGGCCAATCGCGACACCACATGCTGCCCGTGGGCATACGGCACGATGTGGTCGGCATCGCCGTGCCACCAGCGGACTGGCACCTTGATATCGCTCAGCCGGAAACCCCAGTCCCTGGCGAAGACGACGACGTCGGAAAACGGGGCCGAAAGCTGCTTGCGGCTGCCGTTGAGCAGGTCGTCCAAGAACATCGCCTTGATCTCCGGGCGGGCCAGCAGCCTGCGGTCGGCTTCCGGCGAGACCCGGCCGTACAGGTCCGCAGCAGGAGAGGCAACCGGGCGGATCAGCCGGATGACGGCACTGGCGACCAGCCCGATCGGGGTTCCGGCCACCTGCAGCAGCGGCGCCAGGCGGGTCCCGAGGTTGCCCATCAGACCACCCGTGATCGCGTCGGAACCCATCGTCGGGGCGACGCCGCCGATGACACCGGCGGCCACGACGCGATCCGGCATCGCCGCCGCACAGCCGAGCGTGTACGGCCCGCCGCCGGACAACCCGACGACGACCATCTTGTCGATGCCCAGCGTGTCGGCGATGGTGCGCAGGTCGTCGGCGAAGGCGACCACGGTGTCATAGCTGTGTTGCGTGGAGGAGCCGATGCCCGGCCGGTCCACCCCGATCAGCCGGATGTGCTGGTGTTCGGCGTAGACCCGCGCTTCCATCGGGATCTGGCGCCGGGCTCCCGGCGTCCCGTGCAGCCAGAAGATCGCGCGGCCCTGCGGGGCACCGAACTCGGCGAATCCGATTTGGCGGTCATCGCCGACAGCGATGTTGCCTTCGAGCTTGGGGCGGGCGATTGCGACAACCATGGCCAAAGTGTCGCATGCCGTCTTTGCCCACTTGGAGCTACACCGAGCGGAATTGATACGACGCCGCTGTGATCAGCCGGTCGTCGTTCCCCTCGTCACGCATGAGCACTCGCACCGCAACGGTGCCGTCGGCGCCGGTCATCGGCTCGGTCTCGACGCGGAATGGGCCGACCTTGCCGCGCGCGAGGAACATCACGTGCGTCGAGACGCCTTGCACACGGTCGGTGCCGGCAACCGTGGCAGCGGCATCCACCGCCGCGGTTTCCAGGATGACGAATTGGGGCCCGATATGTAGCGCCGCATCGGGTGAGGCGACCTCGACCGCGAGTTCGGGCAACCCCCAATTGCCGTCGGGCCGGCGGTAGCCGCCGAACACCTGCCACAGCGGAGGTAGGTCGGGAGAATCGACGACGTCGAGCGGATTGGCCTCCATCCGTTCGAGTCCTTCCGGCGGTGTCCCGATGGTCACCCCCTGGCCCTCGATCAGCGCCAGCACCCGGTCGCGCTGGTCCGCGTCGACGATCTTCGCGCGGCTGTAACCCATCTGACGGCCGACCTTGAGCTCCTCGGAGATGATCTCGATGCGACGCACGTCGTGACCGGCGTCGACGATCTGGCACGAGTGGATGACCGGGTTCGGCACCGCTTGCAGATCCGACATGTGGCCGCTTTCCGGTGCCGATATCCCGAACACGGCGAACAACACGCCGCCGGAGGCATTTCGCATGTCGTGGCGCAGCGTGACCGTGTTGTCCTCGGTGACGACATCCATCACTGCGTAGCTGCGGCCGATGTACCGGTAGCTCAACAGTCCGCCCCAGCGCCTGCGCAGTTCGGCGGCGTACTCCTCCGGCGAATCGATCAGCTCGCGAATGTCACGCAGCATTGCGCACTCCGTTCGTATGGCGACATCCAACACCTGAGGCGCTCGGGCGCCGACATCCTTACCCGACCGCCGTCACGTAGCCGACGCCCCCGAGGAACACCGCGATCGTGCACAACGCAAGCGTGGCAACCGCGAAGGGCCAGCCCCGCTTTCGCCGGATCAGCGCAACCACGGTCACGACGAGTCCTACGACGCTGATGACTGCGGCGATTCCAAGCCCCGTCATCACCGCCGTGACAGCCCCGTCCACGCTGCAGGTCGCCGGTGGGCAACTGTCGAGGAACGCGAGGAAGAAGAGCCCGAAAAATGCCGCGACCGCAACGAGAAGCACCGTCAGGATGAGCGCGGTGATCGAGACGGCGACATCACCGCCGGACACCGAGGGCTTCGGTGGCGGCATAGCGGGATAGCCGTACTGCGTCATGTCGGGTGATGCTATCGGCCACCTTGTGCATTTCCTGCCGAATAGCAGCAGAGATCGGCGATTATGGACGCCAGCCCACTCATGCATTTCGGGGGTGTCCATGGACAGCACGATGCAAGACTTCCCGCTGACGGTGACGGGGATCCTGCGGCACGGCACCACCTGGTTCTCCGGCCGCAAGGTGATAACGAAGACGGCTGATGACTATCGCGAGATCTGCTTCGGCGAACTCGGCACGCACGTGGCTCAACTCGCACACGGGCTGCGGCAACTCGGCGTCACGAACGGACAGCGCGTCGCCACGTTCTTGACGAACAACCAGGAACACCTGGAGGCCTATTTCGCGGCTCCGTGTATGGGCGCGGTGCTGCACACTCTGAACATCCGCCTGGCCGGTGAGCAGATCGCCTTCATTGCGAACCAGGCCGAGGATTCCGTTGTACTGGTTGATATGTCGGTAGCCCCGGTGTTTGCCGCGGTGTTGCCGCACCTGACGACAGTGCAGACCGTGGTGGCCGTCGGGGATGGTGATCTGGATGTGCTCACCGCCTCCGGCAAGGACGTTATCCGTTACGACGAGCTGCTCGAGGGCCAGCCGACCGAGTACGACTGGCCCGATCTCGATGAGAAGAGTGCCGCAGCAATGTGTTACACCAGCGGTACCACAGGCAATCCCAAAGGCGTTGTATACAGCCATCGTTCGAGCTATCTGCATTCGATGAGCGTATGCGCGGCCAACTCGATCGGTCTGGTCGACGGCGATCGGGTGCTACCGATCGTGTCGATGTTCCATGCCAATGCGTGGGGTCAGCCTTATGCGGCCGTGATGGCCGGCGCCGACCTCGTGCTGCCCGACCGGTATCTGCAAGCCGAGCCGCTCGTCGACATGATCGAGTTGCATCGCCCCACCGTCGCGGCTGCTGTCCCGACGATCTGGAACGACGTGCTGCAGTATCTGCATGCCAATCCCGGAAGGGATATCTCCTCTTTGAGGACGGTCTGCTGCGGCGGGTCCGCCGTGCCACTGGCGATGATGAAGGAGTACCAGGAGCGCTACGGCGTGGTCATTCGTCAGGGCTGGGGTATGACCGAGACGTCGCCGCTGGCCGCGCTGGCGACGCCGCCGCCGGAGGTCACCGGCGAAGATGCCTGGAGGTTGCGGGCCGCGGCCGGCCGGGTGGCGATCGGAGTCGAGATCCGCATCGTCGACGACGTGGGCGGTGTCCTTCCCAACGACGATAAGGCCGTGGGGGAGATAGAGGTTCGCGGCCCCTGGGTCACGGGGTCCTATTACCAGAATGCCGATTCGGAGAAGTTTCACGACGGATGGCTGCGTACCGGCGACGTCGGTCGCGTCGACCCGCAGGGATTCATCACGCTCACCGACCGGGCCAAGGACGTGATCAAGTCGGGCGGTGAATGGATCTCGTCGGTCGAATTGGAACTGTGCATCATGGAACATCCCGCCGTCCTGGAGGCGGCTGTCGTCGCGGTGCCCGACGAGCGCTGGCAGGAGAGGCCCCTTGCCGCCGTCGTGATCAAGGCCGGCGCGTCGTCCACCGCACAAGAGTTACGAAATCATCTGTGCGACAAGGTGGCGCGATTCTGGCTTCCGGAGCGGTGGACGTTCATCGACGAGGTACCGAAGACCAGTGTCGGCAAGTTCGACAAGAAGCACATCCGTTCGCTCTACGCCGAGGGTGTTTACGACGTCGTCGAGTGCCGGGACTGATTCAGCGGGTAGCCGTCAACGCCCACCGGATTCCGCCGACGACGACACGACCCGACGCCCGGATGAGCGTGGCTTCGACCGGCGGAAAGTAAGGCAGCCGCAGCGGCATTCGTGCCCATGCGGGCAACATCGCCACCGACGTCGCCGCCAGCAGGCCGTAGGGAGCACGCGCGACGAGAGGCAGTGGGGGAGTCAACAACAGGTATCGCGCCGCCTCCCTGGCGGACTGCGTGCTCGTCAACTCCGGACGGAAGGCCGCTATCCGCTCGGCCAGTTCCCGCTCGGTCCGAGGCGGATCGACGACGCCGAGTGCTGCCGCGACCCGGGCGGTGTCGGCCACATATCCGTCACGGCCGATCTGGTCGAGGGGCTGGGCCCCGTAGAGCTGATGAGCGAGCAGGAAGCTGTCGACCTCCGCGATATGCACCCACTCGAGCAGGTGTGGGTCGCCGGCGGCATAGGGCCTGCCGTCCGGGGCCACACCACTCACACGCCGGTGGATGCCGCGCACCCGATCCACCGCTCGCTGTGCCTCTGCGGCGGGACCGAAGGTGGTCACGGCCAGGAAGGTGCTGGTGCGCTGTAGCCGGCCCCATGGGTCGCCGCGGTAGTCGGAGTGCTCGGCAACGCCTGCCATCGCCAGCGGATGCAGGGACTGCAGGAGAAGTGCCCGCAGTCCGCCGACGAACATCGACGCATCGGCGTGCACCCGCCGAATGGGGCGATCCTCGGGGAACCAGCGGGGGCCCGGCGTGTCATGGATGCGCGAGCGGTTGGCAGGGCCGTCCGGGCCCGCAACCAAGCCGAACAGGCTGCGGCCCAGGTTCTTCCGCACGGCGTCCAGATCCGGCAACACCGTCATGGCTCAACCGTACGGGGATTGCAACCGTGGTGCCCGATCAATCGGTCGACCCGCTGGAATCGCCCAATGCACTGCTGATCGGTGATTTACTCGAAACTATGCGACAAACGACGCGGATTCTGGCACTGGCGGCGGCGATGGTCTTGGCCGCGCCCCCAGCAGCGGCGCTCGCCGACGGCGCCGCCGAGCCGGGAGTGGCCAGCGGCGCTGGCGGCACGGTGCTGCCGTTCTCCCAGATTCTGCGCCGGTGCGATTTCAGCGAAACCAACTACAACGGCCCGTCGGGAATGGGGAGGCCCTTGGGCACCCTGCGATCGGACGGATCCACGCTGACGGCTGATGTGCAGATCGCCACCGCCAAGCCCAACATGCATTACGACATCAGGATGATTCAGGTACCCCGGTCGTCGGCGGCGCACTGCTGGGGTGCCGATCCCGGTGTCGCACAGGGTTCGTTGAACACCGACGGGGGCGGTGCAGCGTCGGTCACCCTTCAGGACTCCATCGAGCCGGGCGCGACGGGCGCATTCGTGTTCATCAGCCGCCCGGACCAGTTCTCCCAGGTTCCCGCGGAGTTCTACACCACGGATCTGATCGCCCCGATTTAGCGCAGACATGTTGGTGAAGAACGCGTTTCACCACGTGTCAAGCAGGCACCACCACTGTCAACTGATTGCCGTTGCGTTCCACGCGCATTCCCGCGCGCCGCGCGATGGTGGTGACCGCACCCGCGTCGGCGGGCTCGGATCGGGTGGAGGCCAGGATGCGGGCCAGCCGCCCTTTGTGAGCCTTGTTGAAGTGACTGACGACCGCGCGTTGGCCGTCTGCGCGTTCGGAGACGACCTCGACGCGAACGGCGTCGGGCAACCTGCCGAGCGATGCGTAGGAGCCTGACCGAAGGTCGACGACGAGCTCGTCGGCCGCCATCCGGGCCAGCACCGGCTCCAACAGTGGGCGCCAGCGTGTGGCCAATGCGGGTTGTCCTGGCAGTTTCGACGTCGCGGAGAGACGGTATGCGGGGACGGAATCGTCTGCGTGCAAGAGTCCGAAGAGCGCCGAGCCGACCGCAAGCCTGGCCCGGGCACGACCTGCGGCGGCACCCGTCAGCGAGGTGACGTCGAGCGCGTCGTACAGCACGCCGGTGTAGCGGTTGATCGCGGGCATGGTCGGCGCGCTGCGCAGCATCGCGTTGCGCTCGATCTCGGCATGCTGCGACGCAGACAGTCCGAGTGCGCGGCTGCAGGCCGTTTTGTCGGCAGCCAGTTCGACCAGCTCGTCGACAAGGGCGGCGCGCATTGGCGCAAGCTCGGGATGGCGCAGAGAGTCCAGGCGGATCGGTGGCCCGTCGCCGCCGGGGTGCTTGGTCTCCGAGGGCGGCAGCAGGACGATCACGCCGCAGACGTTATCGCGCCCCCACGATCAGGCCGGTGGCATCCCTGGCGCGGGAACCGGTGCCGGCGGCAGTCCAGGAGCTGGGGGCGGCGGAGGCAATGGGGCCCCCGGTGCAGGAGGCGGCGCCACCGGCGGTGGGGGCGGCGGTGGCGGAGCCAGCATCGGATCAATCGGTGGCGGTGGTCCCATCGGCGGTCCTGGCGGCATGGGGGGTGGCGGCGCCATCGGTGGTCCCGCCGGAATCGGAGCCTGCTGGCCCATCAATACAACCGGGGCGCCGGGGGGCGGCGGCACCTGGTCGGCAGGCATCGGCAGGAACATGTGGTTGGTGAACTGCGGCTGGTATGCGCCGCCGCCACCGACCTTGACTCCGCCGCCTTCTCCAGAGGACACCGGAGTGCCATCGGGCAGTGTCGCCGCGGTGTGCCCGCCGTTCCACCCGACTACCAGGGCGCCGGGTTGTGAGCCGTACTGGAACCCACGTGCCTTCAGCGCACCCTCGATGTTTCCGGTGTGGAAGCGGTCCCCGTAAATCGGCCGTCCGGTCGCCGCATTGCTGACCCAGGAGACCAACCCTGAGCAGTCAGTGCCGGCCGGGGAATCACCCCCGGTGACGTATGGCGTGCCCGACACGGAATTCACAAGCGTCAAGAGCGTTGCAACAGCAAACATGCCGACGGACGTTAACAGGGCATTTTGTAACCAGCCAAAATTTGTGACCACGTTCACCGAAAATGGTGTGATCCCGTTCACAATGCCGAAAACGTATGGTCTGTTTCACTGAATTTCCATCAGGAAAGGCCATATTCACCAGTTTGTTTGCTGGCTGTGATCGTCGAGATACCCATTTCTGTTGCTGGAGACCAACTATTCGTCGCACCAACACTCATAGAGTATCGGAATTTATGTGAAACATGTTATCTCACAATGATTTACAGTTCCGCGAAGTGGCACGTCTATGTCGTTCACCCGTAGGCAAGTAGGAGTGGGACGTTCTGTTCTGCGGTTGTCAGCGATCCATGCTGGCCGATCAACGACGATTCGAGTGGTTCGGCCGTTCGTCTCAGCAAACCCACCGATGCGCGGGCCGCTGCGACGACATCGCCGATGCGGCGCCGGGTCTCGTCGCTCACACGATCGCCGAACCACCCCGCGGCGATCGCCTCGTCGCGCGATACCACCCACGCGCGATCTGCCAGCGTCGTCCGCCACGCGGCCAACACGTCGTTCTCCGCGCCGGGGGCTATATATATGTGTCGAGCCCGAGCCTCGCCTCCGATATCGGTCACGCCATGGGTGAGCGCGTCGTGACTGTCGATATCGACGGCGTCCTTCGGATTTATAGAGACCATCCCGTGGTCGGCCACCACCGCGAGCATCCCGCCCGGCGGCAGGTCCTCGATGACCGATTGCACCAGACAGTCGATTTGGCGCAACTGCATCAGCCACGCGGTCGATCCGGGCCCATACAGGTGCCCCATCATGTCGAGCTCACTGTGGTACGCGTAGCAGAAACCACCGGCGGCGACCGCTTCACGCACCCGCGCCGACAGATCTCCCAGTGCATGCACTCCGATGTACCGGCCGCCCCGAAGAACCGCACGCGTCATACCGGATCCGGTGAATTCAGCACCGGAGATGACGCTGACCGCCGCCCCTGCCGCAGCGGCCCGTTCGAACGTCGTCGGCATCGGCTGCACCTGCTCGGGCGGCGCCGCATCCCGCACGTCGGCGCCCCAGGGATGCATGCGCCACCGCAAAGTGTTCACGACGCCGACGTCGGGGAGACGGAAGGAGTAACCGACGAGACCGTGCTCGCCGGAGCGGCACCCGGTACCCAGCGCGGCGAGCCCGGCGACCGTGGTGGCCGGGAAGCCGACATGCAGCGTGTGGCCGCGTAGACCGGCCATGACGGGTGCCTCGGAGGCATATTCGTCGAGCAACTCGGCGCCCAGACCATCGATCAACAGCACGCAGGCCCCCACCACGTCGTCACGCAGCGGAATTCGGCTGTCGAAGCCCTCGACACGCATCGCCGCCAAGACCGACGGCACCACATCGGCCAGGTGGGGGGTGTCGGGATCCAGGTGTGGCAGGTCCACGGGCCGAGCCTGCCACATCCGGTGAGAGCGACGGGGTCAGCCGGCTTCGAGTGTCTTCTTGATCGCCGCGATGCCAGCGTCCATCATTCCGCTCACATTCCCCGCGGCGTCGTCGGGCAGCAGGTCGGTGGTCCAGACGAAGCGACTGCCGTCGGGGTGGTCGAACACCTGCGCGGCGCCGTTGTAGTACTGGAACTGCTGCCCGATGATCGCCCAGACGACGCGTCGAGCGGCGTCGTCGACCGCAACGATGTCTTCGCGCACGACCATGTCGTTGGCGAAGGTGACAACGCGTGCATTGCCTTCCATCTTCGTGCCGACGACGAAACCGGCGGCCAGCCGCGTGTGCAGAGCGCCGACATCGCGCAACGCCTCCCACACGAGATCGGGCGGCGCGAGGATCTCAATTTCCTTCTGAATGGTGGCCATGGGGCCATCCTGGCGCACGCCACCGACATCTTTACCAAACCTTGACCGCGTGCGGAATCGCCCGAATGACGATGGTGTCATGACTACGCTTCAACGGGTGGAGCTGGGGGTTTTGGGACCTCTTCAGGTCCGGCAGTACGGCCTGCCGGTCTCGATCCCCGGCGCCAAACCCCGCGCAATCCTCACGATGCTCGGCCTCCACGGCGATTCGGTCGTATCGGCCGACACGCTCGTCGAACTCCTCTGGGGCGATGATCCGCCGCGCACCGTCGCCAAGGCTCTGCAGACCCACATCTCGTCGCTGCGTCGCGTCCTGGGCGACGGCTTCGTGTTGACCGCAGGCACGGGGTGGACCCTGAGCACGACCGAGGTTGATGCCACCCGGTACAAGCTGGCCGCCAAGATGGGCCGCGCCGCTGCCGCCTCTGGCGACATCAGCCAGGCGGTGGTCCATTTCGACGAGGCGCTATCGCTCTGGCGCGGCATTCCGGAACTGCCCGATGGCCCACGCGGCGTACCAGAGAAGACGCGCTGGGTCGAAGGTCACGCCGCACTGGTGGAAGACCGAGCCGATGCGCTGCTTGCGACGGGTCGCGCTGCAGAGATCATTGGCGAACTGGAGGCCGCGATCGCCGATGCGCCGCTGCGCGAGAGGCGCTGGGGACAGCTGATGCTCGCCCTTTACCGCGCGGGAAGGCAGGGTGAAGCGCTCGCTGCCTATCAACGCGCACGGTCGCTGCTCGCCGACGAGTTGGGCGTCGACCCGGGACCGAGCCTACGCCGACTGGAAGCCGCGATCGTCTCCCAGGATGATGCACTCGAAATACCTGTGTCACAGCATCTTTCGACAGTCACGAAGGCGGTGACCTTCCTGCTCACCGACATCGAGGGGTCAACCGCCGCGTGGGAGGCCCAAGCCAACGCCATGGCGGTGGCTCTCGCACGCCACGACGAGATCGTCGAGCAGGTCGTCACGTCCCGGGGAGGGCGGCTCATCAAGACCCGCGGCGAGGGTGATGCGACGTTCTCGGTCTTCGACCGACCGTCGGGGGCGGCCGCCGCCGCGATCGAATTGCAGGAAGCGATCCGTCACGAACCGTGGGTGCTGTCGGAGCCGATGCGCATCCGAGTGGCACTGCACAGCGGCGAGGTTGAGTTGCGCGATGGCGACTACTTCGGCCGGGCGGTGAACCGTGCCGCGCGCCTGCGCTCGTTGGCCGCCGGCGGGCAGATCCTGTGTTCGGGCGCGACGGCAGAGCTCGTCATCGACACGCTTTCGGACGACGTCCTCCTTATCGATCTGGGATCGCGTCACCTGAAGAATCTTGCTCGCCCCGAGCATGTGTTCGAACTGCGACTGGAGACCACCGAATACCCTTCTGCGTCCACCGCCGATGCACCACCGATGGAGCGCCCCGACCTGCCTGCGGTGCTCGCCGGACCAGGGCCGTTCGTCGGGCGCGTCTCCGAACTCGAACGACTTCTCGCCGGATGGCAACTAACACTCGATGCCGGCACGAGCGCTGTGCTGATCGCCGGCGAACCCGGCGTGGGCAAGACGCGGTTGGCCGGTGAATGGACACGGCAGGCCTACGAGCAGGGAGCCGTCGTTCTTTACGGCCGCTGTGACGAGGACCTCGGCGCGCCATACCAGCCATTCGCGGAGGCGTTGCGCTCGCTGGTGCCCTGCGTCGGCGCCAACCGGCTGCGCGGGTTGCGAGGAGTCGAAGCACTTCTTGCACTGGTTCCCGGATTGACCGAGGTGCTACCAGATCTGACAGCGCCATCCCGCGCCGACGCGGACACCGAGCGCTACGCGCTGTTCGACGCCGTCGTCGCGCTGCTGGGAATCGCCTCCGCGAGTGCACCTGTCGTGCTGGTTCTCGACGATCTCCACTGGGCGGCCAAGCCGACACTGCTGCTACTGCGGCATCTTCTGCGGTTCGGAGAGCACGCCCGTGTGCAGATCGTCGGGACGTACCGCAGCACCGACCTCGACCGCTCACACCCCCTGGCGGCGATGCTCGCCGACCTGCACCGCAGTGCTGGTTCTGGCTCCGCGAATCGCATTCAGCTCAACGGCCTCGACGAGGACGACGTCACCGCCTATGTTGCCGAAGCCGGCTACGACGACGAGGAGCTTGCCCGCGCGTTGGCGTCGGTGACGGGCGGCAATCCGTTCTTCCTGATCGAGGCCCTGCGCCACGTGGACGAAAGCGGCGGCCATTGGGATCCGAGCACCCTGCCACAGGGCGTCCGGGAAGCGGTGAGCCGCAGGCTTTCTCGGCTCCCCGCGGAAACCAACAAGGCTCTTGCGGCGGCTGCGGTCGTCGGCAGCAGGTTTGCAGTCGACCTGGTCGAGCGTGTGGTCGGCGAAGACCTCGTCGACGCATTCGACCAAGCGTCCAAGGCCGGCATCGTCATTGAAGAACCGGGCGGTCGTTACCGGTTCAACCACGCCATCGTCCGGCAGTCGCTGCTGGCCGAGTTGGCATCGGTGCGGCGCATGCGGCTGCATCAACGGATCGCCGCGAGCCTCGAGGTGGAGCAGGGCGCGGACGATGAACTGCTCGCCGAATTGGCTTACCACTACTTCGAATGCGCGTGGGCGGGCAACGCGGCCAAGGCTGTCGACTACTGCCGACGCGCGGCGGATCAGGCGATGGCGCGCCTGGCGTACGAAGGCGCGGCCGACCTCTACGACAAGGCATTGCACGCTCTAGACGAACTCGACGACGACTTGCCCGACCGTACCGACCTGCAAGCCGAACTCTTGGTCGCTCGTTGTGAGGCGCTGCTGGCCGCAGGTGACGTGGGCTCAGCAGGAGGCGCGGTCTCGCAGTTACAAAACGCCGCAGCCGATTCCGCGCGACTAGCGGCCTGGGGTACATGCTTCGACGGTCAGCTGTCGATGCTCACCGACCCCGAGCGGCTGGACGAAATCGAGACCGCGTTGGGCTCGGCGGCCGAGGAACTCGCCGGCCTTGACGACGCCGCAGGGGAGGCCAAGGCTCACACGGTTCGGGCCGGGTGCCTTGCCCGTCTCGGCCGGATCGGCGACTGCGAAACCGCGTTGGATCAAGCGCTTACTGCGGCACGACGTGCTGGCGAGCATCGCCGAGTGAACGCCGTGCTCGCGGGCGCTCCGCTGGCGGCTCTGTGGGGACCGAACCCGGTTCCGCGCGCGGGCGGGCGTTGTCTTGACGTCGTTCGGCTGCTTCGCATCACGACGGGATCACCGGTCGTGGAGGCGACGTCGACGCGGTGCCAGGGCGTACTGGATGCATTTCGAGGGCGTGCCGCCGCGGGTCGTCAGCTGATCGACTCTGCCAGGCGCTCACTGACCGAGCTGGGCATGCGGCACGCGCTACTCGAGGTTGAGCAATTTGCAGGCATCGTCGAAATGGTGGCCGACGATCCCGCTTCCGCCGAGCCGCATCTGCGGCGGGCCTACAACGGTTTTCGCCGTATGGGCCTGGAGGCGGACACGGCCGAGACCGCTGCGTTATTAGCTCGAGCGTGTCTCGCCCTCGGCAGAGATGCCGACGCCGACGAACTATGCACGGAGAGTGAGGATCTCTCTGGCCACGCGTTGAAGGCCTCGATCGCGTGGCGGACTGTTCGGGCGCAACTGCTGGCGCGCGGCGGTGCACATGACGAGGCGCGGCGGGTGGCCGCGGAGGCTGTCACGTGGGCGGAGCGCACCGACCTTTTGGTCGATCACGGCGATGCCTGCCTCGCGATGGCGACGGTGTTGGACATCTCTGGCGATGCCGCAGGGGCGCGTGCCGCGGCCGAGAAGGCGGTCGGCCTCTACGAGCTGAAAGGGGCTGCGGCACTTGCGGAGAAGGCGCGCCGGCTCCTTGACGGCCGCGAAGTTCCGACCGCCGCGGCTCAACCCGACATACCCGTTGTGCAATTCGACAACGCGTGCGTACGAGCGCTCGCAAGGCTCAATGACGCAGCCGCCCGCGAGGCTTGGGACGAGGCAGAGCAGCTGTTTGCTTCGGACGTCTCGGTCGAGAGTCATCGGAAGATCGTCGGCTATCCGCGAATGGACCTTCCATCAGGCGAGTACTCGTACCAGATGAGCCACTTCCTGGAAACGGGCATCGTGAAATACCAGTTCGTTCCCATCGCGGTGCATGGCGAACGTCTTGCCCTCACACGGCTGACGGTCGGCACTGCCGACCTGAGTTCCGGGGCGCCACAGGACGAAATGCTCCAGGTAGTCGGTGTCGACGAGCAGGGTCGGATCGCACTGCAGGTCGTGTTCGACATCGAAGACTTTGACGCCGCGATGGCCGAACTCGATGCGCAGCACGCGCGGTTGAAAGACGCGCCTGCAGGTGTGACAGAAAACGAGTGTGTGCGTGTGCTTCGTGCGCTCGACGATGCCTACGACCGAGTGGCCTGGGACGAGGTCGAGCAGCACGTGGCGGCGGTCGTGTCAGTGGAGAGCCGTCGGCGGGTCGTTGGCCAAGTTCCCCACGATCTTCCCTTCAGCGAGTGGGCAGCTGAGGCAAAGCGATTTCGCGAAATGCTGGGCGCGGTGCGGTACCGCCACGACGTTGTCGCGATTCGAGGCGAGCGTGTGGCCCTCACCTCGCTGAAGGTGGGTCCCGACGATCAGAGTCCTGGCGCGCCGCGGGACGAGTTGCTTCAGTTATACGGCCTCAACCAGGAGGGCCGGATCGCGCTGCAGATCTGGTTCGACGTCGATGACATGGACACCGCGATGGCCGAACTCGACGCCAGGCACGCCCGGCTCGACGGACCAAATTCGCGACCAGCGCTGGACAACTCCGCGAGTCGTGTTGATCATCAGGTCAACACGCTCGTCGCCGACAGTCGCTGGGACGACATCGCCGCCCTGTTCATCGATGACATCCGACTAGACGATCGGCGGCGGGGCCTCAGCCGAGTGGACGCCGGCCGCGGCGAAGCCATTGCAGAGTTGAAGACCATCGCCGACCTCGGGGTGACGAACATCGCCTCGGATGTCATTGCAATCCGTGGAGAGCGTCTTGTTCTGGGGCGTGTCCGGGGCGAGAGCAGCGGCAGCGAGGCATATTTCGTCGAGCTACTTCGCATCGCTGAGATCGACGCCGACGGAAGAGTTGTGGGGTACGTGGCATTCGATCTCGACGACATCGACGCTGCAGTCGCAGAACTCGATGTCCGCTACCTCGCTGGCGAGGCCGGCCCTCACTCCCACACGTGGTCAGTCATGACACATGCCTACGCCGTCCTAAACCGGCGGGGACTGCCGGCAACGACGCCGGACTGGGTGAATGTAGACCATCGCCGGGGAACATCCTTCGCGCCCGGCGACATGACTGCGTACATCTCCGCCGCGTGGGCCGATCTCGAGCAGGACCTCCGCATCCACATCGAGGCTGTGCATCGGCTCAGCGACCGTGGAGCGGTCTTGACGCAGGTGCTGAAAGGGACGACGCACGAGCGCTTCGATGCCGAGTGGCGAACGATCAACCTCTATACGGTCGACGGCGCCCTGATCGACCGCTGCGAGCTTTTCGAGGAGACAGACCTCGACGCCGCGCTCGCACGGTTCGACGAGCTCAGCCGGCCGGCGCCACAGCTGGAGAATGCTGCAAGCCAAGTGGACAAGCGCTTTCAGGCGTGCTTCGCCGCCCGCGACTGGGACGCAATGGCCGAGATACTGTCGGACGGCACCTCCATCGAAGATCGGCGCCGAGTCGTGAACGCGGGAAATCAACATGGTCGAGATGCCGAACTCACGGTGCATGCATACGCCGCTGTCGGATCCGAGAACGTGGCATCGACCGTCGTTGCGGTCCGTGGGCAGCGCCTCGCCCTAAGCCATTACCGGTTCTCGGGAGCCGACCGACGACCCGACGCATTCCGCATCGAGTTGCTCGCGGTCGCCGAGATCGATGCCGACGAGCGGATGGCGGCAGTCGTCGTGTTCGACCCCGAAGACATCGACGCCGCCTTCGCCGAGCTCGACGCCCGATACCTTGCCGGCGAAGCCGCCGACTACGCGCGCACGTGGTCGGCCATCACCCAGGGGTATGCCGCAGCCAATCGCGGCGAACTTGCGGCGACGGCGCCGGACGTGGCGAACATCGACCACCGACGAGTCGCGATGATCGAATCAGGCGAGTTAGTCCCGTATCTCCGCAATACGTTCGACGAGTTCGCGAACATCAGGACGTACCTGGAGGCTGTACATCGGGTGACCGACCTCGGCGCGGTCGTGACCCATGTGGGTGCCGGAACCTCCAAGGAGGGCTTCGACGCCGAGTGGCGGATGATCAACGTCATCGTGGTCGACGGCGACCTGATCAGTCGCAGCGAGACGTTCGAGGAGGGCGATCTCGACGCCGCGCTCGCGAAGTTCGACGAACTCAGCCGTCCGGCGCCACGGCTGGAAAACCCGGCCAGCCAACTGTGCGAGCGCTTCCTGGCGTCGTTCGGGGACCGCGACTGGGACGTCATAGCGGACCTGTTCGCCGAAGGCTATTGCCTTGAAGATCGTCGTCGAACTGTGAATTCGGGTGTGCGACGTGGTCGGGATGATGCGATCGAAGACATGCGCGCGGCCGTCGATGTCGGGTTGTGGGCGAATCTGTCGTCGGCCGTTATTGCGACCCGGGGCGACCGGCTTGCTCTCATGCATCTTCGTGCCTCGGGCCACGACCCGGAAGCGAGCCAACTCGATGTGCTTCAGGTTATCGAGACTGACGCCGACGAACGGTTCGCAGATGTGGCGGTGCTTGACGTCGAAGACGTCAACGCCGCGATCGCTGAACTCGACGCCCGATACCTCGCCGGCGAGGCGGCGCCGCACGCTCAAACAATGTCGGTCATCACGGATGTCTACACCGCACTCAACCGGCATGAGCTGTCGCCCACAACGGCGGATTGGGTCAACATCGATCACCGCCAGGGGGCACCGTTTGCGCCCGGCGACCTCATCGCATACCTCCGTGCGTCTTGGGATCAGGTTCCGGACATGAGCTTTCGCATCGAGGCGGTACATCGGCTGAGCGAGCTCGGAGCGGTCTTCACGCAGGTGATGAAAGGGACCTCACAGGAGGGCTTCGATGCAGAGTGGCGGTTGGTTGAGATCATGACCGTCGAAGGCGACGTGGTAAGCCGCGCCGAGATATTCGACGAGGCCGACCTCGACGCTGCGCTCGCCAAGTTCGACGCACTCAATTGTCCGATGCCGCGACTGGAGAATGCGGCGAGCCGAGTGTCCGACCATCTCCGCGCGTCCTTCGCGGCCCGCGACTGGGCCGCGATGGGTGACTTGCTGGCCGACGACTTTCACGGCGACGACCATCGCCCGCTGGTGAATGTCGATCTGCACGGTCCAGATGCGGTGGTCGAAAGCTTCCGAGCCGGTGCCGAATTGGGCATCCCAGATGCGACGTCAATCGTCTATGCGATCCGTGGAGAACGGCTGGTCCTCGCTCGTGTTCGATACTCCGTCAGCGACACGGAGCCCGACGCGTTCAACGTAGATCTTCTACAGATAGTCGAGATCGACGGCGACGAGCGGATTGCGGGGATGGTCACGTTCGACATCGACGACATCGACGCCGCCTTTGCCGAGCTCGACGCTCGCTTCGTCGCTCGCGAGGCGGCCCCGCATGCGCAGACATGGTCGGTCATCGTGGGGAATGTCGCGGCCTTTAACAAGCACGAGCCCCCGGCCTGGACGCCCAACGTGGTGAACGTCGACCACCGGAGGGTGACAGCCGTCGCGCCAGGTGACAAAGCCGCGTACATCCGGGCGACATGGGACCAAACGCCGGACGTGAGGATTCACATCGAGGCGGCGCATCGATTGAATGACCTCGGCGCAGTCGTCACTTACCACACGAGCGGTACCTCGCTACAGGGCTTCGGGGCCGAGTGGCGTGGGATTGCCGTCTCGACGATCGACGGCGGTCGGATCAACCGTAGCGAGCTTTTCGACGAGGCAGACCTCGACGCCGCGCTTGCGCGGTTCGACGAACTCAGTCGGCCGGTGCCACGGCTGGAGAATGCGGCGAGCCAAATGTACGACCGCTTCCTAGCGCACTTCGCGGCCCATGAATGGGACGCTCTGGCAGGGATTCTCGCTGTGGACATGCTCCATGACGATCGCCGTGGATTGGGCGCCGGAATCCGATACGGCCGAGATGCTGAGATTGAAAATGTCCGGGCGACCGCGGGTCTCGGTTCGATCAACGCAATATCGACCGTCATCGCGACCCGAGGGGAGCGCCTAGCCCTCACTCGCAATCGCTTCTCCATCGAAGAGCAAGGGGTCGACGCGTTCCAGTTGGAGGTGCTCGGCATCGTCGAGATCAACGCAGACAACATGATCGCGACGCGGGTGGGGTTTGACCTCGACGACATCGACGCTGCGTTCGAGGAACTCGATTCACGTTATGCCGCAGGCGAAGCCGCGCCCTACGCAAACACCTGGTCGGTCATCATGGGGGCCTATGCCGCCTTCAATCGGCGCGAGCCCTTGCCAACGACGCCGGGCTGGGTGAACGTCGACCACCGGCGCGGGACAACTGTCGCTTCCGGCGACTTGAAAGCATTTATCCGCGCCGCCTGGGACGACACGCCTGACGCACGAATCTACATCCAGGCCGTACACCGGCTGAGTGAAATCGGTGCGGTCACAACCGGCGCATCGCAAGGGACGTCACGAGAAGGCTTCGACGCGGAGTGGCGGGAGATCGCTGTTACGACAGTCGACGACAACAAGGTCAGCCGCTCCGAACTCTTCGACGAGGCAGACCTCGATGCCGCGCGTGCCAGGTTCGACGAACTCAGCCGGCCGGTGCCGCGGTTGGAAAACACCGCAACCAAGGTGGAAGAACGCTTCCAGGCGTACTTCGCGGCCCGCGACTGGGCTGCAATGGGCCAGGTGCTGGCCGACGAAATTTTCGCAGACGATCGTCGCCGGGTAGTGAACGCCGGTATTCGACACGGTCGAGACGCCAAAATCGCGGACATGCGGGCGACCGCCGACCTCGGGACCAAGAACGGGACATCGACCGTGGTCGCCATCCGCGGCCAACGTCTCGCCCTGGTGCGTATCCGCCTCTCGGGGAGAGACCATCGGCCGGATGCTTTCCACACCGAGATGCTCGGCATCGTCGAGATCAGCGCCGATAGCCGGATGGCAATCCGCATACTTTTCGACGTCGACGACATCGATGCCGCCTTCGCGGAGCTCGATGCCCGCTACCTGGCCGGCGAAGGCGCCCCGCATGCCCGCACGTGGTCGGTAATCGCGGAGGCCTACGCCGCGTTCAACCGGCGCGAGCTCGCCGCGACGACGCCAGACTGGGTCAACATTGACCACCGTCGTGGAGCAGCATTCGCCCCCGGTGACTTCATCGCGTATATCCGAGCCGCGTGGGACGACTCGCCTGACACAAAGAGCCATATCGCAGCGGTGCATCGACTGAGCAAGCTCGGCGCGGTCGTTACCGATGTGACGCAAGGGATCTCACAAGTGGGTTTCGACGCCGAGTGGCGGGAGATCCACTTGCTGACGGTGGATGGCGAAATGCTCAGCCGCTCCGAGCTGTTCGACGAGGCGGACCTGGACACAGCGCTCGCAAGATTCGACGAACTCAATCGGCCGATGCCACGGCTGGAGAACGCAGCGAGCCGCCTGGAAGCACGCTGCCAGGCCCTCATCACAGTCGCGGACTGGAACGCGATGGCTGGCCTGATGTCCGACGACATCTCAATCGATGATCGTCGTCGCGTGGTAAACGCTGGCCTTCGGCACGGTCGAGACGTCGTTATCGAAGATCTGCGGGTTGGTAAGGAGATCGGTCTTACTCGAGTCACCCCGACCGCGATTGCGACCCGTGGCGAGCTCCTTACGCTGCGCCATATTCACTATGGGGCCGACGACCAACGCCCCGAGGGGGCGCAGATTGATCTTGTTCAGATCGTTGAGGTCGGTCTAGACGACCGGATCAGGTCGATCGTCCTGTTCGATATGGATGACATCGATGATGCGTTCAAGGAACTCGAGACTCGGTACCTCACCGGGGAAGCGGCAGCTCATGCGCGAACGTGGTCCGTCATCGCGCAGACATTCGCCGCATTCAACCGACGCGAGCATTTCGCGACCGACTGGGCCTTTTTCGATCACCGACGACACACCCCCTTCGCGCCCAGCGTTCTTGCCGCATCCATGCATGCCGTGCGGGACCTCACCCCGGACCTAAAAATCTATTTGGACACCGTGCATCGGCTTAGCGATCACGGAGCGGTCGTCGCAAATACGTCGCACGGGACTTCGCCCGAAGGCTTTGACGCCGAGTGGCAGATGATTCAACTTCTTACTGTCGACGGCGACCAAATCAACCGCTGTGAGCTATTCGATGAGGCAGACCTCGACGCCGCACTCGCGAGATTCGATGAACTCAGTTGTCCGACTGGGCGGCTCGAAAACGCGGTGAGCCGAACGTACGAGCGCTTGTTGACACATTTCGCGGCCCGCGACTGGGCAGCCATGGCCGAAATACTAGCCCCAGACGTATTCGGCGACGATCGTCGTCGAGTCGTGAATGCTGGCGTCCAGCATGGTCGCGATGCCCTAATCGCGAGCATGCAGGCGACCGCTGAGGTCGGGGTCGAGAGCATGACGCCAACCGTCATCACGACGCGTGGGGAGCGCCTCGCCCTCACCTGCGTCCGTTCGTCTGTCCGCCGCGGTGAATTCACCGCCGACGTACTCAGCATCGTCGAGATTGACGCCGACAACCGGATCGCAGCGGGCGTCGTGTTCGACCCCGCTGACCTCGACTCTGCGTTCGAGGAGCTCGATGCGCGATACCTCGCTGGCGAAGCGGCCGATTATGCGCACACATGGTCGGTAATGGCGCAGGCCTTTGCCGCAACTAACAGGCGCGAAATTCCCGAGTTCACACCGGACTTCGTGAGCATCGATCACCGGCGAGCAAGAGCGTTCGCGCCCGGCGACCTGACCGCATACATACGTGCCACGTGGGACCTCGCGCCGGACGTGATCGCCTACGCCGAGGCTGTGCATCGGCTGAGCAACTTTGGGGCGGTCTTCACTCAGGCGGTCAACGGGACGTCGCAACACGGGTTCGAGGCCGAATGGCGCGAGATTTGCGTTGCAACTATCGAGGGCGACCGGATCAACCGCATCGAGCTATTCGACGAGACAGACCTCGACGCCGCGCTCGCGCGCTTCGACGAACTACACGCGCACACACCGCGGTTGGAAAGCGCGGCAAACCAGGTAGTCGAGCGCTTCAACGCGTACTTTGCGAACCGCAATTGGGACGCCATGGCGGAGTTGCTGGTCGACGACTTCGCGAGCGACGACCGTCGTCGTGTGGTGAACAGCGGTGTCCGAAGAGGGCGAGGCGGCGAGATCACAAGCTCTCAGGCGATGGCCGAGCTCGGGGGCGTGAGCATTACGTCGATCCCGATTGCGACACGGGGAAAGCACCTCGTCCTTAGTCATTTCTGTGCCTCGGCCGACGACCAACTCCAAACCGAGGGCATCGGCGTCATCGAGATCAACACCGACAACGAAATCGTGGCACGCGTCATGTTCGACCCCAATGACCTCGACGCCGCCTTCGAGGAGCTCGACGCCCGGTACCTCGCGGGTGAAGCAGCGGCGCACTCGCGTACGTGGTCAGCGCTAGCCCGTGGCTACGCTGCGATCAACCGACAAGAGCTGGCGTCGACTACGTTGAACTGGGTCAGCATCGACCACCGCCGGGGGACAGCGTTCGCGCCGGGCGACCTTGCCGCATACCTTCGTGCCGGCAGAGACCTCACTGTGCGAGCTGCGATCTACATCGAGGCGGTGCACCGGCTGACCAACCGGGGCGCTGTCGTCAGCCATAGGGTATATGCGACTTCGTACGGGGGGTTCGACGCCGAATGGCGAGAGATCATCATCGTGATGTTCGAAGGTGACCTCATTAACCGCTGCGAGCTATTCGAGGAGGCAGACCTCGACGTTGCGCTCGCGACGTTCCATGAACTCAGCGCGTCGGCATCGCTGCTGGAGAATGCAGTAACGGCGGTCCTCGCCCGCGTGGTGGACGCTTTCAACCGTCGCGACATCGACAGCTATCTTTCCCTTTTCGACGACGACGGCCGATACGAGGATCGGCGAAAAGGGCTGCGTGACGTGGGGCCAATCAAGCCGGACTACGCGCGCGCGATAGTCCTTGAGGCGGGTACGGGTTGGCAGGAAGAAATCGAATGCATCGCCGTCAGGGGAACGCATCTGCTCTTATGCCGCGCGATGTTCCGCGACCACAGCGAAGTCGACCGTCCGGTTGTTGTAGAGGCTTTGGTTCTCGCTGAAGTCACCGACGGCGGATTGATCTCTGCCTTCGTGATTTTCGATCCCGACGACATCAACGGGGCCTTCGCTGAGCTCACCAATCGGTGGATCGCATCGGGAGAGGTCGAGCACCCAGAGGTCATCGAGGCCATGAGCCGGCTTTTCGAGTGCGCCAACCGCCATGATTGGGACGGGCTCGCCGCAATTGAAGCCGACGCCGCCTACGTGAATCACCGACAGTTGGCGACTGGAGACGAAATTGCCGACCACTGGTCGTCACTCCGCATGATGGCCTCGCTGATCCCCGACCTACGCGTGGTGGTCGCCGACGTCCCCGTGTACTCCGCCATTGGCGTCGTGACCAACATCGTCGTCAAGGGCTCGACAGTCGAGGGTGCCGAAATCGAGCTACCGGCCGTGATCATCCTCGTCTTCAACGGGTCCCACCTCACGCGCATGGAGGCCTTCGATCTCGACCAACGCGATCAGGCACTCGCTCGCTTCGACGAGCTCAACGGTTAGAGATAGTCATCACCGGTCGTTGCCAACCTCTGCGCGAGATTAGTTGACGGTCGGTGGTTTTGGTTGGAAGGGGTCGTACCACTTCCACTGGGCGTGTTCGCCGAGGGGTCCGCGGTAGGGGGCCACGTCGGGTGGGGGTCGATTCGGTGGTCGGGCAAGCGATCCGGCGCTGAGTTCTTGGCCGTCACTGTCGGTGACAGTGAGGTTCTCGGGTGGTCCGGTGATGGTAATGACGCCGCGGTGATGCAGCCGGTGATGGTAAGGACAGAGCAGCACCAGGTTGTGCAGTTCGGTGGGCCCGCCGTCTTCCCAATGGTCAATGTGGTGGGCGTGCAAACCGCGGGTGGCCCCGCAACCGGGCACCGCACACGTGGGGTGGCGAAACTCCAGCGCACGACGCAACCGACGGTTGATCGTGCGGGTGCTGCGCCCGGCGCCGATGGGTTGCCCGTCGCGGTGAAACCACACCTCGCAGGTGGCGTCACACGTCAGGTATCGGCGCTCAGCGTCGGACAGCAGCGGCCCCAGATGCAACCCTGCGACACGGTCTTTGACGTCCAGGTGCACCACCACGGTGGTGCGCTGCCCGTGGGGCCGACGGACCGCGTCAGCGTCCCACCCAGCTTCGACCAGACTCATGAACGCATCACCGGTGGTCGGCAACGGCGGCGAGAACTCTGCGCAGTGGTCGCCGTTGTCATGGTCACGTTTCCACTCGGCGATCAACGCATCCAGATGTGACTGCAAGGCCGCATCGAAGGTGGCCGCGTCCACCGGGCCCAGTTTGATCTTCCAGGTGGTGGACTGCTCGTCGCTGGTCTTGGTGACCGAACGTTCCGGCACCGGGTCGGCGTAGGGGTCGGGTTCGGGTTCGGGGCGCGGTTCCAGCTTGAGTGCGGTGTTGAGTTGGTTGACGGTGGCGACTTCGGCCAGCGCCACGTAGTGCTCATCAGATCCGGTGGCGGCTTTCTCGGCGATGATGCCGACCTGATCCAGGGACAGTCGCCCTTCGCGCAGGCCGGCCACGCAGCGCGGAAACTCGGGCAGCCGGTGGGCGATGGTGGCGATCTTGTGGGCATTTCGCTCCGAGCTTCCGGTCTTCCACGCCACCAGCGCCGCCACTGACCGGGCACCGGTGATCCCGACCAGATTGCCGTGATCCATCTCGGCCACGATGTCCACGATGCGCCCATCGATGGCATTGCGCTGACCCATCAACTCACCCAGCTCGCCGAACAACACCTCCAAACGGTCCTTCGGACGCACCACCGGAGCATCAAGTGAGGCGGTCGAAGACATAACCCCATCAAAACAGAAGGGTCCGACAGATTTTGGCCTGCGGAACGCGCCCGACCATTGACATGCAGCCGCAAGGCTGCCTATGGTGGATATGCAGCCAGGCAGCTGCATAAATCGGTTATGACAGAGACAAATGAGGTATTCAAAGCGCTGGCAGACCCCAGTCGGCGCCTGCTGCTCGACAGCCTCAACGCACGCACCGGGCAGACTCTGCGCGATCTTTGCGCGGAGCTTTCGATGGCGCGGCAGTCGGTCAGCAAGCACCTTGCGGTGCTGGAGGCGGCCAACCTCGTCACGACGGTGTGGCGGGGGAGAGAAAAGCTGCACTACCTCAACGCCGAACCGATCAATGCCATCGCCGACCGCTGGATCAATCAATACGACCGCGCGCGAGTACAGACGCTCGCCGACCTCAAAACAGCATTGGAGACCGAACCGATGAGCAATAGCGCCGATTTCGTCTACACGACCTACATCCGCACTACACCCGAAAAGCTATGGCAGGCCATCACCGACCCGGCATTCTCAAACCGCTACATGGGCCACGCCGTCGTCTCGGACTTCGAGAAGGGGTCGACGTATGTGTGGCAGGACTGCAGCGGCCTCGAGATCGAAAGCTCGGATCAGGTAATCCTCGAGTCGGAGCCGTATCGCAGGCTCGCGTTCACTTTTCACACCTTCGTGCCCGAACTCAGCTCACTGGGCCTCGATGCGGACGTCATCGCCAAAGCCGCGACCGAACGGCGATCCAAGGTGTCCTTCGATATCGAGCCGGTCGACGATGGCCAGGTGAAGCTGACCGTCGTCCATGATGACTTCCCGCCGGAAAGCACTGTGCGCGGACTGATCTCCGGTGGTTGGCCGTGGAAGTTGTCGAACCTCAAGACTGCCCTGGAAGAGTCGTGACGGGGATACCCAAGGTGGTCGACCGGGCGATGTGGCAGGCAGAGATCGACGCGCTTCGGATCCGCGAGAAAGCGCACACCCGGCACGGCGATGCGGTCGCGGCCGCCCGTCGCCGGCTACCCATGGTTGAGATCGACGGCACAACGAGCCTCGTCGGGGCGAACGGGACGGTCACGCTGCTTGACGCGTTCGAGGGGCGCCGCCAACTGATCGCGTACTACTTCATGTGGCACACAGGTCATTCCGCGGCCGAACAATGCGAGGGCTGCACATGGTGCACCACGCACGTCGCCGAGCTGTCGTATCTGCATTCGCGCGACATCACCTACGCGGTGTTCTGCCAGGGCCCGTACGACGAGAGTCGCCGTTACCGCGATTTCATGGGCTGGGAGATGCCGTGGTATTCGGCGCAAGAATCCCTTGACGCCTTGCTCGTCGGACGCCAGAAGGGCCTGATGCACCTCGTCTGCTACTTGCGCGACGGTGACCGCGTGTTCGAAACCTACTGGACGAATTACCGCGGCGTGGAGGTGATGGATTACAGCCTCGCGCTGATGGATCTCACCGTGTATGGGCGTCAGGAGGAGTGGGAGGACTCGCCGAGTAACTGGCCGATATTCCCGCTCGGCGACGACCGCCAGCCTATGCGTAAGGACGGACGCCCGATCGCCCAGTGGTCTCGGCTGCAGGCCGGTCGCTCCGATGAGCTGGCAGCGAAATAGGAAGGGAGAGAAGCGATGAAGACACCACCGATCGTGTCGGCGGGGGAGTGGCACGCGGCGCTGAACGACATGCTGACCAAAGAAAAAGAGGTGCAACGCGCTCGCGACGCGCTGGCCGCCCAACGACGTCGCATGCCATGGACACTCGTCGAAAAGGACTACGTGTTCGACGGACCCGACGGCAAGCTGAGCCTGCTCGACCTCTTCGACGGCCGTCGTCAGCTCATCATCTATCGCGCCTTCATCGAACCCGGCACCGGCGGCGACGACGTTCCCGGGCACCCAGGCTGGCCCGAACACGGTTGTGTGGGTTGCTCGTTGATGGCCGATCACGTTCCGAACCTTGCGCACCTCAACGCGCGCGACACCACATTCGTCTACGTGTCCCGCGCCACCCAACCCGATCTGGAGCGGATGAAGGCGAAGATGGGCTGGCGCCACCCGTGGTTCAGCATCACTGACACCTTCGACAACGACTTCGGCGTCGACCTGTGGCACGGCACCAACGCGTTCATCCGTGACGAGAACGACCGAATCTTCCGTACCTACATGATCAGTGGACGCGGCGACGAGGTCTTCGTGGGCACCTGGAACCTGCTCGACATGACGGCGCTTGGCCGACAGGAAGTTTGGGAAGACTCACCCGAGGGTTATCCGCAAAGCCCACCGTATGAGTGGTGGCGCTGGAACGATACCTACGCGGAGCAGGGGCATAGCCCAGGCAAATGCTGCTGACCTACGCGTCCACGCTCGCCAGCGCCTGTTCGACGATCTCCGACCACCGTGCAGAGTCGACGGTTTCGACCGGGGTCTGGCCGGCGAACGCGCTGGAAATCACGATGTCGGGCTCGACGGTACCGAGCAGCTTGATGCTGTCTCGCATAGCAGCCGCATCACCGCGACCCGGCACGACGAACGTCGACCACGTGCCATCGCCGGCGGGAAAGATGGTGTCGCCGGTGAAGAGGTACCGTTCGGCACCCGTGACCAAATAGCAGGTACTACCCGGCGAATGTCCAGGCGTGGGAAGCACTTCCACATCGTTGCTATCGACATGCCTGACCGCATCCAGCGGCACGTCGACACGGCCGTGTTCGGCAATTGCCTCCAGTTCGGCTGCGGGAGCGTGCAGCTGAGAGCCGAAACGCTCGGCGATTCGGGCGAGGTTAGGGCCCGCCTCGTCGAGGTGAGACAGATACTGGGCGCTCACCCCGCCCAGAGCGTCGATCGCATCGAAGTCAGCCCCACTGGCGGGAGAGTAAAACAACACATTCCCGGTCGGCCGTCGCCACAGGTAGGCGTGTGTGGTCAAGCCCGGGAACGGTGAGTCCATTCGCGTCTGAAAGAGATCATCACGGATCCTGGTCAAAGTCGTCATGACTCCACCCTGCTTCCTCAACCATTGTTGAGGTCAAGCGTTGGATCTCGTTGCCATCGCGGCTATTCGTCCTGCCACGTCGGCGGCGATCGAGAGAGCGGCCGGATCGTGTGCCGCTGAATAGCGGTCTGCGGTCGGGTCGTATTCTGCGCCGGCGATCGCCGCGTGATCGGTCGGTAGTTCCACCACCTCGACCGGCCACCCGTACCGGCGGAGCGTCGCGGCGAACTCCCCACTGGCCGCGACCGGGATGACGTCGTCGTCGACACCGTGCAACAGCGTGAACGGCGCCCGCTCGCGGTAGTCGGCCAGATCACGAGGCAACGGGCGGGCCGAGACGGGCTCGACGACCATGAATGCACCGGCCAGGCACACCGTGTGCGCCACCCGCACGTCTAGTAGCCCGGCGTGAATGTTCACGCCAGCCGCCGCGGCGCCGCCCAGAGACCAACCGACCAGCACGATGTCGTCGGGACTTGCGCTGGCCTCACGTGCGAAGTGCAGCGAGGCCAGGAGATCGGCACGGCCCCGGTCATCGGCGTGGGAGTTCCAGTCGGCGACCACGACGCCGACGCCGTAGCCGGCGAGGTGGTCGGCCAGCGGACGCATGCTGCCACGAGCGTCGGCCTGCGCACCGTGCCACATCAGAACTGTGCGCTGCGCAGGATCGCCGTAGACATCGGCGAAGCGGCCTTGCGCGTATTCGACGGTCTCCATGTTGCGAGGGTTCCCGGCCTCGATCGAACTTATGCGCGTCCGTTTCAAGGTTGACGCGAATACCGTTGGATGAACCGTCGCAGAATCGTGTGCGGATGCCGGACGTTCCATTGCCGCGCTTCGTTTTTCAATTGCTGCGCTGACTCCGGCGCGAAGTAACCGTGATTCTTGTAGGCGTCGAGGCGGACGTTGATGCCGTCGAGATCCAGTTCAGGATGGAACTGTGTCGCGTAGACGTTCTCCCTGACCCGGAACGCCTGCACCGGGCATTGCGGCGACGTGGCCAGGCACAACGCATTCGTCGGCAACATCGTTGCCGCCTCTTTGTGGCCTCCGTACGCATCGAAGACATCGGGCAGCCCGGCGAAAAGTGGGTCGTCGCGACCCGCGTCGGTGACCGTGATCGACATGCCGCCAACCGGTTCCGGATACGAGCGGTCGATAACTGCCCCGATGACGGTGCCCAACGTACCCACGCCGTAACAGCATCCGAGAAACGGGTGGTCCTCGTGGACGATGCGGCCGATCAACGCGAGCAACTCGGACTCGACACGTTGTTGCGTTGCCGATTTCGACTCCTGCACGTCACTGACGTTGTAGGGCCCGCCCCCGAGGATGATGCCTGACCAATCGGCGAGATCAACGGGTCCCAGCGACTCGTGGGTGAGGCGGATGCGGTGCACGCCCGTTGTATCCAGGTCGGCGAAGCGCATGACCGCCCGGTACTCGTCGTCGGCCGCCTCGTCCTCGCCGCGGATCGACAGGAGCAAGAACGGTGCGGATGTTCTCATGCTGTTCGTCCGCCGAGTGGGAAGTTATTGGCGTGTATTGCGTCAAAAACGTGCGATAACCGGCCACTCGGCGAAAACACAACACCCCGCGAGCCGTCAGAGCCCGCGGGGTGTTGCACGTCGTTATTGTCCGTCAGGCGAGGTCGAACCGGTCGTTGTTCATGACCTTGACCCATGCGGCGACGAAGTCCTCGACGAACTTCTGCTGGTTGTCCTCCTGCGCGTAGTGCTCGGCGAGCGCCCGCAGTTGCGAGTTCGAGCCGAACACCAGATCATTGGCGGTCGCGGTCCACTTCGGCTGACCCGACGCGCGGTCCACACCTTCGTAGACGTTCTCCGCCGTCCCCGACTTCCACTGCGTGCTCATGTCGAGCAGGTTGACGAAGAAGTCGTTGGTCAACACACCCGGCTTGTCGGTGAAGACGCCGTGCTTGCTGCCGCCGTGGTTGACGTTGAGGGCCCGCAGGCCGCCGACCAGCGCCGTCAGTTCCGGCGCCGTAACGCCCAGGAAGACGGCCTTCTCCATCAGCAGCTGCTCCAGCGGATTCTTCTCGCCCGGACGCACGAAGTTGCGGAAACCGTCCCACCGCGGCTCGAGCACCGCGAACGACTCCACATCGGTGTCCTCTTGCGTCGCGTCGGTGCGGCCCGGCGCGAAGTGGACGTCGATCTCGAAGCCGGCGTCCTTGGCCGCCTTCTCCACCGCCGCCGAGCCGCCCAGCACGATCAGGTCGGCCAGCGACACGTTCTTGCCCCCAGCGCCGTTGAACTCCTGCTGGATCTTTTCCAGCACCGGCAGCACCTTGGCCAACTCGGACGGCTCGTTGGCCTCCCAGTTCTTCTGCGGCTCAAGGCGAATCCGGGCACCGTTGGCGCCACCGCGCTTGTCAGTGCTGCGGAAGCTGGCTGCAGACGACCATGCCGTCTTGACCAACTGCTGCACGGTCAGCCCGGAGTCGAGCACCTTGGCCTTGAGCGCCTTGATGTCGGACTCGTCGATCAGTTCGCCCTCGACGGCAGGAACCGGGTCCTGCCACAACTGCGGCTCGGCGATCCACGGGCCGACGTAGCGGCTGATCGGGCCCATGTCGCGATGCAGCAGCTTGTACCAGGCCTTGGCGAATGCCTCGTTGAGCTCCTCCGGGTGGTCGAGCCAGCGACGGGTGATCGCACCGAATTCGGCATCCTCCCGCATCGAGATATCGGTGACCAGCATCGTCGGCTTGCGGTTCGGACCGCCGAACGGATCCGGGATGATCGCTTCGGCGTCCTTGGCCTCGAACTGCCAGGCGCCCGCCGGGCTCTTGGTCAGCTCCCACTCGTGGCCGTACAGGATCTCCAGGTAGCGGTTGCTCCACTGCGTGGGCTTGTCCGTCCAGACCACCTCGAGCCCACTGGTGACCGTGTCGCCGGCCTTGCCCGAAGCGAACGGGCACTTCCAGCCGAGGCCCTGCTGCTCGATCGGAGCGCCCTCGGGCTCGGGGCCCATTCCCTCGTCCGGACCGGCGCCGTGGGTCTTGCCCAGCGTGTGGCCACCGACGATCAGCGCGGCTGTCTCCTCGACGTTCATGGCCATCCGGCCGAAGGTCTCCTTGATATCGATCGCCGCGGCGACCGGATCCGGTTTGCCTTCCGGGCCTTCAGGATTGACGTAGATCAGGCCCATGGTGGTGGCACCGTACGGCTCGGCGAGGTCACGCTCGCCGGAGTAGCGCTTGTCGGTTCCGAGCCACTCGTCCTCTTCGCCGAAGAGGATTTCGACGGGCTCCCACACGTCGGGGCGGCCGAAACCGAAGCCGAAGGTCTCGAAACCGGCCGACTCCAGCGCCACATTGCCGGCGAATACCAGCAGGTCGGCCCAGGAGATCTTGTTGCCGTACTTCTGCTTGACCGGCCACAGCAGACGACGCGCCTTGTCCAGGTTGGCGTTGTCCGGCCAGCTGTTCAGCGGTGCGAAGCGCTGCATGCCCTCGCCGCCTCCGCCGCGGCCGTCGTAGATGCGGTAGGTGCCCGCGGCGTGCCAGCTCATGCGGATGAACAGACCGGCATAGCTGCCGTAGTCGGCCGGCCACCAGTCCTGCGAGGTGGTGATCACCGACATGACGTCGGCTTTGAGGGCCTCTGGGTCGAGCTTGGCGAACTCCTCGGCGTAGTCGAAATCAGCGCCGTATGGGTTGGAGAACGAGCCGCGCGCGTGCAGCTTCGACACGTCGACCTGGTCGGGCCACCAGTCCTGGTTGGTCCGGGGAGCGTGCGCCTTCGGCTTCGGCGTGTCGATTACCGGGTTTTCACTCTCACTTCCGCTGCTCGCCGTGTGCTTTTCGGGTGACGGCGGCCTTGCGTCTGATGTATCAGATGACACAACATTCCTTCCAGGGGTTGGTGACATGGGCTGTGATCACGGTTGTGATCGCGAAACTTGTGATGCGGCGCAGTCCGGGCACAGGCCCCAATAGATGACCTCGGCCTCGTCGAGGACGAAGCCGTCGAGCGCGCCGCCCGGATCAGACGGCGTCAGGCATGGCGTATCGCCGACGGCGCAGTCGACGTCGGCGATGACACCGCATGAGCGGCACACGACGTGATGGTGGTTGTCCCCGACACGCGACTCGTAGCGGGACACCGAGCCGGACGGTTGGATCCGCCGAATCAGCCTCGCGGCGGTCAGCGCAGCGAGCACGTCGTACACCGTTTGGCGCGACACATCGGGCAGGGCGACACGTACGGCGGAAAATATCGTCTCGGTGTCGGCGTGCGGGTGCGCGCAGACCGCCTCGAGCACCGAGAGACGGGGACGGGTCACCCGGAGGTCTGCCAGCCGCAGCTGCTCCGAGAAATCCGATGTCGAATGCACGTCACCCATCATGCCCCTTTTCTGGAATCAGTCAAGACTTGGCCATGGGCGTGTCGGGACGCGCAGCAGTCCTACGCTCGGGATCCATTTCGCATTCATCCAGAGCGCCTGGTTAGCAACAGTTTTGGTCACCGCACAGCGAATTGACAGCGTGTCAGAGTGTGCTGTCGGGGTCGTCTCGCTGGTAGCCTGCGGAACTGCCGGAGCGTGGTCGCGGGGAGGCGCACCGCACGGCGGACGATCGAAACTGACCAAGTCCCTCACGAAGAGAGTGTTGTGCGCACCGGCGAGATCAAGGCCCTATCCGGACTGCGCATCGTCGCTGCCGTGTGGGTCGTGCTGTTTCACTTTCGGCCGTTGCTCGAGCAAGCGTCCCCGGGTTTCTCCTCAGCGCTCGCGCCGGTACTCGACTGCGGCGCCCAGGGTGTCGACCTGTTTTTCATCCTCAGCGGGTTCGTGCTGACGTGGAACTATCTCGACCGAATGGGGGAGTCCTGGTCGTGGCGGGCCATGCTGCACTTCCTGTGGTTGCGGCTGTCCCGCGTGTGGCCGGTGTATCTGGTGACGATGCATCTGGCTGCGCTGTGGATCATCTTCACGCTCAACGTCGGTCATGTTCCCTCCGAAGCCGCGCACACGCTGACGGCGACGAACTACGTCCGGCAGTTTCTGCTCGTGCAGCTGTGGTTCGCGCCGTACTTCGATGACACGAGCTGGGACGGACCCGCATGGTCGATCAGCGCCGAATGGCTGGCCTACATTCTCTTCGGGGCCCTGGTGCTGGTGATCTTCCGGATCGCCCGTGCGACGAGGGCGCGAGGCTTGATCTACCTGGCCGTCGCCGCGTCGCTTCCGCCAGTGGTCCTGCTGATGGCCACCGGAATGTTCTACACACCATGGAGCTGGTTGCCCCGGATCGTCATGCAGTTCACCGCGGGGGCGCTGGTGTGTGCCGCTGTCCGCAAGTTGCATCCGAACGACCGGGTCCGCATGGGGGCCGGTGTGGCGTCGCTTCTCATCGCAGCGGCCATCGTCAGCATCCTGTACTGGCTGGACGCCAACCCGATACCGACGATCTACGACTCGGCCGGGCTGGTCGACGTGCTGTTCGTGCCCTTGGTACTGACGCTGGCGATGGGCGCAGGCACCTTGCCCGCTCTGCTGTCCCTTCGCCCGATCGTCTACCTCGGACACATCTCATTCAGCCTCTACATGGTTCACGAGCTGGTCCACACGACCTGGAATTGGATGGTCATGCAATTCGAGCTTCGGCTCGGGTCCGACCTTGCGGGCAAGGCGGTGCTCGTTGGGCTGCTCGCGGTCGCGTTCGTGGGAGCGGCGCTGCTGTACCACCTCGTCGAGGAGCCGGCGCGCAAATGGATGCGCGGCATGATGAGACCGCCCCGCGACTCGCGCGCGGATACTGTCCACGCGAAGCTGCAGACGATCGACGGTCAGCGCGGGGGACCGACACCCGTCCTTTCGGCCCGTGCAGGATGAGTTCGCGCGTCGTCACCGCGGTTTGGTCGAATGAGTCCTAGGCTGGTCCGGTGAGCCGGTTGATCACGGCCATGGTTGCGCTCGGGCTCCTGGTCGGCGCGGGTATCAGGATGGACCCGGTACACCCAATGCGGGTGAGCGACAACGAGATTGTGGGGCTGAATACCTCCATGAATCGCGTGGCGGTGATAGGCGATTCCTATACGACAGGCACCGACATGGGTGGTCTCGGCACGAAGGGATGGACAGCGCGCGCCTGGGGTGATCTGGCAAACCATCGCGTATCCATCACTGCGGACGTGGGCGCCGAGGGCGGAGCGGGCTACGGCACACGAGGCAATAGGGGCAGCCTGTTCGAGGATCTGACCGCCCGCACGGTCAGGCCTGACGACGTGCTTGTGGTGTTCTTCGGCTCGCGCAACGACGAGAACGTCGACCCCGCGCAATTGTCGATTCTGGCCTACGGCACCTTCCAGTTGGCTCGCCGCATTGCGCCCTCGGCGACATTCTTGGTTATCGGGCCGCCGTGGCCGACCGCCGATCCTCCCGCCGCTATCGTGCGCATTCGCGATGCACTGCAGTATCAGGCCGGGTTGGCGGGCGCGAAGTTCGTCGACCCCATCGCTGAGCGCTGGTTTGTGAAAAAGCCAGAGTTGATCGGCTCCGACGGTGTGCATCCGACTGATACCGGGCACCAATACATGGCGAACAAGATCGCGCCGCTCATCGCTGCCCAATTGCCTGTGCGCTTATGAACCCGCTCGGCAGTTCAATGTCGCCGCCGGGGCTGCTCCGTGCTTCTTGCGGTGGCCCCCGATGAGGGAGCTCGGCGAGCGGTTGTACGAACTGCTGGCGCGGGCACTGTCGCTGCGCATCATCGTCATCGTCGCCGCCCTCTCCGTCGTCGCGCTGGTGATCACGCTCGGCGCGTGGGTGTGGTTCGGCGTGACAAACGACCAGTACAGCCAGCTGGACCGTCGACTCGATTCGGTGAGCAGTCTTGGCGACATCAGCACCCTGCTACGCGCCGCGCAACAGACGGGTACCGACCAATCCCAGACGCCCGACGGCAATCTGGTGCGCACCGCCCGCATCGGCGGCGCCACCGTCTCGATTCCGAGCGAAGTGGTGCTGCCGGAGTTCGACGTCGGCTATGCGAACACCACGATCGACGGTGTGGAATACCGGGTCCGCACCTTCGCCGCCGGTGAGGCGACGATCGCGGTCGGTGCGCCGTTGGCCGAAACCCAGCGCCGCATCAACGAACTCCACCGACGCGTGCTGTTGATCTGTGGCGGCGTGATCATCGGTACCGTTCTGGTCGGCTGGGTGATGTGGTCGATCATGATCAATCCTTTCCGGCTGCTCGCGCAGCAGGCCCGGGCGATCAACGCGCAGTCCAACCCCGACGAGGTGCAGGTGCGGGGCGTGCAGGAAGCCGTGGAGATCGCTGAGGCGGTCGAGGGAATGCTTGCCCGTATCGGCGACGAACAACAGCGCACCAAGGCGGCGCTCGAGTCGGCCCGTGACTTCGCCGCCGTGGCCTCCCACGAATTGCGCACGCCGTTGACGGCCATGCGCACCAACCTCGAGGTGCTGTCCACCCTCGAGATGCGTGACGAGCAACGTGAGGAGGTGATCGCCGACGTCATGCGGACGCAGACCCGGATCGAAGCGACTCTCACCGCGCTGGAGCGTCTGGCACAAGGCGAACTGACGACCATCGACGACTTTGTCCCTGTCGACATCACCGAGCTGCTGGATCGGGCAGCGCACGACGCGGTACGCAATTACCCCGAAGTGCGTGTGTCGCTGGCATCCTCGACGACGGTGTTGATGGTCGGCTTGCCTGCCGGGCTGCGACTGGTCATCGACAATGCCATCACCAACGCGGTCAAACACGGCGGCGCGACCGAAATCCAGCTCAGCGCAGACAGTTCCGGCGAAGGGGTGGAGATCATCGTCGACGACAATGGCGCCGGCGTGCCGGAGGATGAGCGGGCGGCTATCTTCGCGCGGTTCTCCCGTGGGTCGACGGCAGCGCGATCCGGTTCGGGGCTGGGTTTGGCCTTGGTCGCCCAACAGGCAGACTTGCACGGCGGTACGGCGGCGATGGAGGCTAGCCCTCTGGGCGGTGCACGCCTGGTGCTCCGGCTACCTGCGCCGAGTTAGCATGTAGCGCTGACGAATTGGGTGATGACAGCGGCCAGCTCCTCGCCCTTCTGTTCAGCGATGAAATGTCCCGCCCCGGCAATGGTGGTGTGGTCCTGATTCTTGGCGCCGGGAACATGTTCCTGGAAGACCTTGTCCCAGCCTCGGGTCGGCGGATCGGCGTCGGAGTAAGCGGTGAGGAACGGGCGTTCCCACTGGGCAAGCGCAGCCATGGTGTCCCGGCCGATCGCCGCGCCCGGGTCGTTGCGTGTGAGTGGGATGAGCGCGGTCATTTGGCGCAGACCGGCCTGGTAGCGGGAATCCGGGAAGGGTGCGTCATAGGCGGCGAGCACTTCGGGAGCGAGCGGACCGGCCACTGCATCGAGGAACATGCTGGGATTGAGGTCCGGCGCACGTTGATACAGCGCGACATAGTCGAGCAGGGTCTCCTGCAGCAGCACCCGGTCTTCGTCGATGCCGTGGTGCGCCCACGTGAGTCGGCCCGCCAACGCCGGGTCGCACGTGTGCAGGATCGTGTTCGTTGCGACGACCCTGGCGAACCGGTCGGGTTCGCGGGCCAACACGCTCAACCCGATCGGGCCACCCCAGTCCTGGACTACCAGCGTCACCTCGCGCAGGTCGAGTCCGTTGACCAGACCCTGAACCCAGTCGATGTGCCGGCGAAAGGTGTAGGCCGTCGCGTCGGTGAGCTTGTCTGACCGGCCGTATCCGATGTGGTCGGGCGCGATGACCCGCATGCCCGAGTCGGCAAGTACCCGAATGACATTGCGATACATGAAAGACCACGTCGGCTGCCCGTGCAAGAGGACGACGACGGGGCCGTCGGTGGGACCGGCATCGACGTAGTGCATCCGCACCGGAGGGATCCCGCGGGTTTCCACCTCGACGTAGTTGGGCGGAAACCGGTAGTCGGGCAGGTTGTCGAATCGTTCGTCAGGTGTACGAAGGACTGCCATTCTCGTCGGCCGGGTCAGTCCTCCTTGGCGATCAATCGCTTGAGCGCCTCGTGATCGGGCGCGAGCAGTTCATCGATGCGGGACTGGTTCACGTCGGCGACGATGATCTCGCCGACCTCCTGGTAGACGTTGCTGAAGATGCCGTGGGACTTCATCTTCTCGGTCTGATAGATGTTGTCCTCGGTCGGTGTCACGTAGTACACGATCTCCGGCTTGAAGCGATGTATCAGCCACAGGTGGATGACGTCCATCAACCGCTTCTTGCGCATCTTCTCGGAGAACGTGTTCTGATCGCGCACGGTCAGGATGTTGCGGCCGTGCCGGTCTTTGATCGGGTCGACGACCACGTTGGCGACCGGATCGTCGCCGTCGCCGTAGATGCCGAGGTCCAGCACGTCGGACCCGGCGCGCCGAGGCCGCAGCTGCACCCGCAGCGTCTCGCCGATCTGATAGTGGTCGCCCCACAGCGACAGCCATTCCTCCAGCAGCTTCTTCGGCACCTCGGTTTGCACGAGATGCTGATGCTGCGTTGAGCCCTCGCCCATGGACTTCGTGGTGGCCGTCCGACCGGATGACGCAGCCAGCGCGGCGTCGCTGCGTGGTCCACCGACCAGGGTTTGCGGTGTGCGGTAGGGAGATTCGACCAGTCGCATCTTGCGCTGCAGGCGGGCGAGCGCGAGCATGCCCTCTTGTCGCAGCGATGTGGCGAACTCCTCGCACGCCACACCGTCGACCTGGTGGCCGCCGTAGGTGATGAAGTTGAAGACGAATCCCATCTTGCCGAGTTCTTCTGGGAACGCACGCATCTCGTCGTCGCTCATGCCCGTGGTGTCCCAGTTGAACGAAGGGGACAGGTTGTAGGCCATCATCTTCTCGGGGAACTCGGCGTGGATCGCGTCGGCGAACTGCTTTGCGTCGGCGAGGTCGGCGGTCTTGGTTTCCATCCAGAGGATGTCGGCGAACGGCGCGGCGGCCAGCGACTTGGCGATCGCATACGGGATGCCGCCGCGGATCTGGTAGTAGCCTTCCGGCGTCTTCGCCCGCTCGCAGTCCCATGCGACGTCGGCGCCCAACGCCTTGGCCTTCTCGCGCGCGGAGTACAGCGATGCCTTGGCGGCGAATTGGCGCCAGTCCGCGGCGCTCATCTCCGCCGCCTCGCCCTCCCGCTCGCGGAAGTCGAGCAGATCACCGACGGCCTCGCCATAGGTCTGCAGTCCGGCGTCGACCTGCCAGGCGTCGACGAATTTGGACTCGGCCTCATCGAATATCGCGTCGATCGAATCGTCCGCGCCGTCCTGCCAGGCCTTGGCGGCGTCGGCAATCACGCCTGCGATGCCGTGGCGTTGCAGCCAGGCGTCGGCCGCGGCGTACTCACCGTCGGGGAGCGCGTAGAGCAGATGTCCCTTGAGGTCTGTGACCCCGGCGTCGTAGAACTGGCGCATCATGGCCAGGAAACAGGACTTGTACGACGGGATCTTGAGGTTGGTGACGCCGAGCAGGAAGGGCTGATCGCGCTCATCGGCGCGGCTGTCCAGCAGGTTGGCGGCTTCGGCGTCCGTTCGAGCCACGATGATGCCGGGCACCCGCATGATGTCGAGCTGGAAGCGGGCGGTGTTGAGGCGCTTGATCTGTTCGTCGGACGGCACCAGCACTTTGCCACCCTGATGGCCACACTTCTTCGTGCCTGGGCGCTGGTCCTCGATGTGGTAGCCGGGCACGCCCGACTCGACAAAGCGGCGAATGAGGTTGCGCACGTGGGGATCACCGCCATGGCCGGTGTCGGCGTCGGCGATGATGAAGGGCCGGTAGTCGTAGGCCGGGGTCGTCTCGCGCTGTTCGGGGGTCATGCGCAGCCGCAGGTACTGCTGATTGCGGTCCGCAGTCAGCAGGGCGCGCACCAGCCCGGCGGCCTCGTCGGGTACCTGGCTCAGTGGATAGCTGGCCAGGTCGGGTCCCGGGTCCTCGCTGATCGAGCCCTTGGCCGAGGTTGCCCAGCCGCCGAGGTAGATCCCCTCGATGCCCATGCGCTTCATGACAACGGCCTGCCCAGGTGAGTAGGGGCCGAAGGTGGTGATGCTCTTTTTCTGGCTGAACAGCTCCCGCAGCCGCGGATAAAACGCCGTGGCCGCCTCGCGCGCGACGGTGTAGTCGGTCGGGATCGTCCCGCGCTGCTCGACCACCTGGCGGGCGGAGTACAGACGAATGATCCCGTCGAACCGCGGGCTGTCGAAGTACTGCTGGGTGTCTGCAATGTCCTGTTGGAAGGCCCGCTCTACCTCGGTCTGGGGTGCGGCATCCGTTTCGATAATGGCCATGACTTCACCCTACGACCGACGCCTGGTAGGCGATGGCGTTATCGCGGTACGACCAGGTAGATGTCCCAGCGGCGTCCTATGCGCGAGATTGCACTCAGGGCTGTAGGGCCAACAGAATCACGACCCTGAGTGCAATCTGGCGCATAGGAACGCCTACGCGACCGGGTTGGTCAGCGACGCGAGCTCGTCTCCCAGCTCACAACGCACCACGTCGCCCGGCTCGATCGCGACCGCGCCCGGCGTGCCGGTGGACAGGATGTCCCCGGGGTAGAACGGCATCACCTGGCTGTGGAAGCTGAGCAGCTCGGCGGGGGAGAACGTCATACCCGAGACGGTGTCCTTGCGGTGTACGGCGCCGTTGTGCACGGTCGCGACGCGCAAGTCCGCCAGCGGCGCATGGGCCAGCACCACGTCGAGGGTGATCAGGTCGGGTCCGAAGGAGAAGAAGGTGGGGTAGTTCTTGACCCGCGTCAGATAGCGCGGGTTCTCCATCAGCACAGCCTCAGCCGTCTGGTCGAGAACCGGTACCACGCCCGCCACGAAGGACATCGCCTCATCGACGCCGACCTGGTAGCAGGTGCGACCGATCACCAGACCCAACTCGGCCTCGGCGGTCACTTTTCCGATACCGGGCGGCACGACAATCGGTTCGCCAGGGCCGACGATGGTGTGGTCGCCCTTGATGAACGAGGCGGGTGACGTACGCGGCGCCTGCTCTCCGAGGTCGCCGGCGTGCGCGCCGTAATTGAGCCCGATGCCCAGGATCTTTCGGGGCCGCGTCCACGGGGCCAGCACGGGCGCATCGGGGTCCACGCAATCGTCATCGTCGACACCGGTGGCCACCGCAGCGGCGAGCGCGTCCAGCTGCTCAGTCGCCATGAGGGACAACAGATTCCAGGGCCCGCCGGCCAGCACTCGGTCGATCCTGGCGAGGCGGCCGTCGACCAGCGCGACGCAGGCAGCTTGTTCGTCACCCAACTTGACAGTGCGTACGCGCATCAGGCGATTCCCCTGATCAGGCCGCCGTCCACGCGGACCACCGATCCGGTGACGTAGGAGGCCCTTTCGCTGCACAGAAATGCCGCCACGTCGGCGTACTCCTCGGGACGGCCATACCGCCCGAGCGCCATCGTCGCCGCGCTGTCTCGCATCACCTCGTCGGGTGAACGGCCTTCCCTTTCCGCCCTGCGTTCGTCGAGGAATCGTGTGCGGTCGGTCTCGATGCGCCCCGGCACAATCACATTGGACGTCACACCGTCATATCCCACTTCCTCGGCGAGCGTCTTGGACCACGCGTGCAGGCTCGCCCGAAGGGTGTTCGACAGGCCGAGGTTGGGGATGGGCGCGAGCGCGCCCGACGAGGTCGACGTGAGGATCCGGCCCCACCGCCGCTCGCGCATCCCGGGCAGGACGCGGTCGGTCAGCATGATCACCGACAGGATCATCTGGTCGAAACTCGTCCGCCATACGACGGCCTCTTGGCCGGTGACGGTCGTCGGCGGTGGGCCGCCGGTGTTGTTCACCAGGATGTCGACGGGCCCGAGCGTCCTTTCGATTTCGGTTACGACGGACTCCATGCGATCCAGATCGCCGAGGTCCCATTCGAGTGGCAATGCCTTGACACCAGCAGCCTCCACGCGCGACGCGGTCGCGGCCAGCCCATCGGCCGAGCGGCCCGCCAGCGCGACATTCGCGCCTTCAGCGGCCAGCCGCGACGCGATTGCGCTACCAAGGCCCCCGCTCGCACCGAGCACGAGGGCCGTGCGTCCTGATATGCCGAGATCCATTGTGGCGCTCCTTCAGTGGTGTGAGTGGTCAAGCGCGGGCAGAGCGGCCAGGTGCTGATCCAGCAGCGGCGCCAGCGTCGCGGGCAGCGAGCGCGCGGGTTGTCGCACCTTTCCGGAGGCGATGACACCGCGGCGTCGGAGCACCTCTTTGCGGATCGCGAGACCCACCCGCACCTGCCCTTCGAAGTTGGCCAGCGGAAGCCACGGCGCCCATACGTCGCGGGCGGCAGCAAAGCCGCCTTCGCGGTGAGCGGTCAATACGGCGGCCAGCGCCGCGGGATGGCTGAAGCCGGTCATCGCACCCGCCGAACCCGCGGCCAGTTCGTCGAGCAGACCCACACCGCCGAGTCCGCCGAACACCGGAACGTCGAGCCTGGGCGCCAAGTATGTGATCGCCACGGACGTCGGTGGTGTCTCGGATTTGACGCCGACCACGAAGGGGCACGACTCCACGATGTTGCACACCTGCTCATCGCTCACGGTGATCCCCGAGACGACCGGATAATCCTGTAGCAGGATGCCGATGCCCGTCGCGTCATACAGCCCGCGAAGTGCCGAGACGGCCACCGCGGGATTTGCGTCGGCGATCTGTGCCATCAGCGCCACCGGTGGGCGCGGTAGGGCGCCGGTCAGTCGTCGTGCCTGTGAAACCGCGGCATCGGGGTCCCGTTCGGATAGTCCGAGTACGTACGGCAGATCGGTTTGGGACGCGACGGTGTGGGCCACTTCGTCGGCCTCGTCGGCGTCAAGTGCCGCGGCCTCACCGAAGACGCCGAGCGCGACCAACCCGTCGCATCCGTCGGCGGCGAAGGATTCGACCTCGCTGCACAGTGATGCGATATCGACGGCGAGGCCTTCATCGAACGGCGTGGCGAGCACACCCCAAAGACCTTGAGAAATAACTCTATTCACCCGCACTCCCGACATCTGCGATCATGGACACGACGTGCTCTGCAATCGCGAGCGCGGACGTCGCGGCCGGCGACGGCGCATTGCGCAGCAGCGCGATGCGGTCGCGGATGCTGATCCGGAAGTCGTCGACCAATGCGCCGTCGGCCTCGAGGGCCTGTGCGCGGACCCCCGCGGTGCCGGCCACCACGTCGTCGTCGCTCATCTCTGGGACGTAGGCGCGGGCCCCCGCCATGAACCTCCGCTTGCTCAGCGAGCCGTACATCTCGCGGATCCCGGTGCGCCAGTGCTGACGGGCGAACCGCCAGAATGCCGGTGTGCGAGCAATTTCGGACAGGTCACGCGCCGAGAACGTGCGCCAGGTGTAGCCCTCCCGGGCCAGCGCCAGTACCGCGTTGGGGCCGACGAACACCTCGCCGTCGACGCGCGGGGTGATGTGGACTCCGAGGAACGGGTATCGGGGGTCGGGCACTGGATACACGAGTCCATTGACCAGGCCGCGGCGCTGTGGCTTCAACGCGTAGTACTCGCCGCGGAACGGCATGATGACGGGCTCGGGGCCGTCGGCGGCGAGTTCGGCGAGTCGGTCGCTCTGCAATCCGCCGCAGGCGATGATCTGGTCGAAGGCTTCCTGATAGGTACCGCCTGCCGTGCGTGCGGTGACGACGACCTCGGTGTCAGTAGATCGGAGGCCGATAACTTCTTGTCCGAGCAGAATTTTCGCCCCCGCAGCGACGGCGTCTGCGGCGAGCGCCTGGGTCACCTCTGCGAAATCGACAATCGACGTCGTGGGTGAATGCAGGGCGGCGACACCGCGCACGTGCGGTTCGAGCTCGCGCAACTCCTCGGGCCCGATTATGCGGACGCCCGGGACTCCGTTGGCCAGTGCACGTTCTTCGATATTGCCCAGCCGTGCGCGCTCGATGTCGTCCAGCGCCACGAGCACCTTGCCGCATTCGATGCGCCGGATGCCGCGCTGCGCACAGAACTCCTCGAGGAGGCCGACGCCGCGACGGCAGAGCAGGGCCTTGTTCGAACCGGGTTGGTAGTACAGGCCGGCATGGACGACACCGCTGTTGCGTCCCGTTTGGTGCGTGGCGAGACGATCCTCCTTCTCGAACAACGTCACCTGCGAGTCGGGCCTGCGGGTCAGGATCTCGCGCGCAATGGCGACACCGACGATCCCACCGCCGACGACAGCGACCCGGTCGCTCATCGGCAGCCTCCAGCGCGCACATAGTCGGCGAACACGTCGTCCTGATCGACTCCCAGCGCCGGTGGCGGCTCGCGGCGCGGTTCGGTGTGCTCGGACAGGCGCAGCGGTGAGCCAGGGACGTCGAGGTCACCCAGTGTGGGATGCGGCAAAGTCAGCACCATCGATTCGCGAACCTGCTCCCAATCGTAGACCTCGGGGATGGTGCGGATCCTGCCTGCGGGAACACCGGCGGCGTCCAGCGCATAGAGAACCTCATCGGCCGAGCGATCGGCGAGCAGCGCGTCGATCTCCTTCTGCAGAGCGTCGGCATGTGCCACTCGCGCCGAGTTGGTGGCGAGGTCGGGCCGGTCGGGGTCCAGTCCCATGATTGACGCGAACTTCCGCCACAGCGAATTCGAGGCGACCGCGATCGCGATGTCGGCGTCCGCGCAGCCGAACACCCCGTACGGCGCGATTGAAGGATGCCTGTTGCCGGTCAACACCGGCTCGACACCGGCGGCGAGCCAGCCGACGCCATGAAAGACATGAACGCCGACAACCGCTGCGAGAAGCGAGGTTTCGACATGCTGACCGCGTCCGGTGCGTTCACGTGCCTGCAGGGCGGTCATCACGCCGAACGCCCCGAACATGCCCGCAAGAATATCGGCGATGGGAATGCCGACGCGCTGTGGCGAGCCGCCGGGGTGGCCGGTGAGCGTCATCAGTCCGCCTTCGGCCTGCACGATCTGATCGAACCCGGGGCGTTTTCCGTCGGGCCCGCCACGGCCGAAGCCGGTGATGGACAAGGTGACCAACCTCGGGTTGGCGGCTCGCAGGTCGTCGAGTCCGAGGCCGAGGCGTTCGAGTACGCCGGGGCGATAGTTCTCGACGAGCACGTCGGCCTGACTCGCGAGCCATCGCAGGCGGTCAGCGCCGTCCGCGGACTTGAGGTCGAGCACGACGGAACGCTTGTTGCGGTTGGCGCTCATGTAGTACGCCGACTCGCGATGGCCGTTGCGGTCGACGTAGGGCAGCCAGCCCCGGCTGTCGTCACCTGTCGGTGGTTCGACCTTGATCACTTCGGCGCCGGCGTCGGCCATCATCATGGTCGCGTAGGGCCCCGCCAGCGCGCGGCTCAGATCCACGACCCGCATGTCGGACAGCGGTCGATGTGCGTTCTTCATGTATGCCCTCCCATCATTCTGAGGCCGACCGTCATCAGCACGATCACCGAGGTGATCCGGAGGACGTGCACGGTCAGCACGATCGGCACATTGGCACCTGCACCCGCGGACAACGCACCCATCTGGGCGATGCCGCCCGGCGCGGTGGCCAGCAGCGCGGTCAACGAGTCGAACGAGGTGAACTTCCACAGCAGCCACGCCGCCACCAGTCCGAACACCAGGAATGCCACCACGGTCACGACGATCGGCACGGCCGCGGCCTTCAGCTGCTTCAGCGTCTCGGTATTCACCCCGACTCCCAGCAGCCAACCGAGGCAGGCGAAGACGATCCACTTACCTGCGGACCCGATCTCAAACGCCGACGACGTGAAGATGTTCACCAGTGCGACGCCCACCATCGCGCCCAGCAGCGGCGCGGCCGGCAGATGCAACAGTGTTGCGATGGTGGCGCCGATGATCGCAGCCGCGGCCGTCAGCGCCAGCGAACCGAGGTTCATGCCGCGTGTTCCGGATCTCGGTCACGGTCATGGTCATGGTCACCGCGCCTGCGCGCCGAAAGTGACTGCAGGGCACGTGCTGTGGCATGCCGCAAGGGATTCGCGACCAGGGGGATGGTGAGCAGGAACACGATGAACACCAGGATGCCCATGGACGTTCCGCGTTCGACGAAGACCCCGAGGCTGCCACCGCTGATCACCATTGTTTGTCGTAACGTCTCCTCGGCCATCGGCCCGAGCACCAGGGCGATGACAAGCGCGGCGGGGGAGAGCCCGTATTGGCGCATGAAGAACCCGAGGACACCGCACACCAGCATGATCTGCACGTCGACGAAGCTCTTGTTGACGGCGAAGGTGCCGAGGACGCAGAGCACGATGATGATCGGTCCGAGAACCCTAAACGGCACGCGCGCGATGCTGGCGAAGGCGGGGATGCAGAAGACGTTGACGCCCAACAGCATCACGTTGCCAAGGAACATGCTGGCGATCAGACCCCAGGCGAACTCCGGGTTCTGTTCCATCAGCAGCGGCCCTGGCTGCAGACCCCACATCAGGAATCCGCCGAGCAGCACCGCGGTGGCACCGCCACCGGGGATGCCGAGGGTGAGCAGCGGGATCATCGCGCCCGACGATGCGGCGTTGTTCGCCGCTTCCGGCCCGACCAGTCCGGGCATCGCGCCCTTACCGAACTTCCATGGCGTGCGGGAGATCGACTTCTCGACGTTGTAGGACATCAGCGAAGCGACCGTCGCACCGGCCCCCGGTGTCGTCCCGATACCGAAACCGAGAAAGGATCCTCGCAGCGAGGGGCCTACAGATTCGCGGAAGTCGTTGCGGTTGGGCCAGAATCCGCGGCTGCGTGCCGAGACACCGAAGAACTTCAGCTTCTCCAGATGCCCACCCCGCCACAGCGTGTGCAGCACCTCGCCGATCGCGAACAGGCCGATCGCGACCGGGATGAAGTCGACGCCGTTGATGAGCTCCACCGTGCCGAATGTGTAGCGCTGCTCACCGCCGCCGATGTCGATACCGACGGTGCCGATGGCGAAGCCGATCAGGGCCGATAGCGCGCCGAGCAGCTTGTTCCCGCGCAGAATGACGATGACCGTCAACAGGCCGGCCATGACGACGAGGAAGTACTCCGGCGGCCCGAATGTCTTGGCGAATGACGCCATCGCCGGGGCGGCGAAGGTCAGCAGGCAGGCCCCGATGATGCCCGCGACGAACGACGCCAATGCGGCCATGACCAGCGCGGGCCCGGCACGCCCTTGTTTGGCGAGCGGGTATCCGTCGAACGTGCTTGCCACCGTGGCGGACTCACCCGGTGTGTTGATCAGCACCGACGTGATCGTGCCGCCGTACATCGCGCCGTAGTAGACGGCGGCCAGCATCACGATGGCACCCGTCGGGTCGAGTCCGAACGTCACGGGCAGCAGAATCGCCAGGCCGGCCGAGGGGCCGACGCCGGGGATGACGCCGACGACCATGCCGATCATCACGCCGAAAACGAGCAGCAGAACGTTTTGCACCGTCAGCAGTGCGACGATACCGGTCATCAATTCATGCATGTGTCACACCTCATCCGAGCGGCAGGATGCCCTGCGGCAGACCAACATTGAGTCCGGTTTGGAATGCCAGGTACAAGAGGACGGGTATAGCGATCGCGATGATGACGGCGCGAATATGGTGCTCGGGATCGAGGAACCACAGCGTTGCGCCCAGGAAGAGGATGCCCGCGACGACGGCACCCAGGATGCCGAACAGCGCGACGAACAGCGTGGCCGCGACGATGAAGCCGAGCAACGCGATCGGGTGCCGTCCGAGATCGGGTTCGGCGATCTCGTCGGCCGCCTCGGCCTGGCTGACGGGCTTTTCGGTGCGCCGCGACACGATCTCACGGACACCCGCGAGCACCGTCACGGCCATCGTGGTGAATCCGAGGATCCGCGGAAAGAACCCCGGACCGATCCGGCCCGCCTGGGTGCGCCACTCCATGCCCATCGCCATCTCGGTGTAGACCGCGAAGACGAGTAGCAGCACACCCAGGAAGGCCAGCTTGGGCCAATCGACGTTCCGGCTCGTCGGCTGCTCTGACACTTTCACGCGGATCGGTTGCGGTGCGGTTGCGGTCACAGCGCTCCCTGCTCCTTCAAAGTGCTCTCGAACTCGGCCGTGGTGGTCTCGAGGTACTTGGTGAAATCGTCACCCCACAGCTCGTTCTTGGTCAGGTAGTTCTGGTCCAGGTACTGCGTCCACTGGTCGGACTTGACCACTTGCTGCATGGTCTGGATCCACCAGTCGCGGGCGTAGTCCGGCACCTCGGGCGGAAGTATCAGGCCGCGCGGCATCGATGGCAGATCGGTCATGCCCTTCTCGGCGCCCGTCGGAACCTCGGGAAGTGCCGCGAGGCGCTCCTTGCCGGTGAACAGCAGCGGCGTCATCTCACGTCCTTCAACCTGCCCCAGGATGGAACCGGGATTGGACACCATCGCGTCGAGCGCGCCACTCAGGAGCGAGGTCTGCACCTGGCCCTCTTCGTTGTAGGGCACGTACTCGATCTCGTAGCCGGCGTGCTCGGCGATCAGCGATTGAAGAATGAAATCGACGTTCACCGTGCCGATTCCTCCGACGACCACTTTGCCCTTGCCCTTCGCGAAGTTGACCCAGTCCTCGAAGGACTTGATGTTGCTCTTGCCGTCGACGAGCAGCAGTGCGTCGTCGGTGGCCATTAGGCCCACATGGGTGAAGTCCTTGTACGTCCATCCCGGATCTGCCTGCAGCGGTGTGGTGAGGAACGAGCCAGAGGTGGTCGAAATGTTGTACGGATCACCGGCTTTCGACATCAGGTAGCCCCAGCCGGTTGCGCCGCTGCCACCCTCACGGTTCTCCACCGCGATGTTGGCGGGATAGAGCTTCTCGTCCTGGATTATTTGGACGAGCTTGCGGGCCATCAGGTCGTTGCCACCGCCAGGCCCGAATGCGATGGTCCAGTCGAGATCCTGGGAGGGGTAGTCCTGCGCGGATTCGGAGCTGGTGCTCCCACCGCTACATGCGGAGAGCACAAGGGCTATCACGGCGAAGATTGTCGTCACTAAGACTTTCAGTCGCATGGTGTTTCTCCTCGTTGAGTGATGGGTTGGGGTCTATTCGGGGGAGTGTCTGAACCAGGAACCGGAGGCGACGGCTGCAAGTCGTCCTTGGTCGTCGACCATCCGCGATTCGAGCGCGACGATGCGCCGGCCGGGCTTGAGAATGCGGCCGGTGCAGACGACGTTGCTCTTGACAGGGCGCAGGAATCGCATCTCCATCTGGATCGTCGACCCGGCCGAAAGGAAGCGCTGACACGCATGGCCCATCGAGATATCCAGTGCGGTCGACAGCACACCGCCGTGCATGGCGCCGCCCGCGTTGCATAGATGCAACGCGAAAGGCAGTGTCACCGAGCATGATTGCTCGTCGTCGTGATAGGCGATCGACAGCCCGAGGAAGTGGATGAGGAAATAGCGTCCGAACTCCGGCACGGCGGTGGCCGCCGCATACTGCGCGGCCTCGACCGGGTCGGGTATCGAACGCACGGAACCGGTGGTGGTCATGACCAGGTGAACCTCGGCGGCCGCTTTTCGAGGAAGGACCGAACGCCTTCGGCATAGTCCTCGGTGTCGAAGGACGAATTGCGGATGTCGACGGTGATTTCGTCGTCGGCCGTCTGGCCTCCGATGACCAGATCGACGATCCGCTTGGCCGACCGCACGCTGAACTGGGCGCGCGTGGTGATCAGTTTGGCGAATTCGTAGGTGTGTTTCTCGAGATCGTCGGCGGGAAGAAGTTCGTCGATCAGACCGAGACGCAACGCATCGTCTGCGTAGACATGCTGACCGGAGTACAGGATCCATTTGGCGCGCGAGGGCCCGACAACGTCGACGAGACGCTTGGTGGATTCGAGGCTGTAGACCAGTCCGAGCTTGGCCGGCGTGATGCCGAACCGGGAACGCTCATCGGCGAATCGAATGTCACACGCGAGGGCGACGCCGCAGCCGCCACCGATGCAGTATCCGTGCACCATCGCGATGGTCGGCTTGGTGAAACGTTCGATCGCATGCTCGGCGCCGGCGACCTGCTCGTTGTAGGCCTTGGCAGAGTTGCTGTTGCCGCGTACCTCTTCGAACTCGCTGATGTCGGCGCCGGAGGCGAAGCTGCGCGTGCCCGCGCCGCGAACGACGACCACCTTGACGCCCGCATCGGCGTCCAATTCGGCGAAAATCTCGGGGATACGCCTGTACATGCCAAGCGAGATCGCGTTGTGGGTGTCGGGCTTGTTCAGTACCACGGTGGCGATTCCATCGTCATGCTCGACGAAGACGTCGTCAGTCATGCGGTGCGTCCCTCCTGCAGGTCGGGGTGAGCGTCGAACAGGGTGCCGTCGGCGAACAGGCGATCGAGTTCGGTGGACCCGACTCCGATCTCGGTGAGGACGGAGGCGGTGTGCTGTCCGAGCCACGGGGCGGGGGAGCGCACGCCGAATTCGAGTTCGGAGAATCGCGTCGGCGGTGCGATCGTCTTCATCGGCCCGATGATGGGATGCTCGAGGTCGACGATCATGCCGCGGGCCTGCACATGAGGATCGGCAAGTGTTTCCTCGTAGGTCAGCACCGGCCCGCCCGGCACGCCGGCGACATCGAGCCGGTCCACCCAGGCGTCAGTCGGCAAAGTTGTTGTGATCGACTCGATTTCGCGTTCCAGATCGTCAAGATGAGCCATCCGCGCGGGCAAGTCGACGAAGCGGGGATCGTCGGCCCAGTCCGGCCGTTTCAGGACGTCGTTGATCAGTCGCAGCCACAGCCGGTCGGTGTTGGCGCCGATCGTGACGTACCCGTCTGCGGTGCGGTAGGCCTGATACGGGGCGGAGCGTCGATGCCGGGTTCCGGTCTGGGCCGGCGCCTCGCCGCTGCCGAAGAAGGCGCCGGATTCCCACACTGTCCAGGCCAGCCCCGCATCCACGAGTGAGATGTCGATGTACTGGCCGGCCCCGGTCTTCCGACGTTCCAGTTCCGCGGCGAGGATCGAGTAGATCGCAGTGGCGCCCGCGGCGATGTCGTTGATGGCGATGCCGACCTTGGTCGGCTTTCCGTCGGGCTGGCCGGTCATTCGCAAGAAGCCGCCGATGCCCTGGGCCATGATGTCGAACCCGGGCCGATCGCGATACGGGCCGGTCTGGCCGAATCCACTGATCGAGCAGTACAGGATGTCCTCGCGGACTCGACGCATGGACTCGTAGTCGATACCCAGTCGACGGGTGACGCCGGGGCGGAAGTTTTCGATGACCAGATCCGCGGTAGCCCCCAGTTCGTGGAAAAGCTCACGGCCCCGCTCGGACTTGAGGTCCAGAGCAATGGAGCGCTTGCTGCGGTTGGGCATCGCGAACGGATAGCTCTCGCCGTTGACCTTCGGGGCCATCCGGCGCGAGTCGTCGCCAGTGCCTGGCTGTTCGACCTTGATCACGTCTGCGCCGAGCTCGGCGAGGACCATCGTGCAGTAGGGGCCAGACAGGAAACGCGTCAAGTCCAGGACCCGGAAGCCGGTGAGGGGATGCATTAGTCCTTCCCGCATTGTGGAAACTGTATTACGCTATGCAGGAACACTAAGACGGTGATCGGCATCACGTCAAGCATGGATAGCGTCGTGGATCACACTGCAAACCAACGGACGTGTGCGATCTTGAAACGGGGAGCGAATGAGGGGAAACCGCGTGGAGAACGGCGAAAACAGTGTGGAAGTGCAGCGACGCAACGGCGTGCAATCGATCGATCGCGCCGTCGCAATCCTGCGATGCTTCGACGGCCGCAAACCCGAATTGGGCCTCAGCGAAATCGCGCGATCGACGGGATTGTCCACCAGCACGGTGCATCGCCTGCTCGGAGCGATGCAGAAAAACCAGCTGGTGCGACAGACCGGCACCAAGCGATACGGGCTGGGGCCGCTGTTGCTTCAATTGGCGAACTCGGGCGCGATGCCGCGGACTCTTCGCGCGGCCGCGCTGCCGTTCATGACCGATTTGCGCGATGAGTTCGACGAAACGATCGGGCTACACGAGCTCCACGGAGACCACCGGATCGTCGCGGCCCAGGTGGAGAGCAATCAGGAGCTTCGCCGGACGTACACCGATATCGGCGTGCCGATCAGGCTGGCATACGGGGGGCCGGGCAAGGCGATTCTCGCCGTCCTGCCTGCGGCAGAGCTCGAACGCCACCTCAGGGAGCCGATCCAACCGATCACCACCACCACCACGGTCGAGCGTGCCGATATCGAACAAGAACTCCAGGCGACCCGCCTCCGCGGCTACTCAGAGTCCAAAGGACAACGCACAGTGGGGATTTACGCCGTTGCCGCACCGATATTCGACCACACTCAGCAGGTTGTCGGGGCACTCGGAGCTTCGGTTCCCGAGGTTCGGATGGATGCTGAGCGCGCGCAACTGATCGGAGCCCGGGTCCGCGAAGTCGCATGGCAGCTGTCCACCGCGCTGGGTGCGACGGCCGAGGGTGTGCGCGCGGTGAGACCGGATATCAGATTGGGCTAGCAATCGCGGGGATCGCGTCGGGCATAACACCATTGGCCGGGCCCTGGCGCCGATGGGGTGACCCGGAACACTTGCCGGCGCCTTGCGGTCACTTTTCGATCACGGTACGACAACTCATTGGCCATGTGCCACGCGGCAATTGGGCTGTCTGCACCTTCTGCCTGTACAAGTGGTCATAGCGAACTGTGGGTCGGAGTGGACACACGACGGTTCGCATCGTAATTCGAGAAAGTAGAAAGTCCGATGAGAAGGATCTACGCCTTGGCGATCAGCCTGGCGCTGTTGGTTGCGACACCCAGTCTGGCGACCGCTGCGCCGTTACCCCGGCCCGCCAGTCAGCAGCAGGCAATCCAAACAGTGATCGCGCGTGGACTTGCCCAACGCGGCGTTCCCTTTTCGTTCGGTGGCGGCGACGTCAACGGGCCCACCCGTGGTAGCGGCCCAACCGCCAACGCGCTCGGACTGGACCCCGAGGGCAGGGTCGTTGGACTGAACCCGGCCGCGGATGTCGTCGGATTCGACGCGTCCGGCCTCATGGTCTATGCCTTCGCCGGAGTCGGCGTCAAGCTGCCTCGCAGCTCGGGGGCGCAGTACAAGGTCGGTCAGAAGGTGACACCCGCGCAGGCACTTCCGGGTGACCTGCTCTTCTATGGACCCGAGGGCAACGACAGCGTCGCCCTCTTCATCGGTAACGGGCAGATGCTCGAGGTCGGCGACACCGTCACGGTGTCCCCGGTGCGCACCAACAACATGACGCCATACCTCACCCGCATCATCGCTTAGCGCCGAAAAACCGCGCGACTCCGGTGGGTGACCCTCAGTAGGGTCGTGGGGATGGCGGTGCTGACAGCACAACAAGACGACTTTCCGCGGTGGTATCAGGATGTCCTGACCAAGGCCAAGCTGGCCGAGAACGGTCCGGCCCGTGGAACGATCGTCATCCGGCCCAACGGCTACGCGGTGTGGGAGCGCATGCAGGCCGAGGTCGACAGTCGGATCAAGGCTGCGGGTGCCCAGAACGCGTACTTCCCCCTGCTGATCCCGATGAGCTTCTTCGAGCGCGAGGCCGAGCACGTCGAGGGATTCAGTCCTGAGCTCGCCGTGGTGACCCACGGCGGGGGCAGAGAGCTGGCCGAACCGCTGGCCATTCGTCCGACCAGTGAGACCGTCATCGGCGAATACATGGCCAAGTGGATCGACAGCTATCGCGATCTTCCGCTGATCCTCAACCAGTGGGCCAACGTCGTGCGTTGGGAAATGCGTCCGCGAATCTTCCTGCGCACCACCGAATTCCTGTGGCAGGAAGGCCATACTGCGCACGCCAGCGAACTGGAGGCGCGGCAGTACGCCCGTCGCATCCTGCACGAGGTCTACGAGGACTTCATGCGAACACCCTTGCCATGCCGGTGATCGTCGGTCGCAAGACCGCAAGGGAGCGCTTCGCGGGCGCGGCGAACACGATGACGTGTGAAGGGATCATGCGCGACGCCAAAGCGTTGCAGATGGGCACGTCGCATGAACTCGGCCAGAGATTCAGCCGCGCCTTCAACATCGGTTACTCGACGGCCGACGGCACCGTCGAGCACTGCTGGACCACCTCCTGGGGCGCGTCGACGCGCATGCTCGGGGGACTGATCATGTGTCACGGCGATGACTTCGGGCTCGTCCTGCCACCGGCCCTCGCGCCGGTCCAGGTCGTGGTCGTGGTCGCGAAGGAGACCGACGGCACCGTCACCAGCGCCGCTTCGGCACTCGTCGACGAATTGAACGCCGACGGGATACGAACGAGACTGGACGACAACGTCTCTCAAGGATTCGGCTGGCGGGCCACCGAGTGGGACCTGCAGGGTGTGCCGATCCGCGTGGAGATGGGCCCGCGTGACGTCGCGGACAACGCGGCGGTGCTCTACCGCAGGGATACCCGGAAGAAATCCACCGTGGCACTGCGCGGCGTCGTCGACGAGGTGCGGGTGCTGGCTCCTCGGATTCAGGGCGAGATGCTGGCGGCGGCGACGGCGCGCCGGGACGCAGTCATCTCCGACTGCGCCACGCTCGCCGATGCGCGCGAGGCCGCACAGATTGGTGTCGCCAGAGTTCCGTGGGCGTCGGTCGGAGAAGCCGGCGAAGCCGATCTCGCCGCGGTTGGACTGACGGTGAGATGTCTGCAACGCGGCGACGGGTCGCTGCCCGAACACGATGACGACGCAGGCGCCATCGCGTATATCGCCCGTGCTTATTGAGCGGAGGTCAATGTTCCGTCGATGACGAGCGCGCGTAACGCCCGGCGGTTGAGCTTGCCGCTTCCGAGCGTGGGAACCTGCTCGGTGGTCGCGAGCACCCACTGAGTGGGAACCTTGTAGCCGGACAATTGATCCCGCGTACGCGCCGTGAGAGATTGCAGGTCGATCCGGGCGACGGCGGGCACGACGACCGCACATACCTGCTCGCCGCGGATCGGGTCGTCGATTCCGACCACAACGCATTGCGCCACGTCGGCGAACTGCTCGATGACCGACTCGACCTCCAGCGGCGAGACGTTCGCGCCCGCGGCCTTGATGAGCTCGCTGGTGCGGCCCACATAGAACAGCCGCGGATCGCCGTGCTTGCGGTAGACGCGGTCGCCGGTGTGATACCAGCCGTCCTCGTCGAAGGTCTCGGCCCGTTCGCGCTTGTTGTAACCGGCCATCACCCCGATACCGCGAACGAGGAGTTCGCCGACGCTGCCGTCGGGGACCGGATTGCCGTCGTCGTCCACGATGCGCATGTCGGTGTACACGAAGCCGCCCGCGGTCTCACTCATGGTGCGATGTACGGGAAATCCGTCGGGCACATCGGTCATCGCGATGTCCAACGGACCCTCAAGCAGCATCGGCGCGCTGGACAGATCGCGGTGGGAGAACGTCGGATGCTCGCGCAACCGTTGGGTGAAGGCCGGCCATCCCACGATGCCCGTCGCCCGCTCGCGTTCGATGAGATCGAGGGCCGTCTCGGCGTCCAGCCGAGGCATGACGAGGAGTGTCACGGGCTGGTGCAGAGCACCCGTAATCGCGAGTAGCCCGCCGATCCAGAAGAACGGCATCGCGCACAGAACCTGGGCGTCGGCGCCCGAACCCGTCACCGCGCGGATTGCGTCCGGCCATGTCGAGGTCTGCCGCACCAGCGTGCCGTGAGTGTGCAGCACCCCTTTGGGGTCCGCCGTCGACCCCGACGTATGGATCATGATGGCCAGATCCGCCGGAGAAACCTCGTCTTCGACCGCCGCCAGAATCTCTTGCGGCACTGCGACTTCGGCCTCGTCGTAACTTATCGCCCAGCGCCGGTCCGAGGCACCGGTGAACACGACGCCACGCAGGTAGGGCGCCGCCCGTAGCGCGAGCCGGTTGGTCGGTTGGCCGGACAGTTCTGGCAGCGCCTCTTCAAGGCGTTCGGCCACATCGATGGTCAGCACCCCCGGCGGGGCGATCAACAGCCCGACATCGGCGAGCCGGACCACTTTGGCGATTTCCGCAGGCGCGTACAGCGTGCTCAGCGGGACCACCACCGCACCGATCCTGGATGCGGCCAGCCACCAGGTCACCCATTCGGCACCGTTGGCGAAGAACAGCCCGACGCGCGTGCCCTTGCCGACGCCCTGGGCCAGCAGCCAGCGAGCGAGTTGCGCCGACCGGTGCTCTGCCTGGCGATAGGTGAGCCGTTCAGTCGGTGTGACCAGATAGGTCTCGTCGCCGAACTCGTGCGCGCTGCGCTCCAGAAGTGCAGGGATGGTCAGGCGCGGCTGATTCACGAGCGAAGTCTATGGGCCGGAAAAATTACGCGTCGTGGGGTATCGAAATTACCCTTGCGGGCGGTTAAGGTCAGCACATGACGACGACTGTCGAAGCGACTGACCGGGTGGTGGCACTTGCACGGGGCATGCGTGAGCTCGTGGCTGCCCAGGCCGCGGAGTCCGAACGGGCACGCACCCTCACGTCGGAGATCGTGGAGGCGATGTGGGCCAGCGGGCTGATGACGGCGTTCAATCCGGTCGAGGCCGGGGGAGTCGAACCGTCGCTGCGCGAGATGATCGAGACCTGGATCGAAATGGCATGGCAGGACGGCTCCTTCGGATGGGTCGGAATCGCCAACCTGCCGTCATCGTTTGCGGCGGCGGCGTATCTGCCCGACGAAGGATTCGCGGAGGTGTTCACCGCACACCAGAACCGCGTGACGATGGGTGGCCAGTTCTTCCCCAACGGGCAGGGCCGCGCGGTGGACGGCGGCTACACGCTGAGCGGGGCGTGGAGTTTCGGCTCGGGGACCGGCCATGCGGAATACGTGGCGGCAGGCTTCTTCCCGATGGACGACACCGAGATGCGCTGGATCAGCGAAGGTGTACCCGACATGCGGGTGGCCGTCATCCCTCGCGAGGAGATCGACTTCAACGACGGGTGGTTTGTCCAGGGGCTCAAGGGAACCGGGTCCTACGACTACAGCGTGCAGGACGTTTTCGTGCCTGAGCACCGGACGTTCGCGCTGTTCTCGCGGCAGGCGCTGCGGGGCTCGTCGCCCGCCACCCGGATGGGCCTCATGCCCGTCACGGCCGCAGGGCATGCGTCGTGGGCGCTCGGCGTCGCCAAGAGCATGCTCGACGATGTCTCCGAACTCGCGGCCACCAAGTTCCGGATGAGCGACATGGCGTCACTGGCCAGTCGCCAGACCTTTCAGAAGGGGCTCGCCCATCACGTCGCAGCCTGGCGTGCCGCACGACTGCTGGTGATCGAGGCATTCACCACCGCGGAGGCGGCCGTTGCAGCGGGAGAGGAATTGACCCCAACGTTGCGTGCAGATATGCGCGTTGCCGCTGTCTACGCCACCGACATCTCGCGGGAGGCCGCCGAATGGGCGCACCTGGTCGCGGGCACGAGTTCGATTCGGGAAGGCAGCCGCCTCGAGCGAGCATTCCGGGATATCTACACCGGTAGTCAGCACGCGTTCATCAGCGAGAAGGTGGCCATGGATGCGGCACAGATCTGGCTCGGCATCATCGACGATCAGTTCGGCCTCTGATCCGGTGCGCGCCACACGTCCGTCGGCATCGGGTGCGCGATAGCCCGCGCGACTTTGTCCGCCACGGCCCCACCGAGTTCCCGCTGTACCAGCCACAGCGCCAGGTCGATGCCTGCGGTAACCGCGCCCGCGGTCACCACATTGCCGTCGTCGACGACGCGACTGCGGTGGACGACCGCGCCGTACTGCGAAAGTTCCTCGAGCGCTGCGGGGTTCGTGGTGGCATTACGACCGCGGAGGATCCCGGCCTCGCCGAGCAGGAGTGCACCCGTACAGACCGACCCCACCCACCGCGCGGAGACCGACAAATCGGCGATGAGGCTCGGCAGCGTGCCGCGCCGAATCTCCCGACGCACACCGGTATCCGTTCCATCCACCCAGCTACCGCCCGGCACGAACAGCGCCTCGGGCGTGCCCAGTTCGTCGGCGACGTGCAGTTGCAGCCCGTCGGCGGCAGACACCAACGGTGGCCCGTCGAGGCGTACGAGCGCGACATCGAGGTCGGGATCGATGTTCGCCGCGCGGGCGAACACCTCCCACGGGGCGACGACGTCCAGGGCGTCGAACCCCTCGAACACGACGATCTCAATTCGCATCTACTCACTCTCGTCCTGCCCTAGGCTGCACGCCATGCCTTTGGACCGCGCAGCACTCGCCGTGGGCGGCATCCGCCTCGCGTCGGGAATCTCGTTCCTCGTCGATCCGCTCCGCGCCAACAAGCTGTGGGGAGATTCCGGCGAACCGGCCCCGACGGCACAGCTTCTGCTGCACTCCATGGGCTATCGCGACGCGCTCATCGGCGCCTTGATGCTGTCCGCTGCGGTGCGCGGAAAGGACACCAGGGGCTGGTTTCTGGCCTCGGGCGGAGCCGATGCGTCTGACCTGTTGGGCGGGATGAGGGTGCACCACGAGATGAGTCGCTCACAGCAGCTCATCGGGCTCGGCGGCGCCGTCGTCGGCATCGGGGTCGGGCTGTGGGGCGCAACTCGTCGCCGGCCGAAGCCGGCGGCGGCCGCATAACTCGCGTCGTCCGGTAGCGCGTCAACCGTGGCGGGCGGCGAGCCGGCGACGCACATAGTTCTTGAGTTCTGCGGAAAGCGCGTCGGCGGCTAGCAACTGCGGAAGTAGCTCGGGCTCCGACATTTTGGCGCGGAATGCCAACCTGATCGTCACGTCGTGGTCGGGCCGGTCTTCGATCGAGATCGTGTCGCCGGCTTGCACCGTGCCCGGCGAGACAACCCGAAGGTATGCGCCGGGCTTAGCGGACTGAGTGAAGGTCTTCATCCAGCCACCGATGTCGAGAAATGCGGAGAAGGTTCGGCAGGGAGTACGGGGCGCGGACACCTCGAGCAGCAGGCCCGATGTGCCGACGCGCCAACGTTCACCGATCCGCGCGTGCGTGACGTCGACGCCCGTGGTGGTGAGATTCTCGCCGAACATTCCGTCGGTGAGCGGACGGTCGAGTTGCGTCTCCCACTCGTCGAGGTCCTCGCGGGCATAGGCGTAGACGGCCTGGTCGTCGCCGCCGTGCAGTTTCTGGTTGCCGATGATGTCACCGACCAGACCACTTCCTAGGCCGCTGCGCAGCGGCCCGGGCGATCGCACCACGACCGCCTCGGCTGTCGCCGATTTATCGATGCCGGTCTGCCTCGACGGCGCGTCGGGATTCGCGCGCACACGCGCCAGATTGACTGACAACACCTTTGACACGACTTCAGGGTAGTGGCGACGTTGGTCAGTTGCCCGGCGTGGCGTCCTGACCAGGAGGAGCGAACGCGGGGCTGCCGCCGATGATGCCCGCGGCCGCGATGCCCCCGATCGCCCGCCGCGAACACGTGCGAAGCGGTCCGTTCATGTACTGAGTTTCCGAGGTACGCGGGTGTCAGCAGTCGAGTTGAACCACGGCCGCACTAACGATTTCCCCGGCAGCGGAAATCGACACGCCGAGATCGTTGCGCACCATGACGACCGCCTCCGATGCGGGCGTGCCGCTACCCAGGACGCTGCAGATCTTGGCGCCCTCGGTGCGCAGCTGTTGGTCAGTGAGGAACGCATAGCTGGTCTGCATCGTCCGAACGAATTCGTCTTCATCCGCCGCAGCGGGGGCGGCAAACGCGACGGCTGCAGGAACGACCGCCACGAGGGCCCCGACCATGTACTTCAAAACTCAAACACCTCCGGAACATGCGTGATCTCGCCGCACTCGTCGTGAGCGTCGCGGACTGGTGGATCACGGATTACGCTTCGGCGCTCGACCCCCTCGATGCGCCGGCAGACAGAAACTTTCATTGCGTTACGTCTCGCTCAGCCTAATGCCTGGACCGAGCTTTAGCGGAATAACCATTAACTTAAGTCGACCTTCTACAAGCCTAGCCTAACTGTACTACCACACGTAGTATTCGTGCCAAGCGTGGATGAACCATCCTCGGAGGTATGCCGTGAAGTGGAGTTTTGCGCAGTTCGGACTGCTGATCATCTGTGTGTTTCACGTCGTGCAGGCTGTGATCGGGTTCATCGCGGAACCGAGCTTCGCAACGGGACCCGACGCGCCGACGGTCCAGATCCTTGGGATGGACTACAACGGCTGGCATGCCGTGGCCGGGCTTGCGCTGTTCGCGCCCGGCCTGCTGTTCGCGATCCGCAAATCGTGGTCGGTGCTGTACCTGCTCGTGGCGGGGGTGGCCGGGGCACTTCCGGGTATCTGGGCGTTCTTCTCGAATCAGGTCGCCTACATCTTCGCGTTTCCCAACAACATCACCGACGCGATAGTGCACATGGTGACGGCGGCAGTGATGATCGCGGTCGCCGCCGTGCAGATCCGCCGCGATGGTGGTCTGCGAAATTCGCTGGCCGACCTTCGCAGGCCGAGCGCCGCATCGATGGATCCTTCGTAGCTGTTCATGGGGTACTCCGTTCGGTGGGACACGCTGACGGCGCCGTGCGCCGAGTACAAACCGTCGCGGCGCCTATCGATCCCAACGGACGCCGCTTGCGATGTTGGGATCGGTAGCGCGGTGGCCGTCGTGTACTTGCGTTCGCGATGCCGCCAACGCGCGGCGCATGACCAAAAGGGACCGACATGAAAACCACTCACATTCGCAGGCGGATCGTCGCCGGGGGACTGATGGCGTTAGGCGTTGCGGTTGCCGGGTCGGGATTGGCCCCAGTTAGCGCACAAGCCCTTCCCGACGCACCGGTGCCGATGAGGGGTGCGTGGCCCGGGTGCCCGGAAGACAACCCCTCCGGTCCATGTCATTGGTGTCCAGGGGATCCGCCGGTGCAGACCGGCAATCTTCGTGTGAACCCGGTGATTTGGGACAACAACGTCTGTCACACGTACTGGTACGTCTATCACGGGCAGGGCAATGTCGCTCAAAACATTTTCGAGGGCGAGGTGCCACCACCACCGCCGCCGCCACCGCCGAACTTCACGCCGCCCCTCCCTCCGGGGTGGTGCTGGTCTCTCTTCATTCCTGGCCCCTGCCCGTGACGGCGCGCGGCCGCTAGTCGCCCGTGCGCTCGAACTCGTCGGTGAAATCCCCACCGCCGGCGCAAGCGCCACCGGCCGATATGATTTGGCTTCCGCGCCCGGTCAGCAGGGCGATCGGATCGTCTAACTGCGGGGGCATCGGATACTCGGCGTTGATCGTCGACTGCGCCGTGCCGCCGCCGGGGCACATGGTGGTTCCTGCTTCGTTGCGCGTCCACTTGTCATCCTCGAATATCAGCGTGACGACGCCGTCTACTGCATGGAACAGGCTCATGCACCGATCGCCGGTGCGGAGGCAGTAAGTGTTGGCGGACAGCACCTTTCCGCGGACGACATTGCCATTGGCGAATGTTGTGGTCTGCTGGTAGCTGCCGTGCAGTGCTTCGGCCGGCGTGACCGCGCGCGGCGGGAGGACGGCGGGATCGGGAACCTTGTTGGGGTCGGGGTCGCCGGTACGGGTGAATTTCACTGTGCGTTTGGCGGCGCAGGCGCCGTTCGTCGAAGCCCTGATGGTTTCACCGGACAAGGTGCCGTCGGGATGCGGTTGCAGTGTGAACACCACCCAGAGCTCTTCGGGTTGGTCGCCGCTGCACTGTGCTGAGGCCAGGCCGACGGCCACCCACGTGCCGCCCAACTGATCGAAAGTCAGGTTCGACAGCAGGGCCATACCGACGCCACTGACGTTGGCCGCCGTCGCGACACAACCGCTGGCACCACATTCCGACCGGACGGCCCAATTACTGGTCGTTGCAGGCGCATTCGGAACCGTCTTGCCTTCCAGGTCCGTTCCGGGGCCGTAGTCGGCAGTGTAGTTGCCGGTGAATTCACTTCCACTCGGCGAGGTGGACGCTGAGGTAGCGGTGGACCCGTCGCGCCCAGTGAACTCCACGACGGCGACCACACCGGCGACCACGATGAGGGTGGCGACGAAAACCAGCGCACCGACAAGCAGTCCACGGTTTCGCCCGGGACTCTTCGGTGGCGGGGCCATCGTTGGCACGTGAATATTCGGCGCGCTGACCTGCGGGTACGAATACACCGGTGCGCTGCGCTGTGGTTGCGCCCACGATTGTTGCGGCAGCATCGGTGAGCTCGGAGGTCCGGCCTGACCGACCGCGGGCGGTGGGACTTGTGTACCGCTGGGTTGGCTTGGCCGGGTGATGACTTCCTTTGCGGCGGAGGCCATCTCGACGGCACTGGGATAGCGGTCCGACGGTTGTTTGGCCAGGCCGGTGGCGATCACCGCGTCCAACGCCGTCGGGATGGTTCGGCTGATATCGGACGGTCTCGGAGGTGGCATGAAGATGTGCCCGCTGGCGACCCGCTCAAAGGTGTCACCGGGGAACGGCTGCTGGCCGGTCAGGCATTCGTAGAGCACACAGGCCAGCGCGTAGATGTCGGAGCTGGGGTTGATCTGGTCGGCCTTGAAACGCTCCGGGGCCATGTAGGCCCACGTGCCGATGGCCGCACCGGTCTGAGTGACGCCGTCCTCGGCGGTGCGGGCGATCCCGAAGTCGATGAGATATGCGAAGTCGTTGTCATCGATGAGGATGTTCGACGGTTTGACGTCGCGGTGTACGAGTCCCGTCTGGTGGGCCGCGTGCAGTGCCGCGGCGATCTGCTCGATGATCGCGACCGCGCGAGGCGGCGTCAGCGGACCGTCGTCGAGCAGGGTGTGCAGGTCGGTGCCGGCAATGAGCCGCATCGTCACGTACAGCCGACCGTCGATTTCGCCGAAGTCGTAGATCGGTACGACGTGGCGGTCGTCCAGACGTGCCGCGGCGCGGACTTCCCGGCGGAATCGCTGCTCGAATTCTGGGTCTTCACTCAGATTCGAGAGCAGCATCTTGAGGGCCACGACGCGGTCGATCTGGCTGTCGTAGGCGCGCCAAACCTCGCCCATTCCGCCGCGACCGATCAACTCGATCAACTGGTAACGACCGAATGGCGTGCCTTCCACCGGCATACGATAACGGCCACTCGCCCGAATTATCCCGATAGGAACCGAACCCGATGTCTGACAAGACCGACCACCGCCCTCCGCGGGCCGGCGCCGGGGAGAAAGAGACGGGCCGGCATGCCGGTCACGCCGACATCCTGCGCGAGCAGATAGACGGCTCGACCGGTCGCTAGCCCGCCGCGTCGAGGATCTTGATCGCGAAGACGAGGGTGTCGCCGGGCAGAATTCCCGCTGCGGGCTGACCGTCCGCGTAGCCGTCGGCCGACGTCATCGCGACCGCCACAGTGGATCCGACTTTCTGTCCTGCGATGGCCTTCTGGAAGCCCGCCACCACGCCGGTGAGCGGAAACTCTTCGGGAGCGCCTCGCTCGTAGCTGCTGTCGAACACCGAGCCGTCACGTCCATTGACGCCCATATAGCAAACCGAAACCGTTGCCGTGGGTGAGACGACCGGCCCGTCGCCCGCTTGCAACGTGTGCACCTGGGTCTCGGTCACGGTGAACGGAGTGCCCACCTTTATATCTGGCGCCGTCGTATCTGTGGAACCGGTGACCGCGACGTTGCCGGTGGCGCCCTCCAGCGTCCACTCGGGTGTGCCGCCGGCGCCGGGCGTCGTTGGGCACGTGGCGGCTGCCGCCCCCGGTGGCGGCGCGGCCGGCATCTGGCTTTCGACCGAATACAAGTCCGCGGGTTCGGTGGTGGACGTGCTCGCAGATGACGCTTCGGGTTCGGAGTCGGAGCCGCACGCGACGAGCGTTGTCACGAGCGCGGCGGCAATGCCCGCGAGCGCGACGGTTGAAGACAGACGGGGGGAATTCACGGTCGCCACGCTACAGCCGCATTGCGCCTTCACCGCCGGTAGGTGGTTGTCCTGCTGGTTTTAGCAGAACTGGTACTCCACATCCCAGTAGTCGCCTGCCCACCTGGCGGCGAATGGGCCGCCCAGTCCCGGGTTGGCGTCGTGAATCATCCCCGTGCCACCTTCCGGCGTGAAGCCGGGCAGGTCCCAGGTGAGTGACTCGAAGGCAGGGGAGAGCTCGGGAGTGCAGTTCATCTGCTTGACGATGTAGCCGTCCGCGATCGCGAACTCCGCATTGTCCTGCGTCTGTACCGGGGTATAGGGGTCCGCGCCCGCAGCGGCCGCGTGGGTGAGGAGTGCGCCGACGGTGACCGCGGCTGCGGACAGCACGGCCACAACCTCGGCGTGGAATGACTTCCGCATGACTGCTCCCTGATCTTGATGTTGTCAGGAGTATCCACCGCAGGCGCGGTCAGCGTTCACGAAACGGACGGCTGACGATGAGTGACGATGAGATTGTCCCGCCATGACGGTCTATGTCACGAGAGCGATACGAAATGAAAGGGTCGAGAAAGTTGGGAAGCACGCCGTCGCGCACAGGCCATCTTCCGATCAACGGGCTGAACCTCTATCACGAGGTGTACGGCGAATTCGGCACGTCGAAGCCGCCGTTGTTATTGATTCCCGGTGCGTTCATGGCCGCCGACTCGATGCCTGACTGGGTTGAGCTGTTCGCACGCGAGCGCGCCGTGATCGTATTCGACCAACAAGGACACGGCCGCACCCCGGATACGTCACGGGGGATGTCGTACGAGCAGTTCGCCGACGATGCTGCGGAGTTGTTGCGCGCGTTGAAGGTCGAGCGCGCCGATGTGATGGGTTACTCGCAAGGCGGCGGTGTCGCGTTGCAACTCGCGATCCGCCACCCCGCGATGGTGAACAAGTTGGTCTCGATGTCGGCCACCTTCCGCAAGGACGGCTGGTACCCGGCGGTGTTCGAATCCATCGGGGGACTCACTGCCAACGATTTCGCGGGCACAGCAGTCGAGGCGGCTTTCAAGGAGCACACGCCGGATGTCAAGGCCTACGACGCTTACCTCGAGAAGATGAAGGTGTTGAACGTCAACGACCAGAATATCAGCGACGAGGAGATGCGGTCGATCTCCGCCAAGACGATGGTGATCGTCGGTGACGCGGACGGCGTGACGCTCGAACATGCGCTGGCGATGTTCACGCTGCGTGGTGGAGGCGATGAGGAGGCAGCTGCCTCGGGGGTGTTGCAGAAGGTTCCGGATGCACGCTTGGTGGTGCTTCCGGCGATGTCCCATATCGGTCTGTCGGGGGAGTCGGAGTTGTTGGTTCCCTTGGTGAGCCGGTTCCTCGATGACGTGCCGCCGACGATCCCGGAGCTCTTCTAGCCGGGAGTGACGGATGCGCGCGGTCACGTGAGCTCAGGCCGCGGGCATACGGCTATCCGTCATTACGGTGCTCTGTTGCGAACTGGCGGATACATGCATTCACCTCGTCAGGAACCTCGGCCGGCAAGGCGTGTGAGGCGTCGGGCCACAGGTGATACCGCCACGCGGGCACCACCGAATGCATCCGCTCGAGCGCCTTGTTCGAGTCGTGAATAGTGTTGCCTGCCAGAAGAACTTGGACCGGAAGGCGCACCGAACGCAGCAAACGGTCACTCGGGAAGCGCACTGGCGCAGTGCGCACGGGTGGCGCGAAGGCGGCGAACCCCTCGATGAACAATCCGGTGAGGTTATCGATAGAACTGCCTGGTGCGGGGTCACCCAAGATCCACGCCGCGGCGCGTCGAGCTCGCAGGGAACGCGGACGCGAAAAAAGCCCGAGACTTCGCCAGAATCTCGAATAGAGTCGCGTCATCGTGTGGGCCGGATCAACCAGTGTCACGGTCGCCAACCGATCGGGCAGTCGCGCAGCGGTGTGTGTGGCGAGCCAACCGCCGTAGGAATGGCCAACCTAATGCACGTCGCGCAGTCCCAGCCCCTCGAGGACCGCGTCAATGCTGCGCGCGCAGTCAGCGGTACTGAACATCGCTCTCGACTGAAGGCTCGCTCCGGGCTGACCCAACATATCCATCGCATAGACGGTGAAATCGCTTTTCAAGCCCGCGACTTGGCCCCACCACATCGCCGAGGTCAGGAAAAAGCCGTGTATCAGTACAGCGGGTACACCGTGTTTCGGGCCGTGTTGGTACACCCTGACCGTGCCGAAGGTCGTTGGAACGTCGTGCACGACGTCCGGCCTCGGACTCAATGACCGAACCTCGTCATACGCTGCCAAGTACTGCCGTCGTGCGTCCGCGTTCCTGAACCCACCGTGAGCCGAGCCCAACAAGTAATCCTCCGGTCACGCGACGTCGTGCCACCGGGGACGCGGTGCGTCCGAGATCGGCGGCGGGCCGATCGACCCTATCCCCGGTTACCGTGGTTCGTCATGGCTCTGTTGGCGGTCGCGGTTATCGGCCAGTCGGACTGTGAGCACATCGCCGGCACCACGTTGGCCCAGCCGGTCCTAGCGATCACCAGCCTGGCCTACGTTGCGGTGGGCGGCGCGGTGCTGTGCTGGGCGGTGCGAGACAAGGCACTGCTGGCTTCGGTAGCCGCAGTGGTGCTCGGCGCCGTCGGATTGGGCAGCTTCGTCTACCACGGGCCACAGCCGTCATGGGCGGGTCCTGCACACGACTGGCCGATCATCGCGCTTTCAGCGGTGTACGCCTTGGGTCTCGTACGAAGCGCTCGTAGTCAGTGGCGGGTGTGGATGGCAGCGGCGGGGATCCTTGCGTTCGCTCTTCTTGCCTACGCGGCGGGCCGTTCGGCTTCGCCGCTGTGCCGTCCCGAAAGTCTGTTGCAGTTCCACGGCGCATGGCATGTCCTTACTGCGGCCGCGGCCGGGTGCGCCGCCGTGGCGATGGGGCGCCGACGTGAGGGCGCGGTGGCCACTCACGATCGGCGCTGATCCAACCTATTTCAGTAATCCCAGGTGGCGGGTACGCACCGGAAGACGTCGCCGTGGGTTGCCACGTGGCAGACGGACGGGAACGGAAGGTGGGTGGCCACCATCGCCTCGCCGGTCGCCGCCAGATCCCGCAAGAGTTGGATGCGGACGCGGGCGGACTCCTCGGGGTCGTGTTCGAAACCGTTGTGCCACTCGGGGTTATCGAAGCCCGGTGCGAATACGGAGTCGCCGGCGAATGTCAGCGCCTCGCCGCCGGATGCAAGGCGGACGATGCTGTGCCCAGGAGTGTGACCTCCGTTGCGGGTGACGAGCACCCCCGGTGCGATCTCGTACTCCGTCTCGAACGTCTGAAGCTGGCCGCGGTACTCGGTCAGGAATCGCGAGGCGATCGACCGAAGCGCGTCCGGCACCGGAGCCGGCATGTCGGTGTGGGTGAAATCGGGCGCCTCCCAGAACTCCGCCTCACGAGTCGCGACATGGACGCGCAGATCGGGGCGCAGCCGTTCCTTCAGGCCCTGGGTGAGCAGCCCGCCTACGTGGTCCATGTGCAGGTGGTGAGCACCACGTCGGTCACGGCTGAGGGATCGATTCCGGCGGCCTCCAGTCGGTGGACCGTCTGACCAGCCTTGGGGAAGTCGGGGAACTCCACACCCAAACCCGCGTCGACGAGGATCGTCCGGCCGCCGCTGCGTACCACGACCACGTTCAGTGGCCAGTCGAGCACGTCCTTGGGCAGGAACATGTCGTTGAGCCAGTTGCCGTACTCGGTCGGGTCGGCGTTGGTCGCCATCGTTCTGGCGGTGATCGGCAGCACCCCGTCGCTGATCACGAGCACCTCGATGTCACCGACCTGGACTGCGTAGCGCGACGGAACCAACTCGTCGAGTCCTGTGCTACCGAGTGAAATGCTGTCCACGCTCATAATTTCTCCTCCAGAGGCTGTACCCGAAGACATGGTGAAGTGACCTGTCATTCCCGGGAACGCCCGCTCGAGTCAGGATTCATCCATCCCATCGAGCTCGAATCAATGGTGGTCAGCCTGGCACTGTGACCACGAGCTCGCGGTCACCTGTCACTGCGTGCTGCCCGTTGCCGAGATAGCTGACTTGATGGCGGAGTACTGCCCGGGCAAGCTGCATCTAGCCATGGATGGTCTAGGGGTTTCGGCGTTGGTAGCAACTGCGCATTACGATTGGCGAGACCCAGGAATGTGACCGTCCGTTCCGATGGAGACGAGGCTCGCCGGGGGGTGAGGGATGGCCGAAAAGGCTGAGCGGTGGTGGAACCAGCCGGATCAGTATGACTGGCTCAGCGCGTATCTGAGCGAGCGTGGACTGCAGATCATCTGGCAGCGCGCGATTTTCGGATTCACGGTGACGCTGGCCGCGCTGCCCATCGTGATGCTCTGGAGTCCGTTCGGACCAGACAATCCCGCGACCGTGGCGCTCGCCGTCGCTGCGGCCGTGTTCGCCGTCGCCGGTGCATCCCTTTGGTTGCTGCGTTGGCCCACGCGGCGACAGTCCGTCGTCTATTTGGTGATAGCCACCGCTGCGATTGCCGCTACGTGTCTGGTGCTGTCAAACCCGTACTCGGGCTTGATGGGGTGCGCGACCTTTGCCGTCATCGGTGGTTTCGCCGCCTACTTCCACACGATCGGCCACGTGGTCGCCAACCTCGCGGTGGCCACGGTGTGCTCGGCCATCCTGGCGTACCGACTGATCGCCACCACCGGAGACGTCGCGCTGACAATCGCAGCGTTGGTCACGATTGCGACGCTCAATGTCGGCGTGCCGTTTGGCATCGAGTCGTTGGTGCACACATTACGAACCGACCTACGGGGTTCTGATCGCGATGCGCTGACCGGACTACTGAATCGACGCTCGTTGTACAACTCGGTGTACGAGCTCATGATGCGCCATCAGGGCCCCTCAGACACTCACCTGGTGATGGCGATGATCGATCTCGACAACTTCAAACACCTCAACGACACCCAAGGGCACGCCGCGGGGGATCAGGCATTGGTCAGTGTTAGCGCGGCACTTCGCGAGAACTGCCGCTCCACCGCCGTGATCGGCAGGGTAGGAGGAGAGGAGTTTGTGGTCGCAGATATCGATACCGTTCCCAACCCTGCCAGGATGGCCGAACGACTACGGCAGGCGATCGACAGAATCCCTGTCCCGGTGACGGCGAGCATCGGTACCGCGGGCGTCCCGCTCGAAACCGACTCAGCCACAGCCAGTCTCCAACTCATCGACGTAATGATCCGCACCACGGACGCGGCAATGTATGAGGCGAAGCGCGCGGGCGGAAATCGGGTGTGCCATTATTCGACGCTGGTGCCGCCGCAGTGAGTTGAATGCGTCTAGGCCGGCCAGCGGTCCAGCAGCTGCTCGTGCGCCCACACTGGCCAGCTGGGTGTGCCAATGATCGTTCCCGCCGTGAACTGTGCGACTATCCGGGGACCCTCGCGCCTCGAATTGTCGTAGACCGTTGCGGTGCGCGCGATTCCGATTGCATCGGCCACTAATCGCCACAGTCGGCGATGCCGTTCTCGAATCTTGTCCTCGGGAACGTCGTGGCCGCCGTGGCGCACGCGCCGCTTCACGCGCTCGACAGCGAGGTCCTCGGGGATCAGCATCACGTGCAGCGCGATGGTGTAGCCCGCGTCGTGCGCGGCGCACATCAGGTCCAGCTTCGACGGGTGGGAGAAGACAGTCTCGGCGATGAACGACACACCGGCCTCGATCAGCTTGGCGCGGGTGTCCGCTGCGACCCGCGCCGCATCGTAGGCGTGTCCAAGCGGATCGTCGGGCCAACGCTGCTTTGCGATCTCGTCGGCGTTGACGACCACGCTGCGGGACAACAACGGCGCCAACGTGAACCCGATGAACGTCGACTTGCCTGCGCCGTTCGGGCCGACGACGAGGTCCAGACGCTTCATCGGCGGCCCGCGAAGTCACGAATCATTCGTCGACGTGGATCACCGCGGATGTGCCGTCGGGCCTGAACTCGACGATCTCGCCGTTGTCATCGAGCGCCACCGTCGTGATGCCATGGGCTGAGAGTGCGTCACCGTAATTGGCGGCGGCCAGGGACTCCTCGATGGCGGCCGAGATCTCTGCGTTGAACACCAGTCCCTCGTCCTCGGACAGATCGTCGGTGTCCAGACGGCCGGCCAGCGCGGCCTCGATACGGCGACGCGAGGCCGTTTGATGGCTCGACACTGCCCGGCCCACCCGGGCCCAATGGTCGAGTTGTTGCTTAGCCGACCGACTCTGACGAGCCCCTTCGGTGGCGGCGCTGTCCATCAGGTCGGCGGCGACCCGGGTGACGCGATCGGCGACGTTCGTCATTTCCGCAACTCCTTTGTAGCAGGATGCTACGTGATGTAGCAATATGCTACACCCCGGTGGCGTAGAAGTGCCTGTCCCCGCTGACAATCTGGCGCTGTTGGCGTCGTGGGCCAGCCAGGAGACCTTAGAGACCGAGCCTCATGCCCCCAGCCCGGATAACCCCGCCGTATTCGGCTTGATCGTGTCGGAATCCGTGCCGGTGAGCTCAACGTGATCTGCCTCGGCGCCGACGTGCAGGCGTGGACCGATGCTGACACCCCGGTGGTCGGTGAGGCGGGCGAACTCGTCATCACCCAGCCGATGCCGTCGATGCCGGTGTTCTTCTGGAACGACGCCGACGGCAGCCGCTACCGGAAGGCGTATTTCTCCAAGTACCAGGGGATCTGGTGTCACGGCGACTGGATCACCATCACCGACCGGGATTCGGTTGTCGTGCACGGCCGTTCGGATGCCACCCTGAATCGGATGGGGGTTCGGATGGGCAGCGCCGAGATCTACAACGCGGTCGAGTCTCTTGTCGAGGTACAGGACTGCCTGGTGATCGGCGTCGAGAAGGACGACGGCGGGTACTGGATGCCGCTGTTCGTCCACCTCGCCGGAGACGCCGAACTGGACGACGAACTTCGCGAGAAGATCACCGTTGCCATCCGTAAGGGCGCATCGCCCCGCCATGTCCCCGACGACATCCTGGACGTGCCTGGCATTCCCCGCACCATGACGGGCAAGCGGCTGGAGATCCCGATCAAGCGAATCCTGTTGGGCGCCAAACCCGCCGATGTGGTATCGGCGAGTGCCGTCGACAAGCCCGACCTGCTCGCTGTGTTCGCGGAGCACGCCCGGGCGTGAGCGCCGACGCGGGAGAGGAGAACGCAGGCGGCTTCCCGCGCATCGTCGCGATGCTGCCCACCCGCTTCAGCCGAGATCCGAAGGCGAAGAGCGGCACCGAAAATTCTGCCGCATGCCTGCTGCTGCTGGCGACGGTCATCGCGATCCTGTGGGCGAATTCGCCGTGGTCCGAGAGCTATTGGACGCTGCTGGACACACATGTCGGTTTCAGCTTCGGCGATACGCATTTCGAGCTGACGGTCAAACACCTCATCAACGACGGCCTGATGACGTTCTTCTTCTTCGTCGTCGGCCTCGAGGTGATGGCGGAGTTCACGATCGGCGAGCTGACCGACAGGGCACGTGCGGCGGTTCCCGTGCTCGCGGCGATTGCCGGCCTCGCGGTGCCCGCGCTGATCTTCCTTCTGATCAATTCGTCGGGAGAGAACGCGAGCGCATGGGGTGTGGTGATATCGACCGACACCGCCTTCCTGATCGGCGCGCTGGCCATCATCAACCCGAAATTCCCTGCGCGGCTGCGGCTTTTCCTGCTCACGCTGGCTGTCGTCGACGATATCGGCGCGCTGTCGGTCATCGCGCTGTTCTACTCCGACACGATCCGGCTCGGCCCGCTGCTGGTCGCCGCTGTGCTGATCGCGGGGATCGCGCTCGTGCGCTACCTGCCCGCAGGCCGCGGTCCCGCGTACGCCGTGATCGGGTTGGCGCTGTGGGTGGCGCTGTACATGGGCGGCGTGCATCCGACGCTTGCGGGCGTGGCGATCGCGCTGCTGATCCCGGTGTTCACACCGGAGCGCAGGCAGGTCGAAGAGACCGTTGACCTGATTCGTGCCTTCCGCCAGTCGCCGAACTCCGAGTACGCACGCGCAGCGAGCCGCGGCCTGCGGGAGTCGATTTCGATCAACGAACGGTTGCAGACCCAGTTCGGCCCCTACGTGTCGTTCCTAGTCCTGCCCCTGTTCGCGTTGGTCAACGCCGGTGTCAGACTGACCGCCGAGACGATGTCGGCGGCGATGCGGTCGCCGTTGACATGGGGCATCGTCGCCGGCCTCGTGCTCGGAAAGCTGATCGGCATCACCGCGGCGACGTGGCTGGTTGCCCGGGTCCGCTGGGGCCAGCTGGCACCCGGCCTGACGCTGCGTCGGATCGCAGGTGGCGCGGCGCTGTCCGGAATCGGCTTCACCATCTCGCTTTTCATCATCGACATCGCGATCGACGATCCGTTGCACCAGGACGAGGCGCGGGTCGGCGTGCTGGTCGCGTCGCTGCTGGCGTTCCTGCTCGGCTGGGCCATCTTCAAGCTCACCGACCGACTCAGCCCGCCGGAGGCGGTCGGGATGAAGCTGGTTCGGCAAGTCGACCCAGACCGCGACCATGTCCGCGGCCCCGCCGATGCTCCGCTGACACTTGTCGAGTACGGCGATTTCGAGTGCCCGTTCTGCAGTCGCGCGACCGGGTCGATCGATCAGGTGCGCAAACACTTCGGTGATGAACTGCGTTACGTGTGGCGACACCTGCCGCTGGAGCGGGTCCACCCGCGTGCCTTCGACGCGGCACGGGCCAGCGAGGCCGCAGCGCTGCAGGGCAAGTTCTGGGAACTCGCGCGCGAGATGTTCGCTCACCCCGATGATCTCGAGTGGTCCGATATCTACCGTTACGCCGTCGCGGCGGGCATTGACATCGAACAGTTCGACAAGGACGTGCGCGTACACGCGTCGAAGGTGTTGCACCGCGTGCAGGACGACGCGCAAGACGCCGAGGTTATGGACCTCAACTCGACGCCGACGTTCTTCGTCAACGGCAACCGGCACAAGGGGCCGTGGGATGCCGCCAATTTGATCCGCGCGCTGGAGGCATAGCCCTCAACTCCACAGTGTCACATGCACTTTAGGTCGGAACCGGGTCACGCCGACACCAGTCCCGCGCAACATCGCCTGCGTGCACCGCGGTGTGGTGATGAACCGGACGAGCTCCGAGACCGCCGGCTGACGTGCCGATGGGCTCAGCGTCATCGCCGACCATTCGCCTGGCGCCTGAAGGCCCGGACCCTTGACGTGGATCACCCGTCCGGCCGAGAGATCCTTACCGACCGAGAAGCCGATCGCCAGTGTGACGCCGCCGACCCGGCGTACCTCCTCGAGGGCCGCGGCATCGCTCTGGAAGATTCGCTGCGCTGACTCCGGGATCGCCAAACGGCTGAGCATCGTGGCGATTTCGCCGTCCGAGCTGCCCGCCGACGGACCCAGCATCCATTTCTGCTCACGCAGCAGCGCCGGCGTCGGCGTCTGCGTGGCGAGCGGGCTGTCGGGGGCTGACACGGTGATGATCTGGTACTTCAGGAAAGGCCGCACGACGACGGCTCCGGATGTGTCGTTGGTGCTCGGTCCGAGGGCGATATCGATGGCCCGAGAACGGATCAGCTCGCTGAATCGCCCCGTGGGATGGACAGACAGCTCCACCGACAAATCGTCGGCGCGCGAGGAGAACAGCTCGATCACACCGGGCGCGGCGTGCTCCGCGAACGCACTCGACGCAGCAATCCGCAGCAACCGGCGTCCGTGCGCAGCCTCGGTCACCTCGATCGCGGTCTGCTGCTGAAGGCCGAGTATCTCCACGGCCCGGCTTGCCAGCCGCAGCCCACCCGGCGTGAACGCAAGTCCGGCCGCCGTCTTGGCGAACAACTGGTCGTCGAGCTCCTTGCGCAATTGCGCCAAGTGCATCGAGATTCCGGCATCTGACATGCCGAGTTCCTCGGCCGCGGCGCGCACAGAGCCGTGCCGTACCACGGCCGAAAAGGCCCGGAGCTGAGCCGGTGTCACGAGTTGAGCCTACTTTGGGTTCTGTGCGCGAAGTCTTGACCGAGCTGCTGGCCGTCTGGGAAGCGGGTGAAACCGCTGGTGTCGGCACCGTTGTGCGTACCTTCCGATCGGCGCCGCGGCCTGCCGGAGCGTCGATGGTGGTGGCGCCGGACGGCCAGGTCAGTGGGTCGGTTTCGGGCGGGTGCGTCGAGGGTGCGGTGTACGAGCTCGCGAATGACGTTGTGCGCGAGGGAACGCCCCGGTTGGAACGTTACGGCATCAGCGATGACGATGCGTTCGCCGTTGGACTGACCTGCGGCGGCATCCTCGACGTCTTCGTCGAGCCGGTGTCGCAGCGCACGTTCCCCGAGTTGGCCGATGTCGCCGACGACATCGCCGCCCACCGGCCGGTCGCGGTCGCAACAGTGATCACGCATGTCGATCCCGCGTGGGTGGGACGCAGGCTGGTGGTCGGACCGGGTTCGGCGCACGGGTCGCTCGGGTCGGCGCGCGCAGACGCGGCGGTCGCCGACGACGCCGCGGGCCTGCTGGCCGCAGGCCGAAGCGAGGTGCTCACCTACGGCCCCGACGGGCAACGTCGCGGCGCGGGTATGGAGGTGTTCGTCGCCGGCTATGCGCCTCGGCCACGGATGCTCGTGTTCGGCGCGATCGAATTCGCCGCCGCGGTGACGCGCCAGGGCTCGCTGCTCGGCTACCGGGTCACCGTGTGCGACGCGCGCTCGGTGTTCGCTACGCAGGCCCGGTTCCCGACCGCAGACGAGGTCGTCGTTGAATGGCCCAACCGCTACCTTGCGGCGCTGCACGAGGCAGGCGGGATCGATGCCCGCACGGTGATCTGCGTGCTGACCCACGACCCCAAGTTCGACGTGCCACTCCTCGAGGTGGCGTTGCGGCTGCCCGAGATCGGTTATCTGGGCGCGATGGGCTCGCGGCGCACGCACGAGGACCGGCCGGCGCGGCTGCGGGAAGCGGGCTTGACTGAAGCTGAACTCGACCGGCTGCACAGCCCGATCGGGCTGGACCTCGGCGCCCGCACCCCGCAGGAGACCGCTGTGTCGATAGCCGCCGAGATCATCGCCCGCAGGTGGGGCGGCATGGGGGGCCCGCTGAGCGACACCAATGGCCGGATCCACCACGAGACCGGCGGGTTAAGCGATCACTGAACTCGACATTGACGGACACGCCGCGCCAGCTGAGACTGTGCGCACAGCCCAACGATGTGAGGTCAGTCACATGCATGCACCAGGACTTTTTGAGGTCGAACGTGCCACGAGGTTCCTTCGACGGGTGCTGGAGATCGTGCTCGTATGACGGTCGTCGGTCTTGGTCTGCCCGCGATGCCGACCGCTCGCCCCGGCCCGGTGGGCGGTCCACTGGTGGACACCTACGGACGGGTGGCCACCGACCTACGGGTGTCACTGACCGATCGCTGCAACCTGCGCTGCGCTTACTGCATGCCCGCCGAAGGTCTGGACTGGTTACCGAACGATGCCCTGCTCCAGCCGGACGAGCTGATCCGGCTGCTGCGGATCGCGGTGACCCGGCTGGGCATCACCAGTGTTCGGTTCACCGGGGGCGAGCCACTCGTGGTCAAGGGTCTGGAGGACTTGGTTGCGGCGACGGCCACGTTGCTGCCGCGTCCTGAGATCGCGCTGACCACCAACGGCGTCGGTCTGGCGCGGCGGGCGGCTGGCCTGAGACGGGCCGGGCTGAACCGGGTCAACGTTTCGCTGGATACCGTCGATCCGCAACACTTCACCCGCGTCACCCGTCGCAACCGGCTCAACGATGTGCTGACCGGCTTGGCAGGCGCTGCAGCTGCCGGGCTGGGCCCGATCAAGGTGAACGCCGTGCTAGATCCGGTCACCGGACTCGACGACTCGGTCGCGTTGCTACGTTTCTGCGTCGCGCATGGCTACCAGCTGCGCATCATCGAGCAGATGCCGCTGGATGCCGGACATCATTGGCGGCGCGATGCCACGTTGTACGCTGATGACGTATTGGCCGCGCTGCGTAGGCATTTCACTCTGACGCCAGATCCCACACCGCGTGGCTCGGCACCAGCCGAGCTGTGGCTGGTCAATGGTGGGCCCGCCAAGGTGGGCACCATCGCGTCGGTGTCTCACGAGTTCTGCGGAGCCTGCGACCGCACACGCCTGACGGCGGACGGGCAGGTTCGCAGCTGTCTTTTCTCCCGGCAGGAGACGGATTTACGAAGCCTGCTGCGCAGCGGTGCCGACGACTGCGCCGTCGAGGCCGCCTGGCGTGCGGCCATGTGGGCCAAACCGGCCGGACACGGCATCAACGACCCAGGGTTTGTGCAACCGGTCCGCCCGATGAGCGCGATCGGCGGATGATCGACGTCAGCGTCCGCTATTTTGCCGCCGCCCGGGCGGCGGCGGGCAGGGAGACCGAATGGGTTGAAGCGATGTTCGTTCCTGCGCGACGGCCTGGCCGTGCGGGATCGATCGATCACTTTGCGTTCCGGAGCAACGGTCGACGTCTTACGGCCCTTTGCCGGCGGATGACAGCGGATCGCGGAAGACAACAATCCTTCAGCTCCACAGTGTGACGTGGATCTTCGGCCGGAACCGGGTTACGCCGACGCCGGTGCCCTTGACCATCGCCTGGGTGCAACGGGGAGTGGTGATGAACCGGACCAGCTCCGAGACGGAGGGTTGGCGAGCCGCGGGTAACAGCGTCATCGCAGACCACGTGCCGGTCAGTTGTAAGCCGGGGCCCTTGAGGCGCGCCAGCCGGCCGGCCGCGATGTCCTTGTCGACGGCAAAGCTGACGGCAAGCGCGACACCGCCAACCCGCTGCACCTCTTCGAGCGCCGCTGCGTCGCTCTGGAATATCCGCTGTCGGGCCTCCGGTATCGCCAGATCGCGCAGGATAGACGCGATTTCGCAGTCGGGACTGCCCGCCGACGGCCCGAGCATCCATGGCTGATCACGCAGCACCGCCAGTGGGGGTGGCGTCACCGCCGCGGCGTCGCTGTCTGGCGAAGCAACAGCGACGATCTGATAGTTCAGGAATGGTCGCACGACGACCGAATCGTCGTCGATCGTGCCGCGCAACGGTCCGAGCGCGATGTCCACGCTGCGGGACACGATCAATTCATGGAACCGTCCGGTGGGGTGCACGCTCAGCTCGACAGACAGGTCGTTGGCGCGGGATGAGAACAGCTCGATAAGTCCGGGTGCGGCGTGCTCGGCGAACATGCTCGACGCGGCTATGCGTAGTAGCCGCCTTCCGTGCGCGGCTTCGATCACCTCGATCGTGGTCTGCTGCTGAAGGCCGAGGATCTCCACCGCCCGGCTGGCCAGTCGCAATCCGCCTGGTGTGAACGCCAGCCCGGCCGAAGTCTTGGAGAACAACGGGTCCTCGAGCTCCTTGCGCAGTTGCGCAACGTGCATGGAGATTCCGGCGTCGGACATGCCGAGTTCCTCGGCCGCAGCTCGCACCGATCCCAGACGTACTACCGCCGAGAATGCCCGAAGTTGCGCCGGTGTCACGGACCGAAGCTACGCCAGGACATGCCCGGACCCGAACCCAGAGGCGAATTAAGCGATTGCTTAAGGCGCTGTTGACGGGCCGTCATCTGCTGCGGACACTGTGCTCCTCAGCCCAATGAGTGTGATGTCAGCCACAAGCACGACTGTCACGAAGTGAATCGATAGCAATGGAGCGCGTGTGGTGCTGGATGATCTGTTGGCGATCTGGCGTTCCGGCGGCATTGCGGGCGTCGGCACGGTGGTGCGGACGTTCCGATCGGCCCCGCGACCGCCCGGCGCGTCGATGTTCGTCGCGCCAGATGGGACGGTAAGCGGGTCGGTTTCCGGCGGTTGTGTGGAGGGTGCGGTTTACGAGCTCGCCGTCGAGGTGGTGAGGACGGGGGTGCCGCGCCTCGAGCGCTACGGGGTCACCGACGATGATGCGTTTGCAGTCGGCCTGACCTGCGGCGGGATTCTGGACGTGTTCGTCCAGCCGGTGTCGCGGGCGACGTTCCCGCAACTGGAGGCCGTGGCAGACGACATCGCGAACCATAGACCGGTGACCATCGCCACGGTGATCACTCACCCCGATCCGCTCTGGTTGGGCCGGCGAATGGTGATCCGACCGGAATCATCGGAGGGGTCGTTGGGGTCGCTACGCGCCGACGAGGCCGTGATCGACGACGCGCGCGGCCTGCTGGCCGCCGCCCGCACCGAGGTTCTGACGTATGGGCCGGATGGACAGCGCCGCGGCGTGGGCATGGAGGTCTTTGTCGCGAGCCACGCCCCGCGGCCACGGATGCTCGTATTCGGCGCCATCGACTTCGCTGCGGCGGTGGCGCAACAGGGCTCCTTCCTGGGCTATCGCGTCACGGTTTGCGATGCCCGCCCAATTTTTGCCACCAAGGCAAGGTTTCCCACTGCCGACGAGGTCGTGGTCGATTGGCCACACCGGTACCTGGCCAGGCAGATCGAGGCAGGAGCCATCGACGGCCGCACGGTCATCTGTGTGCTCACCCACGATCCGAAGTTCGATGTCCCGTTGCTGCAAGTGGCCCTGCAACAACCTGACATCGCCTACGTGGGGGCGATGGGCTCCCGTCGCACACACGACGACCGGATGAACCGGCTGCGTGAGGCCGGCCTCGCCGAGAGCGAGCTGACCCGGCTTTCGAGTCCGATCGGGTTGGACCTCGGTGCGCGTACACCGGAGGAGACAGCGGTATCGATCGCGGCCGAGATCATCGCAAAGTGCTGGGGTGGCGGGGGCCGTCCCTTGACCGAAACTCGTGGCCGGATCCATCGTGAGCACGACAGCGGCTCAGGCGAGGACGGCGGCGAGGGCGGATCGGATAGTGAGTTAAGTGATTCCTTAACTCACTATTGACGCGGTTGCGCAAAGGCCTGACACTTGCCGCGTCAGCCTAACGATGTGAGGTCAATCACATGCAAGTCCCCGGACCCTTTGAGTACGAACGTGCCACCAGCGTCGGCCATGCCGTCGGACTTCTGGACCGACTCGGTGACAGCGCGATGATCGTGGCCGGCGGCCACAGCTTGTTGCCGATGATGAAGCTGCGCATCGCGAACCCGGAGTACCTCGTCGACATCAACGACCTGGTCGACGAACTCGGCGCCATCACCGTCGAGCCGACGATGGTACGGATCGGCGCGATGGTGCGGCACCGTCAGGCACTGGACTCCGATGAGCTCTTTGCGATTTGCCCGATCTTCCGGGACGCGGAGCGGGTCATCGCCGATCCGGTTGTGCGTAACCGCGGCACCGTCGGCGGCTCGCTGTGTCAGGCCGATCCGTCCGAGGATCTGACGACGGTCTGCTCGGTGCTCGACGCAACGTGTGTGGCACAGGGTCCTGCGGGAGTGCGTGAGATTCCGATCGACGAGTTCCATGTCGGTCCGTACGAAACCTCGCTGGCCCGTAACGAGGTTCTTCTGGAGGTCAGATTGCCTCGCGCATCCAACAGTTCGAGCGCTTACGCCAAAGTCGAACGTCGAGTGGGTGATTGGGCGGTCGCGGCGGCGGGATCCGCAGTGACGATCGACGGTGACACGATCGTCGCGGCCCGATTCGGTCTCACCGCGCTCAACCCCGATTCGGCCGCGCTGTCCGCCATTGCCGATGGGCTGGCGGGTGCGCCCATCTCCGAGGAGACATTCGCAACGGCGGGTCGGGGTGCCGCACAGGCGTGCGAACCGGTCACCGACCAGCGGGGCAGCGCCGACTACAAGCGCCATCTCGCGTCCGAACTCACGATCCGAACCCTTCGCACCGCCGTCGAGCGCGTGCGTAACGCCTAGCCGCTGGAAGGACGATTTGACTATGCAAGTGACGATGACCATCAATGACGAAGCCGTGACCGCCGAGGTCGAGCCTCGAACGCTGCTCGTGCACTTCTTACGGGATCAGTTGCGGCTCACCGGAACCCACTGGGGATGTGATACCAGCAACTGCGGCACCTGCGTGGTGGCGATGGATGGCGAGCCGGTGAAATCGTGTACCGTGCTGGCCGTCATGGCCGGTGGACACCATATCCGCACCGTGGAAGGACTCGAGGTCGGCGGCAAGCTCGACCCCGTGCAGGAAGGCTTCATGCAGTGTCATGGCCTGCAGTGCGGGTTCTGCACTCCGGGAATGATGATCACCGCGCGGGCACTCCTTGACGAGCATCCCGACCCCAGCGAAGACGAGATCCGAGAAGCCATCTCCGGGCAGATCTGCCGCTGCACCGGTTACACCACCATCGTCCGGTCCGTTCAGTGGGCGGCGAAGAACGCGAATGCCGAGGTCACCGCATGACTACCGTCGAAGTCCGGCCGGAAGAAACCGCCGACAATGACCAGAAGCCGTGCGGCTACGGTCGCATGCTCCGAAAGGAGGACCCACGGTTCATCAGGGGCCGCGGCAACTACGTCGACGACGTCCAACTACCGGGTATGCTGCACTGCGCGATCCTTCGCTCGCCCTATGCGCATGCCAACATCGTCAGCATCGATACCGCTGCGGCACAGGCACATCCGAAGGTCAAGGCCGTTGTGACCGGCGCCGACCTGGCTGCCAAGGGGCTTGCGTGGATGCCGACACTGTCCAACGACGTGCAGGCCGTGCTCGCCACCGACAAGGTGCGTTTCCAGGGCCAGGAGGTGGCGTTCGTCGTCGCCGAGGATCGCTACTCGGCACGGGATGCGTTAGAGCTCATCGATGTCGAATACGACCCACTCGATCCGGTCATCGACGTCCGCAAGGCGCTCGATCCGGATGCGCCGGTGATCCGCAGCGATCTGGAGGGCAAGGCTGATAACCACTGCTTCGACTGGGAGACCGGCGACGCCGCGGCGACCGAGGCGGTGTTCAAGAACGCCGATGTCGTCGTCAAACAGGAGATCATCTACCCGCGTGTGCACCCCGCACCGATGGAAACCTGCGGCGCGGTAGCCGATCTCGACCCCGTGTCAGGAAAGCTGACGCTGTGGTCGACGACGCAGGCACCCCATGCGCACCGCACGCTGTATGCGTTGGTGGCGGGCCTGCCCGAACACAAGATCCGGGTGATCTCACCGGACATCGGCGGCGGGTTCGGCAACAAGGTGCCCATCTACCCCGGCTATGTGTGCGCGATCGTCGGCTCGCTGCTGTTGGGCAAGCCGGTCAAGTGGATGGAGGACCGCAGCGAAAACCTCACCAGCACAGGCTTTGCCCGCGACTACATCATGGTCGGTGAGATCGCGGCCACCAAGAAGGGCAAGATCCTGGCGATCCGGTCCAACGTGCTCGCCGACCACGGCGCCTTCAACGGCACCGCGGCCCCCGTGAAGTACCCGGCCGGCTTCTTCGGTGTCTTCACCGGCAGCTACGACATCGAGGCCGCGTACTGCCATATGACGGCGGTCTACACGAACAAGGCGCCGGGTGGTGTGGCGTACGCGTGCTCGTTCCGCATCACCGAGGCGGTGTATTTCGTCGAGCGCCTTGTGGATTGTCTGGCCTTCGACCTGAAGATGGACCCTGCCCAGCTGCGGCTGCAGAACCTGCTGAAACCGGAGCAGTTCCCGTACAAGTCCAAGACCGGTTGGGTATACGACTCCGGCGACTACGAGACCACGATGCGCAAGGCCATGGAGATGATCGGTTACGACGAGCTGCGTGCCGAGCAGAAGGCGAAGCGCGAGCGCGGCGAGCTGATGGGCATCGGTATGTCGTTCTTCACCGAGGCCGTCGGTGCGGGCCCGCGCAAGGACATGGACATCCTCGGCCTGGGTATGGCCGACGGATGCGAGCTGCGCGTGCATCCCACTGGGAAAGCCGTTGTGCGGCTGTCGGTTCAGACCCAAGGCCAAGGTCACGAGACGACGTTCGCCCAGATCGTCGCAGAAGAGCTGGGCATACCCCCCGACGACATCGACGTCGTCCACGGCGACACCGACCAGACCCCATTCGGCCTCGGCACCTACGGCAGCCGCTCAACACCGGTGTCGGGTGCCGCCGCCGCCCTGGTGGCGCGGAAGGTTCGCGACAAGGCGAAGATCATCGCCGCCGGAATGTTGGAGGCGTCGATCGCGGACTTGGAGTGGGAGAAGGGGACGTTTCGGGTCAAGGGCGACCCGTCGGCGTCGGTGACCATCTCCGACATCGCAATGCGTGCGCACGGCGCGGCCGACCTACCCGACGGGCTCGAGGGGGGCCTGGACGCCCAAGTCTGTTACAACCCCGAGAATCTCACCTATCCGTATGGCGCCTATTTCTGTGTCGTCGACGTCGATCCCGGCACCGCGGTCGTGAAGGTACGCCGTTTCCTGGCGGTCGACGACTGCGGCACCCGTATCAATCCGATGATCATCGAGGGTCAGGTACACGGTGGCCTGGTGGACGGAATCGGTATGGCGCTGATGGAGATGATTGCGTTCGACGAGGAGGGCAACTGCCTCGGCGGATCGCTGATGGATTATCTGATTCCGACCGCAATGGAGGTGCCGCACTTCGAGACCGGGCACACCGAGACCCCGTCGCCGCACCACCCGATAGGAGCCAAGGGGGTCGGCGAGTCGGCGACGGTCGGATCACCACCGGCTGTGGTCAACGCAGTGGTTGATGCGTTGGCGCCGTTCGGCGTACGCCATGCCGATATGCCACTGACTCCGTCGCGGGTATGGGAGGCGATGCAGGGCAGAGCCACTCCGCCGATCTGAGGAACACCACCATGACCATGACCGAACGGGCCCTGCAGCTGCGGCGCTCACGAACACCGTATGTACACGCCACGGTCGTGCGGGCCCAGCAGCCAGCGTCGGCGCACGTCGGTGATCAAGCGATCCTGTTGTCCGACGGCACGATCGAGGGCTTCGTTGGAGGGCAATGTGCGCAAGGTTCGGTGCGCAAAGCCGCACTGGGTGCACTGCAGACCGGCGAAAGCGTGCTGCTGCGGGTCCTGCCCGACGGCGATGTGCACTTCCCAGACGCGCCGGGTGCGTGCGTGGTGGTGAACCCGTGTTTGTCCGGCGGCGCGTTGGAGATATTCCTCGCGGCGCAAGTGCCTGCGCCGCTGGTGAGGATCTTTGGGTCAACCCCCATCGCCGAAGCGCTGGCAGACATTTCTACGGCGCTCGGGTACGACGTGCAGCGCGACGATGAGAGCGATCTGGGGCACCCGACCGCAGTGGTGATCGCCACACACGGCGGACCGGAGGCCGAGACCATTCGCGTTGCCCTCGACGCAGGCGTCGGGTACATCGGTCTGGTCGCCAGCGAGATCCGGGGTGGCGCCATCCTCGACCAGCTGGAGCTCACCGACTGTCAGCGGGCGCGGGTGCATACACCGGTAGGGCTGCCGATCGGCGCCCGCACGCCAGGCGAGATCGCGGTTGCGATCATCGCGGAAGTCATTCGGGAAATGCGGGTGGCCGGACTCACCCCGCCGGGACTTCCCAATATGGCGCTCCAGCAAGAAGATTCGAAGGAGCCGGCATGCCACGGTCACAGGTGACCGGCGTGGTGCTGGCCGCGGGTCTTTCGCGGCGGCTGGGAACTCCCAAACAGCTGTTGCCTCTTGGCGAGACCACCCTGCTTGGTGCGACCTTGGATGTGGCTCGCCGGTGTCTGTTCGACCAGGTGATCGTCACCCTCGGCGGGTCGGTCGACGAGGTGCGTGCGGCGGTGCAGCTCGATGGCCTGGACATCGTCGTCGCCGAGGACGCCGGGTCGGGCTGCTCATCCTCTCTTCGGACCGCATTACCGTGGGTGGACCCGCGGTCCGACGGCATCGTGCTGATGCTCGGGGATCAACCCCTAATAGCGTCGGACACCGTGACGAAACTGATCGCGTCGGCCCGTGGGTCGACGGTCGCCGTTTGCCAGTACACGAACGGCATCGGCCATCCGTTCTGGCTGAGCCGGAGGGTGTTCGGCGAACTTGCCGTCCTGCATGGCGACAAGGGTGTGTGGCGGCTGATCGAGTCCGGTCGGTTCGACGTCCGGCGGGTTCGGATCGACGACGTGGTCCCACTCGATGTCGACACTTGGGACGACTACGAGCGTCTGCTGGCGTCGGTGGAGCAATGACGGAGCCGTTGGGTGCGATTTTCGACGACGTCGACGAAGTCATCCGCCGTTTCGACGCGCACAATCACTTGCTGGACACCGGCACCGCGTCGGCAATCTACTTGGCCGTCGCGCTGGGCCGGCCGCTGCTGCTGGAGGGCGAACCCGGTGTCGGAAAGACGTCCGCGGCGAAGACCCTTGCCGCCGTACTGGACGCTCCATTGTTGCGGCTGCAGTGCTACGAAGGTCTGACGGCCGCCGAGGCGCTTTACGACTGGAACTACCAACGCCAACTGTTGAGCATCCGGCTGGCGGAAGCGCGTCATGAGGGCATCAGCGAGGCGGACCTCTACACGGAGGCCTTCCTGATCGACCGCCCGATACTGCAGACTGTGCGTTACCGCGGAAGTGGCATTCCGGTGCTGTTGATCGACGAGATCGACCGAGCCGATGACGAATTCGAGGCGCTGCTGCTGGAATTCCTCGGCGAGGCCGCGGTCACCGTGCCCGAGCTGGGGACGTTCGTGGCGGCACATCCGCCCGTCGTTGTGCTGACATCCAACCGCAGCCGGGACCTGCACGATGCGTTGCGCCGCCGGTGCCTCTATCACTGGATCGACTATCCCGAACCCGAGCGATCCGCGGCAATCGTGCGCCGCACCGTACTGGGGGCAACCGCGGCGCTGATCGATCGCGCGACCCAGTTCGTCGGCGAGTCGCGCACACTCGACCTGGACAAGCCGCCGGGTGTCGCCGAGACCATTGACTGGGTGGCGGCCTTGGTCGCCCTCGGTGTCGCCGACCTGAGCGCGCCTGACGCGGTCGCAAGCTTGCACGCGCTGGCGAAGACGCTTGATGACCGTGACACCATCGCCGCCGCTTTCGCGGACTACACGAAAGACGTCTCACGAAGTTGAGCGGTGCCGACCAGGAACAGACCCGGTTACCACGACCGGTAATCCATCCCTACTAACGATTAGGAATCTGCCGATGAAGATCGCCAACGAGTTCACTGTCAGTGCGCCGGCCGACAAGGCCTGGGAGGTACTGATGGATCTCGAACAGGTCGTGCCGCTGATGCCGGGCGCGCAGCTGGTCGGTCAGGAGGGCGATGACTACCTGGGCAAGGTGAAGGTCAAGGTCGGCCCCGTCACCAGTGAGTTCAACGGCAAGGCGCGTTTTATTTCAAAGGACGACACCATGCGCCAGGCCGTCGTGAGCGCCAGCGGCAAGGAGGCCCGTGGCACGGGTAACGCGGCAGCTACCGTCACGTTGGCGGTCCACGAGGACGGCGAGAAAAGTCGGGTCACCGTCGACACCGACCTCAAGATCGTCGGCAAGCTCGCCCAGTTCGGCAGCGGGATGCTGGAGCAGGTGTCGGAGAAGCTGCTCGGTCAATTCGTGGAATCGCTTGAGGCCAGGCTCTCAGGCCGTGACCAACCGGAGGCTGAGGTCACTCAGATCGCTTCAACCCCGGCCAATGGTGCGGCGCAATCGCAGCAGCGGCCCGAGCCGGAGCCCATCGATCTGTTCGCGCTTGCCGGTGGTGGCGCAATAACGAAGTACGGCCCTTATGTGTTCGGCGCATTCGCGCTCGCAGCCTTCCTGTTCACCCTTGGCCGACTGCGGATCGCCAGAAAGGCGCTTCGCAGCCAGTGACTAGGCCGTATCTGCTGCGCGGTGTCGACATCGCCGGGTTCGCGGTCGCCCTGGTGGCGCGGTTGCGGGGCGCTGGAGTTGTCGTATCCGCCAGTGGTCCTGCGGGATTCGTAGAAGCTCTGCGCCGGTGGTGGCCTAGCACCCGCGCACAGCTGTACTGGATTGCGCGGCTCACGCTGGTCAACCGCGCCGAGGACCTGACCGGTTTCGACGCCGTGTTCGAGGCGGTCTTCGCCGACGCCGTGATCGGCCTAGACCCGCCGGGGCTCAAACAGAGCCTCGGCACCACGACCGCGGCCGATCCCGGCGCGCGGGGGCGTCAGCACGCTCACGCCGATGGTGGTCTGCCGTGGGCCACCAGGCCAGCGTCCGTCACCGCCGCGGCCGATGACAACGACAGTGACATAGGTATTCCCGACGCGCTGCCCAGCAGGATCGTGGCCATGGCCGATGAACCGTTCGAGCGGTTCGACGCCGCCGACCTCCGCCTGATCTGCGCGTGGCTGGAGCAGTCCGTGGCCAGTTGGCCGCGGCGTCGCAGCATGCGCCGTGAACAGCACTCTCGCGGGAAGCGAATCGACTTGCGGCGCACCATGAAGGCGTCTCGCTCAACGGGATGGGAATCGGTGAAGCTCGAGCGGACCAGGCCCCGCAGACATTCCCGCCGGTTGGTGTTGGTGTGCGACGTCAGCGGATCGATGCAGCCTTATACGTCGGTTTATCTGCATCTGATGCGCGCGACTGCGCTGCGGCAGAAGGGGATCCGACCTGAAGTGTTTGCGTTTTCGACCTCGCTGACGAGACTGACGGCAGTGCTGTCGCACCGATCGGCTGACGTGGCACTGGCCCGAGCCAATGCCAAGGTCACCGACCGCTATGGCGGAACTCACCTCGGAAGCAGTGTGGCCGAGCTACTTTCGGCTTCACATGGCAACGCGCTGCGTGGAGCGGTTGTGCTGATCGCTTCCGACGGCTGGGACAGCGATCCGCCAGAGGTGCTGCAGCGAGCGATGAAGCGGCTTCGCCGCCGCGCGCATCTGTTGGTGTGGCTCAATCCGCGTGCGGCGCAACATGGATACCAGCCGCTAGCCGGCGCGATGGCTGCCGCTCTGCCGTACTGCGATGTCATGCTACCTGCGCATTCGCTGGCCGGCTTGCGGGAGCTGTTCGCCGTATTGGTCGGCAAGGATCACCAATCCATCCAATCACGTTAGGAGTCAGGAATTGACCGGCCTCGATGGGCCGAACAAGTGAATGGCGATGTCGACCAGAGCCTTTAGTCTCCAGTGCTGGGTAGAGGCGCTTGGCCGGGAATTGCCTTCGGTGTAATCATGTAGTGTGGCAATCAGATTCGGTGACGTCCGAGATATGTCCCTTGGCTGCTACGCTGGGTTCAGCGTGTGCTGAATGAAACATATTGACCGACAAAGGTATTCGACAGTTTGATCCTTAAGTTATAAGTGAATTGTCGCCTGAAGAATCTTGATTGACCGGCATGAGAACGGCCCGTACGTTCATGGAGCATGAGCCCACGAGCAGTGTTGAATTGCTTAAAGTCGTTGTTGCGCACTGCTACTGTGCACTCAATTGGACGCATTGACGCAACTAGTCGCCGTGACGGATACCAAATTGACTCTGTCACAAGTAGATTGGTGTACGTCGCGGCAGGCGTACATCATGAGCGGGGGCTATCCGATTTCAACGATCGCACGATGCCCGAAAATTCAAGGGGCGCAGGGTGGTTGAGAAGATTGCGGCGGACGAGCGCTCTTCTCACCGCGACGGTACTTCTAGCGCTTGCTTCCGCGCTGACCTCCCCGCCAGTAGATGAACCGGACGAGCTCCGAGACCGCCGGCTGACGTGCCGATGGGCTCAGCGTCATCGCCGACCATTCGCCTGGCGCCTGAAGGCCCGGACCCTTGACGTGGATCACCCGTCCGGCCGAGAGATCCTTACCGACCGAGAAGCCGATCGCCAGTGTGACGCCGCCGACCCGGCGTACCTCCTCGAGGGCCGCGGCATCGCTCTGGAAGATTCGCTGCGCTGACTCCGGGATCGCCAAACGGCTGAGCATCGTGGCGATTTCGCCGTCCGAGCTGCCCGCCGACGGACCCAGCATCCATTTCTGCTCACGCAGCAGCGCCGGCGTCGGCGTCTGCGTGGCGAGCGGGCTGTCGGGGGCTGACACGGTGATGATCTGGTACTTCAGGAAAGGCCGCACGACGACGGCTCCGGATGTGTCGTTGGTGCTCGGTCCGAGGGCGATATCGATGGCCCGAGAACGGATCAGCTCGCTGAATCGCCCCGTGGGATGGACAGACAGCTCCACCGACAAATCGTCGGCGCGCGAGGAGAACAGCTCGATCACACCGGGCGCGGCGTGCTCCGCGAACGCACTCGACGCAGCAATCCGCAGCAACCGGCGTCCGTGCGCAGTCTCGGTCACCTCGATCGCGGTCTGCTGCTGAAGGCCGAGTATCTCCACGGCCCGGCTTGCCAGCCGCAGCCCACCCGGCGTGAACGCAAGTCCGGCCGCCGTCTTGGCGAACAACTGGTCGTCGAGCTCCTTGCGCAATTGCGCCAAGTGCATCGAGATTCCGGCATCTGACATGCCGAGTTCCTCGGCCGCGGCGCGCACAGAGCCGTGCCGTACCACGGCCGAAAAGGCCCGGAGCTGAGCCGGTGTCACGAGTTGAGCCTACTTTGGGTTCTGTGCGCGAAGTCTTGACCGAGCTGCTGGCCGTCTGGGAAGCGGGTGAAACCGCTGGTGTCGGCACCGTTGTGCGTACCTTCCGATCGGCGCCGCGGCCTGCCGGAGCGTCGATGGTGGTGGCGCCGGACGGCCAGGTCAGTGGGTCGGTTTCGGGCGGGTGCGTCGAGGGTGCGGTGTACGAGCTCGCGAATGACGTTGTGCGCGAGGGAACGCCCCGGTTGGAACGTTACGGCATCAGCGATGACGATGCGTTCGCCGTTGGACTGACCTGCGGCGGCATCCTCGACGTCTTCGTCGAGCCGGTGTCGCAGCGCACGTTCCCCGAGTTGGCCGATGTCGCCGACGACATCGCCGCCCACCGGCCGGTCGCGGTCGCAACAGTGATCACGCATGTCGATCCCGCGTGGGTGGGAGGCGTTGCGCCAACACCGGGAGCGGGCGATCAGTCCCCCGCCGGGGGAGCAGTGCTGTGGGCATGCGGCCCGGCGGCATTCTCTCCCCACGTCGCGCGTCCCAGTTGTTCGGGTTCGCAGTAGCCGTGCCGGGGGCCGGGACTTCGACACAGGCGCCTGGATGCCGGTTACCGTGTCTTGGCGGGACGAGCGCGCATGTCGTATGCAAATCTGGCGGAATTGTAAGAGGGCGGCGGAGTCGGCAAGAATTATTGTCCGGTCTCAATCTAGTTGGCGGCCAACTGCTGGCGTCCGCCAACTGGATTGAGAAGCGACGGACAATGTATATCGCGATATTGCTGGCGGTTCCGCAGAAATCGGCCAAAGCCTGCGCCAATTGATCTGGCGTGGAATTTCCAACCACCCACCGCCGACGGACCATTCATCCGCTGGGCGATCAACCGAGCAACTCAGGGCAACCCGCCCGTCGAGCGACTGTCGTAGGCTCAGTCGATGGAGCAGTTCCGCCGCGGTGAGCTCGTCTTCGACGTCATTGATTCCGGTCCGGCTGATGGTCCGGTAGTCGTGCTGTTGCACGGGTTCCCGGAACAAAACACAATGTGGCATTCGATCATCCCTCGGCTGACCGCACGGGGATATCGGTGTCTGGCTCCTCGTCAGCGTGGATATTCCCGTGGCGCCCGGCCGGCGCGTCGCCGGGACTACCGCATTGCCGAACTTGCGGAGGACGTCCGAGCGCTCATCGACGCAAGTGGTGTGCAGCGGGCGCATGTTGTTGGTCACGACTGGGGCGCCACCGTTTCGTGGCGTGTCGCTCAGCAGCTTCCCGAGCGAGTGCTCACCGTAACCTCATTGTCGGTGCCGCATCCTGGCGCGTTCATGAAAGCGCTTGTGACAAGCCGACAAGGGCTGGCCTCCTGGTACATGTACTTCTTCCAGCTGCCTCGAATTCCGGAGTGGTACATGACGCGGGGGCGCGGGACGTTCACGCTGTCCGGACTAGAGAAGAGCAGGGCGGGGCACGCACCAGAGTTGGCCCGAAGCGAAGCGAGGGCCATGACTGAGCCGGGTGCGTTGACCGCCGCGCTCAACTGGTACCGCGCGATACCGCTGAGCGACCCACGGGAAACGGGCAAGAAGGTAACTGTCCCAACGATGTTCATCTGGAGCGACGGCGACATCGCCCTACTCGAGAAGGGCGCTCGAGACTGCGGAGATTATGTGCTCGGCGAGTACCGATTCGAGGTCCTTGAGGGTGTCTCGCATTGGATCCTCGATGAGCAACCCGACACGGTGGCCGATCTGCTGCTGGACTGGTTCGCCGCCCACCCAGCTGCCAGCCAATAGAGGTGCCGAGTCCAATTATCCAATGGGCTGGCCGACATCACTATTAAGATCCAAGTGTTTGCGGAGGCTGGGCCGGCATGGAAGCTTGCGTCAGCGAGAGGCATCTAACAGCGGGCCGCAGCGAACGTCGAACCGTTCTCGCACAGTGTCCAGGGTTTTACGCTGGTGCTCCCGTTCGCGGCGGTGGGTGAGCAGGAACTGCGTCGTACCCACCAAGCGGCGTGGCAAGGGGTACCAGCGTTCGAGGTCAAGTCCGCAGTCAAGGAACACCTTGGTCGGAACGCTGTCGGAGATCAGGCTGAGGTTGTGCTGGGCGAGGGAAAACATCGCGTACGGAAGTGCGGTTTGCGACTTTGCCCGCAGGTCCTGCATGTCGAGTTCGTACAGCGGAAGGTCATGGATCTTGTCCAAAAAGAGTAGGTGCGTCATGAAGTAGCCCATGAACGACGTCAAGTGCAGTGTCGCAGAACGCGGTTGTATCGAGACAACTGCACCGCTGCGGGAGACATAAGGCTCGTAGTCGTGATCCTGATCGCGGCGAACGAGGTATCCGGTGCAATTCACAACCCAGCTGCCCGGTTGGATCGACTTGGTGGCCCCGCTGCGGAACACCAGTTCCGTAGCGCCGTTGCGATCGACGGCGTCCACGACGTGATCCATAATCACGTCGTTCAGGCCGGCAGCGATCGTCTTGTTCTCCGACTCGGAGAGCACGCCCAGCAGGAAGTTGCCCGTCTCGGGGGTTAACCACGTCCCATATTTGGCGCGGAACCACTTTGCGACCTCTGTCTCGTTGGTTCCGTCGTAACGGCGACTCATTTCCGAGGCCACCTTGTTGAGTCTGGTGCCACCCCACCATCGCCTGGCACCCGAGGGGTAGAAGCGGTCGCGGCTGGCGAACATGGTGCCTGAACCAGCCACAAGATTCACCTCGCGGCCGGGGTATTCCGTTATCAAGGCATGCGCAGTGTCCATTCCGGTCTTTCCACCGCCGACCACCCAGACCGGTGTGTCGCTCGCCCCGATGTCGCCGCCGCGCATATCGCAGTAGTCCGGAGACACCGACTGGACACGCGCGCTGGAGAACTCGAGCGGTTCGTTGGGCTCAACTCGCAGACCAACGGCCTTGATCAATCGTTTCGCCTCAACCACCCGAACCTGGCCCGCAGCGGATCTGCAGGTAATCCGCACCATCCCGCCGGTTTCATCGTGGGATTCCAGCGTCCACCCGAAGAACTCGTCGACCCGCACCCGCCGCTTGATCTCGTTGAGGCAGTGTTCAAAGTGCCCAAGCACCTCGCCCTTGGTCGCCAAGTAGGAGGGTTTCTGGCCCAGAGTCCACTTGATGTTGCCGGCGGTGAACATGGGATGTGGCTGGTGCAGTCGCACGTACGGGTACGTGTCGACCCACATGCCGCCGACGCGTTCCCGGCGGTCGACCAGGATGACCTTCTGATCGCGAGATAGGTAGCGGCTGGCGACGAAGAGGGCATTGATCCCGGCAAGGCCGGCTCCCACGATGCAAACGTCACAGCTCTCTACCTGTGCCGACGTCTCGACTGGCGAGACGTCGCCGACCTCCGCGACGTCCTGCGTTTCGACAGCCGACGGTTCATATGCGGACATCGGTAGAACCTCCCCTTTGCAGCGCGACGGGGCGTATCCGGGCGCGCGACCAACTTATTGTCTGCCTTTGTTGCGCGCAGCGCAGAGTAATCGACTACTCGATCTCCTTTGCGTTGGCTGCATCTGTCGGCGGCTTCTGGCTTGGTCTTCGAAGGCCGTGGCCCCGCAACAACTCAAGGACTGTCGTTCGACACACCGAGGTTTACCGCGTCACGGGCTCGTCGCGGCGTACCCTGCCCGACATCGGCACCACTCGACGCTACCTATTGCGAGGACGATCGCCCGATCGTGGCATCGTCCCGATGCGCTCTCAGATGAGGCGCAGGATGTTGTAGTAGGTGTCGCGGATCGGGACACCGTAGATCCGAGCGTCTCGCCGGCGTGCAGTCAAGTGAGTCATGGCAGTCCACACGCGGTGGGTCGCTCGCCATGGGTCGCCATCCCATCGGGCGGGGATGATTCTCTCGACCTCGCTGATAGCGAGGGCGTGTCGCTGGGCTTCGTCGACGTCGGGGTCGGTCGCTGCACGCAGGAAGGTGGGGTGGGTAAGCTGGCGCGCGATCTTGACTTGTTCGGGATACGTCAACGCCCAAAGGTCGTCGATGCCCGTCCGCTCCCGTCGGTGGGCGATTTCGTCGTGGCCAATGATCGCGGGGCTGGCGCAATCCCGGCCGATGAGCATGGGCAGCGAATCGTGCAGGACGCTGCGGGCAGCGAGGTGGTGCCGGAAGTGGCGCTCGGCGACCAACGCCGGATGGTAGCCGTGCAGGTCGGCTTGGGGTGATCCGAGCCATCGCCGGTGGCGAAGGCACACCATGCCGATTTCAGGGATCCTTCCGCGGGCGGGTTCGCCGTCGGTGCATCCCAGGCATAGCGCGCGTTCGGTGATTTCTTCATCGAGGATCCGCTCGGGTTCGGTGAACGCGACGTCCCGCAGGCCGCCCAGTGCCCGCCACGCCTGCAACCGCTCGGGGTGCCGGCGCGCCGCGGTCGTGAGGAATCCACGTTCGAGCAATGCGCGGTCCACGTCGGAAGCACGGCAATGATTGCGGGCGGCGTGTCGGCGACTGTATGAGTCGACGCTCTCGCCACGGTAGACCCGCGTCGATATCGGCAACGGCAACAACGTCATTCGGCCTTCTTCAACGGCATCGGGGTCGAGGGGTCACCGGCGGGTGTCCTGTTCCCGAACTCCTCGGCGGCATAGTCGGTCGACGTCATGTCGAGCAATCGGCGCCCGATTTGTTCCTCGCCGCCGAGGATCGCCGCGATGGCGGCGTCGCTGAGCAACGCCCGCAGCGATCCGATGGATCCGCCGGTGCGGTCGTAGAGATATGTCATCTCGTTGTCCAGCGATCCGGCAGCGTGGCGCCCGAGGGGCAGGAGCGCTTCGATCCCGAGCACCAGTTCCGCCCAGGTGTCGCGTTGGGCCTGGGTGCCGTAGCCATAGGTGCGCATCTGGTAGAGCGCCATCCGACCTTTGAGTTGGCGGCCCATGTGTCCGGCGAACAGATCGGCCTGCAGCAGATCGATCCCGGCGTAGATGAAGGTGGCGTCGAGGCGTTCGGAGAACACCTTGAGCGCGGACGCCGCCTCGCTGCCCGCTTGGTGGTTGGTCTTGAGGTTGTGCACCTCGTCGACGAGCACCAGTGACACCGAAAGGCTGCGCATGACGCCCACGATCTGTTCGGTGAGGTCTTGGGCGGTGGCCTTGCCCGGTGCCAGCAGGCCGAGGAAGTTCGCGAACGCCAGCATCATCATCTTCGGGGTGGTGCCCGGCGGGACGACGGTGTAGACGACCGGGGCGAACCCGTCGTCGTCGCGGCCGAGTTTGGTGCGCATCGACTTCTCGTGTCGCCTGCCGATCAGCAGTGCCGCGGTGGACTTGCCGCGCCCGGCCGACCCCGAGATTGCCAAACCCCGGCGCGCCGTTGCTGTCTTGGCGGTGTTCCTCGCGATCAGCACCCGGGTCTGGCGGGTCAGCATGTCGGTGTCGGGGGTTTCCAGGACGACGTCGGCGCCTAGCCAGGCGAAACGCGCCTGGTCGTAGTGCTCCTTCTCGCCGGGGGAGAGGGCACCGATCTGCTTCATCGGGAGATGCTCGGGTTCGATGGTGCGGCGGTTCACGAATTCTCGCCACGCCGACAGGGAATCGGGTACGGCCACGGCGTTACTCCTCGTCCTCGTCGTCGATGCGTCGGGCAGCTCGCCGCTTGGGGGAGCGGGTTTGTGGTGGGTCCGCAGTCGGCACACCGCTGGGGGTCGGCTCGATGGTGGCGGCAGGGTCGGCGACGACGGTCTGTGCGGGTACCACCGGGGTGTTCACGCTGTCGCGGGTGGCGGCCTTCCTCTCCTTGGTCGTCGCGGCGCCGCCGGTTTGGATGCGGTTGATCTCGGCGACCACGTCGACCCCGGCAACGGTGTCGCTGCGGCGCGCTACGGCGGTGCGGGCGGCGCGCAGGACATCGAGGGAGAACGGAGCCAATGTCCGCTTAGCCAGCGACCATTCGGCCTCGATCCACACTCCTCGGGTGTGGTCGCGGACGAAGATCGACTGCAGCCGGTAGGGGTCGTATCGGATTTCCCACCGGCCACCCGCGGGTAGCGGCAGTCCGCTCTTGACTCCCCGGTACGGGTGCAGGTCGGCGCTGTCGTAGTGCAGGCCTTCGAAGTTGATGCCGTAGCCCTGGATGCTGCGGTAGGCCACCGGTAGCAGGCCGATGTAATCGTCGCGATCCAGCGCGACGTTGATCGTCGGGGCGACCGTGGCCAGGGCTGCATAGGCTTCGTTGGGGGAGAGGTCTTTCTTCGGCATCGCCGGATGGCGCAGCCCGGGGTGGGGCTTGTTCTGCCAGACCGCCACGATCCACAGGTCCAGCAGGTTCTGAACGTCGGCCAACGTCCAGTACGCCTCGGCCTGCGGCGAGCTGCCGCGGTTGACCACGTTGGGCCCGACATATCCCGCCAGGTACTGGGTGAAACCACTGTTGATCGCGGCGAACACCCGCTCGATGTGCGGCTTGTCGGTCGGGGTGCGTGGCGCGGCCTTGGTGACGCTGATCTGCAGGCGCTCGCAAGCATTCAGGAACGTCGATCCGACGTAGACCTTGCCGCGGTCGATGGTGATCGATTCCGGCACGATCACCGGCTTGGCGGCGATGCGGGCACCGACCTCGTCGTCACCAGGAATCATCCCGGCCGGAAGAATCGACCGGGAGAAGCTCAGCGACGCCGGCCAGCCGGGTTGCATGGGAAGCGGAGTCAGCGCCCGGGCCAGCAGCACCGCGGCATCGACGCTCTTGGTCGCCACCGGCCGCAGGATCGCCGAACACGGGGTCCGGGTGGCGATGTCGAGGGCCACTGTGAGGTCGGCCCGCCCCGTCGAGCCGTTCGGGTAGATGACCATCAGATCCAGCGGCGTGCTGTCGACTTCGACGAGTTCACCAGGCCGAGAGGGGGATTGCTGACCCCAGGTGCGATCCGGCCGGTTGGCTTGGGTGCGTCTCGTCGTGGCGTTGCCAAAGGGGTGCTTGGCACGTGCGAGGTTGTCGAGCGCGCGGTAGAGGGTGGCGCGCGAGGGCATGGGCAGCCCCAGGTGGGTGGCCTCAAGGCGGACCTGCATGAGCAGCCGCGACCGGGTACCAGTGGACAGGTTCGTCTGCCCGCCGATGGCGTGCTCCAGCAACGACACCAGTGCTGGATCCATCCGCCCGGTTTGCGACGCCTGCCTGGTGCGGCGGCCGTCGACCAAGCCGGCGATGCCGTCGGCGCGGTAGGCAGTGATGTACCGCTCGAGGCTGCGAAACGCCACTGGGGTTCCGGCCGCCGCCAACTCGGCGACCTTGGCGCTGATCCGATCTTGGAGCGGATGACTCACCGCGTACTGCGGACGGCCCACCGCCGCGTCAGGGTCGTCGTCGTCACCATCGCTGGCGGGTGAGGTTCCGGTCAGCACCTCCGCGACGTGGCGATGCAGGAACACCACCCGCTCACGCGTCTGGGGGTCCAGCGTTTCCAGCACCGCAGCCGAGTCCAGCCGGGGCAGCCGGTCGGGAGCGTCCGGGAGGTAACTGTCGTCACCAAGTAGCTCGGCAACCCCGACGCGGCGGATCCGGTTGGTCTGGAGGTTCTTCAGCGCCAACTGCTGCCCCTCCTGGGCTACGACTTGCCAAGCGTGACCGTCGTAATGCAGACAGTCGAATAGCCGCACCGACCTCATGACCAGATCTCGCTGTTCATCGACAGCGGGATGCCCAGATCGGCGGACAACTGCTGTCGCCACAACAGATGAAGAACGTTCGCCGTGAGGATGTTCAGCGGTCGGCCCGTCGAAGTGCTGGCGCGACGCAGGCCCGTCTGCAGTGCCGCCGGCTTGGCGAAGCACGTCCGGATCGCTACGGCGGTGTCATTGTCGGGGGCATGACGGTCTTGGCGATACCCGGCAAGCCAACGCAGGTTCTGCGATCGTTCACCAGGCAGACCGGTGAATATCTCATACTGCCAGCCGATTTCGTTGCAAGCCGCGCGCGTCATCGCGAACTGCGCTGCACCCTTCTCGACACGGTCTGGATGGCGGACATCTATGAGCCGGCCGTCCCCGTTGCTCAACCGGACGAAGAAGTCGGGGACATGATCACGCTGACCCTTGGTGTTGTGGGGCCACAGCAGCGCCAGCGGCTGCGCGGCAATTGCGACGACTCGAACATCCACGTCAGCCGCCAGTAGATAGTCACGCTCCAACAGTGACTCGAACTCCACGTGTGCACGGGTGGTGCTCGACCACCACGATCCCTCGTAGTTGCGCTTGCCTGGCCAGGAGAAGAATTGCCGAATCGGCAACGCACGCTCAGCCGGCCACGACGCCACCTCGGGCGACATCGCCTCGTTACGCACAGACTCGTTCAACCGCAACAGAACCCGTGTCGTGTCCGTCATGTTGCGCGGCAACGATCTGGTACCCGCGTTCGGTATCACTTAACTCTCCTGTCACTTCAGCAACAGGAGAGTACCGCCATTTAGACTGAGAAACAGCCGACACGCCGTCGACCGCCAGGTCTAATGCGAAAACCGCCAACAATATTGAGACCGGACAATTATCGGCACGTGAATTCTGTTGTGGAGCAAAGCAATCGAGCGCCAAGGCGACATAATGTGGCTTATCGGCACTTTACCGAACAGGGCGGGAAGGGGTGAAGGGTACAGATACAAACGCCGCGAACGGACGAGTGCCCACCTGCGTTCCTCTGCTACATGCCACGAGCGATGCATCTCTGCCGCGCGCTCTTGGCTGACCGCCTTAGCGCGGTTCATGCAAGACGATTCGATTGACGATGATTCGTGGTGTGAGGTGAAATTGTTGAAGTGTGCTCGGCCGGCGGGCCGCCAATCCGCCAATCTTCCCCTCCCAGCCGCGCCCTATCAATACGTCACAGTGACGAATAGCCATGTGCCACTGAGCTATTGAAGGTTCGGTCCGCAGAGTCGCCATTGGTGTTGCGCGCGAATAGTCCAGCGTGGCCGCCGCCTCGGGCACAACAGTTGCGGTGGTCGCGAGTCAAGCTAATCGGCGTGCTCGCTCGCGGTACGCGTACCGCTCCGAGCCGACAGTGAATAGCAGTATGCGACGGCTCCCCTGCCTCCTCCCCGCCCCGGTCTACGCCGTCACAAAATGTCACTGTGACGAAAAAGCTTGGGGCACAGCGCTATTGGGTTAACGCGTATTACCGAGCCCGATGACGTGTCACAGTGGAATGCATGCGTATCGTGCCATGCGTTGTGTTCGGCGCTCTCGCGCTCGCGACTATCACCGCGTGCGGCGGGCATAACAGTGTCGCCGGATCGAACACCTCGGCCACAACCCGTGTGGATAGCGATGCGAGCGTTTGGCAACCGCCTGTCGGTGCGACATGGCAGTGGCAGCTGGCGGGCTTGCCCATCGACACATCGCTGAACGTCGATGCGTACGACGTCGACTTGTTCGAAACCACCGACGAGGAGCTGGCGACGCTGAAAGCCGACGGCCGCAGCGTCATCTGTTACTTCAGCGCCGGCAGCTGGGAGAAGTTTCGCCCCGACGCCACCGAGTTCCCCGCCGCGATCAAAGGCGATCCACTCGATGCTCCCTTTCAGGACGAACTGTGGCTCGACATACGCAGCGCGGAGGTTCGCACGCTCATGCAGCGACGACTGGAACTCGCGATGATGCGCGGCTGCGACGCCGTCGAGCCCGACAATGTCGACGGATACACCAACGACACCGGATTCGAACTGACAGCGGCCGATCAGCTTGACTACAACCGCTTCTTGGCTACCGAAGCGCACAAACGCGCGCTTTCGGTGGGTCTCAAGAACGACATCGAACAGGCCGCCGATCTTGAGCCGTACTTCGATTGGGCCATCAACGAGGAATGCTTCACCTACGACGAATGCGCGCAGTATCAAGACAACTTCCTGGCGACCAACAAGGCCGTGTTCCATGCGGAATACGTGGACCCCAGCAAGCTCGCCGAGGTATGCGCGGTGACGGAGCCCCTCGGCCTCTCGACGCTCATCAAGAATATTGAACTCGACGCCTTCCGGCTCCCCTGTCCATGATCGGCGGACATCGCCGTAATACGTCACGGTGACGAATCACGTTGCTGCTCAGGAAGTTTAAGCTACTACCAGCTCAGGATGATGCCGCTTCGGCCTCGGTTTGACGGCCACCCCTGCCCCGCTTGGGGGGCACGTGTCGCCGGCACCGCCTTGATCGACACGCTGCCATTAGTCTCACACCGGACAAAACTGCCGGCATCGTGACAGGTCTGCCGCGCCTGAGCGACAGGAGCCGAAATCAGCGACGCCGCAATCACGCCCACCAACAGCACTGAACTCTTTGCTCGCATGGCCATGTGGCCGACACCTCTCGCTGGGACTTGGTCTGTCATTGGAACCGGGGTCGTCACGGGCACGCCGATGCGAGAATCCGGGCACCCGGATCCAGTGGCGCATCGGCCTCCTGTGCATGCCGGAACGCATCATCGCGTGCCGCCTCCACCGTCGGACCGGCACCGCCGGCCACGACTCCGCTGCCGTCACTGGCGCCGACGGATGCTATGCACAAACTGTCGTTGGTCACCTCGTCGCGGCTGCAATCCAGGGCGCCGGCCTGCTGGCACGCCGCGATCACGGCCGCCGTAGCCGCCTCATTGGTGGGGCCGGTCGCGGTGAATCCGACCAATGCCACGTCGAGCACGCCGGAGCCTACCGCCACGGAGATGTCCCCATCAGGCTCTACCACACCGCCCGGCCCGTCAGCCCAGGCCGAGCCGGCCCAAACCGTCGCTGCGAGCACACCCGTGGCGAAAACCGCCGCATACCTGGGGAAAGCAATCATTCCGATCCTCTCGTAACACCCGATGTGCGGGACGATCGCCAGCGTAGACCCTGTTCGTTGCAACGTCGCGCACTTTCCGCCGACGGGCTAAGGGGCGGAATCTAATTCCGATGTGCACGGCCTCGGCGAGCTAATCCAACAAGCGCTTGGTAACCCGGCGCGATACGTCGCTATGAATTGCTCAGGGAAGCAACATGATTAGCGACTTCACTACGACGTCTCGTCGGGTCCGTCGTCGGCGGGCTGAACGAGTTCGGGTGCGTCATTGCGGGCCACCTGATCGGCCAGCTCCAGGCCTGCGCCCGCATAGACATTGAATGCGATGTCCACCCCGTGATCTTTGGCCCACTGAACCTCGTCGTCGTATCTGGCGACAGCGGCGACCTCACCGCTGAATCCCGACTCGCGTAGACACGCGAGTGCGGTGACGTTGGCGCCGTGTCGTGGCATCGCGAGTACGGCGATGCGCACCGACTCTGAGTGTCGTAACTGGTGCCAGAAATCCAAGTCGGTGGCATCACCCTCGATGACCCGCAGCCCGTCGTTTACGAGTCGCTCGACGCGTGGTCCGTCGTAGTCGACACCGACAACCCGTAATCCATAGTGATCGGTCATTCGTTGGTAAGCGGCGAACCCGACCCGGCCCATACCGATGACCACGACCTCGGCGTCCCCGGCGTCGGCCGGCCGTTCCTCCGGGACGAGGGCGCTCTCGTCTTGAGCAGGTAGTCGCGTCGCGATCTTCTCCACCATCAGGTGTCCGCGACCGTTCACCAATGCCGCGAGTACGAAGCTCAGCGCGACCGCGATCGACATTTCCACGAGCCACGCCTGTGCCAGCAGTCCGGCCGAGACGCCGACCGACACCACGATCAAGCCGAATTCTGAGTAGTTCATCAGGCCGAGTCCGGCGAGCAATGCGGTGCGATACCGCAGCTTCATGCGCGACAGCAACAGGACATACCAGGCCGCCTTGAACGGCAGGAGCAGCACCATCAGCAGTGCGACGCCGATCGTGGGCAGGTCGGGTAGCCCGGTCAGGCCGATCGATACGAAGAAGCCGACGAGCAGCAGTTCCTTGATGTGGAACAGCGAGCGTGACAACTCGGAGGAAGCCGAGTGCGACGCCAGCAGCACACCGATGATCAGGGCGCCGAGGTCACCCTTGAGCCCGACCGCGGAGAACAACGCATACCCGGGAACCAACGCCATCACGATCCCGAACAGCGACTGCATCTCGCCGTGGCCCAAGCGACTCCAGATCTTGCGCGCGAATCGGGTCAGCGGCCACAGGCCCACCAACGTCAGCGCCCAGGGGCTGGGCAGATGACCGCTGGTGGCGGTCAGGAAGACCACGGCGACGATGTCCTGCATGACCAGGATGCCGATGGCGACGCGGCCGTACAGCGCGTGCGATTCACCCCGTTCCTCGAGAACCTTGACCACGAATACTGTGCTGGAGAACGACAGGGCGAAGGCGAGCAAGGCGATGGTTTGCACGCTCTGCTGAGACAGCATTGCCACTCCGGCCACTGCGGCCAGCCACATGGCGATGCTTCCGAGAACAACGCTGACCAGCATGTGCACGGATGTGGTCAACCACACCTCGCGGCGCAGCAGTATGCGGGCGTTGAGCTTGAGGCCGATTGCGAAAAGCAGCAGCGTGACGCCCAGATCGGCCAGCACTTCCAGTTGCGGCACGTCCTCGACATTGAGGGCGTTGATGACGAACCCCGCCGCCAAGAACCCGACCAACGGCGGCAGGCGCAGCGTCATGGCAAGGCCGCCGAGACCGAAAGTGATGACGAGATAGATGGCGACTACTGTCACGCGCGGCCCCTTGATCTAGGCGTAGGTGGTGCTGAAGTTCTCCAAGTATCCCGGCAAACGTCTGATTTCTCTGCGCACTGCCGACACCTGAGCTTCGAGGACGAAGCACGCCGAAGAGGTTCGGCCTTACTTCCCCCTCAACGGTATTGCGCTGCAACGGGATACGTCACGGTGACGATTTCCGCCTCTCCCATCGGGCAATCGGCCCAATCCCCCGCGTTGCCCGTGTGGTGCGGAGCCGATTGACCAAAGGGCAGACAGTCCTATGAACGTGCGGCACAGTTGATAGATGGCGAGCAAGGTACCCAGCCCTAAAGACATCATGGCTGCCGCGCAGGCTGCGGCGGACTCTGCGCAGGCCGCGGCGCGGGAGGCGGCGGAGACTGCGCAGTCCGCCGCCGGCGCAGCGCTGCGCATCCCGCCCGCGTCGATACAGCTCGCGAGTCAGTTGCCCGATCTGATCGAGAACCTGGCGACAGCGACGGAGCGGCTGAACACGGCAATCGATCGTGCCGAACGGTACCTCGCGCTCGCCGACCCGATGATCCGGACGATGGACGCGGTACTGCCGCAGCTCGAGGCGCTCGTCGCGACGGGTAACGAGGTCTACGGTGCCGTGTCGTCGCTCCCGGGTGTCGCCACTTTGAGTCGACTCGCCACTCGCGGTACAGCCCCGGCCCCCAAGAAGCCGCCGAGTGGCCGATCGAAGAAGACCGAACAGTGACCGCGGCTCGCGCTCACGTCTGGTGATGCCAGTCTCGTGACCGAATTCTCCATGTCGCCTTGGCGTAGTCGAGTTCTGAGTGCGGCCACTGGGTGACGATCCGCCCGGTGGGCGATCGGTAGTAGCTGTCGCATTGTGTCCAGATCGTCTGCTCCAGATCGGCAGAAATCTGCTCATTGAACCGGGATTCGACCTCCGGCCGCAGATCGAGGTAGCCGCCTCGTCCGGCCAATCGGTTTACCGCGCTGGCGACCATGCGCGCGCCGGCCTCCAGCACGTAGATGATCGAGTTCGCACCCTGGTTGGTGTTGGGCCCGTACAACATGAAGAAGTTCGGAAATCCGCTCACGGCGACGCCGAGGTAGGCCTGCGGATCCAGACCCCAACGGTCGTGCAAGGTTTGGCCGCCGAGTCCGACGACATCGAGGCCCGACAGGTAGCTGCTGGTCTCGAATCCCGTCGCCAGCACTAACGCGTCGATATCGACCACCCGTCCGCCGGCGGTGACCACGGCTGTCGCGGTGACCCGCTCGATCGGATCCGTCACGAGTTCCACGTGCGGTCGTTGCAGCGCCACATAGTATTTTTCGCCGAGCAGGACGCGCTTGCACCGGAACGGATACCGAGGGGTCAGCGCGTCGCGCATCGCCTCGTCCTCGACGTGGCGCCGCAGAAAGTTCTCCGACAACTCCTGGACCACCGCCATCCTCGGGTGGTCGGGCGTCAATGCGGTGTTGTCGTGCTGCATCTTCCACAGCCGCCACCGTTCGCGCAACGCGGCCCACGGGATGCGACGGAATCGGGTGCGCTCGTCAGCGCTGTACGGCCGATCCTCTTTGGGCACCATCCACGGTGGCGTGCGCTGGAAAACCGTCAGCTGCGTTGCGGTGGCCGCAAGTTCGGGGATGACCTGCACCCCACTGGCCCCGGTCCCGACGACCGCAACCCGCTTACCGGTCAGGTCGATGCCCGCGTTCCACTGCGAAGTGTGCATGAGGTCGCCGGTGAATTCTTTGATGCCCTCGATATCGGGATACCTTGCGGCACCGAACAACCCCACCGCACTGACGATGACGTCCGCAACCAGGGTGCGGCCAGAACCGAGCTCGACGTCCCAGTGCGCCTCCTGCTCGTTCCAGACGAGCCGCTGCACGCTGGTGCCGAGCATCAGGTGGCGGCGCAGGTCGAAGTCATCGGCCACCGACTCGAGATACGACAGGATCTCGGGCTGGTAGGCGTAGGTGCGGGTCCAGTTGCGGTTCGGTGCGAACGAGAAGGAATACAGATGGCTCTGGATATCGCAGGCTGCGCCCGGGTAGGTGTTCTGCCGCCAGGTGCCACCGACACCGTCGGAGCGTTCGATGATCGACAGATCGTCGATACCTTTGCGGCGCAACGCGACCGCTGCGGCTAGTCCGCCGAAGCCCGCGCCGATGATCACCACGCGGGGTGACCTACCGCGGCGAGTCAGAGCCCGAACACGACCGGTGACGTATCGGCCACGCATCGTCATCCAGAGATACCTGTGTGAATCTCGAAACCTTCCGGTGTGCCATTCGCGCGGGACGCTTCAAGAATGTCGGCGTATTCGGTCGGCGTGCCGTAGAAGAAGCTGCCCTGACGCGTCTTCGCGTTCGCCTGTCCTTCGCGGTTGTAGTAGCCCGGTGTGCAGGATTTGGCCCGTTCGGCGCTGGCCCCTGTGCGCGCGACGATGGTGTCGACCCACGACGATTCGGCGTCGACCGTCGCCTCTAACTGGGTGACGTCATGGCTCAGCGCCCACGCGATCACCTCGGCGCTGTGACGCGCCTGCACGTCAAGGAGGTACGGGAAATTCACAGTGAATCCGGACTGAGCGATGGACAGGATGAAGCAGTTCGGGAAACCGTTGACGGCAAGGCCGTGGAGCGTCTGGACTCCGTCTTTCCACTTGTCGGTGAGCGTCGCTCCGTCTCGTCCGATGATCTCGAAGCCGGTCCGCCGCGAGTAGTCGGTGCCCACCTCGAAACCGGTTGCGAAGATCAGACAGTCGATGTTGTGCTGCGTACCGTCGACAACCACGCCGTCGCGGGTGATGCGCTCGACGCCCCTGCCCTTGGTGTCGACGAGCGTCACGTTGTCCCGGTTGAATGTCTGCAGATAGTCGTCGTGGAAGCAGGGGCGCTTGCAGAAGTAGCCATACCAGGGTTTGAGCGCCTCGGCCGTGGCGGGATCGTCCACGATCGAATCGACGCGGGCCCGGATCTCCTCCATCTTGGCGAAGTCCGCCATTTCCACTGCGCGCAAGCGATCATCGTCGGATATCCCCTCGACCGCGGTCTGTCGCATCAGGAAGAGCTTCTTGACGATGCTCGTCCACGCATCGTCGACGAGATCCTCATCGGCTTCGCCGCCCGCGGTGAGCAGCTGGAAATTCTCGATTCGGCGGCGCTGCCATCCGTCCTGAAGCGACTCCGACCACGCCGGATCGGTCGGTCGGTTCCCACGCACGTCCACGGTCGACGGTGTGCGCTGGAAGACCAGTAGGTGCTTGACCGCCTTGGCGAGGTGCGGCACGCACTGGATCGCGGTGGCGCCGGTTCCGATGATCCCGACCCGCTTGTCCGCCAGCTTCGCCAGATCGGAACCCGTGTAGTCGTAATCCCATCGGCTGGTGTGGAACGTGTGTCCCTCGAAGGCCATGATTCCCTCGATGCCGGGCAGTTTCGGCTTCTGCAGATAGCCGTTGGCCATCGCGACGAAGCGGGCCCGAATGGCGTCGCCGTGGTTGGTTGCGATGATCCAGCGCTGAAGTTCGGGCTCCCAGCGGATCTCGTGGACCTCGGTCTGCAGGCAGATGTCGCGATAGAGATCGTAGTGGTCGGCGACCCTCTGGCAGTGCGCGAAGATCTCGGGGCCCTTGGCGTACTTCTCGGTCGGGACGTAACCCAACTCCTCGAGTAGCGGCATGTAGACGTACGACTCGACATCGCACGCGATACCCGGATACCGATTCCAGTACCAGGTGCCGCCGACATCGGCGGCCTTGTCGATGAGCCGGATGCTCTGCACACCCCGATCCCGCAGGCGTGCGCCGGTGAGAAGCCCCCCGAACCCGGCGCCGATGATCGCGACATCGACCTCATCGGACAACGGCTCGCGGGTGAACTCCTGATCACTCCAGGGGTCGTTCGCGAAGTCGGCAAACACACCTGAGATCTCGACGTACTGTGCGATGCCGTCGGGGCGCAGTCGGCGATCCCGTTCCTCGGCGTATTTCTGCCGTAGCGCATCTACGTCGAATTCCACGCCCGGCATCTTGCCGCGAATCCTAGTCAGGCGTCGACGTAATCCGCGAGATGTTCACCGGTCAGCGTGGATCGCTTAGCGACGAGGTCGGCAGGGGTCCCTTCGAAGACCACCCGACCGCCGTCGTGGCCTGCGCCCGGACCGAGGTCGATGATCCAGTCCGCGTGCGCCATGACCGCCTGGTGGTGCTCGATCACGAGGACTGACTTCCCCGCGTCGACCAGGCGATCAAGCAGGCCAAGAAGCTGCTCGACGTCGGCGAGATGCAGACCCGAGGTCGGCTCATCGAGCACATAGATGTCGCCCTTGTCGGCCATCTGGGAGGCGAGTTTGAGCCGCTGCCGCTCACCGCCGGACAGCGTGGTGAGGGGCTGGCCGAGCGATAGGTAGCCAAGGCCGACATCGGCGAGGCGCTCCAAAATCTTGTGCGCGGCCGGGGTGGCCGCGTCGCCCTTGCCGAAGAATTCGAGGGCATCGGCCACCGGCATCGACAGCACTTCGGCGATGTTGCGACCGCCGAACGTGTACTCCAGCACCGAGGCTTGAAATCGCCTGCCCTCACACTCCTCGCATGGCGATTCGACGGTGGCCATGACACCCAAGTCGGTGAAGATCACACCGGCCCCGTTGCACGTCGGGCATGCACCCTCGGAATTGGCGCTGAACAGCGCGGGTTTCACTCTGTTGGCCTTGGCAAACGCCTTTCGGATCGGGTCCAGCAATCCGGTATAGGTCGCCGGATTGCTGCGTCGCGAACCGCGGATCGGCGCCTGGTCAATCACCACGACGCCGTCGCGCCCGGCAACCGACCCACTGATCAACGAGCTCTTGCCCGAGCCCGCCACGCCGGTGATGACGCACAGCACGCCGAGCGGGATGTCGACGTCCACCGCCTGCAGATTGTGTGTCGACGCGCCGCGTACCGCCATGGCGTCGGAGGATGTCCGCATGGAGTCCCGCAGCGCCGCGCGGTCGTCGAGGTGGCGTCCGGTGATGGTGCCGCTTTTCCGCAACCCCTCGATCGTGCCTTCGTAGACGACCTGGCCGCCATCGGCGCCGGCTCCCGGACCGAGGTCGACGACATGATCGGCGATGGCGATCACCTCGGGTTTGTGCTCCACGACCAGGACGGTGTTGCCTTTGTCGCGCAGTTGCAGCAGAAGGTCGTTCATGCGGGCGATGTCGTGGGGATGCAGCCCCACCGTCGGCTCGTCGAATACGTAGGTGACGTCGGTGAGCGCCGATCCAAGGTGCCGAATCATCTTGACGCGCTGGGCTTCACCACCCGACAACGTTCCCGCAGGGCGGTCGAGGGAGAGGTAGCCCAGTCCGATCTCGACGAACGAGTCGAGGGTGTGCTGCAACGACGCCACCAATGGTGCCACCGTCTTGTCGGTGATCCCGCCGATCCACCCGGCAGCATCGCTGATCTGCATCGCGTAGATATCGGCGATGCTGTGGCCCTTGATCTTCGACGATCGGGCTGTGTCGGATAGTCGGGTCCCGCCACAGTCGGGGCACGTCGTGAATGTCACCGCCCTCTCCACGAAGGCGCGGAGGTGCGGCTGCATAGCTTCGACATCCTTGGCCAGAAATGACTTCTTGATCTGCGGGATCAGGCCCAGGTAGGTCAGGTTCACACCGTCGATCTTGAGCTTGGTCGCCTCCTTGTGCAGCAGGGCGTCAAGTTCCTTCTTGGTGAACTTATTGATCGGCTTGTCGGGGTCAAAGAATCCGCAGCCGTTGAAGATTCGCCCGTACCACCCCTCCATGCTGAACCCGGGAATGGTGAGCGCGCCCTCATTGAGCGACTTGCTGTCGTCGTACAGCGCGGCCAGGTCGATATCGTTGACCGAGCCGCGACCCTCGCAGCGCGGGCACATACCGCCGACGATGTTGAAGTCACGGCGCTCCTTGACGGTCCGCCCGGCCTTCTCCATCGTGACGGCGCCGGCTCCGCTGATCGAGGCGACGTTGAACGAAAACGCTTGCGGCGAACCGATATGCGGCTTGCCGAGCCGGCTGAACAGGATCCGCAACATCGCACCCGTGTCGGTGGCGGTGCCGACCGTGGAGCGTGGATCGGCACCGATGCGCTGCTGATCCACGATGATCGCCGTCGTCAGGCCCTCGAGAACGTCGACCTCAGGCCGTGCCAGCGTCGGCATGAAACCCTGAACGAAGGCGCTGTAGGTCTCGTTGATCAGCCGTTGCGACTCGGCGGCGATCGTGTCGAACACCAACGAGCTCTTGCCCGAACCAGAGACTCCGGTGAACACGGTCAGCCGGCGCTTGGGCAGCTCGACGTCGACGTCCTTGAGGTTGTTCTCGCGTGCGCCGTGCACGCGGATCAGATCATGACTGTCGGCGCCCTGTTGGTTGGGCGTGGATTTCGTCGTCGCCATGGTTCAGGGCAGCTCCTGGATGCGTACCGTGTTGCCTGCGGGGTCACGAAAGGCGCAGTCGCGCGAGCCCCACGGTTGGTCGGTGGGCTCTTGCATGACATCGGCACCGCTGGCCTGCACCCGCTCGAAGAGGGCATCGAGATCGGTGGTGGCCAGCATGATGCTGGCGTAGGTGCCCTTCGCCATCATCTCGGCGATGATGCGCCGCTCGTCGTCGGTGATGCCTGGGTCGGCGGCCGGGGGCGTCAGGACGATGTTCATGTCGGGCCGTCCGGATGGCCCGATCGTGATCCAGCGCATGTCCTCGTACCCGACGTCCTTTCGGACTTCGAAACCGAGTGCGTCGCGATAGAAGGCCAGAGACTCTTCCGGGTCGGTGTGCGGGAGGAAGCTCGCGTTGATCGCGATGTCCAGCTTGTTGTCCATGGTCGTCACGCTAGTTGCGGCGCGGGACCCGATGCTTCTCGATTCCTGATCGGTCTGGTGACCTGCTTGGACACACATGACGGCATTCCCGCCGCCGCGTCACCCGCCTCGCGGCGATACGTGCTGGGTGGTATGCCGACCAACTCGGTGAACCGGGTGCTGAAGGTGCCCAACGACGAGCATCCGACGGCGAAGCAGACCTCGGTGACGGACATGTGCCCGCATCGCAGCAGTGCCATCGCGCGCTCGATGCGCCTGGTCATGAGGTAGGAGTACGGAGACTCCCCGTAGGCACTCTTGAACTGGCGCGACAGGTGTCCCGCCGACATGTGTACCCCCCGCGCGAGCGCCTCGACGTCCAGTGGCTGGGCGTAATCGCGATCCATCCGGTCACGGACCTTGCGCAGAAGTCGGAGGTCGCGCAGGCGTTGTTCTTCGGCCGGCCCGCTCGTCATGCACGCGATCGTACGGAACCGCCTCCGCCGTCGGCTATTCGTAGTTGACGCCGGTCGGCGGAAACGGCCTGCTTGCGAAGTCGATCTGCGCCGCCGGGTTGGCGACGGCAGTGGTTAACCCCGATCCGAACGCGCCCTTGTGGTCGAACAGGGTTGCCGCGCCGACGGCGATGCCGGCTGATGCCCAGTGCGAGTCGGCCTGAATGCAGATCCAGTCGTCAACCGGCAGCCGGGACAACGCGACGGTCAGGTCGCCGTTGATGTACCCGACACCCTTGGTGCCCAGGTTGGTTACCAGACTGGTGGCCTCAGCGACAATTGCGGCCCGCGCGAACGGCGAAACCTTCTCCCCCGCAACGACATTGATGCCTCCATAGTAGAAGCGCTTGCGAGAGTCGTTTTGATGCGCTGCCGGGGTGCGAGTCCAGCCGGCATCGCTGCCGATGAACGGCATCGTCTGATCGTCCGGCGGCGGCGGCGACGGGTTCGGGATCGACGGGGACCACAGCACGCCGGGTGGTGGCGACGAGCGTCGGTAGGAGAGCAATGTCGCGCGCGCGACCGTGCGGCCGTCCTGCACCACATCACATTCCACACTGCGCACACGTCGGCCGTCTCGCACCACGCGCGCATCCACCGTCGTAGGCACTGAGCGGGCCGCCCGAAGCAGGTCGACCGTAAGGCGAGTAGGCATGAAGTCCGGCGACCCACAGAGGCTTTCGAGCACCTGCGCTGACAGTCCGACGACAGCGGGTCCGTTGAGATGGTCATCGCCCCAGCGACTCAGCGCAAAACGGGTCGGCATGAACCCGCCATCCTCGGTTCTGGTGAAATGCGCAGGTTCCGTTGCCATTCGCGCATCCTCGCACAAGCGCGGCGACACACCTCAGCCAGAAGCGGCTTCTTCTTCGTCGCGCGCGTCGTCGTCGGCCGGGTCGCTGTTGTTGCGCCGGCGCTCGCGCAACACGTAGGCCGACACTGCCAGCACCAGCACGGCCACGGCCAGCACCGCGACCTCGACGATGGCACGCGAGAACTGTGGCCCGTCCTTCAGCAGCGTGGCCGCCTCCACGGACAGCACCACGATCTCCTTGATACAGGCCAGTATTCCGACGATCAGGAACGGCTCCGCGACGATCTCACGCGACCGTAGGCATGAGCGGACCGCGTACAACAGCTCCACGAAGATGAAGATCAGCAGCAGGCCGTCGAGCACCTCGAGCATGACGGTCTTGGCCGGTGCACTCCGCAGCCCCAGCATCGTGTTGAACTGTGCGACGAGAAGGGCGATGGACCCGATGACGAGTACGACAGCGATGGCCCAGTACACGACGTCTTCGAGAAACCCGAGTGCGCGGTCGGCGAACCGCTGGCGTTCTTCCTCGTCGTCATCGCCGTTCGTCGCCTTGGCCATGCACCACCTCCGGATCGATGCCTCGGTTTACGTAACCGTCAAGGACATACCCCGGCGCTGACGTCGCCAATCGTTCAAGATCGGGTGGCACTCACCGTCCACACCGCACGGCGACCCTGGCCGTGCTGACCGATGGCCACGTCGTCGAACCCCGCGGCGCGGCATTGCGCGGCAAATGATTCCGCCTGTTGCTGAGTCCACCCGTGGCTGGCGAGCCCGGTCGCTCCGGGTGGGGACCGACGCTCGATGGCGAGCATCCGCCCTTTCGGCGCGAGCAAGCGGCGCGCCTCACCGAGCCCCAGTCCGACGTCCTTCCAGTGGTGCACGGTCGCCAAGGACCACAGGACCGTCGCCGATCCATCGGGCAGCGGCACGCTTTCGGCGGTGCCCTCGACCCACTCGACACCCGCATCGCGGGTGAAGGTGCGGGCCAGCCGCAGCATCACCGGCGCTGGGTCGACACCGGTCGCCCGCGCCCCACGACGTGCGGCTTCCCTCACCGCGCCTCCGGGGCCGGAGCCGACGTCGATGACCCGGTCGGCGGCCGAGACGTTGGTGAGCTCGCACGCCAGTCGCGCGTTGGGCCGGCCCATCCACAGCAGCATCAGGCCGACGATCAACCCCGTCACCCCAGAAAAGCCGGGGTGGTCGGCGTGATGGTTGACGGGCAATGTCTCTGGAGCTGTCATGCATCCGAGCTTGCAGGTTCAAGTGGGCTTGAAGTCAAATGAAAAGTGATGGACCTGATTCCGATCGGCGAGGCCGCGGCCCGACTGGGGTTGTCGGCGTCCGCACTGCGCTATTACGACGAACGCGGGTTGGTCCGTCCGCAGCAGCGACGGGCCGGGCGGCGAATGTATGGCTCCGAAGACCTCCGCCGCTTGGCGTTCATCAAGATCTTCCATCAGCTCGGGGTCTCGCTCGACACGGCCGCCGCGGTCCTCGATGCGCCCGCTCCCCGATGGCGAGAAATCGTCCGCGAACAAATCGATCAACTCGATGAGACGATCAGGCAGGCCCAAGGTGCACAGCAGTTCCTCACGCACGCCCTGCACTGTCCGACCGAACACCCCGCGCGCGAATGCCCCACGATGACGGGCGCACTGGATTGCCTGGTCGAGGGCATGAGTGTGGCTCAGCTGGCCGAGGAGCATGCCGACGACCCGGGAGTATGACCTTCGCGCCCCCGTTCCCACGGCCAGGTCATGGCCGCCCATACTCCCGCCACGAGCACGGCGCCGACCAGTACGTACCACGGCCACGGCCCCATCACATCCAGCAATGACGGAGTGCCGGGCTTCGCGTTGAGGAAGCCGTAGTTGCTCTCGACGATGCTGTTGAACGTCATGGTGACGGCCACCCACGTCAGCGTCACCGCCACTACGAATCGATAGCTGCGCCACCCGGGCGCATCCCCCGGCCCCAGGTGAGATAGATGGCGGCCCAGACGACCAGCAGATGAATCGCCCAAAAGCCCAGGAACTGGTAGTGCGGAAAGTCTGGACCGGTCAGCACCGGCGAGATCAACGCCTGCACGCTGAGCACCAGGCCCCAGTAGTAGGTCAACACGTAAGCCCACTGCCGCTGCGACCACATCGCGTACGCGGTCACCATGGTCGCTAGATCGGTGAGGTGCAGCGGCACCGACCACCGCAGATCGGGCGGGAACAGCGCGGTCACGAACGCGGCCAAGTAAATCGCGGCGGTGACCGCGCCGACGCACCGACCGAAAATGCGCGCCTGCCGCTCGGTCTGCCTGCGGCCGAGCCACACCACGGCCACGGCTCCCGCCGCGAAGACGGCCAGCGCGGCCCAATGTGATGGGCCATACACCGAGAACTCGCCGTACGCGTTGATCTCACAATTCTGACGCAGCTTCACCTGCCCCGCTTTCGGGTAGATAGTGACTGGACATCACGAGGGGACCAATTCAGGTGAGCGAGACGAAGTATCTCGAGCTGCACGGGGACCGGGTGGCCTACCAGGACGTCGGCACCGGCCCCGAAACGCTGCTGCTCATTCACGGCATGGCTGGCAGTTCAGCGACGTGGCGGGCGGTGATCCCCCAGCTGTCCCGCAAATACCGCGTCGTCGCACCCGACCTGCTCGGTCACGGGCAATCCGCGAAGCCGCGCGGCGACTACTCGCTGGGCGCGTTCGCGGTGTGGTTGCGGGATCTGCTCGACGAGTTGGAGGTGTCGCGGGCAACGATCATCGGCCAATCGTTGGGCGGCGGTGTGGCCATGCAGTTCGTCTACCAGCATCCCGACTTCTGCGAACGACTGATCCTCATCAGCAGCGGCGGCCTGGGACCCGATGTCGGCTGGACGCTTCGCGTGCTGTCCGCCCCAGGAGCCGAGCTGATCCTGCCGGTGATCGCGCCGCGCCCGGTGCTGTCGGCAGGCAACAAGGTGCGCTCGTGGCTGTCCACTGCGGGGATTCAGTCACCCCGCGGCGCCGAGATGTGGAGCGCCTATTCCTCGCTGGCCGATGGTGAGACGCGGCAGGCCTTCCTGCGGACGCTGCGGTCGGTCGTTGACCACCGTGGCCAGGCGGTGAGTGCCTTGAACCGACTGCACGTGACCGCCGAGATGCCGATGATGGTGATCTGGGGCGACCAGGACCGCATCATCCCCGTCGAGCATGGTCACGCCCTCCATGAAGCACGTGCGGGAAGCCGGCTGGAGGTGCTCGCCGGAGTCGGTCACTTCCCCCACGTCGAGCGGCCCGGTGACGTGGTCGATCTGATCGACGACTTCATCAACACCACGGGTCAGCCGAGCGACGCGCGACGTCTCCCCACCAATCGGTAACCGCCGTAAAGTGCGGCGGCGACCAACAGATTGACGAAGTAGGCGACGTCGGCGCCGTGCCATGCGACGGCGACCGGCCCTTGGAATATCGACGTGTGCATGAACGGGACCGCCGCCGCGTATGCGACCACGAACACGATCAGCGCCGCGGCGGCATCGCGTCGTTCGGTGGGCTCGGAGGCCGGGTTGAGGCTTGCCCTGCCACGGATACGCAACGCCCAGTCGATCACGACGACCGCGACGAACGCGGGGATCCAGTAACTCACAAGCAGCAGCACGTCGGTGAACCGTGTCGCGGTGTTGGCCGCGTGCAACCAGAGGATCAGCGCAAACGCCAGCGCTGTGACGATCACTGCCGACACCGGCCGACGCACCCTGACCCCGATGGTTTGCAGTGCCAACGATCCGCTGTAGTCGTTCATCACCCCGGATCCGATCGAGGCGACCGCGATTATCAGCAATGTCAGCGCGCCCAACACCCCGCCGCCCATCACCGAGCGCAATCCCTCCGCGGTGTGGTCGCCGATCGCGCCCGCCGCCGCGATCCCGATGGCCTGCACGAAGATGTAGGCCGAAACGATCCCGGCGAACGTGAAACCGAAAACCCGGACACGCGACGAATTCGCGGGCAGATAGCGACTGAAGTCGGCCGCGTAGGTGGCCCATGACACCGCCAAGCTGAAGGCGACGGTGACCTCCAGCACGAACGCGCCGAGGAGGTCAGGCCCGGACACCACAGCCGGCGTGATGATGTCATGCCCGCCAATGAGTTTCACTGCGAACACCACAAAGGTGACGAACAAAACGACGGTCAGGACCGCCTGCAGCCGATGGATGAGCTCATAGCCGAAGTAGCCGACCACGCCTTGAACCCCGAGGACGATCAGCACAGCGATCCAGAACGGGATATCGAGCAACACGGCCAGGGCTTCCCCACCGAACAATCCGACAAGTGCATCCCACGCGATCGACGACAGCCACTGCAACGCGGCGGGCAACACGACGGTTGGGCCGAACGCCATCCGCGAGTTGGGCAGCTGCCCGGTGCCGGTCCTCGGGCCCCACGTTGAAAGGTAGCCCACCACAAGCGAACCCAGGACGGTTCCGATCACCATTGCCAGCAGACCCAGCCAGAATCCGAGGCCGAAAACTATTGCCAGCGTTCCGGTGAAGACGCCGGTCATGTTGACCTGCGGAGCGAACCACACCGTGAACAACCTGCCGGGGGTGCCGTAGCGCTGATCCTCGGCGACGGGCGTGATGCCGTGCGTCTCGACCGACAAGTCGCCGGCGCTTGTGGGACGCTGGCCGCTGAACGTCGATTCCGTTAGTGGGCTCGAGATGCCCTGTTGTGACATGGGCCTATTCGATCACGTGCGGCCGCCCGCCCGCTCCGGGTCTAGGCACATAATCGAGAGCGAAACCAAAGATGAGCTAACGATCGGAGTGGTACGTGGTCGAGGCCGACGCGACCCGGTCGACCACGTCCGGTAAACCGGAGCGGCGGTCGAGCTTGCTGGTCGCGGGTTTGAGCGTCGTGGTTTTGACCGTCGCGGTGTTGCAGACGGCCGTGGTCCCCGTGCTGGGCGTCATCGCCGACCAACTGAACGCGTCCGACGTCGGTGTCAGCTGGGCGGTGACCGCCAACCTGCTGGCCGCAATCGCCCTGACTCCGTTGGTCGGCCGCCTCGCCGATCTGTACAGCAAGAAACCGGTGCTGTTGATCGTGCTTGTCGTCGTCCTCCTCGGTTCACTGCTCGCGGCCACCACGACGTCGTTGCCGCTCCTCATCGTCGGTCGCGTACTTCAGGCCACCTCTTACGCGCTGTATCCGGTCAGCATCGCGATCCTGCGCGAGGAGCTGCCCGAGGACCGACTCATGTCGGCGATGGCGGTGATGTCGGGCACGCTGGGCTTCGGCGGCGGCGCCGGACTCGTGGTGGTGGGGCTGTTGATGAGCGGTGATGCGGGCTACCACCGGGTGTTCTGGCTGACCACTGCGTTCACCGCCGTCGTCATCGTGATCGCGGTGACCGTCGTCCCCCGGCGACCGCGCAGCTCCACCGGGAGCATCGACTGGCTCGGGGCCGTCGGGATCGCAATCGGGCTATCCGCGGTCCTGCTGGCGCTCACCCAGGGGCAGTCATGGGGCTGGACATCGCCGGCGACGCTCGGCTGCGCGGTGGGCGGCGTGGTGGTGCTCGTCGGTTGGTGGATGTGGGAACGACGCGCCAAACAACCCCTGGTCTCGACCGCGATGCTGAAGCGGCGCCCGATTCTGCTCACCAACCTCGCCACCGTTTTCGTGGGCATGGGCCTGTATTTCGCGTTTCTCGGATTGACACAATTTGTCCAAATACCCAGGGAGGCAGCGGGATACGGGTTCGGTGCGACGGTCCTGGAGGCCAGCGTGGTCTTCCTTCTGCCCGGGGTGGTCGCGGGTTTCCTGATTGCCTTGTTCAGCGGCAGGTTCATCGACCGCTACGGCGCACGCCCGGTGCTGCTCGTCGCGGCCGTCGCAGGGATCGCAGGATTCCTGTTCATCGCGTTTGCGCACTCGCAGGCGTGGCAGGTCATGGTCGCGGGCATCCTCGCCAACGCCTACATCAGCCTGGGCTACGGGGCGCTGCCCGCGTTGGTGGTCAGCGAGGTCGACGCCGGCGAGACGGGTGTCGCCACGAGCATGAACGCGATCGCCAGGACGATCGGGAGCTCTACCGCCGCGGCCCTGGTTGCGGTGCTGCTCAGCCGGGTGGTGGCCGGCACGGATGTGCCGATGGAGAGCAGCTTCTTCATCATCTTCATCGGCGGCGCGGTGACAGCTGCGCTGGCCATGGCGCTCATCGGGTTTTCGCATCTGCGCACACCTGAACCGGAATCCGTCGAGGCGCGCTACGAATCCCGCGCCATGAACCACGAGTGGGGCTGAGCGAGAACCGGTTCTGCTCACTCAATCGCCGCGAGAGGCCGCAGTGCCATCCATCGACGACGCCCTCGCGCGCCTAATAGCGGTTAACGGGTTGATTGCGTGCATCTGGTGGCTGTTGCAAAATGCCGGTCGGGGTTGAGCAGCTGCGGTCATGGACGGATCCAACGGGTCCAACCCCGCAGATCTACGCGGTGGCCAGGCGGAGTCGGGTGAGGTTGAGTGCTGCGGCCCCCAGGTGCAGTTCGGCTTCGACGGCTTGCAGGCCGCGGCGGGCGTAGCGGCGCAAGCCGATTCGATCTTTGAGGTGTCCGATGACGGGTTCCACGGTGGCTGATCGGCGTTTGTATTGCTCGACGCTGTCGGGCTGTCGCATCTTGTGCCGCATGGCCTCCAGCGGGGGTAGATCGGGTGGGGGCGGCCCGTCAGCGGGGTTGTGCTTGGCCTCCTGGAGTGTCTCGCGGTTCTTACCAGGGGCGATGAGGCGGTCGGGACCGGTGCTGGTGAGGTTGTCTTCGGTGAAGTAGCCGGCGTCGGCCAACACCGTCCCGATCTTCTTACCCAGCGATTGGATCTGGCCGGTGGCCGCATCCAGGGCCGGTGTGAAGCAGTTGGTGTCGTTGGCGTCTTGGGACACGTGCACGCCGATGATGAAGTGGTCATCGGAGGACACGATCTGGCTGTTGTAGCCCTGCACCGATCCTCCGCCCGAACCTTCGGTCATCAACCGGGCCTGAGGGTCGGTCAGGTTGACCACCGACGATGCACCCCGCTGGGCCCGCCGGGAATTTTTGTAGTCACGTCGGCGCGCTGCTGCTCCCCGCCGATCTGCCAACCCCGCCGCCTGCTCGACGCGCGCCTGCTCTAGCGCCGCCTGCCAGCGCTTGATGCTCTTACGAACATCGCTGCGCCGCTCGGTGATTGGCTTGCCACCCCTGTCGCCCAGTTCGGCCAGACGCCGCTGATCACGCGCGATCCTGGCCTGGTGCAGACGGACCTGATCCACCCCCGCCGGGGGTGGGCCGGTCGGGGTTTCCCCGGCTTCCAAGCGCCGCAGATAGTCCGCCTGGCGAGCCGCATCGGCAGCGTCAGCCTCAGCGTCGCAGGCATCTTTGCGTTGGATTTCCTCCATCGCCTTCTTGATCGCGGCCGCCCGACCGGCCCGGGTGCTCAACTCGGCAGGCGGTTGCGTGTCCGGGCCGGCGGCGGCTTCGGCGGCGTCCTCGACGGCATCGACCTCAGCGGCCTCGCTGACCACGTCTTCGGCGATCCGGCGGGCGTGTTCGCGCACCCAATCATGGGAACGATTGGCTGATTTCGAGGCATTGGCCGCGATCTTGGTGCCATCGATCGAGATCACCCCGACCGACACCATCCCGGCTTCAGAACACAACCGCAGGACTTGAGCGAACAGATCGATGAACGCGGTGTCATGGGCCGCGCGGAACCGCGCCAACGTGCTGTGATCGGGTGCGTCCTGCGCACACACCACCCGATAGGCCACATGATCGAGGCACAACCGCTCGATGCGCCGCGAGGACCGCTCACCACAGGCATACGCATAGACCAACAGCGCTAACAACATGTCGGGGTCATAGCCCGCCCGCCCCACCCCACCGACGCGACGGCTCTGATGAAACCCCGACGTATCCAGCCGTTCCACCACATCGAGCACGAACCACACCAAGTGATCGTCGGGCAGCCACTCGGCCATATTCGGCGGCAGCAGAAACTCCTGATCACGCACCACAGGTCGATACGAACGAGCCATACCTCATCGTTTCGTGATCGACAGCCAAGACCAAGCACCGCGCCCGGCATTTCGCAACAGCCACCTGATGCGCGGGATCAACCCGTTAGCGCGTGTCGGCGTGCCGACGCAGTCGCCCCTGGCCGACGCCGGCGGCTCAGCTGAGGGAGAACTATCGCAGGGCGGCCAGGTTCGTGACGGACCTGCGGACATCGGACTCCAGGACCTTGGCGACCAGATTGCCGATGCGGGTGTTGAGCAGGCCGCCGGTGAGATCGGCGATCACTTGGAACACGGAGCCGGAGGCGACATCGTCGGAAGCCCCAGGCCGCACCTCCTTCACGCACAGGCGAAGTGCGATGCAGACCGCCGGCTTTCCGCGGCCGACCAATTCGATCGCCTTGGGCTCGTCGTAGCGGGTGACGCGCCAGTGGATCGTGTTGCGGAAGCCCTTCACCTTGATCGCGGACGACACTGAGGTGCCGACCTCGACCTGCGTCGGAACCGGGCTTTTCCACCCGCCGAAGATGGTCAGCCATTCGTCGAACCGGCTGAGATCCGACGCGAGTTCCCACGCCTTCTCCGGACTGAGATCAGACGACACCGAGACATCCACCGTAGCCATGTCCACATCACTACCCGGGCAGACCGTTGCGATAAACGAGTGATCAGATTTCGACGGCCCAGCAGCGAACGGTGCGAAACTGATCAAGCGCGCTTCGTCGCCGCCCCACAGCCGGCTGCCGTCACAGCCCGGCCGCGGGCGTGCACGCCTCTTCAGCGGATTCATACGGTTTTCGGCGTCGGTGACGAAGGATTCCATTGTCGAAATGTAAATTCATTGCGGAATCACTTGCGAAGGTCAGCATGATCAACGATTGTTTTATCCACAGCTTCGGGCTCTTGAGGAGGACCGCTCTGACCGGCTCACACACCACCGCCGTAGACCAATCGACGGGACAACACGCGACCGCCCGCGCCAAGGGCGGCCCGGTGATCGAGATCGACCATGTCACCAAGCGCTTCACGGACTACGTAGCGGTCACCGAGGCGGACTTCTCCATCGCCTCGGGTGAGTTCTTCTCGCTGCTCGGCCCGTCAGGCTGCGGAAAGACAACCACGCTGCGGATGATCGCGGGTTTCGAGAGCCCGAGCGAAGGGGCCATCCGCCTCGAGGGGGTCGATGTCTCGCGGGTTCCACCACACAAGCGCAACGTCAACACCGTGTTCCAGCACTACGCGCTCTTCCCGCATATGTCGGTGTGGGACAACGTCGCGTACGGACCACGGAGCCTGAAGAAGGACAAAGCCGAGGTCCGCAGGCGCGTCGACGAACTGCTGGAGGTCGTCCGGCTGACCGACTTCGCCGAGCGCAGGCCCGCCCAGCTGTCGGGCGGCCAGCAGCAGCGTGTCGCATTGGCCCGTGCCCTCGTCAACTACCCGAGCGCGTTGCTGCTCGACGAACCGCTCGGTGCGCTGGACCTCAAACTGCGTCATGCGATGCAGTTCGAACTGAAGCGAATCCAGCGCGACGTCGGGATCACGTTCGTCTACGTGACCCACGACCAGGAGGAAGCGCTGACGATGAGCGACCGCATCGCGGTCATGAATGCAGGCAACGTCGACCAGATCGGCACGCCGACCGAAATCTACGACCGTCCCGCGACGGTGTTCGTCGCCAGCTTCATCGGGCAGGCCAACCTGTGGGCGGGTCGGCAGAAGGGCCGCGCCAGCGGCGACTTTGTCGACGTCGATGTTCTCGGAACGACGTTGAGGGCCCGCCCCGGTGACACCACGATCGAGCCGGGCGGTCATGCCACGGTGATGGTGCGACCGGAGCGTGTCCGCGTCTCGATCGACGCTCCGACCGGCGATGTTGCGACTGTGGCCGCGACAGTCAAGGACCTGACGTTCCAGGGCCCGGTGGTACGGCTGATGCTGGCAGCGCCGGATGATTCGACCATCATCGCTCACGTCGGCACCGAGCAGGATCTGCCGATGCTGCGCCCCGGCGACGGGGTGCACGTGTCCTGGGCACCCGAAGCGTCGCTGGTGCTGCCCGCGGCGGATATCCCCACCGCCGAAGACCTCGAAGAGATGCTCGACGACTCCTGATCGCCTTCCCGATCGCCTGCCCCTCTTTCACATCGACGAAAGGCACAGTCGCCATGCCCGCCAAGAACATCGACCTCGAACTGGCCGCCCGCCTCGCCGCCAACCGATCCTCCCGTCGCCGGTTCATCGGCGGCGGTGCCGCAGCGGCCGCTGCATTGGCCCTCGGCCCGTCCTTCCTCGCCGCATGTAGCTCGGACGGTGGCGGATCCAGTGACACCTCAGCGCAGAACGGCGGCCCGGCCAGCGGGACGCTGCGAGTCTCGAACTGGCCGCTGTACATGGCCGACGGGTTTGTCGCCGCCTTCCAGACCGCGTCCGGAATCACGGTGGACTACAAGGAAGACCTCAACGACAACGAGCAGTGGTTCGCGAAGAACAAGGAACCGTTGTCGCGCAAGCAGGACATCGGCGCCGACCTGGCAGTACCGACCACCTTCATGGCGGTGCGGCTGCACCAGCTCGGCTGGCTCAACGACATCAGCGATGCGGGCTGGTCCAACAAAAAGAATCTGAGGACCGATCTGCTGGAAGCCAGCGTCGACCCCGAACGCAAATTCAGCGCCCCGTACATGTCCGGCCTCGTCGGGCTGGCTTACAACCGGGCGGCGACGGGCCGAGACATCACCACGATCGACGATCTGTGGGATCCCGCGTTCAAGGGCCGTGTCAGCCTGTTCTCCGATGCGCAGGACGGGCTCGGAATGCTCATGCTCTCGCAGGGAAATTCACCCGAGGACCCCAGCACTGAGACGGTTCAGAAGGCAGTCGACCTCGTCCGCGAGCAGAACGACAAGGGCCAGATCCGGCGTTTCACGGGCAACGACTATGCCGATGACCTCGCAGCAGGCAACATCGCTGTCGCGCAAGCCTATTCGGGCGACGTGGTGCAGTTGCAGGCCGACAATCCCGATCTGCAGTTCATCGTTCCGGAAGCGGGCGGCACCACGTTCATCGACACAATGGTGATTCCGTACACCACGAAGAACCAGAGTGCGGCCGAGGCCTGGATCGACTACATCTACGACCGCGCGAACTACGCCAAGCTCGTCTCGTTCACCCAGTTCGTGCCGGTGCTGTCGGAGATGACCGAGGAACTCCGCAAGGTGGACCCCGCGGCAGCGGACAACCCGTTGATCAACCCGCCACAGTCCACCCTGGACAACGTGAAGGCATGGCCCGCGCTGACCGACGAGCAGACCCAAGACTTCAACACGATGTACGCAGCGGTTACCGGCGGCTGATCGATGGCAGGTGTCGCCACCAGCAGTCGGCAGCGGAGCAAAATCGCTCCGTATCTGATGGTCCTTCCGGCGCTCGCGTACCTCGGAATCTTCTTCGTGGTGCCGTTCTTCACCCTGGCGCGGACATCGCTGTCATCGTCCGGGGGGTCGGTGTATCTGCCGACGCTGACGTTCTCGTGGGATTTCAAAAATTACCTCGACGCGTTCAGCCATTACCAGGACCAGATCATCCGTTCCTTCATCTACGCACTCGTGGCAACGCTGCTGTGTGTGGTGTTAGCCTTCCCCCTGGCCTACGTCATCGCGTTCAAGGCGGGCCGCTACAAGAACCTGATCCTCGGCCTGGTGATCCTGCCGTTCTTCGTGACGTTCCTGATTCGCACGATCGCGTGGAAGACGATCCTGGCGGACGAGGGTTTGGTGGTCAGCGCGTTGGGAGCGATCGGAATGCTGCCCGAGGAGGGCAGGTTGCTTTCGACGAGTTGGGCGGTGATCGGAGGCCTAACCTACAACTGGATCATCTTCATGATCCTGCCGCTGTACGTGAGCCTCGAGAAGATCGACCCGCGGTTGATCGAGGCGTCCAAGGATCTCTACTCGTCGAACGTTCGCAGCTTCACGAAAGTCATTCTGCCGCTGTCTTTGCCCGGTGTGTTGGCAGGAAGCCTGCTGACGTTCATCCCCGCGATCGGCGACTTCATCAACGCCGACTATTTGGGGAGTCCGCAGACCACGATGATCGGAAACGTCATCCAAAAGCAGTTCCTCGTGGTCAAGGACTACCCTGCCGCAGCGGCTCTTAGCCTCATGTTGATGCTCATCATCCTTGGCGGCGTTTTGATGTACACCCGGGCACTCGGCACAGAGGATCTGGTATGACCATCGCCGCCATGGAGTCTGCCACCAGTCCGAAACCGGCCAAAACGGTCAAAGGCGTTCCGCGGTGGGGTGATCTTTTGTTGCGCGCCGCCGCCGGGTTGGTACTGCTCTACCTGTTCGTGCCGATATTCGTCATAATTCTCTTCTCGTTCAACAAGCCCGCAGGCAAGTTCAACTACACGTGGCAGGGCTTCACGCTGGACAACTGGGCGGACCCGTTCAAGTATCCGCCGCTGACCGAGGCGCTGAAGCTGAGCCTCAACGTCGCCGCCGTCTCCACGGCGATCGCGCTGGTGCTCGGCACCTTGGTGGCCATCGCCCTTGTGCGACAACGCTGGCGGGGTAAGACCGCCGTCGACACCTTCATCATCATTCCGCTCACCGCGCCGGAAGTCGTGATGGGTGCGGCGCTGCTGACGCTGTTTCTCGACCTCGGGTGGGCTGCGGGCTATACGACCATCCTGATCGCCCACATCGCCTTCGAGGTCAGCTTCATCGCGATGACCGTGCGGGCCCGGGTGCGAGGGTTCGACTGGACGCTCGAGGACGCGTCGTTGGACCTGGGCGCCAGTCCGCTGCGCACATTCGTCAAAGTGACGCTGCCGCTGATCATTCCGGGCATCGTCGCGGCTGCGATGCTGTCGTTCGCCCTGTCGCTGGACGACTTCATCATCACCTACTTCGTCAGCGGATCGGCAGTGACCTACCCGCTATACGTGAACGCTGCCGTCAAGGCCGCGGTGCCGCCCCAGATCAATGTGCTGGCAACCGCGATCCTGGTGATCAGCCTGATTCTGCTTGCAGCGGGAACGTTGCTGCGGCGCAAGAGGTTCGAAGGCTGACTACAACGTCACCGTCACCGATACGCGGCCGGCTGCGTCGCGGTTGGCGACGGCGTGGCCGGTGCGGTCACGCCCGTCCAACTTCAGCAGGGTGATCGGACCGCCGTCGCCGAGGAAATTGCGCCACCATGTCTTTTTGTCCGGCGACATGACGTTGATGACGATCTTGTCGCCGGAGCGCCGGTAGCCGATCGGAGTCTGGATCGTCTTGCCCGAGCGGCGCCCCACGTATCGGATGTTGATCATGGCTTTGCGGACCACGCCTCCGACGACCGGTGCATCGATGAGGGCGACGAACAGTTTGTTCATGAGTCCGACGATCGGCGACCCGTGGAATCCGCTTGCCATGCCTCGAGCGTAGCTACGAGTTCACTTCGGCGGGCACCGGTGGTGGCGTGCGCGCACCGCTACGTGCCGCGCCGATCCCGGCAGCCACCACGAGACAGATCCCGATGACTCCTATGCTGGCCGGCACCTGGTGCAGGACTATGAGGCCGACGATCATCGCGAACGCGGGTTCGAGCGCCATCAACGTGCCGAAGGCCGCCGCGGTCAAGCGCCGCAATGCGAGCAGCTCCAGTGCGAACGGCACCACCGGCAGCAGGATCGCCAGGCCGATGCCGATCAGCAGGATCTCGGGAGTCATCCGGTCGAACACGGCGGGGCCGACCGTGATGGTGGCCACCAGCCCGGCGACGGGCATCGACACGGCGAGGCCGTTGATGCCCGCGACCTGATCACCGACGCGCTGGGTGAGCAGGATGTAGGAGCCCCAGCACACGGCAGCGCCCAGGGCGAACAGGACGCCGACCGGATCGATGACGCCAGCCCACGGCTGAGTGAGTAGTACGACACCGACCGCAGCCAGGCCCGGCCAGACGAACCGCTGGGCGCCCTTGCCGTGCGCGACGGCGACGCAGAGCGGTCCGAGGAACTCGATGGCGCTCGCGGTGCCCAAGGGAATCCGGTCCAGCGCCGCCATGAACAGCAGCGTGATCGCGGCGGTGACCACGCCGAGCACGACGCACATCATGAAGCTCGACCGAGTGAACGCCGAGCGCTTTGGTCGCACGATGAGCAGCAGCAGAATCCCGGCCCACGCCAGTCGCAGCCACGCCGCGCCTTCGACGCCGATTCGGTCGATCAACGTCACCGCGATCGCGAGGCCGACCTGAATGCAGAGCATCGAGCCCATCGCCATGAAGGCCCCGGTGCGCGCCTGGTTCGTGGTCACTCCTGCATTGAACGGGACCGCTACCGTTCACGTCCACGTGATTTTCTTGGACATACCGTTCGACAATCGTGAACAATTGCCGGATGGACTCCCGACGGCTCCAGCTCCTGCTTTCGCTCTCGCGCCTGGGCTCGATGCGGGCGGTGGCCGACGCCCACCACATCACGACATCCACGGTGTCCCAGCAGATCGCCGCGCTCGGAAAGGAGGCGGGCGCGCAATTGATCGAAGCCGATGGTCGCCGAGTCCGGCTCACCCCGGCGGGCACGCGCCTGGCCGACCACGCGGTCACGATTCTCGCCGCCATCGACAGTGCGCGTCTGGATCTCGATCCCGACGCCGAACCGTCGGGCACGGTCCGCGTCGGCGGTTTCGCCACCGGCATCCGGGTGTCGTTGCTGCCGATCGTCGCCGATCTCGGCGAACAGCATCCAGACGTCCGCTTGATGATCAGCGAGTACGAGCCCGTCGAGGCCTTCGCGCTGTTGACCAATGATGACCTCGACCTGGCGCTCACCTACGACTACAACCTGGCGCCCGCCTCGCCCAACCAGGTGCTTCAGACCGAGGCGCTCTGGTCGATCACGTGGGGCCTGGCCGTCCCGTCGACCTTTCCCGATGGACCGGCCGACATCGCCACATATGCGGACCAAACCTGGATTGTCAACTCCCGCAATACAGCTGACGAAACCGCCGTTCGGACATTGGCGGCACTCGCTGGATTCGCACCCCGCATTGCGCACGAGATCGACAGCCTGGACCTCGTGGAGGACCTGATCGTCGCCGGCTTCGGTGTGGGACTGTTGCCGATCGAGCGACCGACCAGCAGGGGTGTCAAGGTGCTGCCACTGTCGACGCCCGAAGCCGTGCTCACCGCGTACGCGGTGACCCGCCGCGGCAGAGCCGAGTGGTCGCCGCTGAGGGCGGTTTTGGATCGGATGCGGCCTCCGCCGGGAAACGCGCTGCCCCGTCCGCACTGGCCGCGCCCGGAAGTAGGTGACTAGGGATCAGGCCGCACGCTGTGGCGTTTGCGCGCAGGCACGCGGCATCATCGACCATCGCTATTGCGAAGAAGTTCATTGCCCCAGCGTCAGCGGTTGTGCGGCGCGGTACTGGTCGAGCACATGCGGTGTGGCGTCCGCCGTGTAGGTCGTGGTGATTCCGTACGACCACACCGGCGGTGAATCATTCTGCGAGAGTGTCCATGCGGCCTGTCGGGCGGCGCCGAGCGCGACGTACTCCGCAGGCGTCGGTACATGAACGGGAGCGCCCCAGAGTGCGGGCGCGATATGCCGGACGGCCTCCGACCGCGCTCCCCCGCCCACCAGGATGATCCGATTCACGTCGACCCCGTGCGCGGTGATCCGGTCGATGCAGTAGGCCATCGAACTGAGCAGCCCCTCGACGGCCGCGCGAGCAACATTGGCGGCATTGAGATTTCGAGTGGTCACGCCATGCAGCGCGCCCGCAGCCTCCGGAAGGTTGGGCGAGCGTTCACCATCGAGATACGGAACCAATGTCAGTCCCCCCGCACCGGGCTGTGCCGACATCGCCAACCGGTCCAGCTCGTCGAAGTCCACGCCGAGCATAGTGGCGACGGCGGCGAGCACCGGCGCGCCGTTGAGCGTGCAAACAAGCGGTAACTGCCGTCCAGTGGCGTCCGCGAAACCGGCCACGATGCCCTCGGGGTCGTGTGGCGCAACTTCACCGACCGCGCTCACCACGCCTGACGTACCGAGCGAGACGATGCAGTCACCCGGGCCCGCACCCAGCCCGAGGGCTGCCCCCGCGTTGTCCCCGGCGCCAGGTCCGAGAACCGCACCCGTGGAGGTGGATCCCGCCGCTTGCGAAGAGCCCAGCACGGCGGGAACTGCGGGCCGCCGGCCCCGCATCGCCATCTCGAGCAGGTCGAGTTGATAGGTGTCGGTTTCTGACGAGAAGTAGCCGGTTCCGCTCGCGTCGCTGCGGTCGGTGCGCAGATCGGTGATGTCGTCGGAACCGCTCAGTCGCCACGTCAACCAGTCGTGCGGTAGGCACACCGCTGCCGTCGCATCGGCGTGCGCGGGTTCGTGATCGGCGAGCCAACGCAGTTTGGCCACCGTGATCGCGGCAACGGGAACCACGCCGACGCGCTTTGCCCACTGGGGTGCACCCAACTCGGCCACGAGCGCGTCGGCGGCTGCGCTGGATCGAGTGTCGTTCCACAGCAGCGCATCTCGTACCACTGTGCCCGCGCCGTCGAGACACACCATGCCGTGCTGTTGCGCGCCGACGGAAACCGCCGCCACGTCATCGAGTCCACCCGCGGCGGTGACAGCCGCCTGCAGCGCCGACCACCATTGCTGCGGATCGATCTCGGTGCCGTCCGGGTGCGGCGAGCTCGCCGCGCGTAGGACCGCGCCGGTGTCCGCGTCGCAAACGACGACCTTGCAGGATTGGGTGGATGAGTCGATGCCCGCGACAAGAGCCACGCAGCCGACGCTACGCCGATGAGTTCGGAGCGTGCATCCGGTCTGCCTATACATGCGAAGGCTTGTGATCACCCAGAACATCACCGTGGACGGCGCCGTCGAAATGCTCGGCGATTGGTTCGACCCCCAGGTCGCAGACGAGGATCTGGTCGCCGAATCACATCGACAGGACGCGGAGTCCGATGCATTGCTCCTCGGCCGTCGAACCTTCGAGGACTTCCGTAGCTATTGGCCCAACCAGACCGAGGATCCCACGGGCATCACCGCCTACCTGAACGAGGTGGCCAAGTATGTGGTGTCGTCGACGATGTCGGATCCGGGATGGAAGAACTCGACGGTGCTCACCGGCGATCCCGTCGAGCTGACCAAGAAGCTGAAGTCGCGGCCCGGTAAGGACATCGTGCTGACGGGGAGCATCAGCCTGGCCCATGCGCTCATCGCCGCGCAGCTCGTCGACGAGTACCGGTTGTTCATCTATCCGACGGTGCAGGGCGCCGGACGTCGGCTGTTCGGAGACGGCATCGCGTTCCCGAGGCTGGTGTTGGTCGAACCGCCCAAGGCCTTCACGTCGGGCGTCACCCTGCTGCGCTACGGCGCGACATAACCGCCAATCAGGCTCAGCCCGCCGATCGCGGTGGGACAATGCGATGTGGACATCGAGCATCCTGACGCTCAAGAGCGTTGGGACGACGAGCGCGACGAAACGGAAGCCCAACGGCTGGACCGAAATTGGTCGAGCCTGCTGCAGGAGCTACGCGTCGCGCAGACCGGAGTCCAGCTGCTGACCGGTTTCCTGCTCATCCTGCCGTTCCAGCCACGGTTCGCAGATCTGGACGGCGTCATACGCACGGTTTATCTCGTGACGGTCGGTTGTGGCGCTCCACGGGTTTTCGTGGGTGCCTTTCTGCTGTTCAACGGTAGTTTCTGGTGTGAGAGTGCGGTGTTCGGCGTGTCCGTGAAGAGGTGAGGGACGCGCACGCGGTGGGCCTCTAGATTTCGGGGTTACCACACCAACCGCAACCTCGAGGATCGATCCGCGTGCGCGTCAGTACTGCATTTAACCGTCTGCTGCAGATTCCTGGAACCAGTGTCACCGATGTCGTGATCGGTGACCGAGACGTCGAGCTCACCGTCCGCGTCACAGCCCGTAGATTGCAGTGCCCCTGCGGCAAACGCGTCAAGGGGGCCTACGACCGGCGTCGGCGCCGCTGGCGACATATCGACTTAGCCGCGCATCGTTTGTGGCTGGTCTACGAGATTCGCCGGCTGAATTGCCCCGACTGCGGGGTCCGCACCGAACACGTGCCCTGGGCTCGCCCCGGGGCACGCCACACCCGCGACTTCGAGGACACCGTGCTGTGGCTGGCCGCCCGCACCGACCGCACCACGGTGGCGACCTTACTGCGCTGCGCCTGGGAAACGGTGACCGCGATCATCAACCGCACCGTCGACGAACTGCTCGACCAGCGCCGCCTCGACCAGATCTACCGGATCGGCGTCGACGAGATCTGCTATCGCCACCCCCACAAATATCTGACCATCATCGGCGATCACGCCACCGCCACGGTGATCGACGTGCGACCCGGCAGAGGCGTGGATTCCCTTGCCGCCTTTTACAACACGCTCACACCCGAACAACGCGGCGACGTCGATGCCGTCTCGATGGACGGATCGACCGCGTTCCGCGCCGCCACCGAAACCGCACTGCCCGACGCAGCCATCTGCTACGACACCTTTCACGTCATGCAGTGGACCAACCGGGCACTCGATGAGGTGTTCTCCGCAGCAATGGCCACCAACCGCGCCGACTTCGACATGTCCTCCGGGCAATGGCGACGAGCACGCACGGCACTGCGCACTGGCGCTGAACGCCTCAACCCCGCACGCCACCAGCTGGTCGCGACGATCACCACCCAGAACCGCGACATCGGCACCGCATGGCGGCTCAAAGAACAACTGCGCGAGCTCTTTCGCACCGCTCAACCCGGCCGATCCCCACGACAGCTCCGCCGCTGGATTCGACGTGCCCGCGACAGTGGAGTCCGGCCATTCCAACTCCTCGCCCGCCGCCTCGAGCAGCACTTCGACGGCATCATCAACACCATCAAACTCGGCATCACCAACGCACTCATCGAAGGCATCAACGCCAAGATCCGACTCATCAACGCCCGCGGCTACGGCCACCACTCCGCCGAATCCCTCACCTCGATGATCTACCTCATGCTCGGCGGAATCAGCCCAAAACTGCCCACAACAAGGTGAGGAGCCGCTCGGTTGTTCGATCGGCGCAACAGTGGTGCTAATCGCTCCTGTCAGCATGCATCGGGTGCTGTTCCGGCGGCACCGACTCAAAACTTTGGTGGCGTTTTCTCACAGGTACGCCACGGTCGGGACCATGTTGCTGGGCACCGCCCTCGCCGGTGTCGCCGTGGTCATCTTCGACAGCGTGATCGGCAGGCCGGGCGCCTGGATCGCCGGCGCGTGCACCCTGCTGGCACTCGTCACATTCTGGTATGCGCTGCCGCTGAGAGATCGGAACTCGCGCGATAGGTCGTACTGACGTTTGCGACCCCTGTGGCCGGGGAACACCTGGTCCATGTTGATCCGACGTGTCGCCCGACCGATGTTGTCAGCGGCCTTCATCGCCCGCGGCGTCGATGCCCTTCGAAGCCCCAAGCCCGCCGCCGACGCGGCCCGCCCCACCCTCGAGGGGCTCAGCAAGCTGCCCGACCCTGTCGGCACCAATGTTCCGGCCAATGCCGAGACTGTGGCCCGCGTCAACGCGGCAGTGCAGATCGGCGGCGGCCTGCTACTCGCGAGCGGGAAGATGCCGCGGTTGGCTTCAGCGGCGCTCGCACTCAGTGTGGTGCCGGGAAGCCTTGGCGGACATACCTTCTGGAACGAGACCGATCCGCAGCGAAAAGCCGATGAACGTCGCGCCTTCCTCACCGACATCAGCCTCATCGGTGGCCTGATCATCGCCGCTGTCGACACCGAGGGCAAACCGTCGCTGGGATGGCGCGGACGTCGCGCCGCCCACAAGGTGTCCGACGCGGTCACCGCCGCGCTGCCGGTCGGCGCTGCGACCGGCGGGGCCCTCGCCGATGGCCAGCTCGCCGAGAAAGTCGGTCACGGCCTGCAGGTCGGTGCCGAACGAGGCCGGGAATTCGCGCATGTCGCCCGCGAGCGTGGCGCCGAGCTTGCCGACGTCGCGCGCGAACGGGCTCCCGAGTTCGCGGAACTCGCGCGCAAACGCAGCGCCGAAATCGCCGACGTCGCCCGCGAACGCGGACCGGAGTGGGCCGAGCTGGCGCGCAAACGCAGCGCCGAAATCGCCGACGTCGCCCGCGAACGCGGGTGGGAGTGGGCCGACGTCGCGCGTGAGCGCGGACCCGAACTCGCCGAGACCGCACGTGACCGCGCGACAGATCTCGCCGATACGGCGCGCACGCAGGTCAAGCAGGGACGTAAGCAGGTCAAGCAGGCGCGTAAGCAGATCGAGAAGGAGCGCAAGCGCCTGGGTTCATGATCATCGTGCGCTGAACAGGCGCGTTCCGCCCGTTTCGGCTGTACATTGACTCCACCATCCCCGCGGTTGGATTCGCCTGCCGCGCAGCGGACGCGAGGAGTGCACGATGACAACCCCCGACTACAACCCCCAGCCGGGTCAATACGGTGAGCAAGGCGGCTATCCGGCTGCCGGAGGTCAGCAGCCCGGTGGATTGCTGTGGCGCTGGCTCGCCCGCGTCATCGACGGCATCCTTGTCGCGATTGTCAGCTATGCCCTGATTTTCTTGACGGACACGTTGTCCAATATCTGGGCGACGGGCCTGTTCACCGGCGTGCTGACCTTCGTCTACTTCGTGGCCTTCGAGGTCTCCATCGGATCGACACCCGGCAAGAAACTGCTGGGCCTGAGCGTGCACGGCCCTGCCGGTGCACCCAAGCCGACGCCTGCGCAATCGGCGATCCGCAACTCGTGGACGCTGCTGCCGATCATCCCGTTCGTCGGTGGGCTGCTCGGAGTCGTCGCGATCATCATCATCGCGGTGACCATCAGCGGCAGTCCAACCAAGCAGGGCAAGCACGACGAACTCGCGGGCGGAACTCAGGTCGTCAAAGGCTGACGCCGTCGCGTCAGGTTACGACCCACAGGGCCAGGGCAATCACGAATGCGGTGAGGCCCAGCGTCGTCTCCATCACGGTCCACGTCTTCAGCGTCGTCTTCACGTCCATCCCGAAGAAGCGGCTCACCAGCCAGAAGCCGGAGTCGTTCACGTGCGAGAGCACGGTCGCGCCCGCAGCGATGGCGACCACCAGGAGCGTGAGATGAAAGCTGCTCAGGCTCGCTTCGGCGGCCGCCGCGCCGAGCAGGCCGGCAGTGGTCGTTATCGCGACGGTCGCCGAACCCTGTGCGACGCGAAGCAGCGTGGCGATGATGAAAGCCTGGAGTATCAAGGACATCCCAAGGTTCGACAGTGAACCGCTAAGCGCATCTCCGATGCCGCTCAATCGCAGCACGCCGCCGAACATGCCGCCGGCACCGGTGATCAGAATGACCGTGCAGACCGGCCCCAGGGCGTTGTCGAATATGTCGCTGACGGCGGCCATAGACCGGCCCCGCAATCCCAGTACCAGCGTCGAGACGAGCACCGTGATGAGCAGTGCAACCGACGTGTTCCCAAGCAGCATCAGGTACTGCGCCCAGGCCGCGTCCTCCTCGATGACGCCTGCGGTCGTCAGGGTCTTGAGCACGGTGTTGAACGAGATCAGGAAGAACGGCAGCAGCAATACACCGAGCACGGTGGCGAAGGCCGGAGCCGTGCGAGTCGGTGCCTGCGTCGCTGTGTGTCCGTCTCCGTCGCCGGCAGGTGCGACGCTGCCACCTGATGTATCCCGCTCCGTCACCTCCTCGCGCCCGCCGTTCATCGGACCGAACAATGCCTCGGGGATGTCGACATGTACTCGGCGCCCGATGATTTGCGAGACGAGGTAGGCGCCGATGTACCAGGAGACGATGGCGATGGGAGCGCCGACCAGCAACGTGAGCCCGATGTTGGCTTCGAGTGCCTCTGCGGCCGCGACCGGTCCTGGGTGGGGCGGAACTATCGCGTGCATGGCGGCGAAGGCGCCTGCGGCCGGGAACGCGTAGAGCAAGAGCGAACCGCCGAAGCGCCGCGCGACCGTCATGATGATCGGCAGGAAGACCACAAGACCGGCATCGAAGAAGATCGGGAAGCCGAAGATCAGCGCGGCGACGCCAAGTGCGAACGGAGCCCGCTTCTCACCGAACCTGCCGATCAGCGTGTCGGCGAGCACCTGCGCGCCACCGGTCACCTCGAGGAGTCGGCCAATCATCACGCCGAAGCCCACCAGTAGCGCCACGGACCCGATCGTGTTCGAGAAGCCGAACGACAGTGCGTCGGGGACGTCGCCGACCGGAATGCCTGCGGCCAATGCCGTCAGCACACTCACGAGCACGAGCGCCACGAAGGCATGCAACTTCACCTTCATGATCAAGAACAGCAGGACGGCGACTGCCACCACCGCGATCAGCAGCAAGGTGACGGTGCCGTATGCCGGTTCGATTGCTTCCACTAGGACTCCTGTTCGGTTGAGGCGACATAGTTTTCGACGATGGAATCGATGTTCTGGTCGACATCGATGGCGATGCCGCGTTCGTCATCACCGAGCGGTTCGAGTGTTTCGAACTGAGAAGCCAGCAACGATGCGGGCATGAAATGGCCCGGTCGGCTGGCCTGGCGTTTGGCGATGACCTCCGGTGTGCCACTGAGATGGAGGAATTCGACGTCGGGGCAATGTCGCCGAAGCTGATCGCGGTACTTGCGCTTGAGCGCTGAGCAACTCATCACTCCGCCGCTGTCGCAGCGCTCGGCCAGCCATTCCCCGATCGATTCCAGCCACGGAAACCGGTCGTCATCATTCAGCGCTTCGCCGGCGGTCATCTTCGCGATGTTGGCCGGTGGATGAAAATCGTCGGCGTCGGCGAACGGCACCCGGAGGCGTTGGGCCAGCGCCGCGCCGACCGTCGACTTACCCGAACCTGAGACGCCCATCGCGACGATTGGTGACGCCATCTCATCCACCTACCCTGTTGTGCTCGACATCACACAGCATGCCTCAATGATCATACGATTACAAGTATCTATCGGAATCATCTGTTCTTAAGGTCACCAGCAAACTCTATGACAGGATGTATAGATGGTCTCCCAACCAATCGTCGGTGCTCTGCATGGCGGGTTGCTGACTGCTCTGGGGACCGCGATTGTGTCCGGCGAGTACTCGGCGGGCCAGGTCCTCACGCTCGACGGGGTGAGTGCCCAGCACGGTGTGTCGCGAAGCGTCGTCCGCGAAGCCGTCCGGGTCCTCGAATCGATGGGCATGGTCGCGTCGCGACGTCGGGTTGGCGTCACGATCCAGCCCGCGGACAAATGGAACGTCTTCGACCCAATCGTGATTCGGTGGCGGCTCGAATCGGGCGACCGGGCCGCACAACTGCTCTCGCTGTCGGAGCTGCGGCGAGGCTTCGAGCCCGCCGCCGCGGCACTTGCGGCGCGTCGAGCCGATCCGCATCAGTGCAGGATCATGGCGGCCGCCGTATCGGACATGGTGGTGCACGGACGGTCGGGCGACCTCGACTCCTATTTGTTGGCCGACAAGATCTTCCACCAGACCATGCTCGAGGCCAGTGGCAACGAGATGTTCCGCGCATTGAATGGTGTGGTCGCCGAGGTACTCACCGGCCGCACCCACCACGGCATGATGCCCGAGATACCCAACCCCGCCGCCATTGCGTTGCACGACGAGGTAGCGCGTGCCATCAGGCTGCGCGACGAGGCGGGAGCCGAACGTGCGATGCGGGCGATCATCGACGAGGCGGCATCCGCTGTGACCGAAGAGTTTTCGCCGCCGGGTGAGCCGGAGGTCTAATGGTTAACTGGGAGAATGGATAGGCAACCCGGACTCGCGCGGCGCTTCTTCGATCGATTTGAACCGGTCCATGCCGTGACCTATTTCGCGCCCGAGGCCCGTGCCGCCCTCGACGGGCTCGGATATCGGAGCTTCTGGATGGGGTACTTCGCTGCCCGTTCAGCGCCGTTCGGTCCGGTGCCGGCCGAAGTGGTGGCCGCGGCGTTCTACAACTTCGCTCCCGACCGTGTCGCGAAGGCATTACCGGCAGCGTGGGAGATCGCGTCGCCGGCCGAGGTGCTGCGCGCACGCGAGCAATCGGCGGTGGCAGCGCTGCGCCGCTACGGCGTCGGTGTTGACGACGACCTGGGCACCGCCGCGGAGCTTGCCGCCAAAGCCGCCCGAAGCGCTGCGCTGGACGGGCGTGCGTTGTTCGCGGCAAACCTGGCGCTGGACTGGCCCGAAGACCCATTGGCCAAGCTGTGGCATGCCATCACGCTGCTGCGTGAACAGCGCGGCGACGGACATGTGGCCGTGCTGTTGAGCCAGGGAATCTCGGGCCGCGAGTGCAACGTCCTCCACGCGGCGGCAGACCGGGTCCCCAAGGAGATGATCATGCGCAGCCGGGACTACGACGACGAGCAATGGGGGTTCTATCGCGACCGCCTGGTCCGTCGAGGCCTGCTCGACGGCGACGAACTCACGGCGGCGGGGCGCGAACTCAAACAGCGCATCGAGGACACCACCGACTTGCTGGCCCTCGGTGCACTGGACGCGCTTGACGATGACGAGGTGGAGACGCTCTTCCGCAGCTTGACGCCCATCACCCGCAAGGTGGTCGCCGCCGGTGATGTACCCGCGGCGACCCCGATGGCCCTGAGCCGAGACGACCTCGACGACGACAGCTCCCATCTCACCTGACCCCTGGTGATTTCGGCGTGCTTAGTCACGCTCAGGGTGACCCCGCACGCCGAAACCACTTACAGTCGTGATGGTGCTGAAGTCGATCGCCTTGTTCATGTTGGCCGCGCTGCTGGAGATCGGCGGGGCGTGGCTCGTCTGGCAAGGTGTCCGCGAGCACCGCGGACTCGCGTGGATCGGTGCCGGCGTCATCGCATTGGGTGCGTACGGATTCGTCGCAGCGTTTCAACCCGACCCGCATTTCGGGCGTGTGCTCGCCGCTTATGGGGGCGTCTTCATTGCCGGCTCGCTGTTGTGGGGCATGGTCGCCGACGGCTTTCGACCCGACCGCTGGGATGTCACGGGCGCCGTGGTGGCGCTTGTCGGCGTCGGCATGATCATGTACGCGCCGCGCTGAGGGTGTGCGAACGGAATCAGGGGCTGTTGCGGTTCCATTCCACCCAGCCGACACCGGTGCGGCCGTCGGCGGTGGTGACCGTCGCCCACGCTCGCGGGAAGTGACTGACTCGCCCGTCGGGTGAGGTCAGCAAAACCGGTGCATGCCCGTGGATGTCGATGGTCGCGACGAGTTCACCCGGGTTGTAGGTGATGGTGGTCGAGACAGGCAGATCGTCGTCGGCGAATGTGGCTTCAGCCGTCACGCCCTGCAATTCGACCAGTGCCTCGTCGGCCCGCTGCGTGTAACCGATGCCGATGGGTGGGGCACCGGGTATCCGGATATCGACGCCGTGGGCGTGGGTGCCATCGTCGAGGTGCAGGGCGCTCCACACCCAGTCCATCGACCACCAGTCGCGCACGCCCCACGAGTGGTCGCGCTGGCCGGGCACGCCGTTCACCGTGTACTCGTGGCCGTCGACGGTGACCGTGCCCGACACCGTGCACGGGATCTCGTAGCGAGGGGTGATCCGATACTGGTACGGGACACCGGTGGTCGTCCAGACCAACTCCATCGTCGCCTCCACCGGCCTGCCCGGTTGTCCATGCAGCAGGGCGGCCGGATCGTCGTACGCATGACCGCTCCCCCGCACCGTCACGGCGTAGCTCTGCAGCGGTTCTGTCGCGTCCAGGGTGAGTTCGATCTCGCCGGTGCCGTCGAAATCCAGCAGCGCGATGGTCGGCATGGCAGGTCCGCACAGAAGCGCGTTGACCCAGGTGGTGTTTTCGTTGGGCATCAGGCCCAGCCGCACCCACCCGCCGATTCCCTGCTGCGGGTCGGCGAAGTCGAAATACCAGCTTTCGCTCCACAGCGGCTCATCACCTGCGGTGTGAGCCTGCTCATCGGCTGGATCGACTGTGAGCGGTTCAGCGACAGTGCCTCCCGAGGGGTCCGGCAAAGTATCCAGCGCCCCGGTGTCCAGCACGTGATCGCCGTGCCGAGCCAGCATCGTCATGAACATCTCATCGCCGCGGTCGGTGCGCTCGACGAGCATCGAGCTCACGATCGCCATCATCACGCCGAAGAAGCTCTGCCGCCGCACGCCGTCGCGCACCTCGTCGAGGCTGATGCCGGCTCCGGAGCCGAGCGCTTCGTGGTACGTCCGCAAAAGGGCGTCATAGTTCTCGCGACGAAGTTCGGTTGGCAGCGCGCAGCCGAGGAAATAGGCGACATCGGTCATCGCCGGACCCCAGGTGACGGTCTGCCAGTCCACCACCGTCAACGCCCGGTCGGCTCCGGGCTGACCGAAGAGCATGTTGTCCAGGCGGTAGTCGCCGTGGACGAGACCCTTGATGCGGTCGTCCGCACCCTCGGCTTCCAGATATGCATCGAATCCGGCGACAAGGCGCTCGCACACCGCACGATGCTCGGGTGCGATCTGATCGCTGTATCGGTCGACGAATCCGGCATACAACGCCGCGATCAGGCCCTGGTTCAGCGGTGCGTCGCGGTTGAGCCAGTCCGCTTGGGCCATCGATGCATCGCCGAACGCGGGCGCGTGCAACCGGGCCAGTTCGGCCAGCGCCAGCATGGCCTCTTCGATTGTCGCGCCACGCAGTTCGTCGCCGACGACGGCAGGCGCGGCATCGTCAAGCAACAAATGGAACGCGCCGGTATCAGAATCGAAGCCGGCCGAATAGCACGTGGCGACCGGGCCGTCACCGAGGTTCGATGCGACGTCGGTGTAGAAGCGCACCTCGCGCTCGTAGAGCCCCATTGCCAGACCGGTCTGCCTGCTCGCCGGATCGGTCGCCGCCACCTTCAGGACAACCGACGAGGGCCCGGCGTCACCGGAGGGGCGGGTCAACTCGACGCGGTAGCACTCACTCATCTGTCCGGTACCGATGCGCTCGAACGCAAAATCCGTGACCGGGCTCCCGAGTGCCGAAGTCAACGAAGCGGCCGTCAGGTCCGACGGCCGCTCGACGACGTCAGTGGTGCGCACTGGTCGACGTGGTGTGGCACATGTCGGGCGGCGTTCCGACGACATCCAAGGATGGGTTGCGGTCGAAGAATCCAAAGGGCTTGAGCCAGAAGGACACGATGTCGACGGGCATCACCGGCCAGTCCTCCGGCCGGGTGATGTGGTGGATACCGAACACGTACCACATCACGACGTCGGTGTTGTCGATGGACCGATTGGCCAGCGTCCACTTCGCCAGACCGGTGTCTGTCGAGGACTGATTGACGAATTCGCCAGCAGGCCAACGCTCGTCGGGATGGTTCGGAGTCACCCACAGAGTATGTCCGATGACGCTGGCCCGCTCGAGCACCGGGGAGTCGGGATCGAACATGGGTGGAATGGCCCCGCTGGGCACCAGCTTGTACGACGGATGCGTACCCAGCCCATTGACCACGTTGGGGTTGACGATCTTCCAGGTGCGCTGGGTCGCGTAGTTGACGTCCTGCTTGCCCTGGCTCTCGGTGCGCAACGGAAAGCTGCGCGTCACCAGCGAGAGTCCGTAGGGATTGTCCGGCCCCATCGGTTCGGCGTGCGATTCGGTCATGCACACGGTGTTGTCCGTACCGTCGATGTCCATATCGAGCCGGGCAACCAGGAAGTGCTGGTGATACGGCGCGTAGGTGCGCTCGTCGACCAGGGTGCCGTTGGGGTGCGGCTGTCCCGGAGCCACCGGGGTGGTCACCATGATCCCGGTGGCCCGGATCTCGCACTCGATGTTGCCGTCCTGGTAGAGCCGCCAATAGATCAGGTATTCGTAGTTGGCGACGGTCACGTGCGACGACACCGTCAGCCTGCGCATCCGGCGCACCTCGGCGCCGACGTCGTGGTCGACGTGCTTCCACAACACCGCGTTGTCTTCTTCATGGATGCAGACGGCATTGGTGATGGTGTACGGCTCGCCCTTGCTGTTGTGCAGCACCGCATCGAGGTAACGGATTTCGCCGAGGCAGTCGCAGCCCAGTTCCAGTGACGTGGTCATGAACCCCAGGCCCCACTCGCCGATGTCGAAGGCGGTGCGCCGATAGTGGTCCTCCGATGAATCCCGGTAGGGCACGATCATTTCGGCGAGCGATATCCGGTGTGCCACAGAGCGTTCCCGGTCACCGTCGCGGTAACTGACGGTGTGCAGCGTCATCCCCTCGCGATGGTTGAAGCCGACCCGCAGCGACCAGTTCTGCCATCGCAACAGATTGCCCTCGAGGGTGAACGACGGCCCTTCGGGCTGCCCGATGTGCAACGGCTTCAGCGGCTCCCTGCGCGATGCCGATCGGATGGCCTCGGGGATCATGGAGGGCACGTATTCGCCCATCACATTGGGCTTGTCGACGCCGCCGTTATCTTCGACGCGCAGTAGTTCCATGGCATTGAGGTCGATGACGCAGTGCAAACCGCTGACGAGATTGGCGTATGGGCTGCCGCCTGCCGAATCCCTCATCCAGGTGTCCGACCAACCGATCCGCCGGTCGCGGTATTCCGGGGGCGCGACCGCGTTGCCATAGGTCCAGGTGTCGAAGAACACCAGGTCGATGTCCGTGATGCCACGCTTGCTCAGGGCGGCCGCGACGTCCGGGTGCGATCGCAGCAGCCGGTCACACTCGGCGAATTCGTCGACGGTGAAGTTCGCCTGCACCCCGGGAATGTGCTCGAACGACTCCACCCGGTCCTCGGTCAGCGACACCGTGCTCTTGTACGTCGCGTTGGCGGACCGCTCAAAGCACGTCACCCTCGCGCGTCGCGGCGGCGGTGCTCCCCCGCCGTCGAACTCGCGCAATTCGGCCTTGCTGGGTTCGATCAATTCGATGGACGCGTACCGCCAGCCCAGGTCGGACGTCGCCGACCCGTCGGCTCCGGCGCCGACGCCGCGCTCGCGTTGCAGGATCGACGCGACCGCCGTGAACTCGTCACCGCTCAGCGGATCCAGGGGGTAAGCCACGGAATCACGCAACCATATCGGCGGTCCGACGCGCAGCGGTTTGAAGCAGCGCAACGGATTCAGCGGCCGGCCAGGGTAAAGCCCTCCCACGCTTTGCGGCGGTCGGCATGCAGATCGAATTCGACACGCGGCCGGCTGTCGAAAACGCGTACCGCACGCTCGGGATCGGCGTATGCGGGCCAGTCGGTACCGGGCACCCCCGTATCGGCGAAGGCGCGCCAGCGCGACTGCACATCGTCGCTGACGCGCAGGGCCGTCTTGCGATCCGCAGCGGCCGTGAGCAGCTTGCCGAAAGTCGTTCGGTAGACGTCGAACACGGCAAGCAACTCTGTCGCATGCGTGGCGCCCAGACCCGACCACCGCAACGTACGAGGTGCATAGTCGTAGCGGTACAGGTAGGTTGGGGCATGCCGGCTGTGCGCCTCGGCGATTTGCCACGCCGCTGATCCGAACGCGAAGTCGCCGCCGAACTGGATACACGCCGCTGGGTCGGGATAACCGGGGTACGCGGAGGTGATGCGTTCGCGTTCAGCGGGTTCCGTTGTAGAGAGCAGCCGCTCGATCATCGGCTCCGTCATCGGCAGCAGCTTGAGGAAGCGGCCGAACAATCTGGCCTCGTCGGCGTTGGTGCCCACGATGAGCGGTACCCGGTGGGCGTGCCCGTCGCGCATCGCCTCGACCGGGTCCAGCGGCAGATACTCGGTTCCGCTGGTGGGGCCCGCGGCGAACGCGCCAAGCATCTCGCGGTGGCCCGCGACAATGAGCCGTTCGAACGCGGTCACCAGTTCCGTCGGCCGGGCCGCCATCACGGCCGCCGCGCCGCTGGCCTGGCCGGCGTCGACAAGTTCGGCGAACTTGGTGGCGTAGTCGGCCGCGATGTCCGGTGTGCGAACCATCCCGGCGGCCGGACTCTCGGAAATCGCCTGGGCGAACAGGCCTTCCGCTGCAGGAACAGCCAGCAGCGTGGCGACCGCGTGGGCGCCGGCGCTCTCGCCGAAGATGGTCACCTTGTCCGGGTCGCCACCGAACACCGCGATGTTCTCGCGAACCCAACGGAGCGCCATCACCAGGTCGCGCAGGTACAGGTTGTCGTCGAAGGTGTGCTCGTTGTCGGACAGCGACGACAGGTCCAGGCATCCCAGGGGGCCCAGTCGGTAGTTCACCGATACGTACACGCAGCCCCGCCGCGCCATCGCCGCGCCGTCGTAGATCGGCGTCGCCGAACTTCCCATGAAGTAGCCGCCGCCGTGGATGAACACCATGACCGGCAGCGACGCGTCGGGCGGCGAGGTGGGGGCCACGACATTGAGCGTCAGGCAGTCCTCGCTCATCGGCTGGTATTTGCCCGGGGCCAGCATTGTGTACATGCGCTGCTGCGGTGAGCAGTAGCCGATGCCGTGGCAGTACCGCACGCCTGGCCATGCCTCGACGGGTTGCGGCGCGCGCATCCGTAGCTGACCCACCGGTGGGCGCGCGTACGGGATCGCGCGCCAGCGATTCACCCCGTCGCGGGTGAAACCCTCGACGGTGCCGGAGGCGATGGTCGCGCGGACCGTGTGTTCGTGCATCACCCGACGGTAGCGAATGCCACGCGTCGCCGCGCCTGGACGTGATCGGCGAGTCGGCCCGCTAGCCTGGCCGGTATGCGAGTGGCTGGGCTGATCGCCATCTTGATGCTGGTAGCAGGGTGTTCATCGTCAACGGATGGCGGGGCCGAGCGGATCACCCCGATACCACCCAACACCAGCAGACCGTCGTCGACCACCACCCCGACGACGCCAGCGCCGGCCACGCCGCCCAGCCCGGGAGCGCCGGTGGCCGACGTCATCGCCTGGATCGAGGCGGGCGACACGGTCGACGCCGCGGAATATCACGTCGCCACTCGAGACGGGGTGACCACGGATCTCGGCGAAGGCATCGCGTTCATCACCCCCTCGGGCAAGACCAACTGCATGACCGACTCGAAACACAGCGACGGGGCGCTGGCGTGTCTGGTCGAGCTCGTCGACCCGCCACCGCGGCCGGCGGACGCGTACGGCGAGTGGAAAGGCGGCTGGGTCGACTTCGACGGGAAGAGTGTCACCGTCGGATCCGTGCACGGTGACCCCGGCCGATTCACATCGGGCACGGGTCCCGAACTGCCCTACGGTCGGGCGCTGGGCTTCGGCGACTACCAGTGTCGCGTCGACCCCGTTGGCTTGTTCTGCGCCAACCGCGCCAACGATACGGCGGCTCGCTTCAGCGACGCGGGCATCGAACCGTTCGGCTGCCTGGAGCCGGTGACCGCTCCGCCGCAGATCGGCGAGAAGTTCAGCTGCTGATCAGGTCCGCGGCTTGGTTTGCTCCCGTGCCTGGTCCGGGTAGATCTGCGTCATGCCGATCGCACCGACGATCACGACGACCGGGATCACCGCCTTGGTCCAGTGGACTGTGGACGGCGCGGCAACCGCGACGTAGCCAAGGACCGCGATGAGTGCGAACACCAGCGCCCACATCAGCGCGAGGACCTGATTGGTGCGCCGGAACGCCGCCTTTCCCACTCGTGCCGCGGCGCCGAGGGTGGCGCGTACTGCTGAGTGAACGGAACGAACGCCAGCGAGCCAAGGGCCATCACCGCGAGGACGCCGTCGGACAGTGTCGTCCGCCGAGATGCCGAGGATCAACGCCGAGATCACCGCGCAGATTGCGCCGAACATCCACGTGCTGGGACCATTCGTCCACGACTCAGCTTTACCTAACTACCAACCAGAGGCAAAGCACGCGTCGGCGGCGTTCCTCGTTATGCGACACCTTTTTGCTTCAACAGGGGAAGCACACCCTCGGCGAACCAGTACGCCTCCTCCAGATGGGGATAGCCGGAGAGGATGAACTCGTCGAAGCCGACCGAGTGGTACTCGTAGATCAGGTTCGCCACTTCCTCGTGGCTGCCGACCAGCGCCGTGCCCGCTCCGCCACGAACCAACCCGACGCCTGCCCACAGGTTGGGGTAGATCTCCAGGCTGTCCAACCGGCCGCCGTGCAGCGCGGTCATCCGCCGTTGGCCTTCGGATTCCGACTTGGCGTGCAGCTCAGTCTGTTTGGCGATCTGCTCGGGGCTCAGTTCGGCGAGCAACTCGTCGGCAACCGCCCACGCCGCCGCCGATGTGTCCCGGCTGATGGTGTGCAGCCGGATACCGAAGCGCACCTTGCGGCCACGTTCCTCGGCCAGTTTGCGGACCCGCTCGATCTTGGCTGCCGCGGCCTGTGGCGGCTCACCCCACGTCAGATAGACGTCGACGTACTCGGCAGCGATGGGCAGCGCTGCCGCCGACGACCCGCCAAAATAGATCTGCGGCAGTGGATCTGGTGCGGCCGACACCCGTGCGTCCTTCACCGTGTAGTGCTTGCCCTCGAAGTCGAGTGACTCCTGACGCCACAGTGTGTTGACGATGTGCAGGAACTCCCCTGTGCGGGAATATCGCTCGTCGTGGCCGAGGAAGTCACCGAACCGCTGCTGCTCGACGTCGTCGCCGCCGGTGACGATGTTGAGCAGCACCCTGCCCTCGGAGAACCGCTGAAGGGTCGCGGTCTGCTGCGCGGCCAGCGTCGGTGGAACCAGCCCCGGTCGGAATGCGACCAGGAACTTGAGACGTTCGGTTTCGGCGAGCAGTGCCGAGGTCGTCAGCCATGCGTCCTCGCACCAGGTACCCGTCGGGGTCAGCACGCCCTCGTATCCCAGTCGGTCCGCGGCACGTGCCACCTCGGCGAGGTACCTGCGCGACGGTGCGCGATAATTGGCAGGCACGGTGTGGTGAGACGATGCGTGCGATGCGCCGACGATGGATCTGCTGTCCCCGTTGGTGGGGAGGAACCAAAAGAATTTGGCTGTCGAAGACGGCGGTTCGACTTGGGCTGTGCCTGAAGACGATTCGGCCTGCGCGGACATGATCTCTCCTAGTCGCGATTGATGTAGAGGGGCGCGAGCACGTCGCTGTAGCGTCGGTCGACCCAGCGGGAGAACTCCGGCGCCGAGCTTATCTGCTCCGATTCCGCGAACAGATCCGCCAGCTCCTGTTCGGTGGCGACAAGCTGGTCGGACAGATCGATCGCTAACCGTAGGCTGCGGCCCTGGGCGGCGGTCGCGACGTCGAGATCCAGACCCACGGCGGTAGCGTAACTCTGCGCCCATTGTCCGGGATTGTCCCGCGCCCATCGCGTCGCCTTCGCATACCGCACGGGCGCTATCGGCGCCGCCAACTCGGCAGGAGTGGTCACGGTAGGGCGACGCTACCCACGCACGTGCGGGGCCAATAGGTTTTGATTCTGGATGAGGCAAAAGCACGGCCCCACCGGTGTGATACAACTCACCGGCAGGGCCGTTGGGTGGCAACGGGTTTCAGCTGTCAGCCGAGGCGGAAACTTCCGTTGACCAGGGTCGGTGTCACATCCTGGCCGTTGATCTTGGAGCTCATCCTGCCGTTGGCCAGGCGTTCGATCTGCTGCGCCTGCTGGAGTAGGCGCCTGTTGCGTACCTCGGCGCGGAAACGCAAGTCATTGAGTTCGAATACGTTGATGTCATCGTCATTGTTGTTGCGGAACTGCACGCCGACAGCCGAGCCGTTCTCGCGGACCACCCAGGACGCGCGTGTACCGTCCAGCGCAGCGGTGTACATCCCCGCGTCGCCTGTCACCGGCTTTGCCGTGAACTGATACGCCACACCGTTCATGTTCAGATCGCCGTCGACGTTCCCGTCGTCGAACTCCGCTTGCAGGGTGTCGCGGAACCGCGACTTGATGTCGATCGAGCCGTCGGTTTGGTTGCCGAAGAACCAGGCTTCGTCATCGGTCCCGTTGCAGGCGTATGCCGCGACTTCGTCTCCGTCGACGGAGATTCCGATCGTCATGGTTTTGCCGTCGGCCGCCGTCATGTCGGCGATGTAGCGAGCCGACTGCGGAAACGCGGTTGGCGGGGCGGCGGCGGTGGTAGTCGGCGACCCCGATGGGGAGGTCGCTTGATTCGATGATCCGCCAGAGCAGGCGGATAGGGTGCCGAGCGCGACGATTGCGCTGATTCCCACGAGCAGGGTGCGGGTGATTTTCTTCATGTGACCAGCATGAACGGCTGGGGGCGGCGTTACATGAAGAACGTATGGAGATTGCGTGGAGATATCTGCGGTGGCGGGCACGCCTGATTCAAATCGTCAGGAATTCGTCGATCTCGGCCCGGAACACCTGCCATGCCGGCTCGGATGAGGTCAGCAGATGGTTGTTACTGGAGAGCTCCACCAGGCGGGAATCCGGTATCAGCGAAGCCAACTCCTCGCCAAAACGGAGCGGAACTCGGTGATCGTCACGCGAGTGCATGATCAGAGTCGGGCAGACGACGCCTCGCGCCAGTTCACGGACGTCGATGCGGGCGAACTCCTCGAGGAAACGCACTGCGTTCTCCGGCGAGGTGGTGCGCCGCTGGAGCTGATCGAACGCAGCCCAATCGGAGCGGGAGCCGTCGGGCAGGAACTGCGCGGCGAAGACCTGCCGGAACGCCGGATCGTCGCGGCCCCAACCGACTCGGGCGAGTTCGAGGTCCAGTGCCGCGGCCCGCTTTTCATCCTCGCCCGACGCACGCACGGCCCGTCCACGCGCATATGCACCGCATAGCACCAGGCGGCTGACCCGTTCGGGATGACGGGCCGCATAGGCCACGGCGACGGCGCCGCCCTGCGACACGCCGAGCAGCGGAAAGCGTTCCAGGCCAAGCGCCTCGACCACCGATTCGAGGTCGGCTACCCAATCGTCGAAGGTGAAATCTGTTGCATCCCAATCAGATAACCCACATCCACGCTCGTCGTAGCGAATGAACTGGCGGCTCGCCGACAGATCGCGCACCCAGTGTTTCCACACCGGGCTTTCGATGTCGTACCCGAGGTGGGTCATCCAGTTCGCCGCCCGCACAAGCGGCGGGCCCTCCCCGGCCACTGCGTAGGCAAGCCGCACACCGTCTGCGGCCCTACAGAACGCGATGTGCTGGCGCGGCGGCGGTGGCTCGTCAGGCGCCGCGGGCTCGGGAAGCGGCGGGGTCGGCAACGGTGGCCCGTCCGCGGTGAGGGTGGCCACAAACTGGTAACCGCGGCCGCGGACGGTCCTGATGAACCGCTGCGATTCACCATCGTCACCGAGTGCGCGACGGGCGGCCTTGATGCGGCTCGTCAACGCGGCCTCGGTGACGAAGCGCCCACCCCACACCGAATCGAGCAGTTCCTCCTTCGACACGAATCGGTGGGCATTGCTCACCAGCTGCGTGAGTACATCGAACACCTGGGGCTCGACCCGGATGACGTCGCCATCAGCGCGCAATTCGTAGCATTGGGTGTCGAGTACGAAGTTCTCGAACCGCCACACGCCGGTCAAGGGCAGAGGAGTTGGAGACTCAGGTGTTGACAACGTCACGGCGGGTCCCATCGGGAGGGTTGCAGGTCATCGTAACGACGAACAGCCCCTCTCCAGGGTTCATCCGCTAGCGCCAGCCGTCGGCCGCCTTGGCCGCGCGCATCAGCGCATCGCACAGTTGCCGCAGCTCGGTGCTGTCCGCGCCCTCGTCCACGGCGGTCGAAACGTCCTCCGCGGCACATCTGACCTGGTAGACTCGGTCTGCAAGTTCTGCGGCCTCGTCGGCGGTCAGCACCACGGCGTCCGGTGCCACCGAGGTGCCCTTGACGACGGAACGCTGTTCATAAGCGCGTTGGCGGCATGACTGCCTGCAGTACTGCCTGCGTCTGCCCAATCCGGCATCAGCGACTTCACGACCGCACCAACGACAGGGTTGAGAACGTCGGCGGTTCGATAGCACGGTGACCACGGACCAGACTGTAAACCGGCGGAGCCAGGAATCCCGGTATCATCAGAGGTCGAGTCGGGAACTGCGTGTCGCGCCGCTGCGTTGATTCTCCGGACAACTTGCATTGATTGAGGAGTGTGGACCATGGCTGATCGCGTCTTGAGAGGCAGTCGTCTCGGGGCTGTGAGCTACGAGACCGACCGCAACCACGATCTTGCGCCGCGTCAGGTTGCGCGCTATCGCACCGATAACGGTGAAGAGTTCGACGTCCCGTTCGCCGACGACGCCGAGATCCCGCACACGTGGCTGTGCCGCAACGGCATGGAAGGCACGCTGATCGAGGGCGACGCGCCGGAGCCCAAGAAGACGAAGCCGCCGCGTACCCACTGGGACATGCTGCTGGAGCGCCGCTCGGTCGACGAGTTGGAGGAACTGCTCAAAGAGCGCCTCGACATCATCAAGGCTCGCCGCCGGGGCTAGATTGGCGGCTCGCCGCCGCGGCTAGTTAGCGGCTGACGCCAACGCCGCGGGCGCGATCAAGACGCCCGCGGAAACCCCACTCCGCGACCTTGAAAATTGCTTCGCGGATGTTGGACCCGCTCATCTTGGACTGTCCGAACTCGCGCTCGGTGAAGGTGATCGGTACTTCGACGACGACGAACCCGTTGTTGATGGTGCGCCAGGTCAGGTCGATCTGGAAGCAGTACCCCTTCGACTCGACGGCGGCCAGGTCGATCTTTTCCAGCACCTCGCGCCGATACGCGCGGTATCCGGCGGTGATGTCGTGGATGTCGACGCCGAGCACCACCCTGGCATAGCCATTCGCCGTACGAGATAACGCCTGACGCCGGCGCGGCCAGTTTTTCGTCTCGCCGCCCTTGACGTAGCGCGAGCCGATCACCAGGTCCGCGCCGTTGTCGATGCTGTCGAGCAGGCGGTGCAACTGTTCGGGGGGATGGCTCCCGTCGGCGTCCATCTCGACGAGGACCCTGTACTCGCGCCCCAGGCCCCACTCGAACCCGGCCAGGTATGCCGCTCCGAGGCCAGCCTTGGCGGCGCGGTGCATCACGTGCACGCGATCGGGGTCGGCGAGTGCCAGCTCGTTGGCCAACTCACCGGTCCCGTCCGGGCTGCCGTCGTCGACGACCAGGATGTGTACATCGGGACACGCGGTCTGCACGCGTCCGACGATCAACGGCAGGTTTTCCCGCTCGTTGTAGGTGGGGATGATGACCAGCGTCCGCTGACTTGGGCGATCCCCGGGGCCCGGGCCCGTCGTCATTTAGCTCCTCTATCTTTCGTCGTTCGTAGCCGACGAACGAAACTCCCATTGTGCAGTATCGCGGCGATCAGAGCCCCGATACCGACGGCGACCAGCGCACCCTCGACCAGCGGCGCCCATCGCGTCGCGGCTGTGAGCTGGGACTTCAGCCGCACCTGGGTGTCCAGGTAGGCGGGTTCGAAGAACTCGGTGCGGGCAAGCTCACGTCCATCCGGGGCGATGATCGCGCTGATACCGGTAGTTCCGGCGACGACCACGTACCGGTCGTGTTCGACGGCCCGCAGCCGTGCGAAGGCGAGCTGTTGTGCGCTCATTGCCTCGTCGAAGGTGGCGTTATTGGTCGGGATCGCCAGAATCTGCGCTCCGTTTCGCACCGACTCGCGGGTGGCACGGTCGAAGATCACCTCCCAGCAGGTGGCGACCCCGACGGGCACGCCCGCGGCATGCACCACCCCGTTACCGCTGCCCGGGATGAAGTAGCCGGCGCGGTCGGCGTATGGCGACAGGAGGCGAAAGAAACTGCGCCACGGCAGGTACTCGCCGAACGGCTGCACGATCTGCTTGTCGTGGCGATCGGCCGGACCCGTCTCGGGGTTCCACACGATCACCGAATTGTTCGAGACCGGGTTGTCGCGGCTGTAGCCCGGCGCCGCAACCACACTTCCGACCAGAATCGGCGCCTTGATCGCCTCCGCCGCCGCCGAAATTTCGGCCTTCGCGTCCGGACTGGCCAGTGGATCGATGTCTGAGGAGTTCTCCGGCCAGACGACGAACATCGGCTGCGGCGCCCGGCCGGCGCGCACGTCCTCGGCGAGCCGGATGGTTTCGCGGACGTGATTGTCCAGTACCTCGCGGCGCTGCGCGTTGAACTCGAGTCCGAGTCTTGGCACGTTTCCCTGCACGGCGGCCACGGTGATCGGCTGTTCGTCGTCGGCGCCCACGCCGGAGTGCCGGACTTGAGGCCACGTGAGCGCGGTGAGTAACAGGACGACGGTGATGCACGCGCCGGGCACCACGACCGCCGGCGGCCCCGCCGTCCTGGTGGTGCCTTGCCGCCACCACTTCGCGATCTCCAGAGTGATTGCGGCCAGGCTGAATCCGATCAGCACGACGGCGAAGGACAGCAGTGGTGCGCCACCCACCTGCACCATCGACAACAGCGGCCCGTCGGTTTGGCTGTAGGCCACGACACCCCACGGGAATCCTCCGAATGGCACCGTCGACTTGAGCCACTCTTGGGCCGCCCACAGCCCGGCGAACCAGAGGGGCCACCCCGGCAGCCGCCGGACGGCGACGGCCGCAGCGCCGAACACCGCGGGGAAAAGCGCCTGGAGCACACACAGAGCGATCCACGGAATGGGGCCGACAAATCCGCTGATCCATGGCAGCAGCGGCAGGTAGAACGCCAGTCCGAAAATGAAGGCGTACCCGAATCCGCCTGCGACAGTAGTTGTTTCACGAGTAAGTACCCACGACAGCAAAGCGAATGCGAGGACCGCCAGATACCACCAGCCGAATGGCGGGAAGCTCAGGCACAGCGCAAGACCGGCGACGATAGCGACACCCAACTGCGGCAGACGGTCGATCAATCCCGCGCGAGCAGACGCAAACTTGCCCGAAAACCGCTGTGTCGGGGGCGATTCGCGTCTGCTCGGCAGCGAAACGTCAGCCATGGATGGTGACACCCCGGTGCACCGTCTGGCGGCAGAGCGGCAATGCGCCGTCGAGTCGCGGCAGCGCGGGCACCCGCGAGCGCGCATCCGTCGACCACCGTTGCACCGCGTCGGACGGTGCGCTGACCTCGAGCTCGTCGGTCTCCCAGACGGCGTAGCTCGCCGGGGCCCCGGGAACCAGGGTGCCGGTGACACCATCGCGCACGCCGGCGGCGCGCCAGGCTCCGCGGGTGGCTGCGGCAAACGCCGCGCGCGCGGACAGTGCGCTGCCATTGGTCTGATGTCGAGTCGCCGCACGCACCGTCGCCCAGGGATTCATGCTGGTGACGGGGCTGTCGGAGCCGAAAGCGAGAGGCACGCCTTGGGATGCTAGCAGCGCGAACGGATTCAACGATCCGGCTCGGTCGGCGCCGAGCCGCTGGGCGTACATGCCGTGTTCCCCGCCCCATAGGGCATCGAAATTCGGCTGCATGCTGGCGAGTACACCCCACGCGCCGAGACGGTGTGCCTGCTCCCCTGTCACCATTTCGAGGTGCTCGAGGCGATGTCCGCAACGGGCGACCGCGGGTGCGCCGAACTCCTCGACGATGCGCTCGAACGCGTCGACCGCGGCGCCGACGGCCGCGTCGCCGATGACATGGAAACCTGCGGTGACACCCGCGTCGGTACAGGCCCGCAGGTGTGCCGCGATCGCATCGGTATCGAGATACGCGTTGCCACAACAGTTCGCAGCGTCGTTGTAGGGCCGGTGCAGCCACGCGGTGCGGGAGCCAAGCGCGCCGTCGACAAAAAGATCGCCGGCCAGCCCACGTGCTCCGGTGCGCGCTATCAGTTCGCGTGCCTCGACGGCGGTGCTCACCGCTTGACCCCAGTAGCCGACGACCTCCACGCCGTGCTCGATGCCACGCACCTCATCCCAATCGGACAGCCCGCCGATATCGGGACCCGCGCACTCGTGCACCGCGGCGATGCCGAACGCGGCGGCGGCATTCAATGCTGCCCGCTGGGCGGTCAGCCGCTGTTCGGTGTTGAGCCCCTCGCGGGCGGCCGCGCGCACCAGGTGGTGCGCATCGCTGCTCAGCGGCCCCTGGACCGAGAAGCCGTGCGCCTCGGCCAGACCGGGTACCAGTCGGCGCAGCGCCGTCGAGGCGGCCGCCGAGTGGACGTCGACCCGGGCCAAATACGCGGCCCTGCCTCCGACCGCCTCGTCGACGTCGGCGGTGCTGGGTGGCGTCCGTTCGGGCCAGCCGGATTCGTCCCAGCCGTGTCCCCACACTGCGCCGTCGGGATGGGCGCGGGCGAAATCGCCGAGAAGCTGCATGCAGTGCCGAAGCGAGGTCGCCTGCCGCAGATCCAGTCCGGTCAGGGTCAGCCCGGTCGCCGTGAGATGGACGTGACTGTCGACGAAGGCCGGCGCGACGAAGGCACCGTCGAGGTCGACGATCTGGGCGTCGGGATACTGAGCACGGCCCACGTCGTCGCTGCCCAACCAAGCCACGAGACCGTCGCGCACCGCCATCGCGGACGCGTCGGGCATCGCCGGGCTGTGCACCCGGCCGTTGAGAAGGAGTGTCGTCACTTAGCCTCGATCCACCGACTGACCTGGTGTTTTCTGGGTGTCGGAATGAGGAAAGTGCCCTCTGAACTGGGATGATTGTAGTTCTCACACAAACAATCGGGTCAGTTCGGAAAGGCACTTCCAGTGCAAGTTTCGCACAGCTTCGCTTCGCAGTCAGCGGTGTTCGATGACGATCATCTCGTGTCGTGCGCCGGGCTGGTACCGGTGATGACGTTGGCCCAGCAGACCGGGCTGACTCGGCTTCTCTCGGAGAAGGTCCAGATCGTCGCGCCGCGGATCAAGTCCGGGGCGGCCAACCCGTCTCCGAAACTGGCCACGCTGATCGCGGGCATGTGCGCGGGCGCGGACTGCATCGACGACATCGACCTGGTCCGCAGCGGCGGCATGACGACGCTCTTCGACGGCGTGTACGCACCGTCGACGGTCGGAACGTTGTTGCGAGAGTTCACCTTCGGTCACGCCCGCCAACTCGAATCGGTACTACGTGACCATCTGGTGGCGCTGTGTGGGAGGGTCGACCTGCTCCCTGATGCCGCCAAGGGGTCGGTGTTCATCGACATCGACTCGCTGCTACGTCCGGTCTACGGGCGCGCCAAACAGGGCGCCTCCTACGGACACACCAAGATCGCCGGCAAGCAGATCCTGCGCAAGGGACTCTCACCGCTGGCCACCACCATCAGCACCGCGGGGTCGGCACCGGTGATCGCCGGGATGCGGCTACGCGCGGGCAAGACCGCCTCGGCCAAGGGTGCCGGGCGCATGGTCGCCCAAGCCATCAGAACCGCCCGCGCCGCCGGAGCCAGCGGGCAGATCCTGGTGCGCGGCGACTCGGCCTACGGCAACCGGGCGGTGGTGCGGAGCTGCCTGCGCGCGGGCGCCCGGTTCTCGCTGGTGATGATCCGAAACCCCGCCGTGGAACGCGCGCTGGCCGCCATCGACGAGAGCGCCTGGACCCCGGTGTCTTATCCCGGCGCAGTCCAAGATCCCGATACCGGGGCCTGGATCTCTGATGCCGAAGTCGCCGAAATCCCCTACACCGCTTTTGCATCCACCCCCGATCGAATCACCGCGCGCCTCATCGTGCGTCGAGTCAAAGACGCCCGGTTTCCCGACGCACTGTTTCCGGTCTGGCGATATCACCCGTTCTTCACCAACACCGACCTGCCCGCCGATCAGGCCGACATCACCCACCGCCAACACGCGATCATCGAGACCGTGTTCGCCGACCTGATCGACGGACCGCTGGCACACATCCCGTCGGGCCGCTTCGGGGCGAACTCCGCCTGGATCCTGTGCGCGGCCATCGCCCACAACCTGCTGCGCGCCGCCGGGGTGCTGGCAGGTGAGAACCACGGCCGGGCGCGGGGATCCACACTGCGCCGCAAGATCGTCAACATTCCCGCGCGACTCGCCCGTCCGCAACGCCGGCCCATCCTGCACCTACCCACCCACTGGCCCTGGTCTCGGGCCTGGCTCATGCTGTGGCACAACATCATCGGCCCTAGCCCGCCCAATGCCGCTACTGTCTGACCACCTGGCCGAAAGCCCCCGAACGGAGCGCAGAGGAAAAGCTGGGCAAACCAGCAGCTACCTCATGCGCACAACCCGACGACCAACGACAGCCCGACCTCACAGCCACACACCAGGTCAGTCGGTGGATCGAGGCTTAGTCGGGTTTGCGCTCCACGGCGGCAGGCTCGACGTCGGTGACGTCGATGACCTCGCCGTCAATGTAATCACCGGGGGGCGCGGTATAGCCGGTGTGGCCGGTGGCTCCCGCGACGGTGATGAGCGGCATGCGGCGAGCGGCCATGGCCGTCACCAGCGGACGCGCGGCCGCGCGGGTGGGCGGCAGCAGGAGCAGCGCGCCGACGACGGAGCTGGCCAGCCCGGGAATGACGACGAGCACGGTGCCCAGCGCGACGAGCACACCGTCTGCCGCGGCGCCCTGCACCGAAGCCGGGTCAAGGCCAGCGCGCAGACGCCGGAAGTGTCGCTTGACCTGGGATCCGGCCAACGCGAGGCCGAGCGCGAAGGTGCCGAGCAGCAGTAACACCGTCCAGCCGAAGCCGATCGTCGATACCAGCGCCACGATGACCGCCAGCTCGATGACCGTATAGAGGAGAAACAGCCGCATCGCCATACACAGGCAACGTACGGGATAGCGGCTTCGGTTCCGTACATTGACGGCGTGACGAACGTCAGCATCGAAACACCGGATGGCCCGATCGATGCGCTGCTGAGCCTGCCCCACGGTGCGGGGCCGCGCCCGGGTGTGGTGGTGGTGCACGACGCCATCGGCTACCGCCCCGACAACGAGGCGACGTCCGCGCGAATCGCCGCTGCGGGGTTCGTCACGATCACGCCGAATCTGTATTCGCGCGGCGGCCGGGCCCGATGCGTCACCAGAGTTTTCCGGGAGTTGCTCAGTCAGCGTGGTCGGGCACTGGATGACATCCTCGCCGCGCGCGATCATCTGCTGTCGTTGCCGCAGTGCTCCGGCTCGGTCGGTGTGGTCGGCTTCTGTATGGGCGGGCACTTCGCTCTAGTGCTGTCGCCCAAGGGATTTGGTGCTTCGGCGCCGTTCTATGGCACGCCGCTACCCCGGCACCTGAGCGAAACCCTTGACGGGGCCTGCCCAATCGTGGCCAGCTTCGGCCGACGCGACCCCATCGGCATAGGTGCCCCCGCGCAGCTACGCAAAGTCGTCGAGGGGAAAGGCATCCCGGCCGACATCAAGGTATACCCGCACGCCGGACACAGCTTTGCGAACAAACTGCCGGGCCAGCCCCTTATCCGCATTGCCGGTTTCGGCTACAACGATGCCGCTACGGAGGACGCCTACCAGCGCGTCTTCACGTTCTTCAACGAGCACCTTGCGGCGCGTTAGGCCGGCTTGACCTCGACGGCGCTGTGCACCTTGTCGATTCCGCCGCGCACGATCGCCTGCGGAATCCACCACCACGCGTGCCACCAGTACTTCTTGGTGACCATTTCGAAGACCCGTCGATTGTCTGACTTCGGCAGATTCCGGGCTACCGCCTCCACCGGGTCACCCTTCGGCTTACCCAGCGCGCTGGACCGCTGAATAGTCACGCGCGGTGTGTTGCCGATGCGCTTTGTCTTCCACGACCCGTCGTCGGTGGAGATCAGCAGCCTGTCGCCGTCCTTCACGCCCCAGACGGTCGTTGGCTTTGGCCTGCCGTCCTTGGTGAAGGTGGTCAGAAGCAGGTACTTGGACCGCGCCACGTCTTCGAAGGTGTCTGTCATGGGTCCCGATTTCCTGTTTCGATGCGTAAACGGTGCAGTCACGCAATACCCGGTAACGAGTTTGCTAAACCCGTGTCCACTACGCCGCTTTCAACTCGATGGTCACGTTGTTCTTCATGCCGCCGCGCAGTTTGGAGAAGAGGTTGAACGCCTTACCGACCAGCCCGTAACGCTTTCCGATCAAGTCGTAGGTTGCGACATTGGCCGATTTGTCCAGGATCGCCGCAACCGCCTCGATCGCCTCACCTTGAGGGTTACCGCTTCGGTCGCATTTCGCGATGGTGACCCGCGGTGTATTCCGAATGCGCTTGACCTTCCACGACTTTTCTTGCGTGATGACGAGGAGGCGGTCGCCGTCCGGGGGTGCCCAGACCGCGGTGGGCTTGGGCTTGCCGTCCTTGGTGAACGTGGTCAGCAGGATGTATTCCGACTTCGCGATGTCGGCAAAGGTCGCAGGCACACTCCAAACCTATCTCGTTGCGTCGACTCTGCGCTCAGGCCGCAACGTCGTCAGCCCTCCAGTTCGCCTTCGGTCTCCAGCAGCACCTGCCGTAGACCGTCGAGCGTGGCCTGGTCCGGCTGCGCCCACATGCCGCGGCCCGCCGCCTCCAGCAGGCGCTCGGCCATCCCGTGTAGGGCCCACGGATTCGACTCCGCCATGAACTTGCGGTTGTCGTCGTCGAGCACGTATTCCGCCGACAGCCGCTCGTACATCCAGTCGGCCATCACACCCGCGGTCGCGTCGTATCCGAACAGATAGTCGACGGTGGCCGCCATCTCGAAGGCGCCCTTGTAGCCGTGCCGTCGCATCGCGTTGATCCATCGGGGGTTGACCACGCGGGAGCGGAATACGCGGGCGGTCTCCTCCGACAGGGTGCGGGTGCGCACCGCGTCGGGCCGGGTGTTGTCACCGATATAGGCGGCCGGCGCCTTTCCGGTCAATGCCCGCACCGTCGCGATCATGCCGCCGTGGTACTGAAAGTAGTCGTCGGAGTCTGCGATGTCGTGCTCGCGAGTATCGGTGTTCTTGGCCGCGACCGCGATGCGACGGTAGTTCTGGTTCATGTCGTCGGCCGCCGGCCTGCCGTCCAGGCCGCGGCCGTACGCGAAACCGCCCCAGGCGGTGTAAACCTCTGCGAGATCGGCATCGTCGCGCCAGTTGCGGCTGTCGATCAGTTGCAGCAGCCCCGCGCCATAGGTGCCGGGCTTGGAGCCGAATATTCTTGTGGTGGAACGTCTTTGATCGCCATGCGTAGCCAGATCGGCCTGCGCGTGGGCACGTACGTAGTTGTCCTGGGCAGGCTCGTCGAGACCCGCGACGAGTTGTACCGCGTCGTCGAGCATCGTGACCACATGCGGAAATGCGTCGCGGAAGAAACCCGAAATGCGCACGGTGACGTCGATGCGTGGGCGGCCGAGTTCAGTGAGCGGCATCGGCTCCAGGTTCACCACCCGCCTCGATGCGTCGTCCCATACGGGCCGGACGCCGAGCAGCGCGAGCACCTCGGCGATGTCGTCACCCGCGGTGCGCATGGCCGACGTGCCCCACACCGACAACCCGACCGACCGCGGCCAGTCGCCGTGGTCCTCTCGGTACCGCGTCAGCAGCGAATCCGCCATGGCCACACCGGTTTCCCACGCCAGCCTCGACGGCACGGCCTTGGGGTCCACGGAGTAGAAATTGCGCCCGGTGGGCAGCACGTTGACCAGCCCCCGCAGGGGCGAACCCGACGGGCCCGCTTGGATGAAGCGGCCGTCGAGCGCGCGCAGGATCTGCGGGATCTCGGCGGCCGTGCCCGCCAGCCGCGGGACCACTTCGGTTGCCGCGAAACGCAGAATCGCCGCTACGTCGGCGTTGTCGGTGATGGTGTCGACGGCGGCGGGGTCCCATCCCGAAGCAGCAAGGGCCACAACGAGCTCGCGGGCTTGCGCCTCGGCCGTGTCCACTGCGGTGCGTTCGTCGTGGCCGTCCTCGGCGAGACCGAGCGCCTGGCGAAGGCCGGGCACGCTCTGGTCGCCGCCGAACAGCTGGCGCGCGCGCAGAATGGCGAGCACCAGGTCGATTTCGGACTCCCCCGTGGGCTTTTCGCCCAGGATGTGCAGCCCGTCGCGGATCTGAACATCCTTGATCTCGCACAGCCACCCGTCGACGTGCAGCAGCATGTCGTCGAACGAATCCTCGTCCGGCCGGTCATCGAGCCCGAGATCGTGATCCATCTTGGCCGCGCGCATCAGCGTCCAGATCTGCTGACGGATCGCGGGCAGCTTGCCGGGATCGAGAGCGGCGATGTTGGCGTGCTCGTCCAGCAGCTGTTCCAGACGCGCGATATCGCCGTAGGTTTCGGCCCTGGCCATGGGAGGGATGAGGTGGTCGACGAGGGTGGCGTGTGCCCGGCGTTTGGCCTGGGTGCCCTCCCCCGGATCGTTGACGAGGAATGGGTAGATCAGCGGGAGGTCGCCGAGCGCAGCATCGGTGCCGCAGGCCGCCGACATACCCAGCGTCTTACCCGGCAGCCATTCGAGGTTGCCGTGCTTGCCGAGGTGCACGACGGCGTCCGCGCCGAAGACGGCATCGAGCCAGCGGTATGCGGCCAGATAGTGATGGCTGGGCGGCAGATCGGGGTCGTGATAGATCGCGACCGGGTTCTCCCCGAAACCGCGTGGCGGCTGAACCATCAGCACGACGTTGCCCGCTTGCATTGCGGCGACCACGATCTCGCCGTCGGGGTCGGCGCTGCGGTCGACGAACAGTTCGCCCGGCGGCGGACCCCAATGCTTGACCATCGCGTCCGTGAGCTCAGCAGGCAGCGTGGCGAACCACTCCCGATACTCCCTGGCCGGTGTCCGGATCGGATTGCCCGCGAGCTGGCCGTCGGTCAGCCACGCCGCATCCTGGCCGCCGCGCTCGATCAAGGCATGGATCAAAGCGTCCCCATCGGCGGCGTCCAAGCCGGGAATGTCGTCGATGCGGTAGCCGTGTTCACGCATCGCGCGCAGTAACGCGATGGCGCTGGCGGGGGTGTCGAGGCCGACGGCGTTGCCGATGCGGGCATGCTTGGTCGGATACGCCGAGAACACCAGCGCCACCCGTTTCTGCGGGGCCGCGATGGCACGAAGCCGGGCGTGTCGCACCGCGAGGCCCGCGACGCGCGCGCAGCGCTCTGGGTCGGCCACATAGGCGATCAGGCCTTCGTCGTCAATCTCCTTGAAGGAGAACGGGACTGTGATGATGCGGCCGTCGAACTCGGGCACGGCGACCTGGCTTGCGACATCCAGGGGCGACATCCCGTCATCGTTGTCCTGCCACTGCGACCGTGAACTGGTCAGGCACAGACCCTGGAGGATCGGGACGTCCAGGGCTGCCAGATGGGCCACATTCCAGGTGTCGTCGCTGCCACCCGCTGACGCGGTGGCAGGGGTGGAGCCACCCGCGGCGAGCACGGTGGTCACCAGTGCGTCGGCGGTGCCGAGCAGCTCAAGCAGCTCGGTGTCCGCGGTACGCAACGACGCACAGAACACCGGCAGCGCCCTGGCGCCGGCTTCCTCGATGGCCCGGCAGAGCGCATCGACATAGCCGGTGTTCCCGGCGAGGTGCTGCGCGCGGTAATACAGCACCGCAATGGTCGGTCCCGCGTTGGCCGCCGATGCCCGCTCGAGGACGCCCCAGCTGGGGGTGGTGGCCGGAGGTGCGAAGCCGAACCCGGTCATCAGCAACGTGTCGCAAAGAAACGCGTGCAGCTGCCGAAGGTTATCGACCCCGCCCTGCGCCAGGTAGACGTGTGACTGCAGCGCGACACCAGCAGGCGTCGTGGAATGGCCCATCAGCTCGGCGTCCGGTGACTGCTCGCCGCTGACCACGACGGTCGGCACGCCGCCGGCTTCCAGCGCGTCGATGCCGTCCTGCCAGGCGCGGTAGCCGCCGAGAATGCGGACGACGACGATGTCGGCGCCACCCACGAGTTCGTCGAGCTCGCCGTCGATCAGCCGAGACGGATTCGCCCATCGATAGCCGGCGCCGCTGGCACGGGCGGTGATCAGGTCGGTATCGGATGTCGACAACAGCAGGACCGTCGGCGATGGAGTCGGCTGAGTCACCCACCATTACTACCCCACGATGCGGCGAGGCTCGGACTAGCGTGGAGAAGGTGAGCGCGATGTTCGCGGCAGGCACACCTCATCGGTCGCTGCGCGGCGTGGTACTGCGCTACGAGGGCTACGCGGAGCGAGCCGCCGGCCCCGTCACATTCCGCGAGCTGCCGTGCACCTTCGTGCCGATCATCATCGACCTCGATGCGGGATGGACGGTCGCCCACCGGGAACACACCCGGACCGCACCGCTTCGGCTCGACTCTTTCGTCGCGGGCATCACCGACGGGCCCGTTCTGGTCGGCCACGGCGGGTCGGCGCGCTGCCTGCAGGTCGACCTGACGCCGCTGGGGGCACGCCGGCTGATCGGTATACCGATGAGCGAATTGGCGAACCGGACGGTGCCCGTCGACGACGTCTTCGGCCGGTTCGGGCACCAACTCGTGCAGCGTGTCGGAGACGCCACGGATTGGCCTGCGCGATTCGCATTGGTAGACGCCGCGATCCGCCACCGCCTTGCCGAAGCCCCGCCCGTCGACGCTGAGGTGGAGTGGTCGCTGCGCCGCATCACCGACAGCGGCGGCACGGCCACGATTTCAGGCCTGGCCGGCGAACTGGGCTGGAGCCACCGCCGGCTGATTGCGCGCTACCGCGATGCCGTGGGCTTACCGCCGAAGCGCGTCGCGAGAATCGTCCGATTCGAGCGGCTCGCAGAACTGCTGGCCAGCGATTCGGCGACCGACTGGGCCGAGGCGGCCCTCGCATGTGGCTTCTTCGACCAGGCCCATATGGCCCGCGAGGTACGGGACTTGGCCGACGTCACTCCGACGGAGCTGCGCGCGCAGACCGTAAATTCCGTCCAAGACATGGTGCCCGCGGCGGGCCTAGCGTCGCCGCTATGACCGAAACACTCACGTCGCACGGGGCTGTGCCGATCGTTCCCTTCACTGATCCGCGTGCCGGGATCAGTTGGCTCGAGCGGACCTTCGGCGCCGTCGCGACGTTGGTGGTTCCTCCCGAGGCCGACCAACCGCTCAAGCACGCCGAGGTGAAGGTCGGCAACGGGCTGGTGATGATCGACGACGCAGACCGCACGGACAGCCCGTTCGCGCTACCGGGGCCGGTGGTGCTCTACGTGGTGGTCGACGACCCCGACGCGCTGCACGACCGCGCGGTTACGGGTGGGGCCGAGATCGTCATGGGTCTGACCGACCAGGACTACGGCTCACGCGAGTTCGCCGCCCGCGACCCGCACGGCAACGTGTGGTGCTTCGGGACCTACCGGCCGGGGCAGGATTAGCGGCGGTTCCAGCGGTCGTAGGTGCTCTGGGAATACGGCAGCAGTCCAAGGGTGCCGATGAGCACCACCAACACGGCTCCGAAAACGATGAACTCGAACATCGTCGTTCCTTCCTGACTTCGCTTACTACACACGCGTGTAGTTATTTGGAACGTACGACTACCCGGGCCCGAAGTGGGCAACATGTGTGGCACGGATCACGAGAACGCATAGTGTGGCGACCGTCACACATTCAGGCGGTTCGGACATCGAAATGAGAGATGTCCGGAGTGGCAAGAAGCTCGCGGTGGCGAACCGGCCGCCACGGGAAGAGCTCAGGCAAGCCGTCCTTCCCCAGGTACCAGCTCTTGCATCCGGTCATCCAAATCGTCTGCGGCATCGCAGATTTCACCTGCTCGTTGTAATCCTTCGTTGCCGCGTCGGTGGGTGACATTGCGATGATGTCGCCGTTGCGGATCTTGTCGATCCACCACATCGCGTAATCGGCCTGGTTCTCGGCGATGAGGACCAGCGACTGGTTGCCAATCGGCGAGTGCGGACCCATCAGCATGAACAGGTTCGGGAAACCCGGGACCGCGATCGAACGGTAGGCGTGCGGGCCGTCCTCCCACACTTCGTCGAGCGTCACGCCGTAGTCGTTGACGATTCCCATCGGGCGCACGTAGGCGCGGGCGTCGAAACCCGTGGCCAACACCAGCAGATCAAGTTCATGGAGCACTCCGTCGGAGGTCACGACTCCTCGCGGTTCGACGTGGTCGATCGCCTCGGTGACGAGATGCACTCCCGGCTTCTGGATGGACCGGTAGTAGTGGCCGGCCAGGATCAGCCGCTTACACATCGCGTGATAGTCGGGAGTGAGCTTGCGGCGCATCGCGGGGTCGCGTACCGACAGTTGCAGATTGAGCCGGCACAACAGAGCCATCAACCGCCTGTTCAGCCCCGCCTCGACAGCCGCACGACCCAGGGTGTTCTCGATATAGGTCTGCCAGAAGCGGTATCCCAGGTTGTTGAGGGCCGGCCAGCGCGCGAGCGCCGCCTTGGTCACGGTGCGGTAGCGAAGGTTGGGCGTTGGGTAAACCCACTGGGCCGAGCGCTGGAAGATCGTCAGTCCGCGGACCTTACCGCCGAGTTCAGCGGTGATCTGTACGCCTGTAGAACCGGTGCCTATCAACCCGATCCGCTTGTCGTGCAGCGAAATCGAATGATCCCAGCGAGATGAGTGAAACGTTGGCCCGGCGAAGCTGTCGAGCCCCTCGATCTGCGGATACCGGGGCACGCGCAGCACCCCGGTCGCGGTGATCAGCACATCGAAGGCCTCCTCACCATCTGACGTGCTGACCCACCACCGCATGTCCTCAAAGCGTGCTGCGGTGACTTCGGCGCCGAACCTGATGCGCGGTGTGACGCCTCGCTCGTCGGCAACCTGCCGGAAGTAACGATGGATCTCCGGGCCCGGAGACATGAAACGCGACCATTCGGGATTGAGCCGGAACGAGTACGAATAGAAGCGAGACGGAACGTCGCAACTCAACCCGGGATAGGTGTTGTCGCGCCAGGTACCGCCGACATCGTCGGCGGACTCGTAGACGACGAAGCCTTCGATGCCTGCGTCCCGCAGTTTGACCGCCATACAGATGCCGGACATGCCCGCACCGATGATGGCAACCCTGGGGGTACGTCGTGTCGACATGGTCAGCCCCTCCCGACGGACAAAACGGTACGCCGGACGGGCGCAGTAATTCGCGTAATCGCCGCTCAGCGCTCGGAGACGAAGCCTTGGGCGAGCATCCAGTCGCGGGCGACGACGGCGGGATCGCGGCCCTCGACGTCGACCTGCTTGTTCATCTCGATGATCGCGTCGTTGGTGAGCGCAGCGGTCACGGGCGCGCTCACCTCGGCGATCTCGGGATGCGCGTCGAAAAACTCACGCTTCATCGTCACTGACGGGTTGTAGTGCGCGAAGAACTGCTTGTCGTCGGTGAGCACCTCCCCGAAGTCGCACTGGTCGCCATCGGCGGTCGCCTGGTAGATGATGCCGACCTGGAGCACCGGCGTCTGCGCCTGCGCCGGATCGAATCCGTAGGCGGCGGCCATGCCGGGATAGCCGTCCTGGCGAGCGCGAAACTCGGTGTCCACACAGGTTTTCGCAGCTGCGGGGTTGGTCTTGACCAGATCGGCGTACTGCGACAGCGTCCGGACACCGGTGCGCTCGCAACGATCAACGCCGCCTTGCTGGAACACAAGGTGATCTTCTTTCGCGATCAGCATCGCCTCGACGACGACACTCAGCTCGCCCTGGCGGCCAAGCTGGGCACGCCGACCACCGCGCATCCGACGGTGACGTCCCGTGGCACGAAATTGCTTCCAATCGATTCCCGCTATGACAAGGCCAACGCCTGGCATACAGACGTCACATTCGTCGACCGAGTCCCGAAAGCATCACTGCTGCGCGCGATTTCGCTACCCGAGTACGGCGGCACCACCACGTGGGCCAACACGGAAACCGCGTACGCGAAATTGCCGGACCCGCTTCGGGCACTCGCCGACAGCCTGTGGGCGGTGCACACCAACGACTACGACTACGCCGCCGATGTCGACGGCAGGCAGGAGTTGGTGGCCGACACGGTGCGCGAGTATCGCCGGGAGTTTGTGTCCGACTACTACGAGACCGAACATCCGGTGGTGCGGGTACACCCCGAAACCGGAAAGCGGGTGCTGCTGCTCGGCCAATTCGTCAAACACTTCGTCGGCTTGGGTTCGACCGAGTCCGCGACCCTGTTCGGGCTACTCCAGGCCCGGATCACCAAGCTGGAGAACACTATCCGCTGGAGCTGGCAGCCCGGTGACCTCGCGATCTGGGACAACCGGGCCACTCAGCACTACGCCGTATCCGACTACGACGACCAGTACCGGCGGCTCAACCGGGTGACCCTGGCCGGTGACATCCCGGTCGACGTCTACGGCCAGCGCAGTCGCGCGGTCGTCGGCGACGCGTCGGCGTACTCAGAAGTGGTCAGCCCGGTGCGGTTGGCCAGCTGATCTACAGCCGGCCCATCTCCCGCGACATCAGAGCGTTCTCCAGGTAGGCAGACCGCCGGGACTGGTAGCGCCGTGCCGGCGGTCGGGAGTCGCGCAACAGTGCGCTCATCACACCGGACACCGACTTGATCGCCGTGGCCCAGCGACCGAGCTTTACGCGTGGCGGTGCCCCCGCCGCTGCAGTGCTGAACAGCACCTGCTGCTCGGTAATCAGCGTCGTGCCCCCAGTTGCGGCTCCGACAGATACCGGCTACTCAGCAGTCGGTTCGGATGTCAGACGAACGGACGTCGTCAGATCGGTCATGGCCCTCTCCCACTGTGCGCGCCCGGCGCTGCCCGGGTTCCTACCAGGGAAAAGTACGAGCGCTGGGCATTTAGCACATGCGTAGGCGACTACCTCAGTTTGTGTGGTTAATACGCCAGCAACTCGGGCGTACGGTGAACTGATGGCCAGAACTCGTGACCAGGACGCCTGCCCAGGGGCGCTGCAGGTTCACCAGGCCGCCGACGGTGCGCTGGCGCGGGTGCGGCTTCCCGGCGGGATGATCTCCGCACAGCAGCTGGAGGCGTTGGCAACCGCGGCGGCTCGTTGGGCTTCCCCGGCAATGGAATTGACGTCGCGCGGCAACATCCAGATTCGCGCGGTGACCGATACGGCTGCGGTCGCTGACGCGTTGGCGGCCGCAGGCCTATTGCCTTCGGACTCACATGAGCGGGTGCGCAACATCATCGCCTCGCCGCTATCGGGCCGGGTGGGTGGCGCTGCCGATATCCGCGGCCTCGTCACCGAACTCGACCACGCGATCCGCGCACAGCCCGCACTGGCCGGACTGCCAGGCAGGTTCCTGTTCGGCCTCGACGACGGGCGCGGCGATGTCAGCGGACTGGCGCCCGACGCCGGGATCCTGATCATCGACGATTCGGCGGCGCTACTGCTGGCGGGCCGGGACACCGGCGTACGGCTGTCGATGCCGGACGCGGTTGGCGCGCTCGTGACGGTGGCAAATCGGTTCACCGCCAGTCGCGGAACATGTTGGCGCATCAGCGAGCTCGACGACCCGCAGCGGCTCCTGACGGACTTCGCGGTGACGGCGCGGGCCGGTGCGATGTGGCCACCGGTCACCAGGGGCCCGATCGGGTGGATCGAGCAGGAAGACGGCCGCGTCGCCCTGGGTGCAGCCGTTCCGTTGGGCGTGCTGAACGCCCGCGTCGCCGAATACTTCGCGGCGATCAACGCACCGATGGTCGTCACGCCGTGGCGCTCCGTGCTCGTCTTTGACCTCGACGACGAGGTCGCCGACGTCGCGCTGCGTGTGCTGGCGCCGATGGGTCTGGTGTTCGACGAGAACTCGCCCTGGCTGTCGATCAGCGCGTGCACCGGTAGCCCAGGTTGCGAACACTCCGCGGCCGATGTCCGATCCGACGCCGCGGCGGCTGTCGCCGAATGCCGCCGGCGCGCCGGCTCCGGAGACGAGCCCGCCGTCGGCCATCGACACTTCGTCGGCTGCCAGCGCGCATGCGGCAGCCCCGCAACCGGTGACGTGCTGGTCGCGACCGGAGACGGATACCGGACGCGAGACACCCACCCGTAGGGTGAGCGGGTGCTCGACTACATCCGCGATGCTGCGGAGATTTACCGGCAGTCGTTCGCGACGATCCGCGCCGAAGCGGACCTGTCGCGGTTCCCCGATGACGTCGCGCGCGTCGTGGTCCGGCTGATCCACACCTGCGGGCAGGTCGACGTCGCCGCCCACGTCGCCTACAGCGACGACGTCGTCGCGAAGACCCATGCCGCGCTCGTCGCAGGCGCCCCGGTGTTGTGCGACTCGTCGATGGTGGCCGCGGGCATCACCAAGTCCCGGCTGCCTGCGGACAACGAAGTCGTTTCACTCGTCGCCGACGAGCGGGCGCCCGAGTTGGCCGACCGACTCGGCACCACGCGGTCGGCGGCCGGGGTCGAGCTGTGGGCCGATCGGCTCGGCGGCGCCGTGGTTGCCATCGGCAATGCGCCGACCGCGCTGTTCCGGTTGCTGGAACTCCTCGACGAAGGGGCCCCCACCCCCGCCGGCGTGCTGGGCGGACCGGTGGGGTTCGTCGGCTCCGCACAGTCCAAGCAGGAGCTGATCGAGCGGCCCCGCGGAATGTCGTATCTGATGGTGACGGGCCGCCGCGGCGGGAGCGCCATGGCTGCTGCCGCCGTGAATTCGATTGCGTTAGAACGCGAATGACAGCGAAGCGGGGAACGCTCTGGGGCGTCGGCCTTGGGCCGGGCGATCCGGAGCTGGTGACGGTCAAGGCGGCCCGGGTCATCGGCGCAGCCGATGTCGTGGCCTATCACAGCGCTCGGCACGGCAAGAGCATCGCGCGCGGCATCGCCGAGCCGTACCTGCGCGCGGGCCAGATCGAGGAACATCTGCTCTATCCGCTGACCGTCGAGACCACCGACCATCCCGGTGGCTACGCCGGCGCGATCGAAGACTTCTACCGCGAGTCCGCCGACCGGATCGCCGTCCACCTCGACGCGGGCCGCGACGTCGCGCTTCTCGCGGAGGGCGATCCGTTGTTCTACAGCTCCTACATGCACATGCATACCCGGCTCACCGAGCGATTCGACGCGGTGATCGTTCCCGGCGTCACATCGGTGAGTGCCGCATCGGCGGCGACCGGCACCCCCCTCGTCCAGGGTGACGAGGTGCTCACGATCCTGCCAGGAACGCTGGCGGCCGACGAACTCAAGCGAAGGCTGGCAGACACCGACGCTGCCGTCATCCTCAAGCTCGGACGCTCGTATCCCGCCGTGCGCGAAGCGCTTTCAGCGACCGGCCGTCTCGATGAGACCTTCTACGTGGAGCGCGCCAGCACGCAGGCGCAGCGGGTGCTGGCCGCCGCTGACGTGGACGAGGCATCGGTGCCGTACTTCTCGCTGGCGATGCTGCCGGGAACGCCGCGCCGCGCGCCGGAGCACGGCAGTGTCGCTGTGGTCGGACTGGGCCCCGGCAATACCGACTGGATGACACCGCAGAGCCGCCGTGAGTTGGCCTCAGCCACCGACCTGATCGGCTACGGCCCCTACCTCGACCGCGTCGGCATCCGGGATGGCCAGCGGCGCCATTCCAGCGACAACACCGATGAGCCCGCCCGTGCGCGATTGGCGTGCACGCTGGCAGAGCAGGGTTGCGCCGTCGCGGTGGTGTCTTCCGGCGACCCCGGCGTTTTCGCGATGGCGACGGCGGTGCTCGAGGAGGCCAAACAGTGGCCGGGGGTGGCGGTGCGCGTCATTCCGGCGATGACCGCCGCGCAGGCGGTCGCCAGCCGAGTCGGCGCACCGCTGGGACACGACTACGCCGTCATCTCGCTGTCCGACCGGCTCAAGCCGTGGGACGTGATCGCGGCGCGATTGACCGCCGCCGCGACGGCCGACCTGGTGCTTGCCATCTACAACCCCGCATCCAAGAGCAGAACCTGGCAGGTCGGGGCGATGCGAGATCTGCTGCTTGAACATCGCGACCCCGGCACACCCGTGGTGATCGGCCGTGACGTCTCGGGTCCTGCCGAACACGTCGGGGTGGTGCGGTTGGCCGACCTCGATCCGGCCGACGTCGACATGCGCACCCTGCTGATCGTCGGTTCGTCCCAAACCCAGTGGTACCTGAGCGACACTGGGGACACCGTCTTCACGCCCCGCCGCTACCCCACCCAATGAGCGTCGAGACTGCTGGCAGATCGCAATATCATCCGGGATCGCGATCCTGCAGCAGTCTCGACGCGTGGGTCGGTGTCGACGAGTTGGTAATGTCCCGCGCGTGACCATGGGCATTCCACACGGACCCGAAGATGTAACGACGGCCTGGCTCGGGTCGGTGTTGGACGCCGACGTGAGCGAGGTGGACGTCACCGCCATCGGTACCGGCCAGACGGGTGCGACGTATCGGGTGGCGGCAACGTATTCGACTCCGCAGCCCGGGCTGCCCGATTCGTTCGCGGTCAAGTTGTCGGCGCAGGATGACGCGGTCCGCGAACGCGTCGCGCTCGGATACCGGTCCGAAGTCGAGTTCTACTCCCGGATCGCCCCCAAGATGCGCATCCCGGTCCCCCAGAGTTTCCACTGGGATATCTCCGACGACGGCACCGATGTCGTACTGCTGCTTGGCGATATGGCGCCTGCGGTGCAGGGTGATCAGATCGCCGGGTGCACCGAGCAGGAGGCCAGGCTCGCGGTGGAAGCCCTCGCGGGCCTGCACGGCCCCAGCTGGTGTGATGCGGAGTGGATGGATCTGGCCGCCATCGTGATGCCGAAGCCCGGTGACGACGACGCCGCCAAGGGGCTCGGCGACATCTCGAAGATGGCCGCCGACATCGTGATCGACCGACTCGGTCAGCACATCAGCGGTGAGGATCAGGAAACCCTGGTCGCCTCAATGGCATCGGTGACGCCGTGGTTGAAGGCCGAACCGAAGCGGTTCGCACTGATGCACGGCGACTACCGGCTCGACAACATGCTGTTCGACCCCGACCGCACACGCATTACGGTCGTCGATTGGCAGACTGTGGGAATCGGCCTGCCCGGACGGGACCTCGCCTACTTCACCGGCACCAGCCTGGAGCCCGGGCTACGCGCCGACGTCGAGCGCGGTCTGGTCGAGGCGTACCACCAGGCGCTGATGGCTTACGGCATCACCGACTACGACGCCGAGACCTGCTGGCAGGACTACCGCCTCGGCGCGGTGCAGGTACCGCTGCTCGTTGCCCTCGGCACCGCGTTCGCCTCCACCACCGATCGTGGTGACGAGATGATGTTGGCCATGCTCAGCCGTGGTTGCCAGGCCATCCGGGAACTCGACACCCTCGAACTGATCAACTCCTAGGAGCCGAGCTGACCCACAACACTGCGTCGTCGACCGTCGCGACAGTGTGGACACCGTCAGGCAACGGCGGTCGGTCGACCATGATGACCGGAATGCCCAGTGCGGCCGCGGCGTCGAGCTTGGGGCGGGTCATCGCACCCCCGCTGTTCTTGGTCACCAGCGCGTCGATGCGGTGTTCCCGCAACACGATCAGTTCATTCTCGTAGTGGTACGGGCCACGCGACAACAGGATCTTGTGCTGCGAGGGCAGGTCGTGCGGATCGGGTGCCGTCACCGCGCGGATCAGGAACCAGGCATCGGCATCCTTGAAAGCCGTGGTCCCTGACCGCCCGGTGGTCAGGAAGACCCGCGAGAATCCTTTTTCGACAACCACTTTCGCAGCCTGGATATCGGAGTCCACTACGGCGGCGTCACCGGCTGGCCAGGCGGGCCGGACCAGCACCAGATAGGGTACCTCGAGCTCGCGGCACACCACGGCGGCGTTCGCCGTGATCGTCGCCGCGAACGGGTGGGTGGCGTCGACGACCGCGTCGACACCCGCTCCGAGCAGCCAGTCCCGCAGTCCGTCGACCCCGCCGAACCCGCCGATCCGCACCTGACCCACCGGCAGCGCGGGATCGGGCACCCGTCCGGCCAGCGAGCTGATCACTTCGACGTGCGGATGCAGCAGTGCGGCCAGCGCACGTGCCTCAGAGGTACCGCCCAGCAACAGGATCCGCATCAGTGCCGTTCCCCACGCGTGCGGCCGGCGGAGTAAAGATAGCTGTCCGTGAAGCCCTCGGCGGCGAGCACGTCGCCGACGAAGATGACCGCGGTGCGGGTGATGTCGGCGGCGTGCATCTGCTCAGCCAGATCGGCGAGCGGACAACGGAGCACCTGCTGTTGCGGCCATGTCGCGAATGCCACCACAGCACAGGGTGTTTCGGACCGATAGCCACCGCTCAGCAGCTGCGGCACGATCGTGTCGATCTGCGCGGCGGCGAGGTGCAGCACCAACGTGCCCCCGGTGGCCGACAGTGTCGCCAGATCCTCGCCGGGCGGCATCGCGGTCGAGAGCGTCGCCACCCGGGTCAGGGTGACGGTCTGCGCCACCCCGGGCACGGTGAGCTCGCGGCCCAATACGGCTGCGGCCGCGGCGAAAGCCGGTACCCCGGGCACTATTTCGTAGTTGATGCCGAGCACGTCGAGGCGCCGAATCTGCTCGGCGACCGCGCTGTAGATCGACGGGTCCCCCGAATGTAGCCGCGCAACATCGTGACCCGCGGCATGCGCGTCGGCGATCTCGGTGACGATCGCGTCCAATGTCAAGGGGCCGGTGTCGATGACCCGCGCGTCGGGCGGGCACAACGCGAGCAGATCCTCTGGCATGATCGAGCCGGCGTACAGGCAGACCGGACACCGACTCAGGAGTCGATGGCCTCGCACGGTGATCAGGTCGGCCGCACCCGGGCCGGCACCAATGAAGTAGACCGTCATCGCTTGGTCACCGTCCACTGCGTCACGGGCATGGCGGGTCGCCAACCTGTGAAGCCGCCCAGCGGCTCACCTTGTTGATACTCGAAGCGGCGCAGCTCACCGCCGTATCGTGAATACCACTCAGCGACAACGGCTTCCGATTCGACCGTCACGGTGTTGGCGACCAAGCGTCCGCCCACCGTGAGCTTGTCGTAGCACGCCTCGAGCAGACCCGGCTGCGTCAGCCCGCCGCCGACGAAGATCGCGTGGGGCGACGGTAGCAGGTCGAACGCCTCGGGGGCGTCGAAGCGCACCTCGACATGGGCGCCGAAGGCAACCGCGTTCTCCGCGATGCGCTTGCGTCGTCCTTCCTGACGCTCGAACGCCAGGGCACGACATCCAGGTCCGCTGCGGCACCACTCGATCGCGATGCTGCCTGACCCGGCCCCGACGTCCCACAGCAGCTCGCCCGGCCTCGGCGCCAGCGCGGCGAGCGTGAGCGCCCGCACCGGCTGTTTGGTGATCTGCCCGTCGTTGGCGAAGGCGTCGTCGGGCAGGATCGCGAACCGGCGCTCATCTGGCAGGTACCGCACGGCGATCACGTTCAGATGGTCCACGTCGCCGGGCGGACGGGCCGCCCACTCGCGCGCGGTGGCCGAGCGACGCCGCTCTGCCGGGCCGCCGAGCTGCTCGAGCACCGTGATCTCCGAATCACCGCGTCCGGTGTCGGCGAGCATGCGCGCCAACGCTGCCGGGCTGGTGGCGTCGCGCGACATCACGACTGCCTGCCCACCCCGCCGCACGGCGGTATGCGGTTCGTTCGTGACGAGGCTGATGATCTCGGTGTCCTGCACGGCCCAGCCGACGCGTGCACATGCGAGCGTCACCGACGACACGTGAGGCAGTACGACGACGTCCTGCGCGCCGTACAGCCGGATCAGGGAGCTGCCGACGCCGTGGCATAGCGGATCGCCGCTGGCCACGACATGCACATCGCCGTCGGCCCCGTCCAGCAGCGTGCGCAGGGCCGGCAGCATAGGCGTCGGCCAGGTTCGCCGCGCCGCGGTGACGCTGCCGTCGAGCAGATCCAATTGGCGTCGCGATCCGTAAACGACTGTGGCTTTGGCTAATTCGGCGCGTGATGCCTGCGCAAGCCCGGACATGCCGTCGGCCCCGATCCCGACCACGATGATCACCTGCCGTCGGCTCTCCTGAGGGCTCATCGCGGCAACCTTCGCCATACGAACTGCGGCAGCAACCGCATCATCGCGAACACCGGCCCCAACACCTTCGGCACCCACACGGTCCGGCGGCCATTCGACAACGCCCGCACCGTCGCCGTGGCCACCTGCGACGGTGTGCTGGAGAACGGTGCAGGCGACATGCCTTCGGTCATCCGCCCGATGACGAACCCCGGTCGTACGAGCAGCAGTCGCACCCCCGAACCGTGCAGAGCGTCGGCCAGCCCGCTGCAGAACCCCTCGAGGCCCGCCTTGGCCGAACCGTAGACGTAGTTGGCCCGCCGCACCCTGGCCCCTGCGACCGATGAGAACACGACGATGCGACCCGACCCGGCGGTGTACATCGCGGTGGTCAGCACCGTCAGCAGGCCGGCCTGCGCGACGAAGTCGGTGTGCAGGATGGCCGCGGCGTGCGTGGGGTCCTTCTCGGCTCGGGCCTGATCTCCGAGAATGCCGAACGCGAGCACCGCGGTGCCGATCGGACCGAAGTCGGCGACGACGGAGTCGACGAGGGGGCGATGTGCGTCCACCGCGTCGGCGTCGAATTCACGCACGGCCACCGCGGCGGCACCGGCCGCCCGCACGGCGGCGACCTGTGAATCGAGATCACCGCAGCGCCGGGCCGCCAGCAGCACGGTCGCGCCGGGCGCCAGCCGCTTCGCCACCTCGAGGCCGATCTCGCTGCGGCCACCGAAGATCACGACCAACTCGGAGCCCGCCGTGTCTTTCATGGCTGCGATTATCGCCTGCGCTAAGTTGGAGCTGATGGCACAGTCCAGTCGTCGGGCAACGACCCGACTCACCAACGACGCGATCGCGTTTCTCTCCGAACGGCATTTGGCCATGCTGACCACGCTCCGGTCGGATAATTCGCCGCATGTGGTGGCCGTGGGTTTCACCTTCGACCCCAAGACCCACATCGCCCGGGTGATCACCTCGGGTGGCTCTCAGAAGGCCCTCAACGCCGAGAACCAGGGCGTCGCGGTCCTGAGCCAGGTCGACGGTGCACGGTGGCTGTCCCTGGAAGGCAAGACGCGGGTCAACCCCGACCCGGACGCGGTGCGCGATGCCGAACTGCGGTACGCGCAGCGCTACCGCACTCCACGGCCGAACCCCAAGCGCGTGGTGATCGAGCTCCGCGTCGAGCGTGTGCTCGGATCCTCGGACCTGCTCGACCGCGCGGCCGACTAGCCCGCGGCTGCCGGGCCGGCAGGCACCACGACCAACTCGTGTGGGCGGTTGTTGACCGGTAGTGCGCCGTCGGCCGTCACGATCACGATGTCCTCGATCCGGGCGCCCCACTGACCCTGGAAGTAGATGCCGGGCTCGACGGAGAACGCCATGCCCTCCTCGAGTGTCAGATCGTTGCCCGCGACGATGTAGGGCTCTTCGTGCACCGACAGTCCGATGCCGTGACCGGTGCGATGCAGGAACGCCTCAGCCAGCCCTTCGGCGGCCAGCACGTCGCGGGCGGCGGCGTCGATCTGTTGTGCCGTGACTCCGGGCCGCACGGCCTCGACGGCGGCCCTCTGGGCGCGCTGCAGTACCGCGTAGCGCCGCGCGACCTCGGGGTCGGGCTCACCGATGCTGTACGTACGGGTGGAGTCGGAGTTGTAACCGGGTTCGTAGGGGCCGCCGATGTCGACGACGACGATGTCGCCGGCGCGCAATTCACGGTCGGAGCATTCGTGGTGCGGGTCGGCGCCATGCGGCCCCGAGCCGACGATGATGAACGCGACCTCCGAATGTCCTTCGGCAACAATGGCTTGCGCGATATCGGCGGCCACGTCGGCCTCGGTGCGGCCGGGCACCAGGAACTCCGGAACGCGCGCGTGGACCCGGTCGATAGCCGCGCCGGCCTTGCGCAGTGAGTCGATCTCGGCGGGGTCCTTGATCATTCGCAACCGGCGCAGCACATCGGTGGCGAGCACCGGGACGACCCCGAGCACGTCGGCGAGCGGGAGAAGGTGCAGCGCGGGCATCGCGTCGGTGACTGCGATTGCGGCCGGGGCGCCACCGAGCGCGTCGGCCACCAATCGGTACGGATCGTCGCCGTCGACCCAGTCCCGCACCGCCAGAGGAAGATCGGTCACCGCCGACTCCTTCAGCGACGCCAGTTCCAGCCGCGGCACCACCACGGTCCCCTCTCCGGAAGCGGGCAGCACCAGAGCGGTCAACCGTTCGAACGTCTGCGCACGCGAGCCGACCAGGTAGCGCAGGTCGTAACCCGGTGTGATGACCAGGCCCGCCAGGCCGGCATCGGCTGCCGCAGTGGCGGCCGCCCGCAAGCGTTGCGCGTAAACGTCGGTGTCGAATCGGCCTGCGGTCATGACGTTCAGGCTAATCGGGGCGCCCGATAGCTGGCGACCTCGATCAGGTTGCCGTCGGGATCTCGGCAGTAGTGCGACGTCATCGGGCCCTGCGCGCCGGTCTTGGCGACGGGGCCCTCGGTGATCGGCACGCCACACGCTCGTAGATGCGCGCCGACATCCTCCGGATTCATCTCGGCGATGAAACACAGATCCAGCGACCCGGGCGCGTCGACAGCACCTGTCGCCCAGTTCGGCGCGCCGCTTGGCCGCACGTTGATCTTCTGATCACCGAACACCAACGCAATGCGGTTCTCGCCGAACACCTCGCGCCTCATGCCGAGCACCCGCACGTACCAGTCGACGGTCTGCTCGACATCGTGGCAGTTGAGCACCACATGGTCGATTCGGTCGACGGCGAAGGTCACAACTCAAGCTACTGTCTACAGACCGTGTCCGCTCCCCTGTTGCTGCTCGATGGCGCCAGCATGTGGTTTCGCTCGTACTTCGGTGTGCCCTCGTCGATCACGGCACCTGACGGGCGGCCGGTCAACGCGCTGCGCGGTTTTCTGGACGCCGTCGCGACGGTGATCACCCGTGAGCGGCCGGGCCGCCTCGTGGTCTGCCGCGACGACGACTGGCGTCCGCAGTGGCGGGTGGACCTGATCCCGTCCTACAAGGCGCACCGGGTGGTCGAGGAGAACCCCGGTGACGAGCCCGACATCGAGGAAGTCCCCGATGAGCTCACACCGCAGGTCGACATGATCATGGAGATCCTGGACGCGTTCGGCATCGCGACCGCAGGCGCACCGGAATGTGAGGCCGACGACATCCTCGGCGCGCTGGCCTTCCATGAGACGCGCGACCCGGTCGTCGTCGTCAGCGGTGACCGCGATCTATTGCAGTTGGTGCGTGACGAGCCGGTCTCGGTCCGGGTGCTCTATCTAGGCCGCGGCCTCGCGAAGGCGACCAAGTGGGGACCGGAGGAGGTGGCCGAGACGTACGGAGTGCCGGTCGACCGCGCGGGGCCCGCGTACGCCGAACTCGCGCTGCTGCGCGGTGATCCGTCCGACGGACTTCCCGGCGTTCCGGGCGTCGGCGAGAAGACCGCGGCGACACTGCTGGCGCAGCACGGGTCGCTGGAGAACATTCTGGCTGCGGCCCACGATCCGAAATCCAAGATGTCCAAGGCGTATCGGACCAAACTCCTGGCCGCTACCGACTACATCGAGAAGGCGGGACCGGTGGTGCGGGTGGCGAGCAACCTGACCTCCGACGCCAAGCTCGACTGGTCGACGGCGTCGGACCTGCTGCCGCTGGCCGCCGAACACCCGCGCGAGGTCGTCAAACTCGCCGAACAGTACGGCGTGACGTCGTCGATCGGGCGTCTACAGAAGGCCTTGGACGACCTGCCCAACCGCTAGTTACTTGGGACGGCCAACCTCGTAGGTGCCGCTGTCGTCCTGGAATGTCACGGTCACCTGACGCTTGGTGCCGTCGATGCTGACCTCACAGTCGAAGGTGCCGCCCTTCTCGACCGTGGGGTTCTGACCGTCATTGCATTTCACGTTCTGAACGTTCTTGGCACCGTAGCCGTCGGCCTCATCGGTCAGCACCCGCTGCACGCCGGTCTGCGCCGCATCGATATCGAGTTTGGTGGTGACGAAGAAGCCGGGCTTCCAGAACCCCATGACGAGTACGACGGCGACGATGACCGCCGCCAGTAGGCCGATCACCCCGCCAATCACCGCGAGTGAGCGCTTGGACCCCTCCTCGGTGCCCGGGGCGACGCCGTAGGAGCCCGGCTGACCGAATTGCCCCGGCTGCTGAGGGTATTGGCCCGGCTGGCCGTATTGGCCTGGCTGCTGACCGTACTGGCCGGGCTGACCGGGCTGGCCGTACTGCGTCGCGTACTGGCTCGACGGGTCGTAGCCGGGCTGCGCGTATTGACCCTGCTGCGGGTAGGCCTGCGGGTTGTACTCGGTGGGCTGCTGATACTCCTGGGGCGGCTGATAGGCCGGCTGCTGCGGGTATTGGGGGTACTGCTGCTGTTGCGTTGCGTCGTACGCCGGTGGCTGCCACTGCGGCGCGGCGGTGGTGGGCTCGGTGCCCGCGGGCTGTGACTGCCACGGCTGATTGGCTGGCTGATTGGCTGGCTGATTGGCCGACGGATCGCTCGACGGCTGCTCCGCCGGCTGGTCCGGCTGCTGGCCGCCGGTCCAATGCTGCGTCGGGTCAGATCCCTGCGGTCCGCTCATTTCACTCCTTGATCACCGCGGCTGAGCCGCGCGTACACCGGTGCTCTGCTTGCGCACACACTACCCCGCATCAACAGCAACGACGCCGCGCCGAACATCGTTGATCGCGCGTTTCGCGGTAGCCCGCAGTCCGGGGTCGGGTGCGGCGTTTCGCACTTGGTCGAGCAGGTCAAGAACTTGTCGGCACCAGCGTACGAAATCACCCGCCGATAACGGAGACCCGGCGCCTGCGGCATCAGAGGCAGCAAGTGCCGTCGTGAGGTCTCCGGTGGCGGCCCAGCGATAGACGGCCGGAACGAAGCCTTCGTCGGGCTCGCGGCTGTGGCTGATGCGATGGCGCCCTTCGTCGGCCCGAAGTTCGCTCCACAGCCTGCGCGTCTGATTCAGCGCACGTCGCAACTTGCCTGTCGGGATGTCGACACCGCCCGGGACGGTCGGCGTGTCGCCGCGCGTCTCGTACAGCACCGCCGACAACACCGCAGCCAACTCCGGGGCGTCCAGGCCTTCCCAAATGCCGCTGCGCAGCGACTCGGCGACCAACAGGTCGCTCTCGCTGTATATCCGCGCCAGCAGGCGACCGTCGTCGGTGACTTTCGGGTCGCCGTCACCGTCTCCTGCGTCGATGAATCCGCGCTCGGTCAGCAGCACCACGATTCGGTCGAACGTGCGTGCCAGCGAGTTCGTCGCCGCAGCGACCTTCTGGCGGATCTGTTCGTTGTCACGTTCGACGCGCAGATACCGTTCGGCAAGCCGCGCCTTCTCCTCGCGGTCACCCAACTTGTGTGCCGGGTGCCTGCGGACCTGCTCGCGCAGCGACGCCAGTTCGGGATCGATGTCACGTTCGGTGGGTTCTCCACTGCGCTTGCGCTTCGAAGACGGGACGTCGAGTCCGGCGGCCGCCGACAGCAGCGCCGAGGCGAGATCGCGCCGCGCGCGCGGATTGCGGTGTTCGACGCGCTTGGGCAGGGTCATGGACCCGAGCGGTGCGGACGCCCCCGAGTAGTCCGCGGACGAAATCCGCCCTGCCCACCGGTGTTCGGTCAATACCAGCGGCCGCGGATCATCGCTGTCGCGCGCCGGTTCCAGAACCACGGCCAGCCCGCCGCGCCTGCCCTGGGTGATGGTGATGATGTCGCCGCGGCGCAGCGACCCGAGCGCATCGTTGGCCGCCTTGCGCCGGTGCAGCCGCGACGCTCGAGACTGAGCTCGCTCGCGTTCGGAGATCTGCAGCCGCAGCCGCACGTACTCCAGTATCGGAATCTCGCCTTCGGCCCGAGGTGACGGCGCGCCGTCGGCAAGTTCGGCGGCGATCTCTTCCAGCATCTTCTCGCCGCGCTCGATGCCTCGCACCAAACCCACCACCGACCGGTCCGCCTGGTATTGCGCGAACGAACTCTCCAGCAGCTTGTGCGCCTGCGCAGGTCCCATCTGGTGTACCAGGTTGATGGTCATGTTGTACGACGGCGCAAAGGAACTGCGCAGCGGGAAGGTACGGGTGGACGCGAGTCCGGCCACTTCGGCCGGGTCGACGGTGCTGTCGTTAGGAGTCCACAGCACCACCGCGTGGCCCTCCACGTCGATGCCCCTTCGTCCCGCGCGGCCGGTCAGCTGGGTGTACTCCCCCGGGGTCAACGGCATGTGCTGCTCGCCGTTGAACTTCACGAGGCGCTCGAGCACCACCGTCCTCGCCGGCATGTTGATACCCAAAGCCAGTGTCTCCGTGGCGAAGACAGCCTTCACCAGCCCAGCGACGAAGAGTTCCTCGACGGTGTGGCGGAACACCGGCAACATGCCCGCATGGTGGGCCGCCAGTCCGCGCAGCAACCCTTCGCGCCATTCGTGGTAGTCGAGGATGACCAGGTCGGCCTCGGGCAGGTCGGCACATCGGCGATCGATCACCTCGGCGATGCGAGCGCGTTCGGAGTTGGTGGTGAGGCGCAGCGACGAGCGCAGACACTGCTTCACCGCAGCGTCGCAACCGGCCCGCGAGAAGATGAAGGTGATTGCGGGCAGCAGCTCCTCACGCTCCAGGGTGCCGATCACGTCGGGCCTGCTCGGACCCCGGTAGATGCTCGGGCGTCCCCGGTTGCGGCCGCGGCCCCGCGGCTGCCAGTCGGCGAGCCGATCCGCTTCGAGGCGGTGTGAGATATGGCGCAACAACTCTGGATCGACAAGCAGTTCGCGCCCCGATTTCCGCGCGCCCGTCGCGCGGTAATCGAACAGGTCGAACACCCGCTTGCCCACCATGACGTGCTGCCACAACGGCACGGGACGGTGCTCGTCGACCACCACCGTGGTGTCGCCGCGCACGGTCTGGATCCAGCCGCCGAACTCTTCGGCGTTGCTCACCGTGGCCGAAAGGCTCACCAGCAGCACGTCGTCAGGGAGATGCAGGATCACCTCTTCCCAGACCGCGCCGCGCATGCGGTCGGCCAGGAAATGGACCTCGTCCATCACGACATGCGAAAGCCCATGCAGCGTCGGGGAATTCGCATAGAGCATGTTTCGCAGCACTTCGGTGGTCATCACGACGACGTCGGCGTTGCCGTTGATCGACTGGTCACCGGTGAGCAAGCCGATCTTCTCCGCACCGTATCGGCGTGCCAGGTCGTTGTGCTTCTGGTTACTCAGCGCCTTGATTGGTGTGGTGTAGAAACACTTCCGACCCGCTGCCAGCGCCAGGTGCACCGCGAACTCGCCCACCACCGTCTTCCCGGCGCCTGTCGGTGCGCAGACCAGGACGCCGTGTCCGTTCTCAAGCGCTTCGCAGGCGGTCCGCTGGAAGGGATCGAGACTAAACGGCAGCTGCTCGGTGAAACCCGCCAGCGGTCCGCTAGGTGACGTCGTCATCGACCACGAGCCGGCCCGACGTCGGCACGGCGGTAGGCGTGTCGATCTGCTCGACACCGCCGATGGGGGCCGCCTCCTCGTCGGGAACCTCTTGGAGGGCAACACGGCGCGCCTTGCGCTTATCGTGAATGCGAGCGATCTGGATCGCGAACTCGAGCAGCACCGTCAGGGCCATCGCCAGTGCGAGCATCGAGAACGGATCCGAGCCCGGGGTGAAGAACGCGGCGAACACGAAGAGCCCGAAGATCATGCCGCGGCGCCATGCCTTGAGCCGCTCATAAGGCAGGATCCCGACGAAGTTCAGCATGACGATGAGCAGCGGGAATTCGAAGCTGAAGCCGAACACCAGCAGCAGGTTGATCAGAAATCCGAAGTACTGGTCGCCGGACAACGCGGTGACCTGCACATCGTTGCCGACAGTCAGCAGGAACCCGAGCGCCGTCGACAACACCACGTACGCCAGGATCGCGCCGGTGATGAAGAGCACTGCGCCGACGACCACGAACGCGATGGCGAATCGCCGTTCCTTCTTGTAGAGGCCCGGGGTGATGAACGCCCACAGGTGATACAGCCAGACGGGGCAGGCCATCACGATGCCCGCGGTCAGTGAGACCTTCAGACGCAGCATGAACTGGTCGAACGGCGCGGTGGCGAGCAACCGGCAGGCACCGTCGGGTGCGATGGTGGCGCGGTCAGACGCGGGCAGCGCGCAGTAGGGCCCCCGCAGCCAGTCCCCCAGGCTGGGCAGCCCGAAGACACCGTGGCTGTACCAGAAGAAGCCCAGGATGGTCGTGACGACGATCGCGCCGGCCGCGAGTAGTAGCCGTGTCCGCAGCTCGTGCAGATGCTCGACCAGCGACATGGTGCCGTCGGGGTTGACCTGCGAACGACGCCGACGAGGGTCGAGCTTTTTGAAGATTCCGGGGGTCTGCACGGCGATGCCTATGACGCGGCGTTACGCCGCGCTCGGTTGGTCTGCGTCGGTCAGGCCGGCCGCTGGTCCGGCGGCGCGGTCTCCGGTGCCGGCGCAGCCGGGGAGTCGGCGCGTTCCGAGGCGATCGGGGTTGCAGACGGCGTGTCCGGCTTGGCGTCGGACTGCATCTCCTTGATCTCGGACTTGAAGATGCGCATCGACTTGCCCAGCGAACGTGCCGCGTCCGGGAGCTTCTTGGCACCGAAGAGCAGCACGAATACGGCGATGACGATCAGCCAATGCCAGGGTTGTAGAGAACCCAATTTGGTCACCTCCAGACGACGGGCTCAGTCTACCCGGCCTCAGCATCTACATCTGCGTATGCGCTGAGCGCCGCAGCGGCGGATTCTCGAACCCGCACGGCCAGCGACTCGGGCGCGAGCACCCGCACCGCCGAACCGAAGCCGAGCACGAACCGCGTCATCCAATCCTCGGAGGCATAGGTCATCGCCGCCTCACAGGCGCCGTCGGGCAGTTCCCGGAGCTCCCGCAGCGGGTAGTAATCGAACATCCACGATGCCGACCGCTCGATGAGAAGCGTGGCCGACGGCAGCGATGGGTCGGCGTCGAACAGCGACGTGTCCGGGCCGGCCTGCACCGCAGGTGGCGGCGGAGCCGACGGTTCGTCGAGGACGCGAGCGTCGACGATGCGGTCGAAGCGGAACAGCCGCACCCCCTCGGCCGAACGGCACCATGCCTCCAGGTAGCTGTGGTCGGCGACCAGGACGATCCGAATGGGGTCGACGATGCGGCTGGACAACATGTCGTGGGACGCCGAGTAATACTCGATCGCCAACGCACGTCCGTCTCGCGCCGCCGCCCGCACTGCGGCGGCGGCCTCACTTTCGGCGGGGGCAGGTTCGTCGACCGCCGCCGCCATGCCATCGCCGTGCCCAACGAGTCCCGCGGCCGATTCGATCTTCGCGATCGCGCTGCGGGCGGCTTCCGGGTCGACCATGCCGGGCACGTCGGCGAGCGCACGCAACGCCACCAGGACGCCGGTCGCCTCCGGCGATGTCAGCCGCAGCGGATGGTCGATACCGGCACTGAAGGTGACTTCGATTGTGTCGCCGGAGAATTCGAAGTCGATCAGGTCCCCGGGGCCGTAGCCGGGCAAACCGCACATCCACAGCTGATTGAGGTCGTCGCGCAGCTGCTTGACGCTGACGCCGAGGTCGGAGGCCGCCTCGGCGTAGGTGATCCTCGGGTTGGCCTGGAAGTACGGAACCATGTTCAGCAGCCGCACCAGCCGCGTCGATATCGCGGTCATGCGCGCACCTCGTCTGCCTGTTCTGCCTGTGCACGCAGCCGGTCCAACACATCGGCGCGCAGGGCCTCGGGCTCCAGGGCGACCGCGTCGGGACCATAGCTCGCGACCTCGCGGGCGAGCCTGTCGATCATTCCGACGTCCAGCTCGATCTCCTCGCCGGCTCGGCCGCCGAGGATGCGCGGGCCCAAGACCGTCGCTCGGCGCCGCAGCGCGGTGGCGCGGCCGTCGGCCACCCACACCTTCGCCTGCCCGCTGGTCGGAAACTCGCCCACCGCGCGGTCGACGATTTCTCGCAAATCGATCCCCTCGGGCCGCTGCACCGCCCCGAGCGGGCCGATCGCCTCCACCTCGGCTCCGATGCGGGACAGCCTGAAGGTGCGGACGGCGTCGCGGTCGCGGTCGTGTCCGACCAGGTACCAGCGCCCCTTGTTGGTGACCACTCCCCACGGTTCGACGGTTCGCGTGACATAGGGATCGCTGCGCGACGAGCGATGAGAAAACTGGACCGCATGCCCGGAGTCGATGGCGGACAACAGAATTCCCAGCACCTCCTCCGATCCGCGCAGGCTGGGCAGCGCCGCGGTCGAGGTGAATGCGATAGCGGCGTCGACAGCCTCGATGTCGGTACCGGCGGCCCTCAACTTGAGCAGCGCGCCTTGAGTCGCGGTGATGAGCTCCGGAGACTCCCACAGCTGCGTTGCCACGGCGACGGCCGCAGCCTCGTCCCCCGTCAGCTCGACGGCAGGCAGCGCGTAGGTCTCGCGGTTGATGCGATAACCCTCGGTCGGGTCGGACTGCGAGACGCGGCCGGTCTCCAGCGGGATGCCCAGGTCGCGCAGCTCGTTCTTGTCGCGTTCGAACATGCGGGAGAACGCCTCGTCGCTGGCGCTGTCGGCGTAGCCGGACACCGTCTCGCGGATCCGCTCGGCGGTGATGAAGCTGCGGGTCGACAGCAAGGCGATGACAAGGTTCATCAACCGTTCGACTTTGGAAATCGCCACTCGTATGAGCTTAGGGTGAGTCGTGGGCAGTCGTTGGCAGGACACCAGTGCGCCCCGCGGGGACGCCTACGACGAACGCTGGCGCAAACTCGCCGCCGCAGGTCAAGGTATCCACGGTGAGGCCGATCTGATCGAATCCCTGCTGCGTGAGTCCGGCGGGAGCCGCGTTCTCGATGCGGGCTGCGGCACCGGACGGGTGGCGACCGAGCTGGCGTCGCGCGGATTCTCGGTGGTCGGCCTGGACCTCGACGAGCAGATGCTGGACGCCGCCCGCGCGAAGGGCCCGCAGCTGACGTGGATCCTGGCCGATCTGAGCGAGGCGAGGGCACACCTGGACACCGAGTTCGACGTCGTGGTGCTGGCGGGCAACGTGATGATCTTCGTGGAACGCGGGACCGAGGCCACGGTGGTCGAGCAGCTCTCGGCGGGCCTGGTGTCCGGCGGACTGTTGGTCGCGGGGTTCGCGCTGACAACTGGACGGCTCACGCTGCAGCGCTACGACGACTACGCGGCGGCTGCAGGCCTGGAATTGGTCGATCGCTGGGCCAGCTGGGATCGCGAGCCGTTCCACGGCGGCGACTATGCGGTCTCAGTGCACCGACTCACATCGACGCGATCAACCGCTTGACTCGTTCGTCGACCGACCGGAACGGGTCCTTGCACAGCACGGTGCGCTGGGCCTGATCGTTGAGCTTGAGGTGGACCCAGTCGACGGTGAAGTCGCGGCCGGCTTCCTGTGCGGCGCTGATGAACTCGCCGCGCAGCTTGGCCCGGGTGGTCTGCGGCGGGGTGTTGACGGCGGCCTCGATCTCCTCATCAGTGGTGATTCGCGCGGCCAGCCCCTTGCGCTGCAGCAGGTCGAACACACCCCTGCCGCGCTTGATGTCGTGGTAGGCCAGGTCGAGCTGGCTGATCTTCGGATCGGACAACTCCATGTTGTAGCGGTCCTGGTAGCGCTGGAACAGCTTGCGCTTGATGACCCAGTCGATCTCGGTGTCGACCTTGGCGAAATCCTGACTCTCGACGGCGTCGAGCTGGCGGCCCCACAGCTCGACCACCTGCTGGATCTGCGTATTGGGCTCGCGGTTCTGCAGATACTCCACCGCGCGGGCGTAGTACTCACGCTGGATGTCGAGCGCGCTGGCCTGCCTCCCGCCAGCCAGCCGCACCGGCCGCCGGCCGGTCAGGTCGTGGCTGACCTCGCGGATCGCCCGGATCGGGTTGTCCAGCGAGAAGTCGCGGAACGCGACGCCTGCTTCGATCATCTCCAGCACCAGCGACGCAGTGCCCACCTTGAGCATGGTGGTCGACTCGCTCATGTTCGAGTCGCCCACGATCACGTGAAGCCGGCGGTATTTCTCGGCGTCGGCGTGCGGTTCGTCGCGCGTGTTGATGATGGGACGCGACCGCGTCGTCGCCGACGAGACGCCTTCCCAGATGTGCTCGGCACGCTGGGACAGGCAGAATGTCGCCGCCTTCGGCGTCTGCAGCACCTTGCCCGCGCCGCAGATCAGCTGGCGGGTCACCAGGAACGGCAACAGCACATCGGAAATGCGCGAGAACTCGCCCGCTCGCACGATCAGGTAGTTCTCGTGACACCCGTAGGAGTTGCCGGCCGAGTCCGTGTTGTTCTTGAACAGGTAGATGTCGCCGCCGATTCCCTCGTCGGCGAGCCGCTGCTCGGCGTCGATCAGCAGGTCTTCCAGCACCCGTTCTCCGGCCCGGTCGTGGGTTACCAGCTGGATGAGGCTGTCGCACTCGGCGGTGGCGTACTCGGGATGGCTGCCGACATCGAGATACAGCCGCGCACCGTTGCGCAAGAACACGTTCGAACTGCGCCCCCACGACACCACGCGCCGGAACAGGTACCGGGCGACCTCGTCGGGGCTCAGCCGACGGTGGCCGTGAAAGGTGCAGGTGACACCGAACTCGGTTTCGATGCCCATGATTCGTCGCTGCACCTAATCGAGACTACTGGTTGCTGGCCGGCAGCGGAGTGCAGCCGTGCCGAATGGCGCGGTGGTCGGTACCGATGTCCGCGGATCCGCGCAGCTGCCACCGCCCCTGTGGATAACTCGAGCGCGCCTGCCAGCCGATCTGTCAGCATGAGGCATGGGGGGCGTGACGCGTCCGACGGTGTCCGATGCACAAGCGTGGCAACCGGATTCGCTGCGCGACGCGGCAGTCAGCTGGCGGGCCGCAGCGACGGATATCCATGCAGATATCGAGTTCGCGGTGCAGGGCGTGGTCGCCACGCGCAAGGTCTGGATCGGCTCGGCGGCCGAGGCCGCCCGCGCCGAGGTTCGCAATGTCGGCCAGGCGTCCGATGCGCTGTCTCGCGCCATGGTGCTGGCCGCCGTCGCGGCCGGTGATGCCGCCGATCAGATCACCATCGCCCGGGCGGCGGTGCTGGATCTGGTGGCGTCCGCGGAGTCCGAGGGCTTTGTGGTGGCTGACGACGGCACCGTATCCGTCCACGACGCACCGACGCCGTTGCTGATCGCGCTGTCCGGTGGCGATTCCGGGGTGGCCCGCGACCTGCTGAGGGTGCGGGCCGAGGAACTGACCCGGCAGATCGTCGAGGCACTCGAGGAGCTCGGTGCCGCGGACACCGATGCCGCCTACGACATCGAGGAGGCGTTCGCCACGCCTGTTCTGAGGTCAGCAGCGACTGTGCCTGCCGGGGCCCGGTCTGGCGCGCTCGGCGACCTGGTGGCCGGGTGGCCGGTAATGAGTCAAGACCGCATCGCGGCCCAGATCGCCGGGCTGTCATTCGAGCAGCGCGAGAGGCTCATCGCCGACTTTCCTGGTCAGGTCGGCAACACCGACGGAATTCCATGGGAGATGCGAATCGCCGCGAACAGGACCAATATCGCCCAGGCGGTCCTGGACGAACCCGATCCCTCCCGCAGGGCCTTCTATCGGACGCTGCTCGGCGAGGTCGACGATCCGGCAGGTGGCGGCGGTCGCGTCGACCGGCAGATCGTGGCGTTCGACCCGGCGAGATCCTCGCTCGTTGAGCTGAACGGGGATCTGGCCACTGCCAAGAACGTCGCCGTGCTGGTCCCCGGGATGAACACCACGATCGAGGGCTCAGCCGCCAACACCGCGACCGCCCGCCGATTCGTCGCCGCCGGCCGCGGTGACGTCGCGGTCCTGACGTACCTGGGCGGACCGTTCCCCCGCGGCAACCTCGTCTCGGGCGTGGTCGACGCCGCGAGCCCGCGATATGCGCTGGACATGGCGCCGCGACTGGTCGCGTTCAGCGAGGACGTCGACCGCACCATAGACGCGCAGGCCACTCAAGCCGCGCAGGACGCTCGCGCCGCGCAGGCCCCCTCAGGAGCGCCCGTGGGAGTCACCTACATCGGCCATTCCTACGGGGGTTCGATCCTCGGCACCGCCGAAGCCATGGGTCTGACCGCGGATCAGACGATGTACGTGGCGGCGGCGGGCGCGGGTGTCGGTGTCGACGATCCAGGTGATTGGCACAACCGCAACCCCGACGTGCTTCGCTACTCCATGACCGCCCCCGGCGATTTGATCCAGGCGGTGCAGGGAATTCCGGGCGGCCCGCACGGGGCCGACCCAGATGAAATGGCGGGCGTAATCCACTTGGCTACAGGCCATTACGACGACGGTCGAGTCATGGGCGGTTGGGGCGCACACTCCGACATCCTGAATTCGCCGTCCGACTCCTGGCGCAACATACTCGCGGTGATCACCGGTGACCGTGAGCGAATCCGGGAGGCCGGGTGAAGGGGGCAAAACCAGCCATTACCGCCGAGGGACGGCCAGAATGAGCCGATGTGGTCGCGCAGCGCCCCCGTTGACGGGTTCCGGCTGGCCTATGACCGATTCGGCGCCAAGGGCGGGCCGCCGGTTGTGTTGCTGCACGGCTGGCCAGGCAACCGCCACGACTATCGCCGTGTCGTTCCGCTGCTCAGTGACGCCGCCGACGTCGTTGTTCCCGACCTCCGAGGATTCGGTGGATCCGACAAGCACGCCGTCGCCGTGCGCCACTTCTACAGCGCCACCGCACAGGCAGGCAGCGTCATCGGGCTCATCAAGGAACTCGGTCTGTCTCAAGTCGTACTCGCGGGGTACGACGTGGGCAGCCGGGTCGCCCAAAGCATCGCGCGAATGGAGCCCGACCTGGTGTCGGCTTTGGTGCTTTCTCCTCCACTGCCCGGTGCGGGCGACCGGGTGCTGACCGCTCGGGCCCAGAGCGAATTCTGGTACCAAGCCTTTCACCAACTCCCGGTGGCCCCGCAGCTGATCGACGGCAATCCCGACGCCGTACGGGAATACCTGAGGCACTTCTGGCAGCATTGGTCCGCACCGAATTTCGCTGTCCCCGAAGATGATCTGGACCGGCTGGTGGCGGATTATGCGCTGCCGGGGGCATTCACCGCGTCAATCGCGTGGTATCGCGCCGGCGCGGGAATGATCGCCCAATCTCTGACCGAACTGCCGCCGGATCGCGCGATCAAGATTCACGTACCCACCGATGTGCTGTGGCCACAACACGATCCGTTGTTCCCTCGTGAGTGGTCCGACCGCCTCGATTCCTACTTCACCGATGCGACGCTGCACTTCGCCTTCGACGCCGGACATTTCACGCCACTGGAATGCCCCGACCAGTTCGCGGAACTCATCCTGATCCGAGCTCGCCCCACTGACACCAGTTGAGACGGCTACCTATTCGTCAGACGAGGTTTCCTCGGGAGCCGAATCCTCTTCGGGCAACAGCACTTCCAGTGCTGAGCCGGTGATCCGCCGGAATGCGCGGCGGGGCCGGTTCGCATCGAGGATGGCCACCTCCAGAGTGGAGGCATCGATGGTGCGCGACTCACCGTTGATGCCGGCCTTCAGCGCGTCGATCGCGATCTTCGCCGCCGCCGAAAGGCCTGCGTTCTCGGTGTAGTTCTCGTTGAGCTTCTCGGCGATCGGTTCTGTGGTGCCGCCCATCACGACGAAATGGGGCTCGTCGTTGATCGACCCGTCGTAGGTGATCCGGTAGAGCTCAGGGGCCTTCGTCTCACCATGGTGCGCGACCTCAGCTACGCACAGCTCGACCTCATATGGCTTGGCCTGCTCGGTGAAGATCGTGCCGAGCGCTTCGGCGTACACATTGGCCAGCTGACGACCGGTGACGTCGCGCCGCGCGTAGGCGTAGCCGCGAGTGTCGGCGAACTGGATGCCGCCACGACGCAGCCTGTCGAACTCATTGAATCGACCGACGGCCGCGAACCCCACCCGGTCGTAGAGCTCACTGACCTTCTGTAGTGATCGCGACGGATTCTCGGCGACGAACAGCACGCCGTCGGCATACGCGAGCGCCACGACGCTTCTGCCGCGGGCTATGCCTTTGCGCGCGAGCTCGGAACGCTCGCGCATCGCCTGTTCGGGCGAGATGAAATATGGAAAGCTCACGAGTCTCCCCGCGCGTCGGTGGACCGGTGTGTCGCATCTGGACCGAAAGTATCAGCCCGGGAACGGCTTTCGATAACCTGCCGCGCAAAGTCGGCAATACGCTGCTCGGGCACTTCCTCTGCCCCGTCAGCGCCTATGACCACGGCCGTCGGGTAGATGCCCCGTACCAGATCCGGTCCACCGGTTGCGGAGTCATCATCGGCGGCGTCGTAGAGCGCCTCTACTGCCACCCGCAGCGCGGAATCCGCGTCCGCAACTTGCACGTAAAGCTTCTTCATCGAGGACTTGGCGAAGATCGAACCCGATCCCACCGATTGGTAGCCCTCATCCTCGAAGTTCCAGCCGCCCGCGGCGTCGAAGGACACGATGCGACCGGCGGCTTGCGGGTTGGGGTCATCGAGGTCGTACCCGGCGAGCAGAGGCAGGGCGACGAAGCCCTGCAGTGCGGCGCCGAGATTGCCCCGAACCATGGTCGCGAGCCGGTTGACCTTGCCCGCGAACGTCAGTGCGACGCCCTCGAGCTTCTCGTAATGCTCGAGCTCTACCGCGTACAGCCGTGCGAACTCGACCGCGATCGCCGCGGTACCGGCAATGCCCGTCACGGTGTAGTCGTCGGTGATGTAGACCTTCTGCACGTCGCGGCCGGCGATCATGTTGCCCTGCGTGGAGCGGCGGTCACCCGCCATCACGACGCCGCCCGGAAACTTCAACGCCACGATCGTGGTGCCGTGCGGAACCGCATCCGTCGGGAGGGTGGCGTACTTGTTCACGGGGAGAAGCTCGGGGGCCTGGCGGCGCAGCAGCTCAGAGAACGACGACAGATTCACTGGGACAGCCGAGACCATCGGGGCACCGGTAGGCGCAAAACTCGAAAAGGCCTGCTGTTCGCGGTTCGGCCAGGTCACTGGCCACCCTTCTGGACATATGCGCGCACGAAATCCTCGGCATTCTCTTCCAGCACGTCGTCGATCTCGTCGAGCAGATCATCGGTCTCTTCGGCGAGCTTTTCGCGACGCTCCTGGCCGGCCCCCGCGTTGCCGGTGGGGTCGTCGTCCTCACCACCGCCGCCACCACGCTTGGTCTGCTCCTGCGCCATCGCCGCCTCCTGCTAAGTCTGTGCCCTTGACGGATGGGCAAACTGCCTGCCCGCCGTGCCTCCACCCTACCGTTCGACGCCCGTTATGCCGTGGATAGCACGCTCAGTTGGTGAGCTGTTCCACCAGTTCGGCGGCACTGTCCACGGAGTCCAGCAGGGCCCCGACGTGAGCCTTGCTGCCGCGCAACGGCTCCAGTGTCGGAATCCGGACGAGGGAATCGCCCCCGAGGTCGAAGATCACCGAGTCCCAGCTCGCCGCCGCGATATCCGCCCCGAACCGCCGAAGACATTCGCCACGGAAGTACGCCCGGGTATCGGTCGGCGGGCTGTCCACGGCGTCGATCACCTGCTGTTCGGTGACCAATCGCTTCATCGATCCCCTGGCGACCAGCCTGTTGTACAGGCCCTTGTCCAGCCGGACGTCGGAGTACTGCAGGTCGACCAGGTGCAGCCGCGGTGCCGACCAGCTGAGGTTCTCCCGCTGGCGGAATCCCTCCAGCAGCCGCAGCTTCGCCGGCCAGTCCAGGATCTCCGCGCACTGCATCGGGTCGCGCTCGAGCAGGTCGAGGACATTCGCCCAGGTTTCGACGACATCCGCGGCGCGCGGATCGGGGTCGCGGCTGTCTACGAGCTTGGCCACCCGGTCGAGGTAAATGCGTTGCAGTGCAAGGGCGGTCAGCTCCCTGCCGTCGGCGAGTGCGACCGTGGCACGCAGCGTCGGGTCGCGGCTGATGACGTGCACCGCGTGCACCGGCCGGGCCAGCGCCAGATCGGTGAGGTCCATCCCCTCTTCGATCAGATCGAGCACCAGCGCGGTAGCGCCGACCTTGAGGTACGTCGACGTCTCCGCGAGGTTCGCGTCTCCGATGATGACGTGCAGTCGCCGGTACTTGTCGGCGTCGGCATGCGGCTCATCGCGGGTGTTGATGATGCCGCGCTTGAGCGTCGTCTCGAGGCCGACCTCTACCTCGATGTAATCCGAACGTTGCGACAGCTGGAACCCCGGCTCATCGCCCGACGGGCCGATACCGACCCGGCCAGAACCGGTGATCACCTGGCGTGACACCAGATGAGGTGTCAGACCTGCGATCACCGCCGAGAACGGCGTCTGGCGCGACATCAGATAGTTCTCGTGCGACCCGTACGACGCGCCCTTGCCGTCCACGTTGTTTTTGTAAAGCTGCAGTTTGGCGGCTCCCGGGACGCTCGCGACATGCCGCGCCGCGGCCTCCATCACCCGCTCACCGGCCTTGTCCCAGATCACCGCGTCAAGCGGGTCGGTGCATTCGGGCGCCGAGTACTCGGGGTGGGCGTGGTCGACGTACAGCCGAGCGCCGTTGGTGAGGATCATGTTGGCCGCGCCGACCTCGTCGGCGTCCACCACCGGCGGCGGGCCCGCCGACCGGCTCAGATCGAACCCGCGGGCGTCGCGAAGGGGCGATTCCACCTCGTAATCCCAGCGGGTGCGCTTGGCACGCTGGATCCCCGCGGCCGCCGCGTACGCCAGCACCGCCTGGGTGGAGGTCAGTATCGGATTGGCGGTGGGATCGGACGGCGACGAGATGCCGTATTCGACCTCTGTTCCGATAATCCGCTGCATGTGGCCAGCCTAGGCTGTCCGGTTTCGGGGTCCCGCAGTAGCCTGCGACCGTGCCGTCTGAGAGCGACGACCCAGCTGCCGACCGCGACGCCGCGGCGAGCCGGTTCGTCGCTGCGCTCGGTGCCACCATGTCGGCGGCCAATTATCCGGTGACGATGGTGAGCGCCGTGATGTCGGCGACCTCGAAGGCCTACGGGCTCGACAACCAGTTCCTCGCACTGCCGAATTACGTCCAAGTCGGAAGTCCGACAGGCGAGAGCCTCTACATCTCGAACCCCGACTTCGTCCTGCGCTACGACCAGTCGTTTCCGCTCGCAAAGCTGGTAGCGCGTGCACCGAGCGGGACGGTCGCCCCCGAGGACGGAATGGCCGAAATCGAGCGAATCCGCAACCTGGACAGGCGATTTCCGGTGTGGCTGACAATCGGAGGATACGCGGTACAAAGCACCGGCTTGGCCCTGATCCTTCAGCCGACACCGTTGAGCCTCATCGGCGCGGCGACCTTGGGTCTGCTGGTCGGTGTGCTGTCGGTGGCGGGCCGGCGCATCGAGGCGATCGGCTACATGCTGCCGACCGTCTGCGCATTCCTGGTCGCCTACATCGTGTTCTCGTTTCACAATCGCTTCCACGTCGGAATCGACAGCCTGCGCGCGCTCGCCGCTCCCTTGGCGACCTTCCTTCCCGGCGCGGCCATCACCCTCGCGGTCATCGAGTTGTCGACCCGCCACGTGGTATCGGGCGCCAGCCGACTGGTCGCCGGTTTCATGCAGATCGCCCAGCTGGCGTTCGGGATACTGATCGCCGCGCAGCTCGCGGGCGTCGCCGACACCAACCTCGTCACCACCGAACTCAACCGGCTCGGGCCGTGGGCGCCCGTCCTCGGCGTACTGGTGTACGGAATCGGCATCTGGCTGAACTTCGCTCCGCCGACGAGTTTCCTGCCATGGATGGCGTTGATGCTGTACACCGCCTACGCCGGCCAGTGGATCGGCAACGAGCTGCTCGGCAGTTATGCCAGCGGTTTCGGCGGCGGGCTGACGCTGATCCTGATCGCGCTGGCGATATCGCACCGCCCGAACACGCCTCCGACCATGTCGCTGGTGCTTCCCGGCTTTTGGCTGCTGGTCCCCGGATGCCTCGGCTTCATGGGCGTGACCCAGCTGATCGGCACCCACAGCACCGCTGTGTTCGGCGCCACCCTGATCTCGATGATGTCCATCGCCGTCGGCGTACAGACCGGCCTGCTGTTGTGGCGGGCGGCGGTCCAGCTGACCTCCACCCCTGGGCGTCCGGTGCTCCATGATTGACGTTGCCCAACGACGGGCGGCGGACGCCTGGTTCCTCGAGCACGGCCTGCCTGCGGTGTTGCGTCCCGGTCGGCTGGTCCGTCGGCTCTGGCCGCGATCGGCGCCTGCCCTGGCGGCGTTCGCGGTGTTCATGATCAATTCGGCCGTGGTCGTCCAAATCACGGGGAAATACACCGTCAACATCGCGGGCGAGCCGACCCGCACCGAGTGGTTCGTTCTGGGGTTGCTTGTTCTGGTGCTGCCCGTCGCCGTGCTGACCGGTTGGCTGGTGTCCAGAATCTCCACCGTGCGGGGTCGCACTGTGGCAGCGATCGTTGCCGTCGTCGCCGGGATCGTCGGCGGCATCATCGGCGGACCGAGCCCTCGGATGCTGGCCGATCTGATCTTCGAGGCGGTGGTCATCGCCGCGATCTTGGCAATGACCGCGTCCGGCCTCGGCTCGGTTTTGGCGTGGACCGCACGGATGACGTCCTCTCATCTCGCGGCGGTGGGGACGCTGATGATCCGCGCATTGCCGGTGCTGCTTCTGACGTTTCTGGTGTTCTTCAATTCGCCGGTGTGGCTCATGGCATCCACCATCTCGCGCGGCCGGATGTGGCTCGCGCTGATCTTCCTGTCGCTGATCGCCGCGGCGTTCGTGGTGGCGGTTACCACCGACCGATTCCGGCCGGTGATCGAGGCGCCGGATGCCGCCGTCGGTCGTAGTTCGGAACTGACCGACACTCCGTTTTCCGCGATGCCCGATCCGACCGAGACGCAGACCCTCAATCGTGCCGAGCGGCTCAATGTCATGTTCGTGCTTGCGGTTTCGCAACTCGCCCACATCTTCGTCGTCGCCATCGTCACGGCGGTGATCTTCTTGATTCTCGGCCTGATCCTGCTCTCGCCGGAAGTGCTGTCGGCGTGGACACGCGGCGAGGGGTCCAGTGATGGAACATTCCTCGGAATGACGATCCCGGTACCGCAGTCGTTGATTCAGGTGACGATGTTCCTCGCCGCGCTGACGTTCATGTACGTCAGCGCAAAGTCCGCAGGCGACGGCGAGTACCGAAAGCAGTTCCTCGACCCGCTCAGCGATGACCTTGCGCTCACATTGGTCGCCCGAAACCGCTACCGGGCCGCAGTTCCGGCGCGCTGACACCTACGCGGCCCGGGTTTCACGCACAATATGCGCGTGTCCGACATGTCCAACGTCCACGAATGGTTTCTCCATCGCGGGCTGCCGCTGGTCCTGACCCGCCGGGTCCGGTCGCGCGCGCTGATTGATCGGTCGGCACCTATGGTCAGCGGCATCGGAGCGCTGATCGCGCTGACGATGACGCTGGCCGAGCTGACCGACGGCGACCCGTACTACGGCTACGCGATCCGGCTCGGCGTGCTCACCCTGGCGCTGATTGCTGCGCCGTTTGCGCTCTACCTGCTGCATCGTTCAGGCACGACGCGCGGCGAAGCCGGCCGAAGGTCAGCAGCCCTGCTCGTAATGGCGTTGTTCGTGTTCGGGCTGCCGTTCGCCGACAGCGGCTTCTCCGGGATCGCCGCGGCCGAGATCGTCGGATTCGCGTTTGTTGCAGTCCTGGCGATCTGGCTGACGTACATCGGCATCGGTTCAATTGTGCTGTGGGCGTTCAGATTCGCATGGCTTCAGGTAGGTGCGCTCGGCACGTTGATGAGCCGTGCGCTGCCGCTGTTGATGCTCACCGTGGTGGTGTTCTTCACCGGCGAGCTGTGGCAGCTGGCGGCCCGGACGACCCGCGAAAGGCTCTGGCAGACCATCGGATTCCTCGCCCTCGTGGCGGTCCTCTTCATGGTGACCACCATCCGTGACGAGGTGAAGGCGCTGCGCGAGGATCGAGCCGGACAGACGGACCAAGCCAAGCTCCTCGAAGGCACGCCGCTCGCGACCGGGAGTCACGCGGCGGCGCGCTCTCCACTGTCGTTCGCCGAACAGGTCAACGTCGTCGCGGTGATGGTGGTGGCGCAGGCTATCCAAGTGGTGCTCTTCACCGCGGGGTTGTTCGTGTTCTTCGTAGCGCTCGGAATCGTCGCCGTCCCCGACGATGTGGCGGTGCTGTGGTCATCGGAGGAGACCTGTCCAGTCGGAGAACCGCCCTGCGCGGGAACCTGGTTCGGCATCCACGTCCCCGTAGCGCAGACCATCGTGCACGTCTCGTTGTTTGTGGCGGTGCTGTCGGGCCTGTACTTCACCGTCAGCACCAGCGTCGATCCGATCTACCGCGAGCGGTTCTTCGACCCGCTGATCTCCGATGTGGCGGTCAGCCTGGCCGGCCGCGACGCCTATCTCGAGATGGACAGGGGTCAAGGGCCCGCCTGAAGCGAATAGCTGTTGGCCAGGTCGTCCTGCGTCACGGTGGCGTCTTGGTCGGTGGTGTCGACGCGCAACGCCGAGGTCGGTGTTCGCGCTTCGTAGCGCCAACCGGCGGGCAGTGAAAGGCGGCTAGCGAGTCCCGGCAGATCGGCTAGCGACAATGCGGGATCGATTGTCTGGCTCCAGGTCTGCATGACCCACCGCCGGCCATCCGGATCGATGAGCTCATAGAGCTCACGGCCGGCGTCAAACGTGAAAAGGGCCTTACGGTTCACCCGGTTGAGTTGGTATGGCGCCGGGTTCATCGACGCCAACTTCACCGTCGCTTGTCTGATCATCTCAAGACCGCCGAAAGTCTTGTGCTCCAAATTCTCTCGGTCACGCTTACCGATGCCGCTCATCAGCCAATAGCGCGGCCCGTTGAGCAATGCGGCCACCGCATCATTTTCCACAGCAATGGTGGTTGCATCCAACTTGTCCCACAATTCCGCCGGACAATCGTTGACAGGAAATGTGTTGTACACCGTCGCTTCGGGTCCGGATTCGGTGGAATTGACCAGAAGGACTTCGCCGTAGCGCTTCCCGAATACATCGCCGATCACGGTGAAATCTCGATCGCCAGACATGTTGGACATAATGCGAAATTACGTTCCCCGCGGCGTGAACGCGCGCAAAGTGCGTCGATTTCGCCGTTTGCTGGGAACGGATTCGCACGCTCGTGGGGGTGCAGGGGTGCGTTCACCCAGGTCAGCCGTATCGGAGGCGACTAATTGACGACAACGTTCATTCCGGTCGCGGGTATCAAATAGTTAGCCTAAACTGCGCCAATGCAACGTGCCGAGTGGTCCGATGGCCACACCCAGGCTCGGATAACGATGCGGAACATCAGGGTGAAGGGCATTCAACAATGAAGAAGCTTTTGGTAGGCACGATCGGCGCGTTGGCACTTGGCCTGGCGCTCGCAGCACCGGCATCTGCGGATGAAGCGACGTTCTACGAGGAAGTCCAGGCGGGCGGCATCGAGCCGAACGAAGCGGCGCTCAGCATGGGCCAGGCAGTATGCAACGAGATCGCCGCCGGCGTCCCCGAGGGCACCACCGTGGTGTCCATCTACACGAACACCAGCAACGACATCACCGCCGAGCATGCACAGGTGCTCTACGACGCGGCCGCTGCCAACCTCTGCGCTTAGTCCGACGACGAGCCGAACTGGCCAGTGCGTCTAGAGGTACTGGCCCAGATTCGACTCGGTATCGATCGCGCGTGAAGCGCTCGACGACTTGCCCGTGACCAGCGTGCGGATGTAGACGATCCGCTCGCCCTTCTTGCCCGAAATCCGAGCCCAGTCATCGGGATTGGTGGTGTTGGGCAGGTCTTCGTTCTCGGCGAACTCGTCGACGATCGAGTCGAGCAGGTGCTGGATACGGAGACCAGGCTGCCCCGTCTCCAGCACCGCTTTGATCGCGTTCTTCTTCGCGCGGTCGACGACGTTCTGGATCATGGCGCCGGAGTTGAAGTCCTTGAAGTACATGACTTCCTTATCGCCGTTGGCGTAGGTGACTTCTAAGAACCGGTTGTCGTCGATCTCGGCGTACATCCGGTCGACGACCTTTTCGATCATCGCCTTGAGGCACGCCGAGCGGTCGCCGCCGAACTCGGCGAGATCCTCGGCGTGCACGGGAAGTGCCTCGACCAGGTACTTGGAGAAGATGTCCTGTGCCGCTTCGGCATCCGGCCGTTCGATCTTGATCTTGACGTCCAGACGGCCGGGTCGCAGGATCGCCGGGTCGATCATGTCCTCGCGGTTGGAGGCACCGATGACGATCACGTTCTCCAGTCCCTCGACGCCGTCGATCTCCGACAGCAGCTGCGGAACAACAGTCGTCTCCACGTCCGAGCTGACGCCCGTGCCGCGGGTACGGAAGATCGAGTCCATCTCGTCGAAAAACACGATCACCGGAGTGCCCTCGGAAGCCTTCTCCCTGGCGCGCTGGAAGATCAGCCGAATGTGGCGCTCGGTTTCGCCGACGAACTTGTTCAGCAGTTCGGGACCTTTGATGTTGAGGAAGTACGACTTCGCCTCGCGGGCATCATCGCCACGAACCTCGGCCATCTTCTTGGCCAGCGAGTTGGCGACCGCCTTGGCGATCAACGTCTTGCCGCAGCCGGGCGGGCCGTAGAGCAGCACGCCCTTGGGCGGCCGCAGCGAATACTCCCGGTAGAGCTCCTTGTGCAGGAACGGCAGCTCGACAGCGTCGCGAATCTGTTCGATCTGCCGGCCCAAGCCGCCGATGTCGTTGTAGCTCACATCGGGGACCTCTTCGAGGACCAGGTCTTCGACTTCAGCCTTCGGGATGCGCTCGAACGCATACCCTGCCTTGGTGTCGACCAGCAGTGAGTCACCCGGACGCAGCTTGCGCGGACGCTCGTCGTTATCGTCATCGATCGCTTCGGGATCCTCTGGCAGGAACTCGGCGGCTACCAGGGGCTCGGCGAGCCAGACGATGCGTTCCTCGTCGGCGTGGCCGACCACCAGCGCGCGGTGCCCGTCGGAGAGGATCTCGCGAAGCGTGCTGATCTCGCCGACTGCTTCGAAGTGGTGCGCCTCGACCACCGTCAACGCCTCGTTGAGGCGGACGGTCTGGCCCTGTTTCAGGGTCTTGGTGTCAATGTTCGGCGAGCACGTCAGCCGCATCTTGCGGCCGGAGGTGAACACATCGACGGTCTCGTCGTCCTGGACCGCCAGCAGTACGCCGTAGCCGCTCGGCGGCTGACCCAGTCGGTCGACCTCCTCACGCAAGGCCAGCAACTGCTGCCGCGCTTCCTTGAGAGTTTCCATCAGTTTGGCGTTGCGTGCCGCGAGCGAGTCGATCCGGGCCTCGAGTTGGTGTACGTCGCGGGCGCTACGCAGACCACTCTGGGGTCCTACCGCACTCTCGAGCTGCTCACGTAAAAGGGCAGCCTCGCGGCGCAGTTCTTCGAGTTCGGCGGCCTCTTCGCTGGACATGCCTGACTCGTGGGGTGTTCCAAATCCTTCAGAACGCTCGGACTCGCTCATGTTGCGCTCCCTCCCGCACCGGATGGTGGTGCAGTAACAACTTCAAAGCTACCGGCGATTCAGCCTTTGTGTGCGCTCTAGGAATTCGACACACCAGCAACACTTGTTAACCTCAATCGTGAATTGGGCCCAACGAAAGGACAATCGTGACCCTGAAAGCCCTCGTTAGCGGCGCGGCAACAGCCGTCGTCATCGCCGGTGCCGCGGCAGGTGTGACTTCCATTGCATCCTCGGATGCAGTGGCCTCACCGCGCGTGGCGCCGGTCGTGTGGGACATCCCGATGCCGGAGGCGCCCGCCCCAGACCTGCAGGGACCACTGCTCCAGACGCTTCAGGCGTTGGGCGGCCCGGGCTTGTCTGGCTCCAAGGCGCCCTACATCCAGGGTGGCATCGGCCGGATCGAAGGCCGGGTGGCCGACACGAAGTTGCGCGAAGCGCAGGCCGAAGGCAAGTTTCCGCTCTCCTTCAGCCTGATCAACATCGACCAGAACGGTCCGGTAGTGACCGCCGACGTCACCGCGACGGCGGCCAACGGCGGGGTGGCGAGCCAGAACATCGCGTTCGTTCCCGGTCCCAGCCCCACCGGCTGGCAGATGTCCAAGCAGTCGCTCATGGCGTTGATGTCGGCTGTCGGCTAGACATTCGGTGCACCGCAACACCGGTGCCATGATCCTGAGCGCCGTCGCAATCGCGGCGGCGCTCGGGCTTGGCGCATGTGGTGCGGAAAGCGAGCAGAAGCAGCCTCAGGCCGCGACGGAAACGGCCGCACCCACCGTCGCCGACCAGGTGCCTGCGGGCCCGCCCGTCGCTCCGCTGCCGCCGCCCACCGCGCTGGCCGACGTGATGAATCGGATCGCCGATTCCAACGTCCCGGGAGCGGACAAAACCGCGCTGATCGAGTCCGCCGCACCCGGCGATGCCGCCGCGATGGACAAGTTCGGTCGGGCGCTGAGCCAAAACGGCTATACCCCGCTCACCTTCGATGCCCGGGATGTGCGCTGGGTCCCGGGGACGCCGGACACCGTGTCGGCCGTGATTTCCCTCAAGTCCGCCAACCCGCAGGCCGGCGACTTCTCTTACCCACTGGAATTCATCCTCACCGACGACACCTGGCAGCTGGCGCGCCGCAGCGCCGACGAGTTGCTTGCGCCGGATGCAGACGCGTCGCAGACACCGAGCGCCCCCTCGCCCCTGCCGCCCCCGCGCTAGGCACGTTTTTCCGTGTGGATCGGCTGGCTCGAGTTCGACTTGCTTCTCGGGGATGTGCACTCGCTCAAGCAGAAGCGGTCCGTCATCCGGCCGGTCATCGCCGAATTGCACCGCCGATTCGCGGTCTCGGCAGCCGAGACCGGCTCGATGGACCTACACAGGCGTGCAGGCGTTGGCATCGCATTGGTGTCTGCTGACCGCGGCCATGTCGTCGACGTGCTCGACGCCGCCGAGCGACTTGTGGCTGCGCGACCCGAGATGGAGCTGTTGTCCACCCGGCGCGGGCTGCGGCGCAGCACAGACGACTAAATGGACCCGCCGAGTTGACGCTTGCGCCGCAGCGGCATGGGCGCGATCGCACCCGGTGCCAATTTGCGCACGTTGATCAGAAACGCGGTGTGCCCGCGCATCGTGTGTTGCGGGCGCACGGCCAGCCCGACAACATGCCACCCGCGCTGCATGCTCTCCCAGGCTCGCGGCTCGGTCCAGCACGTCTGTTCACGCAATGCCTCGACCGTGCGTGAGAGTTGAGTCACAGTCGCGACGTAGATCATCAGCACGCCGCCGGCAACGAGGGCATTGGCAACGGACTCAAGCACCTCCCACGGAGCCAGCATGTCGAGTACGACCCGGTCCACTTCGGGGCCCGCATAGTCGCCGACGTCCGCGATCACCAGATCCCAGTTGTCGGGGCGTTCCCCGAAGAACGTCTCCACGTTGCGCAGCGCATGCTCGGCGTGGTCCTCGCGCACGTCGTACGAAGTGACCTGTCCTTCCGAACCGACGGCGCGCAGCAGCGAGCACGTCAGCGCACCCGAGCCGGCGCCGGCCTCCAGCACGCGTGCGCCGGGGAAGATGTCTCCCTCGTGCACGATCTGGGCGGCATCCTTCGGGTAAACGACCTGTGCGCCGCGGGGCATCGACATCACGTAGTCGACCAGCAGCGGTCTCAGCACGAGGAACTGATCGCCATTGGTGGACTTGACCACGCTGCCCTCGGGCAGCCCGATGACGCTGTCGAGGTCGATGATCCCGCGATGCGTGTGAAACTCGCCGCCAGGCTTCAGCAGCATCGTGTAGTGCCTGCCCTTCGCGTCGGTGAGCTGCACGCGATCACCGACTGCGAATGGCCCGGTCCTGTTCACAGCAGTTCAGCCTGCCAGTCAACGCCCCGCGACGGGTGCGCGGGTCTCCTGGTTGTTGTCGGGGTGCCGCCATACGCTGAACTCATGACAGCCGAGCAGGAGCCGACCGCCTTTCGGCGTCCTGCGCTGTCGCCGTCGCGGGCCGCGGACTTCAAGCAGTGCCCGTTGCTCTATCGATTCCGCGCCATCGACCGGCTGCCCGAGCCATCCTCGGCGGCGCAGGTGCGTGGTTCGGTGGTACACGCCGCCTTAGAACAGCTCTACGCGTTACCCGCCGCCCAGCGCGTCCCCGATACCGCGATGACGCTCGTCGACCCGGCCTGGGAGCGCCTGGTGGCCGAACAGCCCGAACTCGCCGACGACTTCGAGCCCGGGCTGCGGGCCGAACTCCTCGCTGAGGCGCGCGCACTGCTGTCCGGCTACTACCGCCTCGAAGATCCGACCGGGTTCGATCCGCAGAGCTGCGAGCAGCGCGTCGAAGTCGAACTCGAGGACGGCACCCTGCTGCGCGGCTTCGTCGACCGCATCGATGTCGCGCCCACAGGCGAGCTGAGGGTCGTCGACTACAAGACCGGCAAGGCTCCGCCCGAGGCTCGGGCCCTTGCCGAATTCAAGGCCATGTTCCAGATGAAGTTCTATGCCGTGGCGCTGCTGCGCTCCCGTGGCGTGCTGCCCGCGCGGCTGCGGCTGCTCTACCTGGCCGACGGCCAGATCCTGGACTACACGCCCGACCTCGACGAACTGCTGCGCTTCGAGAAGACGTTGATGGCCATCTGGCGGGCTATCCAATCTGCCGGTGCCACAGGTGATTTCCGTCCGCATCCGTCGCGGATGTGTGACTGGTGCGCTCACCACGCGCACTGCCCCGTATTCGGCGGCACCCCACCGCCGTACCCCGGGTGGCCCAAGGCCCCCGACGAAGGTGATGATGAAACGGTGGTGCACACCGAGGAGTCGGCTGCGTGATCGACTGCTACTACCGTCGGCTTGACGCCGACGGCGACTTTCTGATGTTCGATTCGACCGACGGCACCCGCAGCAACTGGGATCCCGAAATCCAGCATGGCTCACCGCCGCTCGCGTTGATGACCAAATCGATCGAGGAGTTGGCTGCGGGTTCGGGTCTGCGTGTAGGACGGCTGACGCTCGACATCCTCGGGGCAATTCCCGTCGCGCAGGTGAAGGTGCGGACATGGGTCGAACGTCCGGGTAAGCGGATCTCGCTGATGATGGCCGAGATGTCGGCGGCAAGGTCCGGCGGCGCCGACCGGCCGGTCGCGCGGGTCACCGTCTGGCTGCTGGCCCCCGGCGACACCGCCGACGTGGCCACCGATCGCTATCCCCCGCTGGTCGAGGGTGAGGCTATCCCGGTGCCGCACAGCTGGGTTGGCGCGAAGGGCTATCTGGAGACGGTGACCTGGCGGCGTCAACCCGAGATGGGCGAGACCGGCAACGTGGTGTGGCTTAGCCCCCTTGTGCCGCTGGTCGATTCGGAGCCGACGACGGCCCTGCAGCGGCTCGCGATGGTGGTCGACTCCGCCAACGGTGCGGGTGCGGCGCTGGATCCAGCGCAGTTCATGTTCATGAACACCGACACCGTGGTGCACCTGCACCGGCTGCCCGTCGGCGAGGACTTCGCGCTGCGGGCCCGTGGCTCGATCGGTCCCGACGCGATCGGTGTCACGACCGCTGAGTTGTTCGACCGGCAGGGGTTCGTCGGCACCTCCGCACAGACGCTGCTGGTCCAGCGGCGCTGAGTCTGAGCGCAAGCCGCCGAGACTGCGCACAGATCGCCGATTCGGCGAAAATTGCGATCTGCGAGCAGGCTCGAGGGACAACGTAAGTATATACTCTTGCGTCTATATAGATACTTTGCAATACTGGCCGCATGGACGTCTTCGAGGCCGTCGCCGAACCGAGCCGCAGAGCACTGCTGGACGCACTGATCGAGGGTGAGCGCACCGCGGGTGACCTGGTGGCGACTCTGCCGGGGCTGACCCAGCCCACGGTGTCACGGCATCTGCGGGTCCTGCGCGAAGTCGGCCTCGTCGAAGTCCGCCCCGACGCGCAACGCCGCATCTATGCGCTGCGTGCCGACGGACTGGTCGCGATCGACGACTGGATCGACCGCTATCGCCGCTACTGGGCCGATCACCTCGACGCCCTGGAACGGCATCTGCAAGCGACTCATCGGGAGGACCAGTGACCGAACGCGAAGGAAAACTCACCATCGAAGGCGAGCGCGCCGTGCTCACATTCGAGCGCCGCCTGTCGTTCCCCATCGAAGCGGTGTGGGCCGCGATCACCGATCCGCAGCACCGCAACCAATGGATGGGCCAGACCACCATCGACCCGCGCGAGGGCGGCGTCATCGAGATGATGCCCGATGGTCCCCCGGCGCCGCCTGACCACAAGAAGATGACCGGCCGCATCCGCGTGTGGGACCCGCCGCACGTGTTCGAACACGAATGGCTCCAACGGGTCATCGAGGACAGCGTGGTGCGTTACGAACTGAGCACCGACGGCAATGGCACGCTGTTGCGGTTCACCCATCGCGGGCTCGGTGTCCGCAACGCCGAGGGGTTCCGCCCCGGCACACATGCCTACCTGGACCGGCTCGATGCCTATCTGGCCGGCGATCCGCTGCCCGGATGGGCGCAGCGCTACCGCGAGGTGGCCGAATCCGCTAGGGGACAATAGCCATGAAACACAACGGTTCTGACATCGCCGCGCCGATATTGGCGATCGCATACCACTCTGGGTTCGGGCACACCGCCACGCTCGCCCAAGCGGTGGCCGCCGGCGCATCGGAGGCCGGCGCGGACGTCGCCCTGATCGCCGTCGACCAGATGAGCGATACGGATTGGGACACGCTCGATGCCGCCGACGGCGTCCTGTTCGGCTCCGCGACCTATATGGGCAACGTGTCGGCGGCCTTTCAGTCGTTCGCCGAACAGACCGGACGCCGCTGCGTCGACGGCACCTGGCGAGACAAGGTCGCGGCCGGTTTCACCAACTCTGGCGGCAAGAGCGGCGACAAACTGAACACCTTGGTGTCGCTGTCCGTGTTCGCCGCGCAGCACCATATGCATTGGGTAAACCTGGGTTTGGGCCCGGGCTGGAACAGTTCGGTCGCCAGCGAAGGAGACCTCAACCGCCTGGGGTTCTTTCTCGGCGCGGGCGCTGCGACCGATGTCGATGCGAACGCCGAGGACGTCCATCCCTCGGATGTACGTACGTGTCGCCATCTCGGGTGGCGGGTCGCACACGTCACGCGGCAGCTCAACGTCGGTCGGGCCGCTAGTCCAGCGGCTGCAAATCCTGGAGCATCGTCGGCACCAGCTCACTGACAGTGGGGTGGATGTGCATGGTGCGTGAGATCGCCGTGTAAGGCCTCTTCGCCGTCATGATGTCGAGGATCGAGTGGATGACTTCGTCACCGCCGACCCCGAAAATCGCGGCGCCGAGGATCAGCTCGGTCTCGGCGTCGACGACGACCTTCATGAACCCCAGCGTCTCGCCCTTTTCGACGGCCCGCCCGACCCGAGTCATGGGCCGCTTACCCACCAACGCTTTTCGTCCCGACTTGCGGACCTCGTCGACCGTCATACCCGCGCGACCCAGCGGCGGATCGATGTAGAGCGCGTAGGTCGTCACCCGATCGCTGACGCGACGCGGGTCGTCGTCGAGCAGGTTGGCCGCGACGATCTCGAAGTCGTTGTACGACGTGTGGGTGAAGGCACCGCGCCCGTTGCAATCCCCCATCGCCCAGATGTGCTCGACATTGGTGCGCAGCCGGTCGTCGACCACGATGTAACCGCGGCGGTCGGTTTCGACGCCCGCGGCCTCGAGTCCGAGGTCATCGGTGTTGGGCAGTCGCCCGACCGCCATCAGCAGATGGGTCCCCGCGATGGGGTCTGCGCCCTTGCGCGGCACAACCTCGAAACCGTTGTCGAGCTTGGTGAACCGAATATCGCTGGCGTCAACGACCACGTCGATGCCCTCGGCCTCCAGGATCTCCTTGATGGTCGCCGAGACGTCCTCGTCCTCGCGGGAGGTGAGGCGCGGACCCTTCTCGATCACCGTCACGCGGGCACCGAAGCGACGGTACATCTGCGCGAATTCCAGGGCGATGTAGCTGCCGCCGATGACGACCAGATGCCCTGGCACTTCGTCGAGTTCGAGGATTCCGACGTTCGTCATGTAGTCGATGTCGGAGAGCCCGGGCATATCCGGTGCCACCGCACGGCCGCCCACGTTGAGGAAGATTCTGTCCGCCTCGAGTACCCGGTCGTCCACCCGAATGGTGTGCGGACCCGCGAAACGCGCGTGGCCGCGGATGAACGTGGCGCCTTTCATGCCGGCGAGCCAGGACTCCAGACCTTCGCGGTCACCGACCACGATCTTGTCCTTGCGCGCCTTGACAGCGGACATCTCGACGCTGATATCGCCTGTGCCGATACCGTATTCGGCGCCGCGGCGAGCGAGGTGGGCGGCGTAGGCGCTGGCGACCAGTGTCTTGGTCGGAATACAGCCGGAATTGACGCAGGTACCGCCGACGAGCTTGCGCTCGATCACCGCCACCGTCTGGCCGGCCTCGGTGAGGCGGCCTGCCAGCGGCGGTCCCGCCTGGCCGGCGCCGACGATGATGGCGTCGAACTTCTCTGCCATAGACCGCGGTTAGACGAGGCTGACCAGGAAGGCGATCAGGAATCCGCCGCCGACCGCCACCACGTCTTCGATGAATGCACCCGGCCGGTCCTTACCGTTGTTGGCTTCATAGAGCTTCGTTCGGACCGCCGCCCCGCCCAACGTCCCCAGCACGGCACCGATAATGCCTGCTCCGATCGAACTGAAGGTGTGGAAGAACGCGCTGCCGATCACCGCGCCCGCGAAAGCACCCATGATGAGACGGGTGGCGAACTGGGGTGTCGTCTTGCGACTCGGCGTTTTCGGCAGCTGATCGGTGACCAATTCCACGAGAAGGAAGATCGTGAGAACGGTGACGGTGATCGGGTGGGCCACCCACTCCGACCATTTGCCGTCGACGTCGATCCAGCCCAGCATGGCCCCCCAGGCGACCACCGCCGGGGCGGTCATCGCTCGCAGACCGGCGATCACGCCGATCAGCAGAGCGAGCACGAGAACGAGGACATGCGTCATGCCAACCTCCGTACCGGTGAAAACGACACCCGGACGCTAACACGGGCGCTTCGCCTTGACCCGTTGAATCAGAAGCGGCAGAACCGGATGTCGGACGCCAGGATCGCCTTGGCGCCGATCGCCGCGATCCTGTCCATGATCGCGTTGACGTCCCGCCGTGGCACCAGCGCTCGCACCGCCACCCACGCCGGATCCGCCAGTGGAGCGATGGTGGGTGATTCCAGTCCAGGCGTGACCGCGGTGGCCTCCTCGAGCACCGTGCGCGGACAGTCGTAGTCGAGCATCAGATACTGCTGTCCGAACACCACACCCTGAACGCGCGCGGCCAGTTGGTCACGGGCGGCTGCATTCTCGTCGGGCTCCTCGCCAAGGTCCTCGCGCTCGATGAGCACAGCCTCCGAATCACACAGGGGCTCACCGAACGCCGCGAGGTCGTGCAATCCGAGCGTGCGGCCCGAGCCGACCACGTCGGCGATCGCATCGGCGACACCGAGCTGGACGGAGATCTCCACCGCACCGTCGAGCCGGATGACTGTCGCCTCAATCCCCCGTGCGGCCAGGTCTTTTCGCACCAGGTTGGGAAATGCCGTCGCGATTCTCCTGCCTGCGAGGTCTTCGACACGCCACGGTGTACCGGCGGGCGCCGCATAGCGGAACGTGGACGACCCGAAGCCCAGGGCGAGTCGCTCCCGCACGGGCGCGTCGGATTCCCACGCCAGATCGCGGCCCGTGATGCCGAAGTCGAGCTGTCCCGACCCGACGTAGATCGCAATGTCCTTGGGCCGCAGGAAGAAGAACTCGACGTTATTGGCCGGGTCGATGACCGTCAGGTCCTTGGGGTCGGTGCGTCGCCGGTATCCGGCCTCCGACAGGATCTCGGCGGCCGATTCCGAAAGCGTCCCCTTGTTGGGTACGGCGACGCGCAACGTGTTCGCCGATGAGCCGCTTGCGCGGAGAGAATCCGTCATAGCTTCGAGTAGACGTCGTCGAGGGTGAGACCGCGGGAGACCATCAGCACCTGTGTCCAATACAGCAGCTGGCTGATCTCATCGGCCAGCGCCTCGTCGCCCTCGTGTTCGGCGGCCAGCCAGACCTCGCCGGCCTCTTCCAGGATTTTCTTGCCGATTCCGTGCACGCCGCCGTCCAGCGCGGCGACCGTGCCGCTGCCCGCCGGCCGGGTGCGCGCACGCTCGCTCAGTTCGGCGAACAGGGCGTCGAAGGTCTTCACGGGACGCGATTGTGTCACGGCGCCGCGCGCAAAGTCACGGCGGTTTCGCCGCGGTCCACGCGCTCAGGTGGCGGCCTTGGGCGACTGCTGATGCAAGATCTCGCCGTGCATGTCCTCCAGCGACACGCCCTTGGTCTCCATCACCCACTTCCACACGAAGAGACCTGACAACACGGCGCACAGACCATAGAACCCATAGGCCAGCCCGAGATGCTCGCGCAGTCCGGGGAACGTGACGGTGATGAGCCAGTTGGCCGCCCACTGGCCTGCCGCGGCAATGCCGAGCGCTGCGGCGCGGATGCGGTTGGGGAACATCTCGCCGAGCAGTACCCAGACGACGGGGCCCCACGACATGCCGAACGCCACCACGAATAGGTTCGCCGCAATCAATGCGATCACCCCGGAGGCTCCCGGGAGGCTCGGGGTGCCGTCGGGGCCAATGGTCGCGTTGGCGAAGATGACGGACATCGTGATGAGCGTGATCGCCATGCCCGACGAGCCGATGAGCAGCAGCGGCTTGCGCCCGATCTTGTCGATCAGTGCGATGGCGATCAGTGTCGTCAGCACGTTGATGACCGAGGTGATCACGGTGTAGATCGCCGACTCGTCGGCGCTGAACCCGACTGCCTGCCACAGCACGTTCGAGTAATAGAAGATCACGTTGATACCGACGAACTGCTGGAAGATCGACAGCCCGAGACCCACCCACACAATGCCGTAGATGCCGCCCGTCGGCTTCTTCAGATCGCGCAGCGAAGGCTTGTCCTCCCGCTCCAGCGTCTCCTTGATGCGATCGATCGTGATTTCCAGGTTCTTCTCGCCAAGCAGCATGTTCAGCACCCTGCGGGCTTCCGGAATCTTATGGCTGGCAACGAGATACCGGGGCGACTCGGGAATGGTGAACGCCAGCACCCCATACAGGACGGCAGGGGCTGCCATCGCGAGGAACATCCAGCGCCATGCGTCGAGCCCGAACCACAACACCTCGTTGGGGCCGCCCGCTGCCCACTGCAGCAGCCAGTTGACGACGAACGACGCAAATATGCCCAACACGATGGCCAGCTGTTGCAACGATCCCAGCCGGCCACGGATCCGCGGCGGCGATGTCTCGGCGATGTAGGCAGGCGCGATGACCGAGGCCACGCCGACGCCGATGCCGCCGACGATGCGGAACAGCACGACCGACCAGACTTCATGCGCGAAGCCCGTTCCGAAGGCGCTGATGAGGAAGAGCACCGCCGCAATTTTCATGACCGAGATGCGGCCGATCATGTCGGCGATTCGTCCGGCGGTCATGGCCCCGGCCGCGGCCCCCAGCAGCGCCGAGGCGACGGCGAAACCGAGTGAGGCGTTGCCGATGCCGAAGTCCTCTTGGATCGAGTCGACCGCCCCGTTGATCACCGCACTGTCGTAGCCGAACAGCAAGCCGCCGAGCGCGGCGACCGAAGCGATACGCACGGCAGTGCCGCCCGATGAGAAGTCATCGTCGGCGATCGGTAGTGAGGATTCGTCTCCAGCGGGGGCATTGGAGCCTGCCATGGGCGTCCCTTTCGCAGCGGTGCGTGATCCGGGTCACTTGACTACCCCCGTCTTACCACTGGCAAGCGTGCTGCGGGCGTTTACGCCGAGCGTTCTCCGATGCCGCGGCTGAGTTGGTCATAGACCTGGCGCAAGTCGGCGACGCCAACCCCGGCCAGCGAACTCAGATGTGCGCGCCGGCGACCTGCGGGCACCTCGACGTCATTGGGCACCACCAGCACCGGGCACCCCGCGCCTTCGGCCGCCGCGGTGCCGGTGACCGAATCCTCGATCGCCAGACACTCCGACGGCTCCAGTCCGAGCAACGCGGCCGCCCGCTGATACGCGTCGGGCGCCGGCTTTCCCTGTGGCACTTCGTCGCCGCATACCGACGCCGAAAAATAGTGCTTACCAATGCTGTTCAGGGCGCGTTCGGTCAGTGCACGCTGGGTGTTGGTGACCAGCGCCATCGGAGTTCGCTGCGCGGCAAGGGCTTCCAACAATTCACGCGCACCGGGGCACCACGGTAACCCGTCGTCGAACAACTCTGCGGTGTATTCATGCAGCCAACGGTCGGACTCCGCCATCGCGGCCGGGTCGGGTTCGAGACCCAGATCCTTGTAGACCGCGCGGATGGTGTCTTCGGCCGAACCGCCGACCATCGAAGCGCGAACCTGCGGCGTGAGGCGCCCACCGTGGTGCTCATAGAGCGCGGTCAGCGAGATGTCCCAGAGCTTCTCTGAGTCGACAAGGGTGCCGTCCATGTCGAAAAGGACCGCACGCATGCCCCGATTCTGTCATGCGTCACACGTACGGTGAAATCCATGACGATTCTTGTGACAGGGGCAACAGGCAACATCGGCCGACGCGTGGTGGATCATCTGATCAAGTTGGGCGCCAAGGATATCCGCGCTCTGACCAAGAACCCGGCGAGAGCCGCCCTGCCCGACGGCGTCGAGGCGGTCACGGGATTCCTTGGCAATCCGGAGACGCTGCCCGCTGCGCTCGAGGGCGTTGAGCGAATGTATCTGGCGCCGCTGCCACAGACGTTGGAGGCCACGCTCCAGCTGGCGAAGAAGGCCGGGGTGGGTTACGTCGTCGCGTTATCGGGTGCCGGTGATTGGCAGGAACACGCCGACAAGGTCTCAGCGTCGGGACTCGTCAACACCCAGCTCGGGCCCGGCGAATTCACCGACAATTTCACGATCTGGTCCGAGCAGGTCAAAACGTCACGAACAGTCCGGGACCCGTATCCGTCGGTGGTCGAGGCGCCGATATCCATGGACGATATCGCCCGAGTGGCCGCGGGGCTCCTGGTCCAACACGATGAGTCCCATGACGGAAAGATGTACCCGATAACCGGCCCCGAAGCGCTGACGCGCGCCGAGATCGCCGAGCAAATCGGCGCGGGGATCGGCGTCGACGTCACGTTCGAGCAGTGCAGCAGGGCGGACGCCGAGACGGCGCTGCGGCCGGCCATGGGCGAATACGCGGTCTGGTATCTCGATCAGATCGAAACTGGCGTCGACGAGCCGCAGTACGCCAACGGCCTGGTCGCCGAACTCACGGGAACGCCTGCCGAATCAGTCGCGCAGTGGGCGGCGCGGAACGCCGCCGTGTTCCGCTGATCCGACGGATGGCTCAGTCCTCCGGGTTGTAGCCGAGATTGGGGGCCAGCCAGCGCTCGGCTTCGGCCAGGGTCCAGCCCTTGCGCTTCGCGTAGTCGGCGACCTGGTCCTGGGCGATCCGGCCGACCACGAAATACTGCGACTGCGGGTGCGAGAAGTACCAGCCGCTGACGGCGGCACCCGGCCACATCGCCATCGACTCGGTCAACTCGATGCCGGTCCGCTCGTGAACGTCCATCAGCTCCCAGAGCGTCGCCTTCTCGGTGTGTTCGGGGCAGGCGGGGTAGCCGGGCGCAGGGCGGATCCCGGAGTACTTCTCACCGATGAGCGCCTCGTTGTCCAGCTGCTCGTCGGGCTGGTATCCCCAGAACTCCTTGCGGACCCGTTGGTGCATCCGTTCGGCGAACGCCTCGGCCAGCCGGTCGGCAAGGGACTCCAGCAGGATCGCGCTGTAGTCGTCGTTGGCGGCCTTGAACTCCATGATCCTGTCTCCGCTGCCAAGTCCCGCGGTGACCGCGAAGGCGCCGATGAAGTCGGCGATCCCCGTTTCCTTGGGCGCGACGAAGTCACCGAGGCTGCGGTTCGGGATGCCCTCGCGGTGCTCGCCCTGCTGACGCAGGTTGTGCAGCGTGGTCAACACCGTGGTCCGGGAGTCATCGGTGTACACCTCGAAGTCGTCGCCGACCGCGTTCGCCGGGAAGAAGCCGATGACGCCGTTGGCCGTCAGCCACTTCTCCTTGATCAGGGTGTCGAGCATCTCCTGGGCGTCGTCGTACAGCTTGCGGGCCGTCTCCCCCGAGACCGGATTGTTGAGGATGTCGGGGAACCTGCCCTTCATCTCCCAGGCGTTGAAGAACGGCTGCCAGTCGATGTACTCGCGCAACTCGGCGATGTCGTAGTCCAAGAACTCCCGCACGCCGAGACCCTGGGCCGGGACGGGAGGGGTGTAGCCCTCCCACTCGATCGGAGTCCGGTTCGCGCGCGCCTTCTCCAACGTCAGCATCGGCCGCTCGTTCTTCTGGGCGTGCCGTTCGCGAAGCGACGCGTAGTCCTTCTCGGTGGCCTCCAGCAGGGCGGGCCGCTGCTTGTCGTCGAGCAGCGCCGCCGCGACCGGCACCGAGCGGGACGCGTCCTTGACCCAGACCACCGGAGCGCTGCGACGCGGTGCCACCTTCACGGCCGTGTGGGCGCGCGAGGTGGTGGCGCCACCGATCAGCAGCGGGATCTCCAGCCCCTGGCGTTCCATCTCGACAGCGAAGTTGACCATCTCGTCCAGCGACGGGGTGATCAGGCCGGACAGGCCGATGATGTCGGCGTCGTGCTCCTTCGCCGCGTCCAGGATCTTCTGGGCGGGCACCATGACACCGAGGTCGATCACCTCGAAGTTGTTGCACTGCAGGACGACCCCGACGATGTTCTTGCCGATGTCGTGGACGTCGCCCTTCACCGTCGCCATGATGATGGTGCCGTTGGTGTCTTTGGTCCCGGTGGTACCCGCCTCCACCTTCTCGGCCTCGATGAACGGCAGCAGGTACGCCACGGCCTTCTTCATCACCCGTGCCGACTTAACCACCTGGGGCAGGAACATCTTGCCCGCGCCGAAGAGGTCACCGACGACGTTCATGCCGTCCATCAGCGGGCCCTCGATCACCTCGATCGGGCGACCGCCTGCGGCGGAGATCTCGGCCCGCAATTCCTCGGTGTCGGTTTCGACGTCGGCGTCGATGCCCTTGACCAGGGCGTGCGTGATCCGCTCCCGGACCGGGAGGCTGCGCCACTCGGCTGCGGTCGGGTCCATATCTCCCCGGGCCTTGCCCTCCTGGTTGAACCGTTCGGCGATCTCGAGAAGCCGCTCAGCCGCGTCCTCGCGACGGTTCAGCACGACGTCCTCGATCCGGTCCCGCAGCTCGGGGTCGATCGAGTCGTAGGGCAGCAGCGCGCCGGCATTGACGATGCCCATATCCAGGCCGGCCTTGATGGCGTGGAACAGGAATACGGCGTGGATCGCCTCGCGGACGGGGTTGTTGCCCCGGAACGAGAACGACACGTTCGAGATACCGCCCGAGATGTGTACCCCTGGCAGGTTCTCCTTGATCCAGGCGCAGGCCTCGATGAAGTCGATCCCGTACGTCGCGTGCTCCTCGATGCCGGTCGCCAGCGCGAAGCAGTTCGGGTCGAAGATGATGTCCTCGGCCGGGAACCCGACCTCCTCGGTCAGGATCCGGTAGGCCCGCCCGCAGATTTCCTTGCGGCGCTCCAGGTTGTCGGCCTGACCCTGCTCGTCGAAGGCCATCACTACGACGGCGGCGCCGTACTTGCGGCACAGCCGTGCCTCGCGGATGAACTTCTCCTCGCCCTCCTTCATCGAGATCGAGTTGACGATCGGCTTGCCCTGCACGTTCTTCAGGCCCGCCTCGATGACCTCCCACTTGGAGGAGTCGATCATCACCGGGACGCGGCTGATGTCCGGCTCGGCCGCGATCAGCTTGGTGAACCGGTCCATCGCGGCGACGCCGTCGATCATGCCCTCGTCCATGTTGATGTCGATGACCTGCGCACCGACCTCGACCTGCTGCAGGGCGACCGACAGCGCCGTGTCGTAGTCCTCGGCCTTGATCAGGTTGCGGAACCGGGCGGAGCCGGTGATGTTGGTGCGCTCACCGATGTTCACGAACAGGGAGTCGTCGTCGATGTTGAGCGGTTCGAGGCCCGCGAGACGGGTGGCCACCGGAATCTTCGGCAGCTCGCGCGGCGGTTTGCCCTCGACGACCGTGGCGATCTCGGCGATGTGCGGAGGCGCCGTTCCGCAGCAACCACCGACCAGGTTGACCAGGCCCGCCTCGGCGAATTCGGCGAGGTAGCCGGCCTGAGCCTCCGGGGACTCGTCGTACTCACCGAACGCGTTGGGCAGGCCGGCGTTCGGGTAGCAGGAGACGAAAGTGTCCGCGATCCGCGCCACCTCGGCGATGTAGGGCCTCATCTCCGGCGCGCCCAGCGCGCAGTTGAGGCCCACCGCGAGTGGCTTCGCGTGCCGGATCGCATTCCAGAACGCCTCGGTGACCTGACCGGACAACGTCCGCCCGGAGGCATCGGTGATGGTGCCCGAGATGATCAACGGCCAGCGGCGTCCGCGGTCCTCGAACAGCGTCTCGACGGCGAACACCGCCGCCTTGGCGTTCAGCGAATCGAAAATCGTTTCGATGATGAGGAGGTCGGCACCACCGTCGACCAGCCCGTTGGCAGCTTCGAGGTAAGCGGCAACCAGCTGGTCGTAGGAGACGTTGCGCGCACCGGGATCGTTGACGTCCGGCGAAATCGACGCGGTCCGCGTCGTCGGCCCCAGCGCGCCGGCGACGTAGCGGGGCTTCTCTGGCGTGCTGTACTCGTCGGCGGCCTTACGGGCGAGGGCGGCGCCGGCGTAGTTCAGCTCGTAGGCCAGCTCATGCATGTCGTAGTCGGAGAGCGAGACCGCGTTCGCGTTGAACGTGTTGGTCTCCAGGATGTCGGCGCCCGCCTCGAGGTACTCGCGGTGGATCGCCTCGATGATCTGCGGCTGCGTCAGGGTGAGCAGGTCGTTGTTGCCCTGGAGCGCGGTCGGCCATTCCCTGAACCGGTCGCCGCGGTAACCGTCCTCATCCGGCCGGTCCCGCTGGATCGCCGTACCCATCGCGCCGTCGATCACCATGATCCGCTGGCGCAGAGCTGCCGTCAGTTCGTCGGTGCAGTCGGGACGGATGTTCGGTTCCAATTTGACCGAGTCAACAGCGTTCACGTGCACTCCTTCCGTAGCGGAAGGCGTCCTTAACTCTGCCGAGCGTGGCGGATACCAAGTGGGGACCAAGGACCCCAAGGTAACCGTTGCAACGCCTCTCGACCATTAAAAGTCTACGTCGTCGCCCGACGGCTGGACGCCCAGCTCCACCCGACCCGCTTGGCGTTCGCGGCGCGCATGAGCGCCAAGTCGTGAATCCATCGGCAATGTCCTAGTCGCCCAGGTTAACCAGATTGCACCCGAACGTATTTCGTGTCGACCGCGTCGACGCCGCATGCGGGACCATTCACAGCTGGTAGTCGCTCCGGCGATTCGGCCCGTGTGGCGATGCCGCTCCTAGCCCCCACACAAGGCTTACGCTGGCCTGGTGACACCATCGGATGCGAACGGCCGACCTGATGCGCTTCGCGCAAGCGGCTCATCGTCGACCGCTCCGGGCCTGCCCGAGCTGAGCGACACCATCGTCGTCGCGGCCTTCGAGGGCTGGAATGACGCCGGTGACGCGGCCAGCGACGCGCTGGAGCACCTGGACGCGATCTGGGAAGCCGAGCCGATCGTGGAGGTCGACGACGAGGCGTACTACGACTACCAGGTCAACCGGCCGGTGATTCGGCAGATCGACGGTGTGACCCGCGAGCTGGTCTGGCCGTCGATGCGGATTTCGCATTGTCGCCCCCCCGGGTCGAACCGCGACATCGTGCTGATGCACGGCGTGGAGCCCAATATGCGTTGGCGCACGTTCTGCGCCGAGCTGCTGGCGATCGCCGACAAGCTGAACGTGCAGACGGTCGTCATCCTGGGTGCCCTGCTGGCCGACACGCCGCACACGCGCCCGGTACCGGTATCCGGCGCGGCGTACTCCCCCGACTCGGCGAAGATGTTCGGGCTGGAGGAGACGCGCTATGAGGGCCCGACCGGTATCGCCGGAGTGTTCCAGGACGCATGTGTGCAAGCCGGTATCCCGGCGGTGACGTTCTGGGCAGCTGTCCCCCACTACGTGTCGCAGCCGCCGAGCCCCAAAGCCACCGTGGCGCTGTTGCGCCGCGTCGAGGACGTCCTCGACATCGAGGTGCCGCTGGCTGACCTGCCGACGCAGGCCGAGGAGTGGGAGCTGGCGGTGACCGAGATGACCACCGAGGACGACGACATCGCTGAGTATGTGCAGTCGCTGGAAGAACGCGGCGACGCCGAAGTGGACATGCACGAGGCGATCGGAAAAATCGACGGTGATGCCTTGGCCGCTGAGTTCGAGCGCTATCTGCGCCGCCGCGGGCCAGGCTTCGGGCGCTAGCCCGGTCAGGTCAGGTCAAACCTTGTCGGGCTGCGGCGCCTTCCAGACTCCGTTGAGTGCATCGGGTTTCGGCCAGTACAGCCGCAAGACCACCTGAAACGGACCCTTGGGCGCCGGCAGCCAGTTGGCTTCCTTCTCGATGCCCGGCGACTCGTTCTGGATATAAATCGTGTAGCCACCGTCGGAGTCGGGCACCAGGCTGGGCAGCATCGACGAGTTGATCAGGTAGCGCCTCATCGGGTTCTCGACCAGCAGGCTCTGCGGAAGCTCATACATGGTCAGCGACCAGAACGCATTCACGGGCGGAAGCTGATCCTTGGCGAACCGGTAGGTGTAGTTGTTGGCACCGGTCAGCGGCGCACCGGCGGAGTCGTTGCTCGCACTCGGATACACCGCTTCGGCCGCGGTGTTGCCATAAATGCCGAAGGCGGCACCCGCCATCCGGTACAGGTAGTTACCCTTGAGATCGGCTGCGGTACCGAAGAATTGAGCCGAGCCCACTTCACCGGTGTCGACTTTCTCTTTCCTGAGCGTGTCCAGTTCGGACCAGGCGTCGGCCAATCCGTCCTCGATCGCCGATCGCATCTCCGGTGTCAACTTGTCGGCGTCGAAGTCCCCGTCGGGGCCGATCCCGATGGTGGCGAAACGGGCACGCAACTCCTCCTCGGACGGAGGCGCCGGCGCGAACCGCAGCGCAAAATTGAGGATCTCGAAGAACTGCGGCGAGGTCCTCTGCTGATCGCGGGTCAGCGGAGGGACGAAGTCAATCGCCGGGGCAGGCGCAGGCGGTGGTTGGTTGAGGAAGACCGACAGAGGTGCCACCTGATAGCCGGCCTGGATCTTCTTGACCTGGTCGATATCCGAGGGTCCGAACAACTGGGTGCGATACAGAACGAGCGCAAGATCGGTGTCGGACCTGATGACCTCGTTGATGCCCTCGGGCTTCTCGCCCTGCCAGTTCGGGCCCGCCAGAAGGTATTTCCCGCCGCCATTGCCCGTCGTCCGGCTTCCTACGTAAGCCATGTTGTAGGTGTAGAGATCGACGAACTGGAGGGAGTAGTAGCGGTCCTGTTCGATGGGAGGAACCGTCAGGACAAGCGGTTCGGTGCGCAGGTCGGCACCGACGGCGGAGTACGGGGTGTCGGAGTTCGGCGTTTGGACCGCCTTGTCCTGCGGCGTGTAAACCTCTGCGCTGTTGTGTATTTCGTTCCAACCACCCTTGTACTCGGGGTCCTCTTTGTTGACGAAGTAGGAGTACATCACCCGGTAGTTGTCGACCATCGGAAAGCCGTAGATGTAGGCCTCTTTGGCGATGGCCCGGGTCTGCTCACCGGTGACGGCGGCCGGAGCCGGTGGCGGAGTCGACGTCGCGGCCTCCTCGTCCTTTTTCGTGCCACAGCCCGACAACAGCATCAGCGATGCGACAACGATTGCGATCCAACGCAGCACTACTTCTCCAACGCCTCGGTGCGGGCACTCACACTTCGGCCGAGCGCCACGGCTTCTGCGTCCATCTTCGGTAGCAGTTCTGGAACGTGCTTCAGTGTGAGCGGTTCGCCCAACCGTGAGGACAGAAGTGGCTTCAGCCACCGCAACAGACCGACGAAGCGCGGACAGTTGATCTGACGCTTGCGGCCCTCGATACCCGCCACGAAGATCTCGCCGCATTTGTCGATCGATGTGGTCTTGCTCAACGGCCCTGGCAATCTGCGCAGCATCTCCCGGAACGCCTCGGAGTCGGCTTTGCCCTCGCGGACCATGGGGGTGTCGATCCACAACATGTGCGCCGATCCGACGGCCACCCCGTGGTGGGCGACCTCCAGGCGCAACGCGTTGGCGAAGTGTTCGACGCCGGCCTTCGAGGTGTCATAGGGCACCATGCCCGCCGCCGCGGCGTACGCGGCCGCCGACGACACGATCAGCACGTAGCCGCGACGCTCGATTACCGAGGGCAGCGCTGCGCGGACGGTGTGAAAGACCCCCATGACGTTCACATCGATCAGGGTCTTGAACGCGGCCGGATCGACGCCGAGGACGGACCCGGTCGTCGCGATTCCCGCGTTGGCCATCACGATGTCGGTGCCGCCGAAACGCTCGGTGCCCTTGTCGACGGCGGCCTGCATGGCTGCCAGATCGCGGACGTCGGCAACGACGGTCAGGACCCGCTCGCCGCCCAGCCCGGCCGCCACCTCTTTGAGAAGATCTTCGTCCAGGTCGGTCAACACCAGCTTGGCGCCCCTGTTGTGCAGGCGGCGGGCCACCTCCGCGCCGATGCCGTTGGCGCCACCAGTGATGAGGACGACTTTTCCGCTGACTGAACTCATGTCGGTCAAACGTACTCTGCACGCCGACGGCTCAAGACAGGTCTACAGCTTGACACCCAGCAGCGTGTCGACCAGAGCAGCCACCACCTGCGGACTCGCCGGATCGTGCCCTCCGTAGGTGAGCGCATCTGCCGTCCACCCATCAAGTGCGGCAAGCGCTTTCGGGGTGTCTAGATCGTCGGCCAGATAGCGGCGGACCCGGGCCACCACATCGCCTGCGTCGGGTCCGGCCGGCAGGGCGACAGCACTGCGCCAGCGCTGCAGCCGGTCGTTGGCCTCGTCGAGAACAGCCGGGCTCCAGAAGCGGTCGGTGCGGTAGTGGCCCGCGAACAGTCCCAGCCGAATTGCGGCGGGGTCGACACCGTCGGCCAGCAACCGGGACACCAGCACCAGGTTGCCCCGACTCTTGCTCATCTTGTGGCCGTCCCAGCCGATCATGCCCGCGTGCACGTAGTGGCGAGCGAATCGCCGCTCCCCCGTGGCGGATTCGGCATGCGCGGCGGAGAACTCATGGTGAGGGAAAATCAGATCGGACCCTCCGCCCTGGATATCCAGATCAGTGCCGATACGGCTGAGCGCGATCGCGGCGCATTCGACGTGCCAGCCGGGCCGCCCGGCCCCGAACGGCGACGGCCAGCTCGGTTCTCCGGGCCGCGCGGACTGCCACAACAACGCGTCAAGGGCGTCGCCCTTCCCGGGGCGGTCGGGGTCGCCGCCGCGCTCGGCGAACAGCCGCAGCATGGTGTCGCGGTCATATCCCGATTCGTAGCCGAACTGGGGTGTGGCATCGGCGCGGAAGTAGACGTCGGGATAGTCGGCGTCATCGGCGATGTAGGCCGAGCCGGCGGCCAGCAGCTTCTCGACGACCTCGATGACCTCAGCGATCGCCTCGGTGGCCGCGACGTAATCGTGCGGGGGCAGCACCCTCAGGGCCGCCATATCCTGGCAGAACAGCTCGGTTTCGCGGTCGGCCAGCTCCCGCCAGTCGATGCCGTCGCGCGCTGCCCGCTCAAACAGCGGGTCGTCCACGTCGGTGATGTTCTGTACGTAATGCACCTGATGACCGGAGTCCAGCCACACCCGATGGACCAAATCGAACGTCAGGTAGGTGGCTGCGTGGCCGAGGTGGGTCGCGTCGTACGGGGTGATGCCGCAGACATACATGGTCGCGACGTCACCTGAGGTGACGGGACGCACCTGCCGGTCAGCGCTGTCGTAAAGGCGTAGCTGCGGACCGCGACCGTCAAGAGCAACAACGGTCGGCGCCGGCCACGATTTCATAGCGTCGAGGATAGGCATCAGGGGAATTGACACCGAGACCGGCCGATTCATTCCCGTCAACGGTTCTTGTAGGCCGACAAGATGCCCTCGAGCAGCACATCGGCCAGCTCAGCCCGGCACATCAGTAGGTCGGGCAGGTAGGGGTCGGCACGGTTGTAGATCAGCGGCGAGCCGTCCAGCCGGGTCGCGTGCATACCGGCGGCCGCCACCACACCGGCCGGCGCCGCCGAATCCCACTCCCACTGGCCGCCCGCGTGAAGGTAGGCGTCGACGTCACCGCGGACGACGGCCATGGCCTTGGCGCCCGCCGATCCGATGCGCACAAGCCTGATGTCGAGGCGGTCGCGCAGCCACCACAGCACCGGCGGTGGCCGGCTGGCACTGGCCGTGATGAGGATGGGTCCGTCGGCGCGCGGCGGCGGAGGGGGCACCGTGTCGGTCCGGTACACCTCGCCGCGGGCAGGCAGGGCCACGGCCGCGTCGGTGATACCACCGCCGTGCGGACCGTTGTCGCGCTGCCAGAGCGCGATGTGTACAGCCCAATCCGTTCGGCCGGGCATCGAGAACTCGTGGGTGCCGTCGACGGGGTCGACGATCCAGACACGATCAGCCTGAACACGGGAAATGTCGTCGGTCGCCTCCTCGGACAACACCGCGTCATCAGGACGCGCGTCACGCAACCGGTCGAGAATCAGAGTGTTGGCCCGCCTGTCGCCGGCGTCGCCCAGGTCGTAGGGATCGTAGAAGCCGATCTCCTCACGCACAGCCAGCAACAGTTCACCGGCTTCCTTGGCCACCTCGGCGGCCAGCGCCGCATCGGTCGCACTCACCGGCCAAGTAGATCACGGAGGTTTAACTCCTCACGGCAGTGGAATCCTGTCGCTCGTCAGCCGGGGGCTCAGGAGGTGGCCGCAAGGGTGAAACCGCCAGTGAAGCTTGCAATGCCCCAGCGGACCGCGGCGGTCCTGTCCCGCGTCGGTTTCTGTCCGGGCTCGACCCCGCCACCATTTGCGCGCTGTCCAACCAACTGCGACAGGTGCAGGTGTCGCGCGGCGAGATGCTGTACTGCCAGGACGAGCCCGCCGATGGGTTGCACATCATCCTGGTGGGCAAGGTCAAGATCTGTTGTCATTCCGCCGACGGACGCGAGCAGTTGCTTGCGGTACGGGGGCCGGGCGACATCCTCGGTGCCGTCTCGGTTCTCGACCGGGGTACACGCACGGCGACGGCGATCGCAGTCACGGACGTGTGCACCGCATTCGTGGACGACGACACGCTGCAGGTGTGGATGACGGAGCGCCCGCAGATCGCACAGAAACTGCTGCGATTCATGGCAGGCCGCTTGCGACTCGCCAACAACCATCTTCTCGACATCATCTTCGATGACGTGCCCGGCCGTGTCGCCAAGGAATTGCTGCATTTGGCGCAGCGCTTCGGTACCCAAACCGGCGAATCCTGGCACGTCACCCACGATCTGACCCAGGCCGAGATCGCACAGTTGATCGGAGCCACCCGCGAGAGCGTCAACAAGGCGCTGTGCGATTTCGTTCAGCGCGGATGGATCACGACGAACGGCAAAACCACGCTGATCCACCGACCGCAGTTGCTCGCCAAGCGCGCTGGGTGAGTTAGAACGCCGGCCACGGGATCGGGCGTCGCCGATCCGGTGTCGGCATTACCGGATCATCAAGCAGCACAGTTGTTCTCGCCAAAAGAGCAGTGATCTCCCGCCCGGTGATGTGCTCAGCCAACACGTCCGCCAACCCGTTTCGAAGCTGCTCACGCAAAACGGTGACCGCCTCCAAGGTCTGATCGTCCACCGGCTTGCCCGCCCAACCCCACAAGACCGTTCTCAGCTTGTCCTCGACGTGCAGACTCACGCCGTGATCGACCCCGTACACCTGGCCATCGAGGCCGGACAGGATGTGACCGCCCTTACGGTCGGCATTGTTGATCAACACGTCGAAGACAGCCATCCGCCACAGCCGGATGTCGTCGGCATGCACCAAAGTCACCTCGGCGCCTGCGTAGTCGTACGCCTGCAGGATCGGCAAGAAGCCGGGCGGCACATGCCCGGCGGGCAGCAGGTCGACGAGGTCCGGACCTTCTGCGGGTTCGTCGCCGACCTCTGTCAGGCTCTCGCCCGGCTGGTCCACCCACAGCTGGAGCATGCCGCTTCCGGCCGGTCCATCACGAATAATGGTGTACGGCACGATATTCCAACCCAGTGCATCCGACACCAGGTACGCGGCGAGTTCACGACCGGCCAGCGTGCCGTCGGGGAAGTCCCACAGGGGCGCCTCCCCCGCGATCGGCTTGTAGACGCAATGTGCTTGTTGCTCAACAAGATGCGCCTCGCACAGAAAGGTGGCGTTGCTCGCCGAGCGGATGCGTCCGATGACGGTGATTTCGCCGCGCCGCAGCACCTCGTTGGCTTCACGAGCGGAGTCTGGACCGCTATTCGCTGGCGTCATCGTCGGAACCCGTGATTGCGCCGCGCAGGTAGCCATTGGTGCGCACACAGATGTGGCCCTCCGGGTCGAGCGGTTCGTCGCACAGCGGGCACGGCGGCCGGCCCGCCGAGATGACCCGGCTCGAGCGCGTCGCGAACTGTCGCGCCGATTCGGGCGTCAGGAAAACACGCACGGCGTCGGGTCCGTCCTCAGCGTCGTCGAGTACCACGGACGCGTCGAACTCGGTCTCGGATACGGCGAGAAGTTCGACGACGACGGTTTGCGCCTCCGAGTCCCAGCCAAGCCCCATCGTCCCGACCCGGAACTCCGCGTCGACAGGTGTGATCAACGGGCTCAGATCGTCCACCTCGTCGGTCTCCGGGGGCACCGGGGTGCCGAAGCGCCGGTTGATCTCGAGCAGCAGCGCGGCGATCCGCTCGGCGAGCACGGCGACCTGCTGCTTCTCCAGGATCACCGACACCACGCGCTTGTCGTGGACCGCCTGTAGATAGAAGGTCCGGTTTCCTGGTTGCCCGACAGTCCCGGCCACGAAGCGGTCGGGTGTTCGGAAAACATGAATTGCGCGGGCCATGGCATCTCCAAAATACCGGTAGCGGCGGCGTCAGCCGTAATCCCGGGTGTGTACCGGTTAGACGGTCGAGCCGCCCACGACCGCGTCTTCGGGTGGCACGCCACTGTCGGTGGACGCGTCCTGGGCCGCGTCCTTCGGCGGTTTTGCAAGCAGACCGGCGGTCAATTGATCGCCGGTGTGGTTGACGTGGATGACGAATGGGCGCATGGCCGTGTAGCGGATCACACTCATCGACGCGGGATCCGCGGTGATGCGCTGAAAACTGTCGAGATGGGTTCCCAGCGCATCGGCCACGATGGCCTTGATCACGTCGCCGTGGGTGCACGCGAGCCACAGCACGTCGCCGTTGTGCTGTTCGGCCAGCAGGCGATCGTGCTCCCGGACTGCGCTCACGGCGCGGGCCTGTACCGCGGCCAGCCCCTCCCCGTCGGGAAACACCGCCGCGCTCGGCTGCTGCTGCACCACCGCCCACAGCGGCTCTTTGACCAGATCGCCGATCTTGCGGCCCGTCCATGAGCCGTAATCGACCTCGGAGATGCGCTCATCGACGACAGGGTCCAGACCCAACGCGGCGGCCAGCGGAGCCACCGTCCGTTCGCACCGCAGCAGTGGCGATCGCACGATCGCGCGGATCGGGAGCGTTCCGATGCGCCCCACCAGCCCTCGGGCCTGTTCCTGTCCCTTGTCGTCCAGGTCGACGCCCTCGCTGCGGCCTGCCAGCGTGTGGGCAGTGTTCGATGTCGAACGACCGTGACGCAACAGAATGACCGTCATACCGCCGACACCACCCCGGTCCCGAGCAGGATCAGCACGACGGTGCCGAGCAGCACGCGGTAACCGACGAACCAGTACATGCTGTGCCGCACCAGAAATCGCAGGAACCATGCGACGGCCGCGAATCCGACGACCAAGGCGATCAGGGTGGCCACCAACAACTGTGGGCCGGTGGCGCTCATCCCCTCACCGACCGGATGAAACGCGTCGGGCAGTGAGAACAGGCCCGATGCGAACACCGCAGGGATAGCGAGCAGGAAGCCGAACCGCGCGGCGAGTTCGCGGTCCATGCCGAGAAACAGCCCGGCGCTGATCGTCGCACCGGATCTCGACACCCCGGGTACCAGAGCCAGGCACTGTGCGAGACCGACGATGATGCTGTCCTTCCAGGTGAGCTGTTCGACTCGGCGTACTTGGCGGCCGTAGTACTCCGCCGCGGCGATGACCGCCGAGAACACGATCAACGCGATCGCAATCAACCATAGATTGCGTGCGCCCGTTCGAATTTCGTCCTTGAACAACAGGCCGAACACACCGATCGGGATGGTGCCGATGATGACCCACCAGCCCAGCCAGTAATCGGCGCTGCGGTGCGCGGCCACGAACAGTCCGTTGAACCACGCCTTGAGGATGCGGCCGATGTCACGCGCGAAGTAGACGAGCACCGCCACTTCGGTGCCAAGCTGGGTGACTGCGGTGAACGATGCCCCCGCGTCCTTGGCGAAGAAGACCCGCGATGCGATCGCCAGGTGGCCCGACGACGAGACCGGCAGGAACTCGGTCAGGCCCTGCAGTATCGCAAGAACGATCACCTGGACCCACGACATCGCCGCCACGTCCGTCACGACGACGACCGTACCGGCGAGGCGGGTGAGGAGCGCGAGGAGTGCGTCAGCGGCCGGGCCGCGTCACCGGTTCTGCTGCCGCCACCGCGTCACGCACGGCCGCTGCCAGGCTCCGCTGGTCGGAGAGATCGATGTCGATGAGCTTTCGGGTGCCGGCCGCAACGATGTCCTCGTTCTGCGGGACCGGGCCGCTCAGCCGCGGGCGGTAGACCTCGACGATCAGCGCCTGTCGTTCGACATGAAACGAAAAGCTGCGACCGTCGCCGACTTGGCCAAACCCGCTGGCGTGCACACCAGTCGAAATATCCTCGATAGCAAACTCGTGGTGGTCCAATTCCCGGTCTGCGGCGAGGGTCATGTTATTGACCATAACTCTACTCATGGCGGCGTCAAGGGTGGGCGCGACGACCGGCACGCAAAACTCTGGATGAGGGGCTGCCTACACTGCAGTTCAAGAGATATCCGATTCGCACGTCCGAGAGCTACCCCTTGCCGATTCGTGTAAACAGCCAAGATCAACTTTTTCGTTTTTTGGCTTGTGCGTTGGCAATTGTCGCGCTTTCGGCATGCACATCGGACCGGGTCGATGCGCCGCCGCCTACGATCGTGCCTGCTGAGGCCGCGGTTTCACCTCGCCCGGCAGGTAAACCGGCTGGATCGGTGCAACCGCTGGACGGCCATGCGCAGGCTGCAGTCTTCGACGCGAGAACCGCGTCGTTGGCCGTGCTGAGCCCCCGGCCCCCCGGGCAGTCGGTGATCACCACGTTCGCCGAGGGCGGCGAGACCCGGTCCGTTCCGTTGCCAGGGCCCGCGACGGCGATGACCGGGGATGACGAGGGTCGAGCGTATGTATCAACCCGCGGCGGCTATTTCCGGGTCGATCTCGCCGGAGGCACCGCGACGCTGGTCGGCGTCGACGGGCAGCAGGAAACCGATTTCACCGCAATAGCGCGACGCGCCGACGGCAGGCTGGTGCTCGGTAGCGCCGACGGCGCCGTGTTCACCCTCAGTTCGGACACCGCGGTCGGCGCGCAGCTGAAGATCTTCGCCCGGGTGGATGACCTTGTCACACAAGGTAATACTGCCGTGGTGCTGGACCGTGGACAGACATCGGTGACCGCACTCGACGAGGACGGCACCGAGGCCGACCATGCATTGCGCGCCGGCCAGGGGGCCACCACGCTGGCCGCCGATGAGACGGGACGGGTGTTGGTCGCCGACACGCGCGGCGGACAACTGCTGGTGTACGGCATGGACCCGCTGATCCTTCGCCAGGCGTACCCGGTGCGCGACGCACCCTACGGCCTGGCCGGATCGTCGACACTGGCCTGGGTGTCGCAGACTGCTTCGAACTCCGTGGTTGGTTACGATTTATCGACCGGCATCCCCGTCGAGAAGGTGCGCTATCCAACCGTGCAGCAGCCGAACTCCTTGGTCTACGACGAATCGTCCGGCACCCTTTATGTGGTGTCGGGCTCAGGAGCGGGTGTCCAGGTGATCCCTGGCGCGGCGGTGGGTTCGTGACGACGATGCAGCGCGGCCGGATGCCGAAGGGCTGGGCCGACGTGATTGCGGCCGACCTTTCCGACGATTACGAGTGGATTCCGTTGCGGCTGCCGCCCGATCTGACTCGGATCAACGCCTCGACCCGGTTGTCCATCGAGGCCGAATACCGCGGATGGGAACTCACCCGGGTGCGGCTGTACACGGACGGCTCGCGGCGGGTGCTGCTGCGGCGCAAGAAGTCCGCGATTCGAGGCGCCGATGTCCCGGAGCAGCCCGCCCAGTGAGCTCGTGATGTACCGCGCGCTGCAGCGGGTGCTGTTCCTGTTCGCGCCCGAGCGCATTCACACGTGGGTCTTCGCACTGTTGCGGGGAGTCACCGCCGCCGCCGTCACACGCCGTCTGCTGGCGCGGTGGCTGGCACCCCGTGACCCGGTGCTGGCCAGCACGGTCTTCGGTGTGGATTTCGCCGCTCCGCTGGGCTTGGCGGCCGGATTCGACAAGGACGGCCGGGGACTGAAGACATGGGGCTCGCTGGGGTTCGGATACGCCGAGGTCGGCACGGTGACGGCAGTGGCGCAGCCGGGCAACCCGCAGCCGCGCATGTTCCGGTTGCCCAAGGATCGGGCCCTGCTCAACCGGATGGGTTTCAACAACCACGGAGCGGGTGAGCTGGCCATTCAACTGGCGCGCCACACCCCCGACGTGCCGATCGGCGTCAACATCGGCAAGACCAAGACCACCCCGGCCGAATCTGCGGTCGACGACTACGCCGAAAGCGCGCGGCTACTCGGGCCGCTCGCGGCGTTCGTGGTGGTCAACGTCAGCTCGCCGAACACTCCGGGACTACGGAATCTGCAGGCGGTCGACTCGCTGCGCCCGATCCTCGCCGCGGTCCGCGCGGAGACGACGACTCCCGTGCTGGTGAAGATCGCACCCGATCTCGCGGACGACGAGATTGACCAGATCGCCGATCTAGCAGTCGAGTTGGGGCTGGCGGGCATTGTCGCGACCAATACGACGGTGTCCCGAGACGGGCTGGCCACGCCGGGAATCGACGAGCTGGGTGCGGGCGGTATCTCCGGTCCCCCTGTCGCGCAGCGGTCGGCGGAGGTGTTGCGCAGGCTGTACCGGCGCGTCGGCGACCGGCTGGTGCTGATCAGCGTGGGCGGTATCGAAACCGCCGACGACGCGTGGGACCGCATCATCTCCGGCGCTTCACTGCTGCAGGGCTACACCGGATTCATCTACGGCGGCGGACTGTGGGCCAAGCGAATCCACGACGGTCTGGCGCGCCACCTGCGCGACGGGGGTTTCACTTGCTTGGCCGAAGCCGTCGGCTCAGCCGCTCAGCGCGACTAGTGGGTGAACACCGCACACGTCAGTGGAGTGCAAACCGAGCAGCCACTGCTTACTCGCCGGGGCTGACGAGTCCGGTCTCGTATCCGATGATCACGAGCTGGGCGCGGTCGCGCGCGTTCAGCTTGCCCAGGATGCGACTGACGTGCGTCTTCGCCGTGAGCGGCGACATGTAGAGCGACTCGCCGATCTCGGAGTTGGTCTTGCCACGTGCGACCTCGGCGAGCACTTCGCGCTCCCGCACGCTCAGGACATCGAGGGGACCCTTGTCTCCCGGACGGCTGGTCGGTCGGCGAACGAGGTCGGCCACCAACCGCTTGGTCATCGCCGGTGAGATGAGGACGTCACCGCCGGCGGCCGCGGCGATCGCCTCGAGCAGGAGTCGCGGCGGGGTGTCCTTGAGCAGGAAACCGGATGCGCCGACTCTGAGCGCCTCGTAGACGTACTCATCGAGCGCGAAGGTGGTGAGCACAAGCACCTTGGTGGCGCTGAGCCGTTCGTCGCCGCAGATCGTTCGGGTCGCTTCGAGCCCGTCCATGCGAGGCATGCGGATGTCCATCAGCACGACATCGGGGCGTGTCCGCCAGGTCTCGGCGATCGCCTGCGCGCCGTCGCCGGCCTCACCGACGACTTCGACGCCGGGTTCGTTGGCGAGCAGTGCCGCGAACCCGCGACGCACCAACTCCTGGTCGTCGACGAGCAGCACGCGGATGTCGCGCCTGCCCCACGGCCCGCGCGTCGGGCCGAGCGGTCATGCCCCCCGCCCGCCGGGCAGTTGGTAGGGCACGAACGCGCGCACTGTGAACCCGCCGTCGTCGGTGGGTCCGGCGTGGACGGTGCCCCCGAGGAGCTCCGATCGCTCGCGGATCGCGACCAGGCCGATGCCGGTGCCGGGCGCCGCAACGCGTGCGGTGGCCGGGGCGTCGTTCGACACGGTGACGTGCACGCCGCCGTCCGCGTGCCGGAGCCGGACGATTGCGGGGACGTCGCCGGCGTGGCGGGCGACGTTGACAAGGCACTCGTGCACGATTCGGTGCACTGTCACCACGGTGCTCTCCGCCACGTTCGCAGGATAGTGACCGTCCTCGACCACTTCGACGCCCCTCGAGTGCCCGGCGGCCGCGACGACGTCACTGATGGTGGTGGTGGCCGTCGGTATCGGGCGAAGCGGCACCGACTCGTCGGACCGCAGGAGCCCGAGGAGGGACCTCAGCTCGTCGAGCGATCGTCTGCCTGCGTCGTTGATCTCGACGAGCGCAGAGTGGGCGGCGGTCGGATCGCGCTCGAACACGTGGGCGGCGATGCCGGACTGGACGGTGATTGCCGACAGCGAATGGGCGACGATGTCGTGCAGGTCGTAAGCGATGCGAAGGCGTTCCGCCTGGAGCCGTTCGGCGACCTGACGTTCCACTTCGTCGGCTCGACGCCGCAGGTTGGAGCGACGGGCGTCGGCGGCGGCGATCGGGAGCAGGAGAACGGCTGCGTCGGCGGCCCATTCGAACCAGAACGGATCACTACTGACCTGCGCCCCGAACCCGGCGACGACGATCGCGACGAACGATCCGAACCAGATCGCAGAGCGATCGTCGCTCCGGCGCACGAGACGGTAGAGCGCCACGACGAGGAGCGGCCGCAGCGCGACCGGGCTGGAGGTCCATGCGAGCGTGACGATGTCCAGCACACCGATCGCCACGACGGTGACCCGACCGAACCGGCCGGCGACGACGAGCAGAACTGCGGCGACGATCGCGATCGCGATACCTGGGAGCTGCCGCCATCCGGCCACGACCTCCGGATCGACGAACAACAGGCCGATCGACACCGCCAACGCGGCGACGATCGCAGCGAGATCGGCGCGAGAGGTGCGGTGATCGGTGTGCGTCACGGGTCCATCATCGTCGCGACCGCCAAGCTGCGACGAGCCACTAAGAACTCGTGTCGGCGTTCCTGCGCGGGCCGGTGCGTATCCAGACCACCGCGAAGAACACCATCGTCAGCGCCAGGGGGAAGAGTCCGACGAGCCAGCTCAGCGCCAGCGGGGGTCCTGGCTGTTTGAGCACGTCGACGGACAGGTCGCCGGTGCCTTCGCCCTGTGGACCGTCGATCGTGAACCGCAGCGTCCACGTCCCCGAGGAGTCGAGCGACTCCACGTCAAGGCCCCACACTTCGCGGTTGCGGGGATGCCGGGACAGTGGATCCGCCTCCTCCCTGCCATCGGGAGCGATCGCCGTGAGGGTGCCGGACTTGCCTGCGATTCCGCCGTTCGGTTCGAACGTGAAATCCAACGATTGCATGGCGCGCAGCGGCCACACGGTGAACCCGACGGTCATCGGGTAGGGGCCGACCTGGACGTGCTCGGTGTGCACGACGTAGTCCAGCGGATCGGCGACCGCGCCCGGTGCCACTCCGATCGACAGCGCGGCGACGGCGCACAGCATCGCGACCAAGGCCCGCAACCTGTTGTGGAGGTTCATGCCGTGCCACCGACGGTCAGCGGGACGGCAGGTGTCGCGTTCGATGCACGCAATGCCCGGCCTAATCGCCACGTCGCGCCGCCGAGCACCCCCGCGAGCAGCCCCCCGGCGACGCACGTCAGCAGGATGCTGCCCGCGTATCCGCCGCCGTCCTCACCACCCAGGTCGACGCCCCCGGATCCCAATGAGCTGAGCAGCCAGCTGATCGCGATCACACCTGCCGCGCCGGAACCGGCCAGCAGCCAAGCGCTCGCGCCTCTCCACCGCAGCAGGAGCTCGACGACGACGCTGAACACGAAAACGATTGCGGGGATCAACACCATGTCGATGGGGAAGCCCGACTCGACGAAGTCGCGAAGCGCCAAGTGCTGCAGGTCGGCATACCATCCGACCGCCCAGCTGGCGAACAACCAGGTCGCCAGGCTCAGCACCAGTGTGAGGAGGCCGGTGCCGATGGCTCCGCCGCGCGGCACGACTTGAGATCCGAGCAGCACGCAGACGAGCGGAATGGCCAGCCAGGTCAGGGTGGGCCAGTCGATGGTCGCGCTCAGGTTGAGGTCTGCCAGCGCGCCGCTTTGGATCGAGGCGTATTGCCCGAACGCCGCAATCGCGACCATGAACCCCCAACGGCCCCAACGGTGTTCGCGGGCCGCGGCGAAGACGATCGCGGTGCCGATCATGGTGACGCAGATCGACGTGAGCCAACCTTGGTGTGGCGGCGACGCGACGGTCACGTCGAATCCGTACAGGCCGTGCCACCACTCGTCCCACAGCCCGTACAGCAGGAACGAGGCCGCGGCGATGCCGGCGATCAGATAGCCGATCGGCGCGGCGAATACGCCGAGCACCTTGAACGCGCGACCGCCGACGGTCGGATCGGGATCCTGACCATTGCGCTGTGCGCCGGTGGCCCGTAACACCATCACCAAGCTGGTCAACCCGGCGATCGCGCCGCCGGCGTAGATGAGCAGGTGCGGCAGCGTGAAGAAGCTGTCCGGCCCCACGTCAAGGTGCCAGTCGATGTCCCAGGTCAACCCCGACAGCGAGATCAGGGTGCCTGCGAACATGACAAATGCCGGTAACTTGCCGTGCGAATCCGCACTCGTCATGGCGGTTGGCCCTTCTAACCGTTGGTGGTGACGCTCAGAACTGCTTCTTGCACTTGGCCGCTGGCGGAGATGCGCACCGTGATCTCCCATTGCCCGGCCATGGAGAGGTGCACGTCGGCGCGGTACCGGCCATCGCCTTGGGCCACGGCGGCCACAGGTGTTGTGGCATGGCCCATTTGGGGCATCCCGGGTTCAAAGGTGACCGAGTCCGGCGTGGGGGGCTGGCCCCCGTTGCCGGTTATCTCGACGGTGACCGGGCTGATTCCGACCTTCGGCGGCTCGCCGGTCAGCTGCACACGGTACGGTCCTGCCGCCGCGGCGGCCGCGCTATTGTCCATCGATTTGGGCCGCAGCAACCAGATGCCGGCGCCGATGACGACGGCGGCGATCGCGGCGATGACGACGAGGCGCTGGCGACTCATGGTTGGGGGACCTCGACTTCGGTTGGCGCGGTGAGGATGGCGTAGTCGCGTTCGGTCTGCACCCATACCTTGTAGCGGCCGGGCAGTGCGAACGAGTAGGTGAAATCGATCTCGGGCCCGTACCGGGCAACCGATTCGTCGGGCTGCCCGCCTGCGGCGCCGGGTGCGGGCGGCACCATGGCATGCGCATGCGACCAGACCGGTGCTGTCAGTGCGTGTTTGCCGACGTCGGGGCCGTCGGGTAGTGGTCCGACGACCATCATGTGTCCGACCATCCCGAGCCACGGCTGCAGATCGGGGCTGTCCCCGAACCTGGCCCGGAAGGTGCTCGGGCTGCCCGCTGGCGCGACCGTCGCGGTGATTTCGCCCTGCGAGGGCGGCGCCGCGGTCGGTGGTGTGGCAAGGGATTGCCCGTCGACCGAGCCACGTAGGAGTTGCACCCCGCCACCGCGCCTGGCGATTTCGGCGGTCATCGCGTAAGTCCCGCGTTCGGTGGTGTCGAGTTGCGCCTCGTACCGTCCCGGCGCGACACGGACAGGATGCACGTGCGACATGGTGCCCGCAGGTGAGACGACGATGAGATGGATCAGCGCGCCGTGGTGGATCAGCAAGTCGTCGGCGGGTCGCCCGGTGGAGGAGTCGGTGAGGTTCAAACGCAGCGTGGACTGGCCAGCGGACACCACCATGTTCACCGGCGGCCGCGAATGGTCGACCGGATTCAGCGAATTGGCCGCTACGCGTGCGTAAGGATCACGGATGTTCTCGAGGGTGGGGTCAAGGTCTTGGCCGGGCTGCGGGGGTGGCGGCGAGTACGCCGACAGCGTCGCGCCGGTGACAGCCACCGTCAGCGCGACGATCATGCCGGTCGCCGGGACTAGCGCCATCCAGTTGCGGCGCGCACGCAAAGCCACCCCGAGCGAGACGATCAGCAGCGCGCCCGCGGTGAAGAAGCCGTAGTCACTGGCTTTCTTCCACGGCGGAATCACCTGCGCGGGAACCAGAAACGGGATCCGTGCCGCGGTGTGGCCGTCGTCGACGATCAGTTCCCACGGTCCGGCCCTGTCGACGTTCAGTGTCGTCGAATATATGCCGGGCGTGCCGAGCTTCACCTGCCCGCTGCTGGTAGTGGCTCCCAGTGCCGACGCGGTGAGTCGCAGTGTCCCTGGGGCGTCGCCGCGATGTGTGACGACGTCGACGTGCAGAGGCCCAAGGACCGGGCCGACTCTCCGGATCGTGACCGTCAATTCGCGACCGCCGAGCGACTGTGCGACGTGCACGTCTGCGTCCGATCCGATTCCGTCGGCGCGCGCCGCTGGCGCGCCAACCAAGGTCATGACCACCAGCATGCCGCTCAAAAATGCCAGTGCCACGGGGTCAGCGCGGGCTGACAGCGCGCTCCCGGACTGCCGATCGACCACTGTGGAATGCGGACGTGGAGACAAGAGACCTCCGATGGGTGGTTGTTATCCACCACGATGACGGCGGCCGCTGGCGGCCGCATCCACCCACAGGAGGTGACGCGTACTCGCGCGGGAGTACAGGCGCGTGACGCCGGAGCGCCTTCAGGCTCGGCGAGCTCCGAGTGTCGGCGTATTAGCTACCGGTGCGCACGCGACTATTTCTGCTCATAAGTGCCGGTGATGAGTGCACGTGCGATCGCGTTGCCGAACAGGTTGAAGCCCAGATAGGCCGGGGTGGCATCGGCGGGCAGGTCCAGCTTCTCCACGCCGACGGCGTGCACCGCGACGATGTACCGGTGCACGCCATGCCCGGCGGGCGGCGCAGCGCCGATGAAGCGCTTCAGGCCCGCGTCGTTTGCCAAAGTGAGTGCGTCGCCAGGAAATCCGCTGCTGCTTCCGTCGCCGACCCCGGCGGGCAGGTCGGTGACGGTGGCGGGCAGGTTGGCCACTGCCCAATGCCAGAAGCCCGAGGCAGTCGGCGCGTCTGGGTCGTACATGGTTACCGCGAAACTGCGCGTCGCCTCAGGAAATCCCGACCACGACAGTTGCGGGGATACATCGGAGCCGCCTGCCCCCATGATGCCGCTGACTTGGTCGTTACCGAACGCCTGACCGTCGCTGAACGTCTCGGACGTCAGGGTGAACGAAGGAAGCTCCGGCAAGAAGTCATAGGGGTTGTAGTCAAACGCCATATCTCATCCTTTCGAGTAATCAGCAGTGCAGGTCAGCAGTGCCGAAGGAAATGTTCGAGAACCCGGGTACCAAACGTCAGTGCGTCAACGGGTACCCGTTCGTCCACGCCGTGGAACAACGCGGCGAAGTCGAGGTCCGGCGGCAATTTCAGCGGTGCGAATCCGAAGCAGCGAATCCCCAGGCGTGCAAAGTGTTTGGCGTCGGTACCGCCGGACAGCATGTACGGGACCGTGCGGGCTTCGGGATCGGCGGACAGGATCGCGCCGTTCATCGCCTCCAGCAGTTCGCCGTCGAAGCTCGTCTCATACGACGGCAGTTCGGTGATCCACTCGCGGATGATGTCGGGGCCGATGACCTCGGCGACCTCGCGCTCGAAGGCCGCGAGCCGGCCCGGCAATACCCGGCAGTCGACGACGGCCTCGGCCGTCGCGGGTATGACATTGGCCTTGTATCCCGCCTTGAGCATCGTCGGGTTGGCCGTGTCACGCAGCGTCGCACCGACGATTCGCGCGATCGGGCCGAGCTTGGCGATGGCTCCCTCGAGGTCCGGTGAGTCCACGTCGAAGGTGTACCCGGTCTCCTCGGAGACCGCGGTCAGGAACTGCTCCACCGACTCGGTCAGGATCACCGGGAACTGGTGCCGGCCGAGCTTGGCCACCGCTTCGGCGACCGCGGTGACCGCGTTGTCGTCGTGAATCATCGAACCGTGGCCCGCGCGACCGCGCGCCGTCAGTCGCATCCACATCATCGCCTTCTCGGCGGTTTCGATCAGGTACAACGTCCGCTCACCACCGTCACGGCGCGGGATCGTCAGTGAAAAACCGCCGACCTCCCCAATCGCCTCGGTGACGCCGTCGAACAGGTCGGGCCGGTTGTCGACCAGCCATTTGCAGCCGTACTTGCCGCCGGCCTCCTCGTCGGAGACGAATGCGAACACGAGGTCGCGCGGCGGGACGGTTCCCGAGCGTTTGAAGTGCCGGGCGACCGCGATCATCATGCCGACCATGTCCTTCATGTCGACCGCACCGCGACCCCAGACATACCCGTCCTCGACCGCGCCGGAAAATGGATGCACGCTCCAGTCGGCCGCTTCGGCAGGCACCACGTCGAGGTGGCCGTGCAGCATCAGGGCGCCGCGCTCGCGGTCGGCACCTTCCAGCCGTGCGAACACGTTGGCGCGCCCTGGCGCCCCCGCTTCGATGTATTCGGTCGTATAGCCGACTTCCTGGAGCTGTTCGGCCACCCAGGCGGCGCATTCGGCCTCACCTTTGGTGGTCTCGGGGTCGCCGGTGTTCGAGGTATCGAACCGGATCAGCGCGCTGACGAGATCGATCACCTCGGCTTCGGCTGCAGACGGAGGGCTCACAGTCACCATTCGTACCACTCGCTATTCCCCGGGGGCTGCGCCCCGCCCAAGGTGGCGCCTCCCTTGGTTTGGGTCCGGCCTGGGTGATCCGATAACCTAAGCTGCCTTCGAACTGGTCCGAGTGGCGGAATGGCAGACGCGCTAGCTTGAGGTGCTAGTGCCCTATTAACGGGCGTGGGGGTTCAAGTCCCCCCTCGGACACAAGATGTATACGCCGTCTTTTAACCGGATCGACGACGACGACGAGATTCGGCGTTTCGTTGCCGCCGCGCGATCGGCCGAATTCGTCACGGTCGATCCCGATGGGATTCCCGTCGCCACCTTGCTGCCGATCATGTGGGACGCGGGCGTCGTCCTTGCCCACATGGCCCGCGCCAACCCGCAATGGAAGACCATCACAGCCGGCAGCCCGGCGCTGCTGATCTGCTCGGGACCCGAGGCCTACATCAGCCCGTCGTGGTACGCGGCGAAGGCCGAACACGGCCGGGTCGTGCCGACGTGGAACTACAGCGCAGTGCACCTGTCCGGCACCGTGCGGGTACACGAGGACCGGGAGTGGTTGCGCGACGTGGTCACCCGCTTGACCGGCGTGCATGAGGACGGCCGTGCTGCACCGTGGCAGCCCAGCGATGCCCCCGAGGGGTATATCGACGGTCAGCTTGCGGGCATCGTCGGGCTCGAGATCACCGTCTCCCGCGCCGAGGGCAAGGCGAAGCTGAGCCAGAACCGCTCAGAAGCCGACCGCCGCGGGGTAGTCGCCGGCTTGCTCGGTGAAAAGCACTATGGAGCCCCCGAAGTCGCGGCCGCGATGGAGCCAGACCTTTAGTACCCGTCGCGGTCGGTCTATGACAGACGGACGAACCCGATGTCGTCGCCGATCACAGTGTTGGGCCCGATCGGTAGCTGCTCTGCGTTATTCGGTACGACCTTGACGAATTCGATGCGATCGCGAGCGACCTTGCGGAGCAGGTCCTCGAAGGCCATTGTGGTGAGCTGTTCTCCGGGGAATCGTCGGTAGCCGAAACCGAAGGGCGCGAAACCGGCGTAGTCGCACACGGGTCTGGGTCGATTGTCGATCACGCCGAAGACCGTGCCGAAGGCGCTGTTGCGCAACGCTGCCGCGCGCCCATCCTTCACCGGAAAGTCGGTCGGCGTGAATGGGCAGTTGGCCAGACCCATCTGGCGAATTCGCGCTTCGTCGATCTGCTGGCTCGTCGGCGCCGCCTGGTAGCGGGACGGATCGAAGTCGTCGGGGTTGGGCCATTGCACCGGATCCCTGCTCGTCGACGGGTGCGGTGTGTTGATATACCCGTGGCTCTCGAACGCCGGTGGCCGCGTCGGTTCCAGCGCCGAAATGCTTCCACCGTTGGGCGAGATCGTGCGGAACAGCTCCATGACCAACCGTTCCAGCGGCGGGAACGCGGAGCCGTCCGGCTTGTCGTAGTCCCCCGCCATCGTCTTCGTGAACCAGTCCTTTGCCTGCGGATCGCCTCCCTCGCGGCCGAGGTTCGACATCACGTTGTAGAGGCTGTTGCCCCATTGACTGAATGCCACGAAGTTGTGGAAGCACTCGAACACGACGTCCTGGTGGTTGAAGTACTCGCTCTCCTCGCCGTTCTTGAGCCAGTACCAGGCGAACGTCTTCTCCGGCTCCCGCGTCTTGCCGGAGCCGATGTCGGCCAGCCGATCGTCGATCCACGACTTCAGGAAGGTGAGGCGTTCCCTGACCGCCATGTAGTTGTCGTAGACGATCTTCTGAGTCGGATCCCGGTGGGCCAGCACGGCGTTGAAGCTCGCGCCGATCTCACGCACCTGATCGGGAATATCGGAGCCACGCACACCCAGATGCAGATCCCAGTAGAGATCCCAGAACGTGTCCAAATAGATTCTCATCAAGGGCTTTTCGCTGTTCTGCTGACTCAGCAGTTCATCCCAGAAGCGCACCACCTTGCCCTTGTACATGCGGTCGTACAAGTCGGGCGTGACCGCCGACATATAGATCCGCTTGCGGCGGTTGTCGGGTCCACGGAGCTCGAGGCCTTGAAGAAAGACCGTGACACCCTTTTCGGGGTCCGGTCCCCACTTTTCGCTGAGCAGACCCCATAGATCGGACGGCAACGCATTTTCCTTCGTCAGCGCGACGTCGATCATCGGAAGCACGGGACGTTGGCCATCGAAGACGCTGTTCTGAAGGAACGGCGCGATCGCATTGTCGACATAGTCGGTGTCGAAGTCCGGATACTCTTCGCGCAACCGGGCCACTTCGCCTTCGGCACTACTTCCCGCGTCGGGCCGTTCATCCGTTGCGGTGGAGCACCCGACAACCGACTGGGCAGACACTGCGACGACGGCGCCGGCGGCCCCACCGGCGAGAAACACGCGGCGTCTCATGAATTCCCCCATTATTCAGAACGGCGAAGCTCTGCTAAGTGGGAACGTACTCCGATCCACGGACCCGTAAGCGCGATCGGACCATAAGGTGACTGGCGAGATCTCTAGTACACGTCGCGGACATAGCGTTTCGAGGCGACGAGTTCACGCTTGAAGTCGTGGGCCCGCTCGTGTGACATCCGTCCGTGCTTTTCGATGATCGTCGTCAGCGCCGCGTCGACGTCGCGGGCCATCCGGGTGGCGTCACCGCAAACGTAGAAGTGCCCGCCGTCGTCGAGCCAGCGCCACACGTCGGCACCGCGATCGAGCATCTTGTGCTGTACATAGACTCGGTCGGCCTGGTCACGGCTGAACGCCAGGTCGAGCCGGCTGAGGAAGCCGTCGCGGGCCATGTCCTCCAAATTATCTCGGTAATAGAAGTTTTCGCGGCGGTGCTGGTCGCCGAAGAACAACCAGTTGCGCCCCGCGTGTCCGAGCGCACGTCGCTCCTGCAAAAAACTCCGAAACGGCGCGATGCCCGTCCCTGGCCCCACCATGATCATCGGTGTGTCGCTGTTGTCGGGTGGGCGGAAGTGCGGTGAGCGTTGCAAGAACACCGGGGCCGACGCCGCGCGGTCGGCAAGGAATGTCGAGCACACACCGCCACGCTGCCCGCCGTCGGAACCCCGGTAGCGCACCACCGAGACCGTCAGCTGTATCTCGTGCGGACTGACCAGAGGGCTCGACGAGATCGAGTAACTTCGCGGCGTCAGTCGCACCAGGACCTCAAGCCACTGGTCGGGGTCGGCGTGCACGACGAACTCCTGCACGAGATCGAGGCCGTTGCGTCCGATCAGCCACTTGTCCAGCTTGTCTTTGCGGGCGCGCAACGCCTTCGCATCGCGACTGTTCTCGGTGATGAAGCGCAACAGGTCGGGCGTGACGCGGCAGAAGTCGTAGCGCGACGTCAAGGCCTCGCGCATGGTCTGTTCGGCGCCGTCGACCAGGACGATGTGCTCGCCGCGCATGCCGGTGGCGGCCAGCCAGGAGTCGACGATGGCCGGGTCGTTTGTGGGAAACACCCCGAGCGAGTCGCCTGCGGCGTAACTGACGTCGAACTCGGAAATGTCAAAACCGAAGTGGCGGACTTCTTTTCGCGAAGATGGTGCGGTCAGCACGGTGTTTCTGCAGAGTGGTGCGATGACCGGATGCGTGCGGGTGAAGGGCCCGGCGACCGCCGCAGGCATCGAGAACACCGCGCGACCCAGCAGGGCGGCGACCTGGTCGGCCCATCGGCTCATCGGTTCGTCGTCGTGGGCTTCGCACTCGACACGCTCGAGCAGCCGCGTCGCGCCCAGGGCCGCCAGCCGGGTGTCGACGGACCTCGCATGGCCGCAGAAGTCGTCGTACGTGCGATCGCCGATACCGAGCACCGCGAAGCGCACCCCGGTCAGCGTGGGGGCATCCGGGGCGTTGAGCCGGTCCCAGAATTGCGCGCCGTTGTCGGGCGGCCCGCCATCGCCGAACGTGCTGGTAACGACCAGCACGTCGCGCGACGCGAGATCGGCAAGGGCGAGATCGTTCATGTTCACCAGGTTCGGCGCGCCGATACCGGCGGCTACCTTGCCTGCGAACTCCTCGGCGGTGCCGGTCTGCGACGCCCACAGCACCAGTGGTCCCTCGGTGAGGTCCGGACGCGACAGCGTTTTGGTCTCGCGCACTGGCGCCGCCAGCGGTCTGAGCCTGACCGCGCACGCCTTGAACTCCGGCTGCAACGAGTCGGGGTCGACGGCGTCGTTTGTGAGCGCATTGACCGCGAGGTACTCGCCGTCTTCGTCGCTCCAGTGAAAGGGCGCAAAGCACATGCCCTGGCGGACCCGATCGGAAATCACCGCGGGAAGAACCGCGCGACCGCGCCGTGTCGTGAGTTCCACGGGTTGGTCGTCGACGATGTCGAGCGCAGCCGCATCGATGGGGTGGATTTCCACGAAGGGCCCGCTGTCGAGCTTGTTGAGCGCGTCGACCTTGCCGGTCTTGGTCATCGTGTGCCACTGGTGTTGCAGCCGACCGGTATTGAGCACCAACGGGTAATTGTCATCGGGCAGTTCGCGCGGATCCAGGTGCGGCCGGGCGTAGAAGATCGCACGCCGCGACGGCGTCGCGAACGCCAGTCGCGGCGCATGCCCGTCCTCGTCGACGACGTGGTCCTGGCTGACGCCGTCGTTGAGGTAGCGGATCGGATGACGGTCGTTTGCGTCATCGGGGGGGGGGCACGGCCACTGCAGCGATGTTTGGCGAAGCCGCGCATAGCTGGCACCGCGAAGGTCGTAGCCGGTCTTCGGATTCGAGAAGCAGCGAATCTCGTCGAAGATCTGCTCGCTGGACTCGTAACTGAAGTGCTCGCCGTAGCCCAGATGCGCCGCGACCTGGCAGATCAACTGCCAGTCGGGGCGTGCTCCCCCGCGTGGCGGCACCGACTGCGCAAGCAGCGTGATGTTGCGTTCGGAGTTCACCATCACGGCGTCGGACTCGGCCCACAGGGTGGCAGGTAGCACGATGTCGGCGTAGCGATTGGTTGCGGTATCGCGGTAGGTGTCCTGAGTGATGACGAGTTCGGCGGCTTCCAGCCCGGCGATCACCGTCTTGCGATTGGCCACGGTGGCAACGGGATTGGTGCAGATGATCCAGCATGCCTTGATGCGCCCGTCCGCGAGTTGGCCGAACATGTCGATGGTGCCGGGCCCGACATCGGAACGGATGGTGCCTGGGTCCAGCGCCCATTGCCGCTCGACGAACGTCCGGTCGGTCGCCGAGACCACCGAGCGCTGACCGGGCAGACCCGGTCCCATATAACCCATTTCGCGACCGCCCATCGCATTGGGCTGACCGGTCAGCGACATCGGGCCACTACCGGGCCGGCAGATCGCGCCGGTGGCCAGGTGTAGGTTGCAGATGGCGTTGGTGTTCCAGGTACCGTGCGTGCTCTGGTTCAACCCCATCGTCCAGCAGCTCATCCATTCCCCGGCATCGGCAATCATCTGAGCGGCGGTGCGGATGTCCGCTTCGGAGAGGCCGGTGATCTGCGCGACGCGCTCGGGCGGATATTCCGCAAGGAACTCGGGCATGGCGTCCCAGCCCTCGGTGTGCTCCGCGATGAAATCTGAGTCGATGTCGTTGTTTTCGACCAGAAGGTGCAGCAGACCGTTGAGCAGCGCCAGATCGGTGCCGGGCTGGATCTGCAGGAAGAGGTCGGCCCGTTCGGCGGTGGTGGTGCGTCTGGGATCGACGACGATCAGCTTGGCGCCGGCCTTGAGACGATCGGTCATCCGCAGATACAGGATCGGGTGACAGTCGGCCATGTTCGAGCCGGTGACGAAGAACAGATCGGTGCTATCGAAGTCGGTGTACGAGCCCGGTGGGCCGTCGGCGCCGAGCGACTGCTTGAAACCGGTTCCCGCGCTTGCCATGCACAGCCGTGAGTTCGATTCGATATGCACCGTCCGCAGGAATCCCTTAGCCAACTTGGTGGCCAGATACTGCGCCTCGATGGACATCTGCCCGGACACATAAAGTGCGACGGCGTCTGGTCCGTGCTCGTCGACGATGGCGCGCAGCCGTCGTCCCGCCTCGGCGACGGCGTCATCGACGGATACCGGCACGGGCTCCTCACCCCGGGCGGGACGCAGAAGCGCAGATGTCAGCCGCCCGTCGGTGGCAGCCATCATCTCGGCATGCGTCGCCCCCTTGGTGCACAACCTCCCGAAGTTGGCGGGGTGCAGCTTGTCTCCGGAGACGCGCGCGATGACGGGCCGGCCGGTATCGGAGTCCGTTGTGGTGTGGACCTCGATACCGCAACCGACTCCGCAGTAGGAGCACGCCGTCCGGGTGGTCATAGGCGTCAGGCGGGCACCGGCGCAGGACTGCGGCCGACCTGTTCACCCGCGCCGGCCCGCGCGCTCTGCACCCGCAGGAAGACCAGCCAGGTGACGACGGCGCAGAGCACGTAGAAACCGAGGAACACCCAGAACGCGTTGGTGGCGGATTTGGCGTCGCTGACGTAGGAGGCGCGCAGCACGACGTTGATGAACACGCCACCCAGTGCGCCGATCGCCCCGGCGAAACCGATCAGCGCGCCGGACATGCTGCGCGACCACGCCGCCTTCTCCTCGCGGCTCCAGTCGTCGCGGCCCTGGGCCTTCGCTTCGAAGATCGACGGGATCATCTTGTACGTGGACCCGTTCCCGATGCCGGACAGGATGAACAGCAGGATGAATCCGGCCACGTAGGCGATCATCTGGCCGCCGGTTGCGGCGCCCGCCATACCGTCGTCGATCACGCCCGCTGCCACCAGGATTCCCGCGGCGAAGATCATCGCGACGAATGTGTACATGGTGACTTTTCCGCCGCCGATCCGATCCGAGACCTTGCCGCCGAACGGGCGGGAGATCGAGCCCAGCAGCGGGCCGATAAAGGCGATCTGTGCGGCGTGCAGCGACGCCTGCGCTGGGGTGTCTCCGCCGGCGAGGAAGTTGATTTGCAGCACCTGGCCGAACGCGAACGAAAAGCCGATGAACGAACCGAACGTGCCGATGTAGAGAAAACTCATCACCCAGGAGTGCTTGAAGCGCAACGCTTCCGCCATCGCGCCGAGATTGGAGCGTTGGTTGCCGAGGTTGTCCATGAACAGCGCGGCGCCAAGCGCGGCGAGCGCGATGAGCACAAGGTAGATGCCGCAGACGACTTCGGGTGCGGTGTTGCTGATCGTCGCGATCACCAGCAGGCCGACCAGCTGGATGACCGGAACGCCGATGTTGCCGCCGCCGGCGTTGAGCCCCAGGGCCCAGCCCTTGAGCCGTTGCGGGTAGAAGGCGTTGATGTTGGTCATCGACGATGCGAAGTTGCCGCCGCCGACACCGGCGAAAGCCGCGACGATCATGAACGTGGTGTACGACGTGTCGGGGCGCTTCATCACCCACAGCGTCAACACCGTCGGGATCAGCAGCAGCAAGGCGCTGACGATCGTCCAGTTGCGACCGCCGAACTTGGCAGGCGCGACGGTGTACGGGATGCGCATCGCTGCGCCGACCAGCGTAGGCACCGCGACCAGATAGAACTTGCCCGCGGCGTCGATGCCGTACACGTCCTGTGGCATGAACAGCACCATGACCGACCAGATCGACCACACCGAGAAACCGACGTGCTCGGCGAAAATGGACCAGATCAGGTTGCGCTTGGCAACGTCTTTTCCGGGGTTCTCGCCCGTCTCCCACGCATCGACATCTTCGGCGTCCCAGTGCTCGATTGTGCGGCCGCGGCTCAAAGTCTTCACGAACATCAGGTTCGCGCGGCGCCATTCCGCATCGGTTGCACCGTCGTGTCCGAAACGTCAACACCCGCTCACTTACCCACCGTGGCCGCGTGCGCGGTGGACGAAACGCGCCGGAAACATACGTGACCCAGGCCACGATCGGCCCCATCATGGTCACAGCGGCGCGCGAACTGGACACCATTTGGACGGCCGGGTGGAACCGCGCAGGCGTTGCCGAAGGGGCTCGGCGCCGAGACGGGCCTACTACCTGAACGCCGACGTGCTGGAGCTGCGGTTGCAATACGGTGCTGCAGACCCGAGCGGCAGTACCAACTACGCGGCGTGTAGGTCGGCGAGTTCTATGCCGATTCTGATTTCGACCTCGCTGACGTGGACCATTGCAGACCCTGGCAGCGGCGGCGCGGTCGAACAGTAATGCGCACCGGTGGGTGTCACGAATTCGGCGGTATGGACCCCGTTTTCCTCGCTCGGCGTCACCTGCCAGCCCGGTGATTCCTTGACGAAGTTGCAGTGCGCGCACATACCGAGACCATTGAGCACGTGCGTCGGCCCGCCCTTGTTCTTTGGCACCGCATGGTCACGGTGCCGAATCGGTGCATCACAGTAGGGCGTTCGACAGACTCGATCGCGGAGCCCGATGAACACCGCCAAAGCCTTTGGAAAGCAACGCGACCGCGACTCCATGGCGACCAAAGCGCCGGACTTGGGATGGCGATACAGCCGCCGCAGTGTGGCCTTGGAACGAGCATCTGTGGCCGCAGCTTCGACCAGTTTGCGGGCGATTTCGGCGGGGATCGGACCGTAGCCGTCGACCAGGGCCGGGCAGTTGTCTCCGCCGAACAACGATTGATCCGACATCACCAGGTTCAGCGCGACCGGCTCAGGAACTTCCGCGGGTCGGCCGGTCACCCGCTCCACCAAGGTGTCGGCCATCACCTGGCCACGAGTCCGGTGGTCAAACGTCGTATCAGCGGCGCGCTTGAGTGCCGCATAGACACTTACTCCCTGCTTTAGGGGCAGTAATGCGGTTACAAACGTCATGGCGTCGGGCGCCGGACGAATGCTCACGTTCCGTTCTGTCTCCGCCTTGGCGGCCCGGTCAACAACTGCCTGCGCGTCGAGGCGATAGGCGATGTCTTTGGCAGTCGCCATGATCCGAGAGTCGCCCTTTCCGTCGAGACTGCTGACATCGGCGCACATTTCAGCGTCCAGCGCTCGGCGGTCCGCCACACTGAGACAGGCCGACTCGCGCACGATCAGGGTGGCGCGCCATTCTGAGAGCGCGCCGCACTCCAATGCGGCAAGCGTGTGCGGCATTTCGTGCACCAGGGCTTTGGCGAATCCCAGGTGACGATTGCCGCGCGACGGAGAATCACGGCGCGCCAGCGCCACCTCGCTGGCCAATCCCCTGCCACGTTTAGCCGCCGGCACGTCCTCAGCGGCTTCCACCGCGCGTCGACGCTCGTCCAACGCAGCCGCCGCGCGCGCCTGACCGGCCGCGGCCGCCGACTTAAGCCGCTCCAATTCGGCAATCCGGCCGATCAACGCGGCCTCGTCGGCGAGGGCATCCACCGAAGTCAGCGGTACAGTATCGAACATGTGTGCGGCTCCTCACCTTGTTGTGGGCAGTTTTGGGCTGATTCCGCCGAGCATGAGGTAGATCATCGAGGTGAGGGATTCGGCGGAGTGGTGGCCGTAGCCGCGGGCGTTGATGAGTCGGATCTTGGCGTTGATGCCTTCGATGAGTGCGTTGGTGATGCCGAGTTTGATGGTGTTGATGATGCCGTCGAAGTGCTGCTCGAGGCGGCGGGCGAGGAGTTGGAATGGCCGGACTCCACTGTCGCGGGCACGTCGAATCCAGCGGCGGAGCTGTCGTGGGGATCGGCCGGGTTGAGCGGTGCGAAAGAGCTCGCGCAGTTGTTCTTTGAGCCGCCATGCGGTGCCGATGTCGCGGTTCTGGGTGGTGATCGTCGCGACCAGCTGGTGGCGTGCGGGGTTGAGGCGTTCAGCGCCAGTGCGCAGTGCCGTGCGTGCTCGTCGCCATTGCCCGGAGGACATGTCGAAGTCGGCGCGGTTGGTGGCCATTGCTGCGGAGAACACCTCATCGAGTGCCCGGTTGGTCCACTGCATGACGTGAAAGGTGTCGTAGCAGATGGCTGCGTCGGGCAGTGCGGTTTCGGTGGCGGCGCGGAACGCGGTCGATCCGTCCATCGAGACGGCATCGACGTCGCCGCGTTGTTCGGGTGTGAGCGTGTTGTAAAAGGCGGCAAGGGGAATCCACGCCTCTGCCGGGTCGCACGTCGATCACCGTGGCGGTGGCGTGATCGCCGATGATGGTCAGATATTTGTGGGGGTGGCGATAGCAGATCTCGTCGACGCCGATCCGGTAGATCTGGTCGAGGCGGCGCTGGTCGAGCAGTTCGTCGACGGTGCGGTTGATGATCGCGGTCACCGTTTCCCAGGCGCAGCGCAGTAAGGTCGCCACCGTGGTGCGGTCGGTGCGGGCGGCCAGCCACAGCACGGTGTCCTCGAAGTCGCGGGTGTGGCGTGCCCCGGGGCGAGCCCAGGGCACGTGTTCGGTGCGGACCCCGCAGTCGGGGCAATTCAGCCGGCGAATCTCGTAGACCAGCCACAAACGATGCGCGGCTAAGTCGATATGTCGCCAGCGGCGCCGACGCCGGTCGTAGGCCCCCTTGACGCGTTTGCCGCAGGGGCACTGCAATCTACGGGCTGTGACGCGGACGGTGAGCTCGACGTCTCGGTCACCGATCACGACATCGGTGACACTGGTTCCAGGAATCTGCAGCAGACGGTTAAATGCAGTACTGACGCGCACGCGGATCGATCCTCGAGGTTGCGGTTGGTGTGGTAACCCCGAAATCTAGAGGCCCACCGCGTGCGCGTCCCTCACCTCTTCACGGACACGCCGAACACCGCACTCTCACACCAGAAACTACCGTTGAACAGCAGAAAGGCACCCACGAAAACCCGTGGAGCGCCACATGTGTTCGACACTACATGGACCCGGTGACAAGTTGGGTCTTGCGATGCGAGGCGCTCAGCCGTTGCGGCGTCGGAATATCCGACGAAGGCGACCGCCGCGCTCCTCTGCCCTGGCCGGTGCTTCGGCTTTCGGCCGCTTAACTGTGGCGTCAGTGTCAGAAACAGGAGTCTCAGCGTCGCTCTCGGCTTCAGCCTCTGCCGCGTCTGAATCGGCGGTGTTCACAGCATCATCGTCCGCCGAATCTTCGGCCGGAATCTCTTCTCCGGTCGGCTCATCGGTTTCAGACTCCCCCGCATCCGAACTGTCGTCTTCGGCGGGCTGATCGGATTCCTCGGCGTCGGCTTCTTCAGCGGCCACCTCGGCGGCCACTTCCTCGGCCTGGTCGGCACCCTCGACTGCGGCCTCGTGCACCTCGGGCGCGGCCTCCTGCGCCTCAACGACTTCCTCACCCTCGACAGCGCCCACACCGCCGGCAGACTCGGCCGCGTCCTCAGCAGTGTCCTCAGTTTCGGAGGCGGCTTCGCCCGGCTCGTCGGGCTCAGTTTCCTCGTCGGTTGAATCCTCAGGCTCGGCATCGTTGGCGACTTCTGCGGCTACCTGCTCAGCTTCCTCGGCGCTCTCGACTGCCGCGTCATGCACCTCAGGTGCAGCCTGCTGCGCTTCGACAGCATCCTCACCCTCGACGGCACCCACGCCACCGACAGACTCCGCCGCGTCCTCGTCGGCTTCGGCGGCCTCGGCTTCGGCTTCGGAGGCGGCTGGCTCCTCGGGCTCAGTTTCCTCGTCGGTTGAATCCTCAGGCTCGGCTTCGTCGGCGACTTCTGCGGCTACTTCCTCAGCTTCCTCGGCGCTCTCGACTGCCGCGTCATGCACCTCAGGCGCAGCCTGCTGCGCCTCGACAGCATCCTCACCCTCGACCGCACCCACGCCACCGACAGAATCCGCCGCGTCCTCAGCGGCGTCGGGCTCAGTTTCCTCGTCGGTTGAATCCTCAGGCTCGGCTTCGTCGGCGACTTCTGCGGCTACTTCTTCAGCTTCATCGGCGCTCTCGACTGCCGCGGCATGCACCTCAGGTGCAGCCTGCTGCGCCTCGACAGCATCCTCACCCTCGACGGCGGCCTCAGCTTCGTCTTCGCCGGGCTCCTCGGATTTCGACTCTTCTTCGGCCTCGACTTCTTCAGCGTCGCCGACGGAGCCGACTATCTCCTCGCCAGACTCGTCCTCAGCCTCCTCGGTCCCATCACCTTCAGCTTCTTCCGCAGCCACGGCAGCCGCGATCAGTTTGGCTTCGGCGGCGGTCTCCTCGTCAATCGCCGAGTCATCCTCAGACGCCAGCGCTTCGGAATCGACGTCGAAATGTTCATCCCCTTCGGCACGGGCATCTTCAACCTCATCGGCGCCAGCTGCCTTGGCCGCTGCCACCACACCCGAAGTCGCCGCGACCGCGACGAGTTCGTCGGCCACCCCATCGAGCAAGGACTCGTCGCGTGATTTGCCCTTCAGCGTCTCCGGATCCTCGCGGCCCTTTGGCGCGACCATGATGTACACCACGGCCCCGATGAACACGAACGTCGAAGTGAATGTGTTGACCCTGATATCAGCGATGAGCGTCGCCTGGTCACTGCGCAGTAGTTCGATCCAGAAGCGGCCCAAGCAATAGCCGGCGACATAGAGCGCGAACAGCCGGCCATGGCCGATCTTGAAGCGCCGATCGACCCATATCAGCACCGCGAAAATCAGGACATTCCACAGCAATTCGTACAGGAACGTCGGATGGACGACGGAGTACAGCTCACCCGTCGACACGCCGTTGGCGAGGTCGGGGCTGACCACGCCGTTTACACCTTCGCGCTCGTAGATTTCCAGACCCCACGGCACCGTCGTCGGTCGGCCGTACAGCTCCTGGTTGAAATAGTTGCCCAACCGGCCGATCGCCTGCGCCAGAATGATTCCCGGCGCAATCGCGTCGCCAAAGGCCGGTAGCGGGATGCCGCGATTTCGGCATGCGATCCATGCTCCGACACCACCGAGCGCCACCGCGCCCCAGATTCCCAGGCCGCCGTCCCAGATGCGCAGCGCACCCAAGAGCCCGGCACCGCCATCGCCGAAGTACTTCGGCCAGTCGGTGATGACGTGGTAGAGGCGGCCGCCGAGCAATCCGAACGGTACCGCCCACAGCGCAATGTCGTAGATGACACCGCGCTCGCCGCCCCTGGCCTCCCAACGCCGATCACCGAGGACCAACGCCACGATGATCCCGACGATGATGCACAGGGCATAAGCGCGAATCGGCACCGGCCCGAGATGCCACACACCCTGCGCAGGACTCGGAATGTAGGCGAGCACTGTCGTTGTCATGCGGTAACCCTCTGCCGTACTCCCTCGGCGAGCTCAGCCGTCAGCGCCCGCACCGCGGGTATCCCGTCCTGCAGTGCCGACACCAGAGCCGAACCCACGATCACCCCATCCGCATAAGCACCGATCTCTGCAGCCTGCTCGCGTGACCGCACGCCCAGACCCACACCGACCGGGATGTCCGACACCGCCTTCACCCGGCTGACCAACGTCGGCGCGGCATTGGACACAGCATCCCGCGCGCCGGTCACCCCCATCGTCGATGCGGCATAGACGAATCCGCGTGAGGCCTGGACCGTCGCAGCCAGCCGCTCTGGAGTGGACGACGGGGCCACCAGGAAGATGCGGTCCAGGTCGTGGGCTTCCGAGACTTCGATCCACTCCGACGCCTCATCGGGAATCAGATCGGGTGTGATGATGCCAAGCCCGCCAGCCGCAGCGAGATCGCGCGCGAAAGCGTCGACGCCCCAGTGCAGCACGAGATTCCAATACGTCATCACCACGGCCTTGCCGCCGGCATTGCTGATCGCCTCGACGGCAGTCAGGGTGTCACGAACCCGCACCCCGCCGCGCAGCGCCACCTCGGTGGCCGCCGCGATGGTGGGGCCGTCCATGCCGGGGTCCGAATACGCAATGCCCACCTCGACCACATCGCAGCCGGATTCCACCAGCGCCGTCATCGCCGAGATCGACGTCGGCACATCGGGAAAACCCGTAGGTAGGTAGCCGATCAGTGCCGCTCGGTCCTCGGCCCGGCATGAGTCGAACATTGCCGCCAGCCGGCTCACGGCTCACCGTCCATCAGACCAAACCATTTCGCCGCCGTCTCGACATCCTTGTCGCCGCGTCCCGACAGGTTGACCATGATGATCGCGCCGCGGCCGAGCTCCTGGCCGAGCTTGAGCGCACCCGCGACCGCGTGCGCCGATTCGATGGCCGGGATGATCCCCTCGGTGCGGCACAACAACGCGAACGCATCCATCGCCTCGGTGTCGGTGATCGGTCGGTATTCCGCGCGACCGGCATCCCTCAGGAAGGCATGCTCGGGACCAACCCCTGGATAGTCCAAACCAGCTGAAATCGAATGGGATTCGATGGTCTGGCCCTCGTCGTCCTGAAGCAGATAGGAGAACGAGCCCTGAAACGCTCCAGGTGATCCACCCGTGAAAGTCGCTGCATGACGACCGGTTTCGACGCCATCGCCTGCCGCTTCGAAGCCCACCAGCCGGGTTCCCGGATCGTCGATGAACGCGTGAAAGATACCGATCGCATTCGAACCGCCACCGACGCACGCGGTGACGGCATCCGGCAGCCGACCCGCTTGCGCCTGAATCTGCGCACGTGCCTCGAGCCCGATCACCCGCTGGAAATCGCGCACCATGGTCGGAAACGGATGGGGCCCAGCCGCGGTGCCAAAGCAGTAATACGTGTCGTCGGCGTTGGTGACCCAGTCCCGGAAAGCCTCGTTGATCGCGTCCTTGAGCGTCTTGGAGCCGGCCTCGACCGACACCACCTCCGCGCCAAGCAGCCGCATCCGCGCGACGTTGAGAGCCTGACGAGCGGTATCGACCGCCCCCATGTAGACGATGCACTCCAGGCCCAGCAGAGCGCAGGCCGTCGCGGTGGCCACCCCGTGTTGCCCCGCACCGGTTTCGGCGATCACCCGCGACTTGCCCATCTGTTGCGCCAGTAGCGCCTGACCGAGCACATTGTTGATCTTGTGAGATCCCGTGTGGTTGAGGTCTTCTCGCTTCAGGAAGAGTCGCGCTCCTCCCGCATGATCGGAAAGCCTGGTCGCCTCGTACAGCGGCGATGGCCGGCCGGTGTAGTGGCGTTGCAACCGATCCAATTCATCGAGGAACGTCTGATCACCACGAGCCTTCTCGTAGGCGGAGGTGACCTCTTCGATCACGGCCATCAACGCCTCGGGCACGAATCGTCCGCCATAGACCCCGAAATGGCCACGTGCATCGGGATCGTGGGTGGTGGGTTCGGCGACGGCCGCGCTGGAACGCGGCAACTCCGGCCCGGCGAGGTCGGCCATCAACGATGCTCTTCGCGCAAGCGGCTCATCGCCGTGTCAGCGCGAGGGTTTCGGGCAGGACGGATGCGTGCCTGCGGTGACCAGATCGGCAACGGCGCTCCGCGGGTCACCACTGGTGACCAGTCCCTCGCCCACGAGCACGGCATCGGCGCCTGCCCCGGCGTACGCCAGTAGGTCGGCTGTGCCGCGCACACCTGATTCGGCGATGCGGATCACACCGCTCGGTAGGCCAGGCGCAATGCGCGCGAAGCAGTCCCGATCGACTTCCAGTGTCTTGAGGTCTCGTGCGTTGACCCCGATCACCTTTGCGCCGGCCTGCAGAGCGCGATCCGCTTCCTCCTCGGTATGCACCTCGACGAGCGCGGTCATGCCCAGCGACTCGGTGCGATCGAGCATCGACTCCAACGCTTGCTGTTCGAGCGCCGCCACAATCAGCAGCAGCATGTCGGCTCCGTGGGCGCGCGCCTCGTGGATCTGATATGGGCCGACGATGAAGTCCTTGCGCAACACCGGGATTGACACGGCGGCACGTACGGCGTCGAGATCGTCAAGTGAGCCGTTGAACCGGCGCTGTTCGGTCAGCACGCTGATTACTCGCGCACCGCCATCTTCATATGCGTGCGCGAGCTTCGCCGGATCCGAAATCGACGCCAATTCTCCCCGCGACGGGCTGGCGCGCTTCACTTCGGCAATTACCCCGATGCCGGGTTCCCGCAGCGCCGCCAAAACGTCCAGTGGCGACCGCGCAGCCTTGGCCGCTTCCTTGACGTCGGCAAAAGGAAGAGTTGCCTCGCGAGCTGCGACATCAGCGCGGACACCCTCAATGATGGTGTCGAGCACGGTTGCCGAACTCATGGAGTTTCGATTCCTCTCGGATACTGCCCACAGATCTTCAAAAGGGTAACCGCCGCCACACCATCGGGTGTCACCGCCCCTTGTTGTCCGTATTGGTCCGGTCTTGGGTGGGATCCAAGCCTTCGTCGAGGGCATCCCAGAGCTGGCGCTCCGATATTGCGTCGTCCGGTTCGTCGGCCTGAGCAGCGGTGCGACGTGCGTAGCGAGTTGCATCCGACCTCTCCTTGGTCGCCGATCGCAGCAGCAGGACGGCACATGCGAGCGTGACGACCGCGGCTACCACTGTGATCACCGCACCGCCGTAGTGCCGCTGAGTCCCGACCAGGTCGGCCACCGGTGCGTCAGCCAGATTCGACGCCCTGACGCCGACATCGCGCGTCACCCACAGGCTGATCGCCAGGTAGCCCATCCCGGCGCTCGTAACGGCCGCCAGGACGGCCAGCATCCGCAACGGCCAGCCCCGTACTGCCAGCGCGGCGATCGCGGTCGCCAAGAGCAACACCGCCAACGGCACCAGCGCCGTCGACCACGAGCCGCCGGACAGTGTTGCGGTTCTGGGCTGACCCAACCCGTCGAACGACGTCACGTCGACCCATGTCATCCGCGACGCCCCCCACAACGCCGCCGCAGCCAGCACCAGCCCGAGCTGTGCGATTCGAATCACGGTTCGGTCAGCGTTTCCGCGGCCGCGATGGCGTTGAGCACAGCTCGCGCCTTATTCGCCGCCTCCGTGTACTCGTAGGGCCCGTTGGAATCGGCCACAACTCCCCCACCGGCCTGTACGTACGCCGTGCCACCGCGCATCAAGGCCGTGCGAATGGCGATGGCGAAGTCGGCGTTGCCCGCGAAGTCCAGATAGCCGAGCACGCCCCCGTACAGGCCGCGGCGGGTCTTCTCGACCTCCTCGATCAGCTCCATGGCGCGCACCTTCGGCGCACCGGACAACGTTCCCGCCGGGAAGCATGCCGTCACCGCATCCAGCGCGGTCTTGTCGTCGGCGAGCTCTCCGTGAACCGTCGAAACGATGTGCATGACGTGGCTGTAGCGCTCGATATGGCTGTAGTCCTCGACACGCACGGTGCCGGGGCGGCAGACGCGACCCAGGTCGTTGCGACCAAGGTCGACCAGCATCAAGTGCTCGGCTCGTTCCTTGTCGTCGTGCAGCAGCTCCTTCTCCAGGAGCAGGTCCTCTTCCTCCGTCTGTCCGCGCCACCGCGTACCGGCTATCGGATGCGTCGACGCCCGGCCGTCCTTGACGGTCACCAACGCTTCGGGGCTCGATCCGACGATCGAAAAGTCAAGTTCGCCAACATCATTAGGGACATTGAGCAAATACATGTACGGACTGGGGTTGGTCACCCGCAACATCCGGTACACGTCGAGCGGGTCTGCCTCGGTGTCCATCTCGAACCGCTGCGAGGGCACCACCTGAAATGCTTCGCCCGCCTCGATGTCGCCGACGAGCTTGTCAACGATCGCTGTGTATTCCTGCACAGTCCGCTGTGAACGATGCAGCGGGTCCGGCCGGCTGAATGTCGCAACCGTCGACGGCAGGGGCTCACCGAGAGCCGCGGTCATCACGTCGAGCCGTGTGACCGCGTCGTCGTAGGCCCAGTCGACGCGCTCGTCGGTGCCGTTCCAGTTCACGGCATTGGCGATCAGCGTGATCGTGCCCTCGTGGTGGTCTACGGCAGCGACGTCGGTGGCCAGCAGCAGCAGCATGTCGGGCAGCCCCAGATCGTCGACGGTCAGCGACGGCAGCCTTTCCAGGCGTCGCACCATGTCGTAGGCGAAGAACCCGACGAGACCCGACGACAACGGAGGCAGGCCGCCGACCGGCTCGGTCCTCAGCAGCTCCAGGGTCGCGCGCAGCGCCGCAAGCGGCTCGCCCCCCTTGGGCGCATCCTTGGGCGTCGTGCCCAGCCACACCGCCTCGCCGTCACGGACGGTCAGCGCCGACGGCGCACCAGCACCGATGAACGACCATCGCGACCACGACCGGCCGTTTTCGGCCGACTCCAGCAAGAACGTCCCTGGCCGATTCGCAGCCAGCTTGCGGTACGCCGACAGCGGGGTCTCACTGTCGGCCAGCACCTTGCGGGTCACCGGCACCACACGATGTTCTGCGGCCAGCGCTCGGAAGTCCTCGCGTGACGTGGTGGGGGCCGGCGATGAGCGCTTGCGCGAAGAGCCATCAGCCAGGTTGGCGGTCGATTGCACTCACCGATTCTCCCAGACGCGCGCCAGCGCCGACGACGACGCAGGTGTCAGCGGGGCCGCCAGCATCACCGGCGCCTGCGCCATGAACCGCGGCGTGCGGCCACGATGCTCATCGGCGGCGTGCGCGGTGAACGGATGCACGACGAACATGTCACCGGGCTGCCCGGTGGCATACGCCACTGCCCGCTGCGCGCTTGCCTCGTCGACCAATCGGCCCATCTCGGCCAATTCCACCGGATCCGGTCCCAGCACCCTGGCAACGTCGCGGTGGGATCCGACTCGGATCCTCGTCGGGGCATCGTCCGGACCGACCTCAGACAGCAGGGTGAGCAGCAGCACAGTGTGTGGACGTCCGGTCACCGCCCACGACCCATCGGGTTGCGGTGTGTTGGCGTCGATATGCCACCCACGGTCCTCGAGAGGTGGGGCGACGGGGAATCGAACGGGAATGTTGCCCAGTGACCCCCGCGGCGACCAGCCCCCGGCACCGCAGATGACGTCCAGCGCCTCAGCGAGCGCCGGACTCCGGGCGAGGGTGCCAAATGGGCCCTGCCCCATCAGATCCGAGGCCCACCGCACGGGCTCCGACCACCCGGCCGGATCGTCGGGCGACAGCCCCAACTGCTGCCACAGCGCAGCCCTCGCCTCATCGGCGACGCCGCGGGGCGCCGCCTGCTCAATTTTCGCGTAGCCGTCGGCCACGAAAGCTTCGACATCCAGCATCGACCCGCACGCTCCCACGGAAACCACCGCCAGCGCCAACAGTTTTCGTTCGGGCGTAGCGTGCTCGTCGATTCTGCGGTGAGGGCGACGACACGCCGACAAACGCCGCCCTCACCGCAGGGTCGATGTGTGTCTAGTCCTGCGGGCGTAGCGTTGCGGTCCATGACACCTACTAAGCAGGGTGACCAGGTTGCAGAATTCAGCTTGCCTGACCAGACGGGCACGGTACGAAGCCTCACGGAACTGCTCGCAGCGGGCCCCATCGTGCTGTTCTTCTATCCCGCCGCGATGACGCCCGGCTGCACCAAGGAGGCGTGCCATTTCCGCGATCTGGCTTCGGAGTTCGCTGCCGTCGGTGCGAGCCGGGTCGGCATCAGCACCGATCCCGTCGAGAAGCAGGCCAAGTTCGCTGACAAGCAGAGCTTTGACTACCCGCTGCTATCGGACGCCGACGGCGCCGTCGCCACCCAGTTCGGAGTCAAGCGCGGGCTGCTTGGCAAGTTCATGCCCGTCAAGCGCACGACTTTCGTGATCGACACCGATCGCACAGTTCTCGACGTCATCGCCAGCGAGGTCAGCATGGACACCCACGCCGACAAGGCGCTGGAGGTGCTGCGGCAACGTCAGTCAGCGTGACGACCGTTCTCGAACTCGCCGATGTGACGTTCCGTCGCGACGGCAAGCAGATCATCGAACCCATCTCACTCACCGTGAACGCCGGCGAGCACTGGGCGCTGCTCGGTCCGAACGGTGCGGGCAAGAGCACGCTCCTGGGATTCTGCGCCGCGGTGATGTTTCCGAGCTCGGGCACCGTGCGCATCCTCGGTGAGCAGATGGGCCGGGTGGAGCTCGCCCGGCTGCGTCATTTCATCGGCCACGTGAATCCCCGTCACCGGCTGCAGTATTCGTTGACGGTGCGCGAAGTGGTGCTGACAGGCATCACGGCGACCATCGACACCCCAATGCGCTGGACGCCGAGTGCCGAGGAGCGCGCTCGCGCCGACGCGATGATCGATGCGGTTGGCTTGTCGCACAAGGCTGCTGACGTGTGGCCTACTCTCTCGCAGGGTGAACGAGGCCGAACCCTGATCGCTCGCGCGTTGGTGTCGGAGCCGCGGCTCCTGCTGCTCGACGAGCCGACAACCGGACTCGACGTGGCCGCTCGGGAGCAGCTGTTGGAAACCATCGATTCGCTCGACGAGACACATCCGGATGTGGCGTCGATCCTCGTCACGCACCACCTCGAGGAGCTGCCGACCACCACGACGCACGCCCTGCTCATCGCTGAGGGCCGGACCGTCGCTGTCGGTCCCGCACGAGCCACGGTGAGCACCGACAACGTCAGCGCCGCATTCGCCCACCCTGTGGCAGTCGGCTACGACGAAGGCCGCTGGACCGCTCGCGCCAAAGCCACCCGCATCATCGATCTGTGATCACAGGCGCGCTTTGAGGGTGGTCGACCCGGCCGTGAGATGGCGGCGCAACCCGTTTCACCCTCACTTCTCGGGCGCGAGCAGGACGTCCGCATCAAAGCAACTGTGGTCGCCGGTGTGGCAGGCCGCTCCGACCTGGTCGACCTCCAGCAGCACCGTGTCGCCGTCGCAGTCCAGTCGCACCGAATGCACGTGCTGTGTATGGCCCGATGTGGCGCCCTTGACCCACTGTTCACCGCGCGAACGCGAGTAGTACGTCGCCTCACGGGTTTCCAGCGTCCGCGTCAGTGCGTCGTCATCCATCCACGCGACCATCAGCACCTGGCCGGTGCCCCGCTCCTGGACCACCGCGGTGAATAGCCCGTTGGCGTCGCGCTTCAGGCGCGATGCGACGGCCGGATCGAGCGTCAACACGGCTCAATTCCGCGGCGTCGATTCTGAGCTTGTGCTCGAGAAATTCGCAAAATCTCGCGCATAGGCTCAGTTTCGACGGTGGTAATGATGCGCCCGCTCATCTCACGATAATTCCTTCTGCCGCCATCGCCTTCTTGACCTGGTCGATGGTCAGCTCGCGGAAGTGAAACACGCTTGCCGCCAGCACGGCGTCAGCACCTGCAACGACCGCGGGCGCGAAATGTTCCGGCGCACCCGCGCCGCCGCTGGCGATCACCGGGACGTTGACCGCTCCGCGCACCGCCGTGATCATCGGCAGGTCGAACCCTGCCTTGGTGCCGTCGAAGTCCATCGAGTTCAACAGGATCTCGCCAACGCCGAGTTCGGCACCCCGGGTTGCCCATTCGACGGCGTCGATGCCGGTGCCCCGCCGCCCCCCGTGCGTGGTCACCTCCCAGCCCGACGGTGTCGGCTCCTGATCCTGCGGCACGGTGCGCGCGTCGACGGACAGCACGATGCACTGCGAGCCGAACTGGCGGGACAACTCGGCGAGCAGTTCGGGCCTGGCGATGGCGGCGGTGTTGACCGCGACCTTGTCGGCACCGGCGCGCAACAACACGTCGACGTCGGCCACCGAACGCACGCCGCCGCCGACGGTCAACGGAATGAACACCTGCTCGGCGGTGCGTTTGACCACCTCGAGCATGGTGGCACGGCCCGCCGACGATGCGGTGACGTCCAGGAAGGTGAGCTCGTCGGCGCCCTCGGCGTCGTACGCCGCAGCCAATTCGACGGGATCACCGGCGTCGCGCAGATTCGCGAAGTTCACGCCCTTGACGACCCGGCCGTCATCGACGTCCAGACAGGGGATGATGCGCACCGCAAGGTCCATCTAGAAACCCTCCGGTGCGCCGACGGAGTGGAGCAACTCGAGCAGTTCGGAGTGCACCCCGGGCGCCCCCGCCAGTGCCGATCGCGATTTGGTGGTCCAGTCGCTGCCGTCCAGGTTCGTGACGATTCCACCGGCCGCTCGCACCAGCGCCACACCCGCGGCGTGGTCCCACACATGCGCCCCGAAACTGATGGCACCGCCGAGGATTCCGGACGCGGTGTAGGCGAAGTCAATGCCAGTGGCACCGTGCATCCGCATCCGGGAGCACTTGCGGCTGAGTCTCTCGATCACGGCCAGCCGATACCGCCCCGGCAGCTTGCCACGCGAGTCGATGTTGAAGGTGCTGAGGCCGACGATGGACTCGGACAGTTGCGCGGGACCAAGCGCGGGCTGCTCGACACCGTTGCTGTGCAATGGCTTACCGACGATACCGGTGAATTTCTCACCGGTGAACGGAACCCACGTCAGGCCCGCGACGGGCTCGCCGTCACGCACGAGGCCGAGCAGGATGGCCGCCATCGGTGAGCCGGCCGCGTAGTTGAACGTCCCGTCGATCGGGTCGAGCACCCACACCAGTGGCGAATCGACGTCGGCACCGCCGAACTCCTCGCCATGCACCTCGATACCGGTCTCACGTCGCAGGGCCTCGACCACCTGGCGTTCGATCGCGAGGTCAACTTCGGTGGCAAAGTCGTTGCCCTTCTTCTGTACTGCGGACTCGGCGCGGTGACCTTCGATGAACGGCTTGGCCGCGTCGTCGAGGATTTTGGCCGCCACGGCGACCAACCGGTCGAGGTCCGCGGTATCGGTGGCCATCTATCGCGCCACCGCGGCCAGCGCCTCCGGAAGCGTGAATCGCCCGGCATACAGCGCCTTTCCGACGATCGCACCTTCCACGCCGCGGTCGGTAAGGGTGGCGATCGCGCGCAGATCGTCAAGGCTCGAGACACCACCAGACGCGATCACCGGTGCGGCGGTGCGTTCGGTGACCTTCCCCAGCAGCTCGAGGTTTGGACCGTTGAGCGTCCCGTCCTTGGTCACGTCGGTGACGACGAAGCGTGAACATCCTTCGCGGTTTAGCCGTTCCAGCACGTCCCAGAGATCACCGCCATCGGTTTCCCATCCGCGCCCGCGCAACCGGTGGTCGTCGCCCTCGATCTTGACATCCAGACCGACGGCCACCTTTTCTCCGTGCTCGGCGACCGCCTTCGCGCACCACTGCGGGTTCTCCAGAGCTGCGGTACCGAGATTCACCCGGGCGCAACCTGTGGCCAGTGCCGCCTTCAGCGAGTCGTCGTCGCGGATGCCGCCCGAGAGTTCCACCGCGACGTCGAGCCTGCCGACCACCTCGGCGAGCAGTTCACGGTTGTCGCCCCGTCCGAACGCGGCGTCGAGATCGACGAGGTGGATCCACTCTGCGCCGTCACGCTGCCAGTTCATTGCGGCGTCGAGTGCCGAGCCGTACTCGGTCTCGCTGCCCGCCTTTCCCTGCATGAGCCGGACGGCACGGCCCTCCACCACGTCGACAGCTGGAAGGAGTATCAATCTCACGGCCGTCAACCTAGAGCCCTTCAACCCAATTGCCCAAAAGCGATGCGCCGGCATCGCCACTCTTCTCCGGGTGGAACTGGGTGGCCGAAAGTGGACCGTCCTCGACTGCGGCCAGGAACGGCACAGTGTGGGTGGCCCATGTCAAGATTGCATCCGGACTGCCTTCCCACTGCTGGGCGGCATAGGAGTGGACGAAATAGAACCGGGTGTCGGGGTCCAGTCCCTTGAACAGCCGGGTATCCGAGGGTGCGTCCACGACGTTCCAGCCCATGTGCGGGATCACCGGGGCGTCCAACCGAATGACCGCACCGGGCCATTGACCACAGCCGGTGCTCTCCACGCCGAATTCGACGCCCCGTGCGAACAGGATCTGCATACCGACGCACACCCCCAGCACAGGGCGTCCCGCGTTGACCCGCTCGGCGATGATCTTCTCGCCGCCGATCTGCCGCAGGCCGGCCATACATGCTTCGAATGCGCCGACGCCAGGCACCACCAGACCGTCCGCGTTCATCGCCGCGTCGACGTCAGCGGTCACCTCGACGTTGGCGCCGACGCGTTCCAGCGCGCGCTGAGCCGATCGGAGGTTTCCGGAGCCGTAATCGAGGACGACGACACCGCGGCGGCGCCGTGAACCGCCTGTCACAAGGTGCCTTTCGTCGACGGAACTCCGGTGACACGGGGGTCGTACTCCACGGCCTGGCGAAGCGCACGGGCGACGGCCTTGTACTCCGCCTCGGTGATGTGGTGCGGATCCCGGCCGTAGAGCACACGAACGTGCAATGCGATGCGTGCATTCATCGCGATGGTCTCGAACACATGCCGATTCACCACGGTGTGGTACGGCGCTTCAGATCCCGCGATCGTGAAGTGCAGCATGTGATCCGGCTCGCCGGTGTGAACGCAGTACGGCCTGCCGGATACGTCAACCGCGGCATGCGCGAGGGATTCGTCCATCGGGATCCAGGCGTCGCCGAATCGCCGGATACCCTTCTTGTCGCCGAGTGCTTGGCCCAGTGCCTGGCCGAACACAATCGCCGTGTCCTCGATGGTGTGGTGACCTTCGATCTCGACGTCGCCCTTGGCGCGCACGGTCAGGTCGAAGCTCGCATGGCTGCCCAGCGCGGTCAGCATGTGATCGAAGAACGCCACGCCGGTTTCGACGCTGACGTTGCCAGTGCCATCGAGATCGAGTTCGACGACGATGTCCGACTCTTTGGTCTTGCGTTCGATTTTCGCGATGCGAGATTGGGTCACTGTGCTCCTATGGATACGAGTTCGGTAGCTGTGAGACGGGCGCTGACGTCGAGCAGCGCATCGTTCTCCTCGACAAGTCCGGTGGTGGCGCGCAGGTACCCGGGGATGCCGACGTCACGGATGAGAACGCCGGCGTCCAGGTAGCGCTGCCAGGTCGCGGGTGCATCGGCGAATTCGCCGAACAGCACGAAGTTGGCGTCGCTGTCGATAACGCGAAATCCCATGCGGGTCAGCGCTTCTGCGACTCGTTTGCGTTCCGCGATGAGCTTGGCGACGCTACCGAGCGTGTCGTCGGCGTGGCGGAGCGCGGCGCGCGCGGCCGCCTGCGTCACCGACGACAGGTGATACGGCAGCCGGACCAGCAGCATTGCTTCAATCACCGCGGGTGCGGCGATGAGATAGCCCAGCCGTCCTCCGGCGAAGGCAAACGCCTTGCTCATCGTACGAGTCACGACGAGCCTGCTCGGATAGTCGTCGATGAGGTTGACCGCGCTGAGTTGACTCGAAAATTCCCCGTAGGCCTCGTCGACGATGAGCACGCCCGTACTCATCGCCGCGAGGAGGCGTTGTAGGTCATCGAGTGAGATGCTCTGCCCCGAAGGGTTGTTCGGGCTGGCCAGGAAGACGATATCCGGGTTGTGCTCCTTGATCGCCTGTACCGCGACCTCGACGTCGAGACTGAAGTCGTCGGCGCGGTTCGCGACAAGCCACCTGGTCTGCGTCCGGTCGGAGATGATGGGATGCATCGAATACGAGGGTACGAATCCGATGGCGCTGCGCCCGGGGCCGCCGAAGGCCTGCAGAAGCTGCTGCAGAATCTCGTTGGAACCGTTTGCCGCCCAGAGGTTCTCGACATTCAGATCGACACCGGTTTGCGCGGTGAGATATGCGGCGAGATCCGTGCGCAGGGCCACTGCATCACGGTCCGGGTAGCGATGCAGTTCCCCCGCGACCGCACGGACAGAGGCCGTCACGTCGTCGACGAGGGCCGTCGTCGGCGGGTGCGGGTTCTCGTTGGTGTTGAGCCGCACCGGCACAGCCAGCTGCGGTGCACCGTAGGGCGACTTGCCGCGAAGGTCTTCACGCAACGGCAGGTCGTCCAGGGTCACCTTCTTCCCGAGCATCACGCCTCAAACCTTCGCCGTACGGCTTCACCGTGCGCCGGTAGATTCTCGGCCTCGGCCAGCGTGATCACATATCCGGATACGTCTTTGAGCGCGGCCTCGTCGTAGTCGATGACGTGGATACCGCGCAGGAAGGTCTGCACCGACAGCCCGCTCGAGTGCCTGGCGCAGCCGGCGGTGGGCAGCACATGGTTGGATCCCGCGCAGTAGTCACCGAGACTCACCGGGGAGTAGGCACCGACGAATATCGCACCGGCCGAACGGATTCGAGTCGCCACCTCACGCGCATCGACGGTCTGGATCTCCAGGTGCTCGGCAGCGTAGGCGTTGACGGTGCGAATGCCCGCGTCGAGGTCGTCGACCAGAACTGTCGCGGACTGCTTACCGCCGAGTGCCGCCGCCACCCGCTCGCGGTGCACGGTGGTGGCCAGTTGGGTCGCCAGTGCTCTGTCGGTGGCGTCGGCCAGGTCTTCGCTGGGGGTGACCAGCACGCTGGCGGCCATCTCGTCGTGTTCGGCCTGGCTGATCAGATCGGCGGCCACGTGCACCGGATCCGCGGTGTGATCCGCCAAGATCGCGATCTCGGTCGGGCCCGCCTCCGAGTCGATGCCGACCTGCGAACGGCAGATCCGCTTGGCCGCCGTGACATAGATGTTGCCCGGGCCGGTGATCATGTCGACCGGCGCCAGTTCGGCACCGTCGGTATCGGTGCCGCCGTATGCCAGCAGCGCCACAGCCTGCGCCCCGCCGACCGCCCACACCTCGTCGACACCCAACAGTCGCGCGGCAGCCAGGATCGTTGGGTGCGGCAGGCCGCCGAAGTCGCGCTGCGGTGGGCTGGCGATCACCAACGAATCGACACCGGCAGTCTGGGCGGGCACAACGTTCATCACGACGCTGGACGGATAGACCGCGTTGCCGCCCGGTACGTAAAGGCCGACACGCTCGACTGGGACCCAACGCTCCGTGACCGTGGCGCCCGGAGCCAGCGTCGTCGTGGTGTCGGCGCGGCGTTGGTCGGCGTGCACCGCGCGGGCGCGGTCGATGGCTACTTCTAGCGCGGTGCGGACATCGGATGGCAGTTCGTCGAGCGCGCTCTGCAGATGAGCCGCAGCCACTCGAACCTGCGTGGGTCGCACGCCGTCGAACGATTCACCGAACTCCAGGGCAGCCTCGGCGCCACGCTCGGCCACCGAATCGACGATGGGGCGAACCTTCGGCACCACGGAGTCGACGTCCACGCCGCCACGCGGCAGGGCCGACCGCAGACGGGCAGACGAGAGGTCGGCGCCGCGCAGATCGATGCGGGCCACCACCCTTGACGATGCACTCACAAGGCCATTGTCCCAGAACAGGCCAAATCGATATCGCCGCGGCAAGCGGCGACGCCTCCTAGGTCAGGTCGGCGCAGCCCTTCACTTGCACAGATTGGTGATCGTGCCGCTGGACGCGTCGGCATCCTTTAGCCGCGCCGCCTGATCGGGATCGACGTTCGCGATGCCCGCGATCGAGCGCGCACCGATATCCATGAGTTGATTGCCGAACTTGCGCACCGCGTCCGCCAGGTCCGATGGCGTATCCGGTTGCAGACGGGCAAGCAGGTACTGCCCGCCCTCGAATAGCGACAACCGCGCATTTGCGCCTACTGCCAGCGTGCCGGTGACGTCCCCTGGCCCGCCGGGGGGCTGCAGATTGGTGTTGAGCTGGACGCCCTTCCTAACGAGGTCGAACGCCTCGCAGACGCTGCCCCTGGGGTCATCGGTCGTGTTGCCAGTGAAGACCGACGCCGGCTGAGCCGACTCAGCGGATGACGGCGGCTCTTTGACCAGCGCCCAAACGGCGACGCCTATCGCCACGAGCGCGACCAGCAGCGCCAGGACAGAAAGGATGGACCCCCGTGAGGACTCCGAAGTCTCAGACATGCGGCCGATAGTAACGGCCTTCCGACGATCTGCGCAGCAACCTTCGGATTCATGTGTCTGATCGGGTGACGATAACAAGATCAATTAACCCCAGGACATTAACACGATAATTGATTACTCAAGTATGTGATCTTGAAAGGTTAGCTAGCAGCACACATCTAGATCAGAATTCGCTGCCCTTTCCGAGGGCTAACTGGATGTGCAATGCGGATAGGATCGAGGGCCTGGCGAACGCATCAGCAGATCAGCACTCACGCCATCGCTCCTTAGCTGTGAAACAGATTCTTGCTGCTCAAACTTCTTTTAGACCAGCTGACAGTCGAGGTTTAGGCAGCGCCAGTCCCAATATTGGGATTGCTGTCCCAGCGCAGGAGCCCACCAGCATTTTTTGCGTGAGCAAGCTTCCAAACCAGGATAATTTGCGCGGGCGTCATAATTATCGTGAGTGTAAATAAACTTTTTTCGATCGAATCTGAAAAGTTGCTATGAAAACTCGAGGCGGGGTGTCAATATGTCTGTAATCGGCATTAGCCGATTAGCTGACTACCAGACGGAACACGTGGTCCAGCCACTCGGCCACAGCCTTCGCGAACGGATGTCGGAGTCGTCGGGGTAACTGGATCGAGTGATCCAGGTCGATAGAAGGGGAGACAATGTCCAAGAAATCATTCGCGGGTAAGCACCGCGCAGCCTCAGCACGAGGTACGGTCGCGCGGCGCGCGGTCGGCGGCGCGATGCTCGGAGGGGCCATGACCGCGGCGTTCGTCGGTTTCGGTTCGATCGGTACGGCGCAAGCAGCGCCGGGAGATCCGTGCGAGGCACTAGGAGTGTGTCCCGAAGATCTGTTCGACGCGTTCAGCATCGGAAGTAGCGCGGACTTCAGTCGGAACGGTGCATTCGACCCGGCGCCCTTCATTCGCTTCGCTGATCCGATCCTCGATAATCCGCTGACCATGCTTTTCACCTTCGGGGCGATCGGCAACGGCGCCGACGGCAATCCACTTCACCCAGACGGCTTCGACGGCGGATGGCTGTTCGGCAGCGGTGGTGACGGCTACAGCCCGCCAGTCAACCTTTTAGGTATTACCCGAGCGGGCAACGGTGGCAACGCAGGATTCTTCGGTGGCAACGGCGGCCGCGGCGGCGACGGCGCCGACGCGCTGGCGGTCCTTCCCGCACAGGATGGCGGCAACGGCGGTAGCGGCGGCTTCTTCGGCAGTGGTGGCGGTGGCGGTGACGGCGGCAACAATTTGAATGCTCTTGGTGACGCAAGCGGTGGCGACGGCGGCCAAGGCGGCGCAGGCGGATACGTCGGAGTCGGTGGCGACGGCGGCGACGGCGGCGACGCGTCAACGGTCAACCCAATCGCAAATGCTGAGGGCGGCGACGCCGGTGACGGCGCCGAGGGCGGCACGGGCGGCGGCGACGGCGGCGAGGGAGGTGACGCCACCGCGATCGGAGGCGATGTCGAGTCCGGCGACGGCGGCGACGGCGGCGACGCCGACTTCATCGGGAGTGGAGGCGCCGGGGGCGATGCCGGCGATGCCGACACCGACACCGGCGACGCAACCGGCGGCAACGGTGGAGACGCTGGCAACAGCGGCGTCGTTTTTGGCAACGGTCGTAACGGTGGCACTGGCGGGGATGCGACAGCCGACCAGGGCAGCACCGGCCACACCACCGGCGGAAATGGCGGCGGCGGCGGCGACGGCGGAACCGTGCTCTCCAACGGTGGTGACGGCGGCACCGGCGGCAACGCCAGCGGCGGCGTTGCCGACAACGATAACGGCGGCAGCGGCGGAAACGCCGGCTCCGGCGGCAGTTTGGGCGGTAGCGACGGCAGCGACGGGGCCGACGGCGACAACAGTGGTCCGTAGTCGAAACGCCTGACGTAGCACTACAGATGGCGATGCCCGTCCCTTCGGGGGGCGGGCATCGTCACGTAATGTCGGAATTCATGTCCGCAAAGGATCACCCCAACAACGCGCCCGGCGTCCCGATGATCTATCCGCCGATGTTCGAGCGCCTGCAGATCAAGTACATGAACCCGATGGTCAAGCGGATCGCACGGTTCATGCCCGGCGTCGCCAAGGTCAAGCATCGTGGCCGCAAGTCTCAAAAGACCTACGAAACTGTCGTCACCCCGTTCCGCAAGGGCAACACCCTGGCTATCGCGCTGGGCCACGGCAAGACCGACTGGGTCAAGAACGTCATCGCGGCCAACGAGGCCGACGTGATCTTCGGCTCGCGCACGGTCCACATCGTCAACCCGCGAATCCTGCCTGCGGGTAGCGGCGGCAACGACGACCTACCGTTCATGGCCCGCATACAGGCGAAGAAGATGGCGATCTTCGTCGCCGATATCGCCTGAGCGCTACCGCGTGAACACCGTCTTGCCTGTCATCGTGGGCCAGACGTCGGGGGCGGCCTCCCACGGCACCACGCGGTCGACCGCGGGCGCCAGATCGCAGCCCGCCTCGAGGAGTTCGACGACCTGGGGAATGACGGCGCGCGCATTGACCCGACCGGTCACGAACCTCGCCCCTCGGGTGTACATGGCCAGCAGCGGCATCTCGATCGTCCCTTGGTAATAGATGCCCGTATCGGTACACACGCCGTCCGGCCACGTCACGCGCAACGTCGCGGCGAGCACGTCCAGGTCTGCAGCTGTGTGGACGGTGACCGGATACGGTCCCAGCGACTTGTCCGGTTTGGGCCTGTCATGCACTGTGGCGCCGAGCTTTTCGGCGGCAGCCAAGCGCTGCGGATCGGTGTCGACGTAGTCGACGCCGTACCCGAGCGCCGCGGCCAAGCCCGCCGCGTAGAGGCCGATCGACTGCCGCCCGGCGACGAGAACCCGTCGATCGACCTCATCGAGCGCGTCGAGTTCGGTTCGGTACGGTCCGACAGCCCGCCAGGCATCGACGATGTTGTCCGACAGTGACGCGATGCCGACGAGGTCAGCCCCGCGCGGTATCGGCACCAGCATCGCGTCGGCATACGGCACGCGCACCAGGTCCGCCATGAACCCGCCGCCGTCGAGCCCCGCGAGTGGTGCCATGCCGTACATGGCCATGAGCGGCAACGCGCCACACGAACCCGTCACCCCTCGTCGACATTCGCGGCACTGCCCGCAGTTCATCTGGAACGGGATCACGACCCGATCTCCGGGCGCGACTGTGTGCACAGCCTCCCCCACGGCGACGACCTCACCGATTCCTTCATGACCGACGGCGTGTCCGGCCGGCAGCGGGAGCCTGCCCTGGGCAACCGCCACATCGAGGTCGCAGCACGCCACCAGCAATGGTCGGACAATGGCCTGTTCAGCGGCGGTGATCTCGGGTTCGGCCGCGTCGCGCCACGCGTAGCGGCCCGCCTCCTCGAACATCAGCTGCCGCATCGTCGGCTCCTTCTTTAGCGAACGTTCAACTATTCTTGAGTGACCTTTCAAGTAAAGTCAAGGGATGCCGCGCCCAGACCGGAGTCGCGCCGCCCTCGTCGACGCCGCAGGCCTGCTCTTTCGCAGGCAGGGCTATGCGGCGACCGGTGTGAATCAGATCCTGGAAACCGCCGAGGTCAAGGCCGGCTCGCTCTATCACCACTTCCCCGACGGCAAGCAGCAGTTGGCCGCGGCCGTGGTGGACGGCGCAGGGTCCGACATCGAAGCGCGGCTGCGGCAATTCCTCGACAGCGGGTTGCCGGTGACCGACATCGTCGACGGCTGGATCGACCTGATGTCTTCAGGACTGGCGTTGGATCGACGCGACGGCTGCCCGATCGAACCGATCGCTACCGAATCGGTGAACGCAAGCCAGCTGGTTCGGGCAGCGTCGGCCCGGGCGTTTCGCGCCTGGCAGATGGCCATCGCCGACCGATTGCGTAGTGACGGCTGGGCCGAGGCCCAATCCGATGAGACGGCGCTTGCAGTGATCGCGCTCCTCGAAGGGGCCTTGATCCTGTCGCGCATTGCGGGTGACAGTGCCGCGCTGGACGCCGCAAAAGCGGGTGCGCGCGCGCTGCTCACCAGATAACTACTTGCACAACTCCGTAAGGGCGGCGCTCGTACTATCGGCAGCCTTCAGTCGTTCGGCCTGGGAAGGGTCGTCGTTCGTGGTGCCGGCTGTCGCGTTGGCGCCGATATCCAGCAAGATGTCGGCGAATTCGCGAACCTTGGCGGCAAGGGGTTCCGGGGTTGCCGGATCCAGCCGCGCCATCAGATACAGCCCGCCGTCGTAGAGCGATACCCGGGCGTTGGCCGCGACCGCCTGGGCGCCGGTGATATCTGCCGGCCCGCCTGCCGGCATCAGGTTCGTGTTGAGCGATACTCCGCGCCGCACGACATCGACGGCATCACAGGCCTTCGCCTCGGCATCCGCCGTCTGCTCCGAGCTGTAGTGCGCCCTGGCATAGTCCAACCGGTAGAGCGCCCAGCCGGCCACACCGAGCGCGGTGGCCGCCACGACCAGACTGATGATGGTCAGCGCGACAAGGCGGCGCGGTGCGACGTTCACGAAGGCCCTAGAGATCCAGGCCGATGTCCAGCACAGTCACCGAGTGAGTGAGCGCACCGACAGCCAGGTAGTCCACGCCTGTGCCGGCGTAGGAGGCCGCAGTGTCGAGCGACAGACCACCTGAGGATTCCAGTTTGGTTGCCGGCGAGCGGGAATCGCGGCGCTGCACCGCGATCTGTGTCTGCCAGACTCCGAAGTTGTCGAGGAGTATCAGTGCCTGATCTCCGAGGTTCTCCGCGAACACCTCGTCGAGCTGCTCCAGGGAATCGACCTCGACTTCGCACGGCAGATTCGGCGCAGCTGCCCGCACCGCATGCAGCGCCGCCACCACCGAGCCTGCAGCGGCGACGTGGTTGTCCTTGATCAGCGCGGCGTCGCCCAAGCCCATCCGGTGGTTCACGCCACCGCCGACGCGTACCGCATATTTCTGCAGAGCTCGCAGACCGGGGAGGGTCTTGCGGGTGTCGCGGATCTTTGCCCCAGTGCCCTCGACGGCAGCCACCCAATCCGCGGTCGTCGTGGCGATACCCGAAAGGTGGCACACCAGGTTCAGCGTGGTCCGCTCGGCGGTCAGTAACCCTTGCGTGGGCGCCTCGACGGTCAGCACCGCCCCGCCGGCCGCCAGCCGCTCGCCATCCTCGACACGGTGCTTGACGACATAACCGCCCGCGCCCAGTACTTCGTCGAGCACCAGCAGCGCAATATCCACACCGGCGATGACACCCGGCTGGCGGGCGACCATCGACGCCGTCGTCGTCGCATCTGCGCCCACCGTCGCGAGCGTGGTGACATCGGGGCCGTACCGCAGGTCTTCCTCGAGGCCTCGAGCGATCACCCGCCGAGCCTCTGTCAGCTCATCGGCATTCAGTTCCATCAGGCGCAGACCACCGCGGGCACCAGACTGCGGGCCATCACCGGATCGGTGTTCGGATAGTCGGCGCGATGATGGCAGCCCCGCGATTCGGTTCGTTCCAGAGCTGCCGCCATGACGGCACCTGCGGCGCAGGTCAGCGCAACATCCTCGAAGTCCTTGCGCGAGTCGAGCCTTCGTGGCCTTGCAGTGTCCAATACCTGCGACAGCGTGCGCAGGCCGTCTTCGTCGCGGACCACCGCCGCGTAGCGTGTCATCGCCTGCTGCAGAGCGGCCCGCGGCAGTGCGCGGCGAACGCCGGCCTCCGGTAGCGCAGCGGTCGACAAGCCCGCGTCGGAAGCGTGTGCGGCAGCGGCCTTTCCGGCCCGGCCGCCGATCACGAGGCCCTCGAGCAGGCTGTTGGAGGCCAGCCGGTTTGCGCCGTGCATGCCGGTGCGCGCGACCTCCCCCGCCGCGAAAAGGCCCGCCAACTCGGTACGCCCGTGTGCATCGGTGACGACACCGCCACAGCTGTAGTGCGCACCGGGGACGACGGGGATGGCCTGCCGTGTCGGGTCGATGCCAGCCTCCCGGCACGCCGCGGTGACGGTGGGAAAGCGCTTCTTGAATCCTTTGATGCCGCGTGCGTCGAGGTAAACGCAGGGATCGCCGGTCTCCGTCATCCGTGCGTCGATCGCCGCGGCCACGACGTCGCGTGGTGCCAGATCTCCCATGGGATGTACACCCTCGGTGAACGAACGACCCTGTGAGTCAACAAGAACCGCACCCTCACCGCGCACCGCCTCGGTGATCAGTGGTCGGCGCCCGGCCGCATGGCCGTCGAACAGCATGGTCGGGTGGAACTGGATGAACTCGAGGTCAGACACGGCAAGCCCGGCCCACATCGCCAGTGCAACGCCGTCACCGGTCGACCCTTCGGGATTCGTGGTCGCTGAGTACAGGTGCCCGAGTCCGCCGGTCGCCAGGATCACCGATCGTGTGTGGACGATCCCGGGGCCATCGTCGTTGAGTGTGAGCACACCCGTGACCGCTCCGTCTTCGTGCAGGATCTCCAGCGCAACATGGTTGCGACGGATGTCCAACCGCGCCGCAGCTTCGTCGAGCGCGCGCTGCACCTCCGCGCCGGTCGCGTCGCCTCCGGCGTGGATGATCCGCCGACGAGAATGGCCACCCTCGCGGGTCAGCGACCACTGTCCCGGCGCGGCTTCGTCGAACCGCGCGCCGTCATCGACGAGGTCGCGTACGGCGCGGTAGCCGTCGACGACGATGGAACGCACCACCTCCGGATCACACAGTCCAGCACCCGCGGCCAACGTGTCGGCGACATGCGCGTCGACCGAATCGTCTGTTTTCGGTAGCACGACAGCGATGCCGCCCTGCGCGTAGAACGTGGCGGTGTTACCGGCCTTGCTGAGCACCATGACCTGTTGGCCTTGACGGTGCGCGGCGAGCGCAGCACACAGACCGGCCACGCCGGTGCCGATCACGACGACGTCGGCGCGCTGCTGCCAGTAGCCGCGCCCGCCGCAAGCGGCTTGGCGCGTCATTCGCCGCCGCCGGGCTGCCCGATCTCGATCATCCGCAACACGCTCGCGCGCCCCAACCGGGCGGTCTCGGGATCAACGTGGACTTCGTCCCGACTCTCCACCAGGCAGCGCAACAACGCGGCAGGGGTGATCATCTTCATGAATTTGCACGACGCGCGGTCGTTCACCGCGCGGAAATCGACCTCCGGTGCGGCGCGCCGCAACTGGTGCAGCATTCCCACCTCGGTGGCGACGAGCACCTGGCGTGCCCGGGTCTGTCGAGCGGCGTCCAGCATTCCGCCGGTGGACAGGATCTTGACCCGGTCCTGCGGGAATGCGCCTTCCCCGGCCAGATACAGAGCCGAAGTGGCACAACCGCATTCGGGATGGACATAGAGTTCGGCGTCCGGGTGGGTGCGGGCCTGATCGGCCAGCTCGTCGCCGTTGATGCCGGCGTGCACATGGCATTCACCGGCCCAGACGTGCAGATTCTTGCGCCCGGTCACCCGGCGCACGTGGGCGCCGAGGAACTGATCCGGGCAGAACAGCACCTCGCGGTCGGCGGGGATCGACGCGACCACCTCGACGGCGTTCGACGACGTGCAGCAGATGTCGGTCTCGGCTTTCACCGCGGCGGTGGTGTTGACGTAGGAAACGACAACGGCCCCAGGATGCTCGGCCTTCCACGCGCGCAGGTCGTCGGCGGTGATCGAGTCGGCCAGCGAGCATCCGGCGCGCTGATCGGGAATGAGCACCGTCTTGTCCGGGGACAGGATCTTCGCGGTCTCGGCCATGAAGTGCACGCCGCAGAACACGATCGTGTCCTCGGGTACCTCGGCTGCGATCCGGGACAGCGCCAGCGAGTCGCCGACGTGGTCCGCGACGTCCTGGATGGCCGGCAGCTGGTAGTTGTGCGCCAGCAGCGTCGCGCCGCGCAGATCGGCAAGGCGACGTACCTCGGCGGCCCATTCCTGATCGCCGTCGACGCCGGAATATCCGGTCGGACCGTCGACTATCCGGTCCACCAGATCGTTAGCGGGCATGCGATCCAGAACCGTCATAGCCGCCTCCTTAGGCTTATCGAGGTTTTCGACTTACAATCGAAAACATGGCCCATATTAGCACCGAGCACGAGGTGCTGGCTGCGGTGTTCCAGGTTCGTGCGGTCGGCTCCCCGAAACCCGCACTTCACGTGCTGTTGTGGCAGCGCGCACTGGAACCGGAGGCCGGAAAGTGGGCCCTGGCGGGTGGCAGGCTTCGCAACGATGAGGACCTGACCAGCTCCGTTCGGCGGCAGCTCGCCGAGAAAGTCGACCTGCGTGAGGTTGCTCACCTCGAACAACTCGCCGCGTTCTCCGACCCGAACCGAGTTCCGGGCACACGCACCATCGCCTCGACGTTCCTCGGGCTGGTGCCCTCCCCCGCAACGCCTGAACTGCCGCCGGACACCCGGTGGCATCCAGTGAACAATCTGCCGCCGATGGCGTTCGACCACGGTCCGATGGTCGAGCACGCCCGCGCTCGACTGGTCGCCAAGCTGTCCTATACGAACATCGGGTTCGCCTTGGCGCCAACAGAGTACGCCGTGTCGACACTGCGCGACATCTACAGCGCCGCGCTGGGCCATCCGGTGGATGCCACCAACCTGCAACGCGTGCTGGAGCGGCGCAATGTCATCACCCGCACCGGCACGACGGCGCGGTCGGGACGCAGCGGCGGCCGTCCCGCAGCGCTGTACAGGTTCACCGACTCCCACTACCGGGTTACCGACGAATTCGCCGCATTACGCCCGCCGGGGTGAGTCGGCTGGCTTCTTAATGCTCTCTTAAGCAACAATGGCCGAATGGATCTGGGCAGCGTCGCGCCAGCAGCTGGTGCAGAGTGGATCGGGCACGTCCCCCACGAGGAACTGGTGCGCGGTACCCGCCCGCAGCTGCCGTCCGACGACCCGTTCTACGAACCGCCCACGAACTTCCAGCACGCCACCCCGGGAACCGTCCTGCGCAGCCGGGACGTTGAGCTGGCGTTCATGGGCCTGATCCCGCAGCGTGTGCGGGCCACTCAGCTGCTGTATCGCACCACCGACATGCACGGCACGGCCGATGCGGCGGCAACCACGGTGATCGTGCCCGCCGAGCGTGCCCCAGCGGCCGTCACGCCGGTGATCTCGTACCAATGCGCAATCGACGCCGTCACGTCGCGCTGCTTCCCGTCATACGCCCTACGGCGCCACGCGCACGCGACGGGTGCGGTGGCGCAGTTCGAGTTCCTCCTGGTGGCCGCCTGCCTCGCCGAGGGCTGGGCGGTGTCGATACCCGACCACGAGGGCCGCCTGGGCATGTGGGGCGCACCGTACGAACCCGGCTACCACGTTCTCGACGGATTACGTGCCGCAGTCGGCACCAAACGGCTCGGATTGTCGCCGGACGCGCAGATCGGTCTCTGGGGCTATTCCGGCGGTGGGCTCGCCACCGCGTGGGCCGCCGAGATGAGCGGCTCCTACGCGCCGGAATTGAACGTTGTCGGCGCGGTGCTCGGGTCACCCGTCGGGGATCTCGGCCACACCTTCCGCCGGCTCAACGGCACCTTCGCTTCCGGGCTGCCCGCACTCGTCGTGGCCGCGCTGTCGCACATCTATCCCGACCTAGACCGGCTCATTCAGGAGCATGTCACCGAAGAGGGCAAGGTGCTTCTCGAGCGCCTGCACACGATGACGACCGCCGAGGCGATGGTCCGGATGGCCAAGAAAGACATGGGCGATCTGCTCGACTGGCCCCTCGAGCAGATCCTCAACAGCCCCGAGGTGCAGCATGTTTTCGCCGACATCAAGCTCGGCGTTGCGGTGCCGACTCCCCCGGTGCTGATCGTGCAGGCGGTCCACGACCAGCTGATCTCGGTTGGGGACATCGACGAACTGGCCGACACCTACAGGTTGGGTGGTGCGTCGGTGACCTACCACCGGGACATGTTCAGCGAGCATATGCTGCTGCACCCGATGTCGGCACCCATGGCGCTGCGCTGGCTCATCGATCGGTTCGCCGGAAAGCCCTTGTCGGAGCACATGGTTCGGACGAAGTGGCCGACGCTTCTGAACCCCATGACCTACGTCGGCATGGCCAGATTGGCGAAGATCGTCGCCAAGGTGGTCACTGGCCGGACGGTGGAACGTTCCCCGCTTTAAAGAGTTCAGTTTCGACAGGGGGCCACGCTCCCAGATCGTCACGTGCGATCGAAACCGCGATGAGCGAGTAGACCAACGCTGCGACAGCCGCCGGGAACAGGACCGTCAGGGCGATCAGCAACGGCGAGTGGCCGAAGAAGACCGGCGGCGCCTCGATCACATAGTGCACCCGATGCTCGGGTGAAACCGGCGCGGCGCCGACATCAATCGTTCCGTACCGCCAATGCACCAGTACCGCACCGACTCCCGCTGCCACACCGGCGGCAACAGCAGATCCGATAGCGAGCGCTGCCACCATCAGGGGGCCGCGGTGTGCGCGCCACTGCCACACCAGAACCGCCGCGACCACGGCCGTCACGCACAGCATGCCGACCACCAGGAACGCGGCGACGAAGAAGTGGTCGGCCTCGCTGCCGAGGTGCGCGCGGAGGCGTTCGCCACCCTTGGTCAACGCCACCACACCGTGCACCGGCGGCGCCAGCCACGCCCAGAGCGCGCCGATCACCACGCCGGTCACCGCAAGTCCGGCGACGACGGTCAAAGCCGCGCGACCGCGCGAAATACGTGGCGGGGCAAGCTGGCTCATCGCAGCCCTCGGCTCTTCGCGCAAGCGCTCATCGCAGTCCTCGGCTCTTCGCGCAAGCGCTCATCGCTCCTCCGAATCCTTCGAGTCCGTGAGACCGTGCCGGGAGCATTTCGCCGACCAGCCGTCCGGTCGCACCTGCACGATCATCCGTCGGCCGCACTCCGCGCAGAACCGGGGCGGCTCGAGGCCCAGTTGCGCCGCCGCAGGCAGTGCGGTGCCGTCGGCTTCCCCGGTGTAGACGTTGAACGCCATCACTTAAGAGTTCTACAGGGTTGCGTTGAGCGCCTTGATGGGCATCTGCAGATCCTCGAGCAATTCCAAATCAGCCTCGGCCGGTCGGCCCAGCGTCGTCAGGTAATTGCCGACGATCACGGCGTTGATGCCGCCGAGAATGCCCTGTTTGGCACCCAGGTCACCCAGGGTTATCTCGCGACCGCCTGCGAACCGGAGCATGGTGCGCGGCAGCGCGAGCCGGAACGCCGCGACAGCCTTGAGCGCCTCGGAGGCCGGCAGCACGTCCAGGTCGCCGAACGGGGTGCCGGGCCGCGGGTTGAGGAAGTTCAGCGGCACCTCGTGCGGATCGAGTTCGGCGAGGTTGGCGGCGAACTCCGCGCGCTGTTCCAGGGTTTCGCCCATGCCGAGGATGCCGCCGCAGCAGACCTCCATGCCCGCCTCGCGGACCATCTGCAGGGTGTCCCACCGCTCTTCCCAACTGTGGGTGGTGACGACGTTGGTGAAGAACGACCGCGCGGTCTCCAGATTGTGGTTGTAGCGGTGTACGCCCATTTCGGAGAGGCGCTCGACCTGTTCCTGGCTCAGCATGCCCAGCGAGCAGGCGATCTGGATGTCGACCTCGTTGCGGATGGCCTCGATGCCCGCAGCCACCTGCGCCAGCAGTCGCTCGTCGGGGCCGCGGACGGCGGCGACGATGCAGAACTCGGTGGCGCCGGACTTCGCGGTCTGCTTGGCGGCCTCCACCAGGCTCGGAATATCCAGCCATGCACTGCGCACGGGCGACGCGAACAGCCCTGACTGTGAACAGAAGTGGCAGTCTTCGGGGCAGCCGCCGGTCTTGAGGCTGATGATGCCCTCGACCTCGACGTCGGGTCCGCACCACTTCATCCGGACCTCGTGGGCAAGCGCGAGAAGTTCGTCGAGATTCTCGTCCGGTAGCCGCAGCACCTGCAGCGTCTGATCCTGGTCGAGGCCTTCGCTGCGCTCCAATACCTGGTCGCGTGCCTTCGCCAGAATGTCGCTCACCCGTGAGGTCCCTTCATCGCCAATTGAACACCGTTCAGGTTAGGCTATCGACGTGCAGCTCCACAAACGCGACGTGGTCGAGGCGGCGGCAGCGCTGCTGGACGAATACGGCATCGCCGATCTCACGATGAGACGGCTCGCGCGGGAGCTCAGCGTGTCCCCCGGCGCCCTGTACTGGCATTTTGCCAACAAGCAGGAGCTGCTGGGCGCCATCTCCGACCGCATTCTCGACGGTGTGCCTTCCCCACGGGGCGTTGTCGATGTGTGTAATCGGCTTCGCGACGCGCTGCTGTCGCATACCGATGGTGCCGAGCTTGTGTCAGCCAGCTTCGCGGCCGGTCAGTCGTCGGCGATGAAGCAGATTCTGGCGATCCTGACCGAGGCGGTGTCCGACGACGGAGTCGACTCGGCCCATGCCGAGCTGGCCGCCCGCACGGTCGTCTACTACGTACTCGGCTTCACCGTAGACGAGCAGTCACGGTTGCAATGGGATGCGGCGGGCGCTGAGCTACCCGAGTGGCAGTCGGTGCTCGCCGACGATGCCAATGCCCGGTTCGGGTTCGGTCTGCGCCTGTTCGTCGACGGAATCAACGTTTCGCACCGCGAGACCGAACGTGAGCTTGTGATCGATGAATTGCCGAAATCTCACGCATAAGCTCACGTTCGACGAGGATCCCGCCGCGTGATCACCGTCGACGATTTTCGGCGCATCGCCTCGGCCCTGCCCAGGTCGTATGAAGCCGTGGTGCGCGACGAGATCAGGTTCCGCGCCGGGCGCCTCGTCTATGCCGCGTTCTCGCGCGACGAGACGGTGATGGGTTTGGGCTTTCCCAAGGAGGAGCGCGCGGCGATGGTGGCCGCAGAACCCGACAAGTTCATGCTGCCGCGCCAGTCGGAGATGCGCTACAACTGGATTCTGGTGCGCCTCGACGCGATCGACCTCGACGAGCTCCGCGAGCTGGTAATCGACGGGTGGCGGATGTGTGTGCCGAAAAGCGTTGGAGCGACGGTCGTTTAGATCCGGTATTCGCGCTTGGCATTGCCGTCCCAATGCCGCAGGCCCACAACAGTCGCGGACAGGTCGTGTGACACCCTCTTGAGCGCCATCACCGATTGCAATTGGTCGGCCGGCACCCGACGCGCCAGCGTCACATGCGGCGTCCACTGGCCCGGCTCCGAATGCGGCAACGGACCGGTCGGCATATGCGGCCCGCAGACGCCCTGTACCTCGGCATGAATCGACAGCAGCTCGGCTGAAGGCACGACCAGCCGCACCAGTGTGAAGTCCCGGCGACCGAAGAGCATTGGCGCGCCGATCGTGCAGCTCAGCGGCAGCCGTTTGCGCACCGGCCGCAGCGCGTCATTCACGGATTCGTCCATGCGTTCCGCCACTGCGAGCGTGACATGCGGCCTGTTGCTCGGCGATTTGTGTGCAGCCTGGCTGCGCACGCCGGCTTCGGTCAAGTCGTCCCAGATCGACCGGATCGCCGCATCGGTGTCTGAGTCAAACAGCAACTCGACGGAATGCACCATTTCAGACCCCGAGACTGGCGACCCACGACGGATCGAACGCCAACGCGCTGACGGCCTCGAACTCGCCTGCGCTCGCCGTGCCGAGTCCTGCGGGCAGCACAGCACGCACCGGAGCCAGTCGGCTCAGTGCCGCGCGATTGCCCAACTCGGCAGGGGCTGGTTCGGACGGCCACGCTCCAATCACCAGCCCGGCACACGGAACCCCTTGGGCGGCAAGCGCTTCCAACGTCAACGCAGTGTGGTTCAGTGTGCCCAGTCCCGCGGTCACGACGACGAGCACCGGCGCGGCCAGGTCCATCGCGACGTCGCGCAGCGTTGCGCCGTCCTCGCCCAGCTCCACGAGCAGACCCCCGGCACCCTCCACCAGCACCAGCTTGGCTCCGGCGTCACTGGCCTCGCGCACCGACCCGACCAGCTCGGCGCGTGTGGGTAACGCCTGGCCAGCCCGTTGCGCGGCGGCCGCCGGGGCCAGCGGCTCCGGATACCGCCACGAACCACGAAGGTCGGTCACACCGGAAAGCCGGGCGATATCGGCCAGGTCGTCGTCTCGGGGGCTGCCGGTCTGCACGGGTTTGCACACCGCGACCTCGATGCCGAGCAGCCGCGCATGACACGCCAGGGCCGCGGTCGACACCGTCTTGCCGACTCCGGTATCGGTTCCGGTGATGACGAGAGTGCTCACGCGCCTGCGGAGAGCACGTCGGTGAGAACCTCACGCGCCAAAGCCATCTCGTCCTCCGACAGCGAGGCGCGGGCAGTGAGCCGCAACCGGGAGGTACCCGCGGGCACAGTCGGCGGCCGGAAGCAGCCGACGCGAACGCCACGGTCCAGACACGACACAGCTGCGGCCAACGCCACCTCGGGCTCACCCAGGATCACCGACACCACCGCCGAGCCGGGTCGCTCGTCAAGGTCACACACCGTGGCGAGCGCGGCCGCATGGTCGAGCACCGCCTGCGCACGCGACGGTTCAGCGATCAGCACCTTCAGCGCCGCCCACGCCGCCCCCACCGCGGCGGGCGCAAGTCCCGTGTCGAAGATGAACGGCCGCGCGGCATCAATGAGATGGTCGCGCACCGCGGCCGGTCCGAGCACCACGCCACCCTGACTCCCCAATGCCTTGGACATCGTCGTCGTCACCACCACGTCCGGCGCGCCCGCCAAGCCGACCTCGTGCACCAGTCCGCGGCCGCCGGTCCCCCGCACGCCGAGCGCGTGCGCCTCGTCGACGACGAGAAGTGCGCCGTGCCGACGGCACACGTCGTGCAATGACCTCAGCGGGGCCAGCACGCCGTCCGCGGAGAACACCGCGTCGGTAACGACGACCGCGCGTTCCTCGCCACGGCTGGCCAGCGCCGCCTCGACGGCAGCGACGTCGCGGTGCGGGGTCACCACTACCCGGGCCCGCGACAGCCGGCACGCGTCGACCAGGGACGCGTGCGTCAGGGCGTCGGAGACCAGCAGCGAGCCTGCGCCGGACAGTGACACGACCGCACCCAGGTTCGCGGTGTAGCCAGACGAAAAGGCCAGCGCCGACTCGGCGCCGACGAAATCGGCGAGCGCCTGTTCAAAGCCTTCGTGAATCTCGGTATTGCCAGTGACCAGCCGTGATCCCGTCGACCCGGCACCCCAGGTTCGTAACGCCGCCACACCACCTTCGATGACATCCGGATGCTGCGATAACCCGAGATAGTCGTTGGAGGCCAGGTCGAGTTCGGCGCCGACCGGCCGGCGGGTCCGCAGCGACCGCCGCAGCCCGGCGGCGCGGCGCTGCAGCTCGACCTCGTCGAGCCACGCCAGCGGCGAAAGACCTGTGCGCGTCACGATGCTCCTAGCCGACAATTGAACACCGTTCAGGTTAGTGCACGCGCGACGTCGGCCATCGCCGAGGTGATCTGGCCGATCTCCTCCGGTGTGCAGATGTAGGGCGGCATCGCGTAGACCAGGTTGCGGAACGGCCGCAGCCACACCCCGTGGTCCAACGCGGCGGACGTCGCGACCCGCAGGTCGACGGGTCGATCCATCTCGATGACGCCGATCGCGCCGAGTACCCGGACGTCAGCCACCCCCGGCAGCGTCGCAACGGGCGCCAGTCCGTCGCGCAGACCCGTCTCGATCGAACGCACCGTCGAACGCCAGTCGCCGGCGAGCAACAGCTCGACCGAGGCCACCGAGACCGCGCATGCCAGCGCGTTGGCCATGAACGTCGGGCCGTGCATCAGCGCACCTGCCTCACTGGAGCTGATCGTGTGCGCAATCTCGTTGGTGCACAACGTCGCGGCCAGGGTGAGATAGCCGCCGGTCAGCGCCTTTCCGACGCACATGATGTCGGGCGTGACCCCGGCATGGTCGGCGGCGAAGAGCTCGCCGGTACGGCCAAATCCGGTGGCGATCTCGTCGAAGATCAGCAGCACGTCGTGGCGGGTGCAGATGTCGCGCAGGTCGGTCAGATACTGCGGATCGTGGAACCGCATCCCGCCTGCCCCCTGCACCACGGGTTCGATGATCACGGCCGCCAACTCGTCGGCATGTTCGGCAAGTTGGCGCTCGAAGTCCGCGATGTAGGCGGCGTGGTACGCGGTCGGCACCGCCGGTGCGAACACCTGCGGAGCCAGCACGTCGCTCCAGAGGCTGTGCATGCCGCCGTCGGGGTCGCAGACGCTCATCGGGGTGAAGGTGTCGCCGTGGTAGCCGCCGCGCCACGTCATCAGCCGGCGCTTGTCCCAGCGGCCCGCGCTGCGCCAGTACTGCAGCGCCATCTTGACCGCGACCTCCACCGAAACCGATCCCGAGTCGCTGAAGAAGACGGTGTCGAGTCCGTCCGGTGTGAGCTGCACGAGCAGTTCTGCGAGCCGGGCCGCCGGTTCGTGGGTCAGCCCGCCGAACATGACGTGGTTCATGGTGGCCAGCTGGTCAGTGATGGCCGCATCCAGAACCGGGTGCCCGTGCCCGTGGATCGCGGTCCACCAGGACGCCATCGCGTCGAGAGCGCACACGTCTTGTCCGTCGCGGTGCAGGGTGAGCCAGGCACCGCGGGCGCCCACTGCGACCAGCGGCGCGATCGCCTCGGCGCCGATCGTGCTGTAGGGATGCCAGACGTGGGCGGCGTCGATGGCGCCGATCTCGGCGGGCGTCAGTGCTGCCACCTTGGGTAGATTATCCGTCGACCATGATTGCCCTCGCCCCTCCCCGGCCGGCGCCCACCGCCGAGCCGGGACATCCGTCGCGCGACGCGCCCGCTGTCAAGCCTGCGCGCGCGTCGGAAGGCTATCGGCACGACCTCGACGGACTGCGTGGCGTCGCGATCCTGCTCGTCGCGGTTTTCCATGTGTGGTTCGGCCGCGTCTCCGGTGGTGTCGACGTTTTCCTCGCGCTGTCGGGATTCTTCTTCGGCGGCCGCCTGCTGCGCACCGCGATGACGCCCGGCGCATCGCTGTGGCCGGTCGGCGAGGTCACCCGGCTGGTTCGGCGGCTGCTGCCCGCTCTGGTGGTGGTGCTTGCCGCGGCCGCGGTGCTGACGATCCTCATTCAGCCCGAAACCCGTTGGGAGACATTCGCAGACCAAAGTCTGGCGAGCCTGGGCTACTACCAGAACTGGGAGTTGGCGCACACCGCCTCGGACTACCTTCGCGCCGGCGAGGCCGTCAGTCCGCTGCAGCACATCTGGTCGATGTCGGTGCAGGGCCAGTTCTACCTCGCCTTCCTCGCGCTGATCTTCGGGTGCGCCGTGCTGTTCCGCCGGATCTTCGGCCGCCACATGCGAATCGCGTTCATCGTGCTGCTGAGCGCGTTGACGATAGCGTCGTTCGTCTACGCGATCTTCGCCCACAACGCCGATCAGGCCACCGCGTACTACAACAGCTTCGCGCGGGCATGGGAGTTGCTCCTCGGCGCCCTGGTCGGCGCGCTGGTGACGAATCTTCGCTGGCCCATGTGGCTGCGGACGACGGCCGCCGTGATCGCGCTGGCCGCGATCCTGGCCTGCGGCGCATTGCTCGACGGGGTCCATGAATTCCCAGGACCGTGGGCGCTGGTACCGGTCGGCGCGACGATGCTGTTCATCCTGTCCGCGGCGAACCGGGTGGCCGATCCGCATACCGGCGGCCGCATGCCCGCCCCCAACCGCGTGCTGGCCACTGCGCCGTTCGTCGCATTGGGCGCCATGGCGTACTCGCTGTACCTCTGGCACTGGCCGCTGCTGATCTTCTACCTGTCCTACACCGGGCATCCGCGCGTCAACTTTGTCGAGGGCGCTGTTGTGTTGGTGGTCTCCGGCGCGCTGGCGTGGCTGACCACGAAGTACGTCGAGGACCCGCTGCGCTATCGCACGCCGGCGTCATCGGCCCCGACCGTGCCGCTGCGCACTCGATTGCGCAGGCCGACGATGGCACTGGGCTCGGTGGTTGTCTTGCTGGCGGTGGCGTTGACGGCGACGTCGTTCACCTGGCGCGAGCACGTGACCATCGAACGTTCGACAGGCAAAGAGCTATCCGGACTTTCGTCACGCGACTATCCCGGCGCCCGCGCGCTTCTCAACAAGGCCAAGGTGCCGAAGCTGCCCATGCGTCCGACGGTGCTCGAGGCCAGAAACGACCTCCCCCGCACCACCGAGGACGGCTGCATCAGCGACTTCGACAATGTCGGCGTCATCACATGCAACTACGGCGATGCTTCTGCCACCCGCACCATCGCCCTGGCGGGTGGTTCCCACGCCGAACACTGGATCTCCGCGCTGGACCTGCTCGGCCGGATGCACAACTTCAAGGTGGTCACCTATCTGAAGATGGGCTGCCCGTTGACCACCGACGAAGTCCCGCTCGTCATGGGCGACAACCGCCCCTACCCGAAGTGTCACGAGTGGAACGAGCGGGTCATGGACAAGATCGTCGCCGACCGTCCCGACTACGTATTCACCACTGCGACGCGACCGTGGAACATCAAACCGGGCGACGTGATGCCGGCCAGCTACCTCGGCATCTGGCAGACGTTGTCCGACAACAATATTCCGATCCTCGCGATGCGCGACACCCCGTGGCTGGTACGCAACGGCCAGCCGTACTTCCCCGCCGACTGTCTGGCCGAAGGCGGCAACGCCGTCTCCTGCGGCGTCAAGCGTTCTGACGTACTGTCGCCCTATAACCCCACGCTTGACATCGTCGCGCGGTTCCCGTTGCTCAAGCCGCTGGATATGAGCGACGCCGTGTGCCGCAAGGACATCTGCCGCGCGGTAGAGGGAAATGTGTTGCTGTATCACGATGCTCATCACATCTCAACGACCTACATGCGCACGATGACGTCTGAGCTCGGGCGGCAAATCGCGGGTGCCACCGGTTGGTGGGTCGAGTGATGGAATCCGACGCTCCGGCGTCGGTGCCCACCGTCTGGCCGGGGTCCGCCTATCCCCTGGGAGCCACATATGACGGTGCAGGCACGAACTTCTCCCTGTTCTCCGAAGTCGCCGATCGGGTGGAACTGTGCCTGATCGGTAAGGACGGCAGTGAGGAGCGCGTCAACCTCGACGAGGTCGACGGCTACGTCTGGCACTGCTATCTGCCCACAGTCACACCGGGGCAGCGCTACGGCTTCCGGGTGTACGGCTCGTGGGACCCGTCCGCGGGACATCGTTGCGATCCGAGCAAGCTGCTGCTCGACCCCTACGGGAAGTCCTTTTACGGCGACTTCGACTTCAGCCAGGCGCTGTTCTCCTACGACTTGAACGCCGAGGATCCGGCCAGCGGCGGGACGCCGCCGATGGTCGACTCGCTGGGCCACACCATGACCAGCGTCGTGATCAACCCCTACTTCGACTGGGCATCCGATCGCGCGCCGCGCACCCCGTACCACGAGACCGTCATCTATGAGGCGCACGTCAAGGGCATGACGCAGACCCATCCCGGCATTCCAGAGGATATGCGCGGGACGTACGCAGGCCTCGCGCATCCGGTGATCATCGATCACCTCAGGTCGCTGAACGTCACCGCGATCGAACTCATGCCGGTGCACCAGTTCCTGCACGACCACCGACTGATCGACCTTGGACTACGAAACTATTGGGGCTACAACACTTTCGGATTCCTCGCGCCCCATTACGAATACGCGGCCAACAAGCACGCCGGTGGCGCCGTCGCGGAGTTCAAAGCGATGGTCCGGACCTTCCACGAGGCCGGCATCGAGGTGATCCTCGACGTCGTCTACAACCACACGGCCGAAGGCAACCACCTCGGGCCGACGATCAACATGCGCGGTATCGACAACGCCGCGTACTACCGGCTGATGGACGACGACAAGCGGCTCTACCGCGACTTCACCGGCACCGGCAACAGCCTCAATCCCCGGCATCCGCACACCCTGCAGTTGATCATGGATTCGTTGCGCTACTGGGTCCTGGAGATGCACGTCGACGGATTCCGGTTCGACCTCGCGGCCGCGCTGGCCCGGGAGTTCTTCGAAGTCGACCGGCTGAGCGCATTCTTCGATCTCGTACAGCAGGACCCGGTGATCAGTCAGGTCAAGCTGATCGCCGAGCCATGGGACGTCGGCGAGGGCGGTTATCAGGTCGGCAATTTCCCAGGTTTGTGGACGGAATGGAACGGGAAGTATCGCGACACTGTGCGCGATTACTGGCGGGGCGAGCCCGCAACCCTTGGCGAATTCGCCTCCCGACTGACCGGATCGTCGGATCTGTACGAGGCGACCGGTCGGCGTCCCGGTGCGAGCATCAATTTCGTCACCTGCCACGACGGTTTCCCGCTTGCGGACCTGGTGTCATACAACGAGAAGCACAACGAAGCCAACGGTGAGGACAACCGCGACGGCGAGAGCCACAACCGGTCGTGGAACTGTGGTGTCGAAGGACCGACCGACGACCCCGAGATACTCGCACTCCGCGGCAAGCAGATGCGCAACATCATGGGCACGCTGATGCTCTCCCAGGGCACCCCGATGATCTCGCACGGCGATGAGATCGGGCGCACACAGCGGGGCAATAACAACGTCTACTGCCAGGACACCGAGATCTCCTGGATGGACTGGTCACTGTGCGAGAAAAACGCCGCCCAGTTCGAGTTCACCCGCAAGGTGACGAAGTTGCGCAGGAAGCATCCGGTTTTTCGGCGGCGCCGCTTCTTCGAGGGCACGCCCATCCGCACCGGCGACCAGGTCCGCGACATCGCATGGCTGACGCCTGAGGGGAACGAGATGGCCCCCGAAGACTGGGGTTCGGGCCTGGATAAGTGCGTTGCCGTATTCCTCAACGGCGAAGCCATCAGCGCGCCCAACGAACGAGGCGAGCGCGTGGTCGACGACTCGTTCCTGCTCTGCTTCAACGCGCATAGCAACGCGGTGGATTTTTTCGCGCCTGGTTTGGGCTATGCCGCCCAGTGGACCGCGGCGATCGATACGGCCGACCCGGCGGGTGCCACCGAACTGGTGGTCGCCGCAGGCGAGAAACTCACGCTTGCGCCGAGGTCCCTGCTGGTGCTGCGTAAGACGGGGTAGCGCATGCGCCCCTTGTCGACATATCGACTGCAGATGCGCGGTGACTCGTTCACCTTCGCCGACGCCGAGAACCTGCTCGAGTACTTGGATGCACTGGGTGTATCGCACCTGTACCTGTCGCCGATCCTGACCGCGGCCAAGGGCTCGACGCACGGCTACGACGTCACCGATCCCCTGACCGTCTCGGCGGCACTCGGCGGCGCCGAGGGGCTGGCACGGTTGTCGTCGGCGGCCCGCTCGCGCGGTATGGGCCTGATCGTGGACATCGTGCCCAACCACGTCGGGGTGGACGATCCGCAGCAAAACGAGTGGTGGCGCGATGTGCTGACGCACGGCCGCGAGTCAAGGTATGCGTCCTATTTTGATATCGACTGGGACCTGGATCCGCAAGGCCGGGTCGTGCTGCCGGTCCTTGGCGAGGACGGGGACGACGCGCCCGCAGGCTATCCCGCCGACAGCACGCACTATCGCGCCATCGGTTGGCGCAACGGAATCTGCGGCTATCGGCGGTTCTTCTCGATCACCTCGCTGGCCGGGCTGCGCCAGGAGGACCGAGAGGTCTTCGATGCGACTCACGCGGAGGTCAAACGCTGGTTCAGCGAGGGTCTCGTCGACGGAATCCGTATCGATCATCCGGACGGATTATCCGATCCCGCAGGATATCTCGTATGGTTGCGCGAGCTGGTGGGACCGCAGGCGTGGATCGTCGTCGAGAAGATCCTCGCCGTCGAGGAAGCTTTGGAACCTACGCTGCCCGTCGCCGGAACCACCGGCTACGACGCACTGCGCGAGATCGGCGGAGTGTTCATCGACTCTGCCGGAGAAGCCCCCCTGACCGACCTGTTCGACTCCGCCGGGCCGGCCTACGACACCATGGGAGCCCTTGCCCGAAGGCTCAAGGCCGAAGCCGTGACCGACACCCTCAAGAGCGAACTCGCCCGCCTGTGCCGGACGATCACGGCGGCCACCGGCGCTGAGCACCCCGATATGCCCGACGCGGTGGCGGCGCTGTTGAGTCACATCGACGTCTACCGCTCTGACTACCGGGGGCTGTCGGTGGTGCTGCCCGTGGCATTCGCCGACGCCGGCACCGAACGTCCCGACCTCGCAGGGGCTTTCGCGCTCCTCGCATCGGCACTGGCCGTCAACAGAGAGACAAACGTCCGGTTGCAGCAGCTATGCGGCGCGGCGACCGCGAAGTCGATGGAAGACTGCCTGTTCTACCGCGACGCGCGACTGGTCTCGCTCAACGAGGTTGGTGGCGAGCCCCGCCGGTTCGGGGTCGGTGTGGCCGAGTTTCATCAACGTGCTGCGGTGCGCGCGAGCGACTGGCCACACGCGATGGTCGCCCTGACGACCCACGACACCAAGCGCGGTGAGGATGTGCGCGCCCGCATCGGGGTGCTGTCGCAGGTGCCGTCCCTGTGGGCAGAGCTCGTCGCAAAGTGGGCTTTGGCCACCCCACCGCCCGACGCGGCAACGGGACTGTTCCTGCTACAGAACATGTTTGGGGTGTGGCCGGTCGACGGCAAAATTGGTGACGAGCTGCGCGGGCGGTTGCACGCCTACGCCGAGAAGGCTATCCGCGAGGCGGCTTCGCACACCACGTGGAACGATCCGAACGACGAATTCGAGGGCGCGGTACACACATGGATCGACGCCGTGCTGGACGGCACCGTAGGCACCGAGATGACGTCGCTGCTGGCCCGGCTCGACCTTCATGCGCGTAGCGACGCCCTTGGCCAGAAACTGATCGCACTCACCGCACCCGGTGTTCCGGACATCTACCAGGGCACCGAATTGTGGGAGGACAGCCTGGTCGATCCTGACAATCGGCGGCCGGTCGACTACGGGACCCGTGCGAAAGCGCTCGAGGCGTTGCGCCATCCCAAGATTCGGGTCGTGGCGGCGGCCCTGCGGCTGCGGCGGGATCGCTCGGCGAGTTTCACCGACGGTGGCTACACGCCGCTAGGGGCAGATGGCCCGGCTGCCGACCATCTTGTGGCCTTTCTGCGCGGCGATGATGTGCTGACCGCCGTAAGCAGGCACACGGTGCTGCTGTCGGAGACCGGCTGGGGTGACACCACGGTGGTGCTTCCGGATGGCCAGTGGACCGACCGCATCTCCGGAACTCGATTCAGCGGCCGGGTCTTGGCCGTCGAGCTGTTCGCAGAGCTGCCGGTGGCGCTTCTGGAGCGCACCGATGGCTGAATTCGCGGTGTGGGCGCCCATTCCTGAGCGGGTTCGTGTCGATGTGGACGGCACGCTGCACGAGATGACGCGCGCCGACGACGGCTGGTGGCGGGCCGAGGTCGATGCCGGAACAGGTGCGCGCTACGGGTTCGTTCTCGACGACGACCCCACCGTGCTGCCGGATCCGCGCTCCCCGCGACAACCCGACGGGGTGCATGCCCGCTCGGCACTCTGGCGGCCCGATGCCGGCGCATGGACCGACGACGACTGGACGGGCGCCTCGATCGAGGGCCGGGTGATCTACGAACTGCACGTCGGTACGTTCACTGAGGGTGCGACCTTCGATTCGGCGATCGAAAAGCTGGATTATCTGGTGGATCTCGGTGTCGATTTCGTCGAAGTGATGCCGGTGAACGCCTTCGGCGGAACGCACGGCTGGGGCTACGACGGGGTGCTGTGGTATGCGGTGCACGAACCGTACGGCGGGCCCGACGCCCTGGTGCGATTCATCGACGCGTGTCATCGACGCGGCCTCGGTGTGCTGATCGACGCCGTGTTCAACCACCTCGGCCCCTCAGGGAATTACCTGCCACGGTTCGGGCCATACCTGTCGTCGGGTAGCAATCCGTGGGGAGAGTCGATCAACATCTCCGGGCCCGATGCCGACGAAGTGCGGCGCTACATCATCGAATGTGCGCTGCGCTGGATGCGCGACTTCCACGCAGACGGCTTGCGCCTGGACGCGGTGCACGCTCTCGTTGACACCACCGCCATTCACATTCTCGAGGAGCTTACGACCGAAACCGACGCGCTGGCACAGGAATTGGGCCGTCCGCTGTCGCTGATCGCCGAGAGTGACCTCAATGATCCACGCCTGATCACCCCGCGGGACCGCGGCGGTCTGGGTATGACAGCACAGTGGGACGACGATATCCACCACGCGATTCACGCCGCGGTGTCCGGCGAACGCCAGGGGTACTACTCGGATTTCGGCTCCCTGGAGGCGCTGGCGCAGACGTTGAAACACGGGTACTTCCATGCGGGCACGTATTCGTCTTTCCGGCACCGCAGACATGGGCGGCCGTTGGATACGGCGACCCTCCCCGCAACCCGGCTGTTGGCGTACACGCTGACCCATGACCAGGTGGGCAATCGCGCCTGCGGCGATCGCCCGTCGCAGAACCTCACCTTCGGTCAGTTGGCGGTCAAGGCGGCCCTGGCACTCGGATCGCCCTACACTGCAATGCTTTTCATGGGAGAGGAATGGGGATCGTCATCCCCGTTTCAGTTCTTCACGTCACATCCTGAGCCCGATCTGGCCCGAGCCACCGCCGAGGGCCGCAAGCGCGAGTTCGCCGAGCACGGTTGGGACGCCGACGAAATCCCCGACCCGCAGGACCCGGCCACCTACGAACGCTCCAAGCTGAACTGGGATGAGATCGACCAGGGCGAACACGGCCGGCTGCGCCGCGTGTATCAGCAGCTGATCGCGTTGCGGCACAACGAGCCCGACCTTGCCGACCCATGGCTGGACGGTATGCGCGTCGACTATGACGAGGAACGGCAGTGGATCGTGATGGAACGTGGGGCGTTGGCCATCGCCTGCAATCTCGGTAGCGAAGCCGTCGATATTCCCGTCACCGGCGAGGTCCTTCTGGCATGGGAGGAGGCGACGATCGGCACGAAATCGACGCGCATCGAAGGACATTCGTTCGCGATTGTCAAGTCACTATCCACAGCAGGCCGGCCTGTGGATAACTGATTTCCGTCGAACCGGGGTTTGACGCATCATTCGGGAATGAGTCGTCGTGAGCTACTGCCCATTCCGCCGATCGAAACAGCGAACGACCCGGTGCACTCGGCAGCCGATCTGCGGCAGCGATGGCGGGCACTGATGGGTCCATTGGGCTTTGGCGAGCGGCTTCTGTGGATTGGTTTCGTCGGACCGGATCGCTGCATGATCAAGGCGATAAGCCAGGTTCCGTTGCGGGCGGCGGCGAATGCAGAGGTCGCCGAATCGGTCATGTCGGGGCTGCGCGACATGCTGTTGGATTTCCCGGAAGGCACCACGGTGGCCTGTCTCTTGACGCGGCCCGGCGTCGGTCCTGTTTCCCATCTGGACCGACAGTGGTCGACGTTGCTGAGCGGCGTTGCCGCCGAGTACGAGGTTCCGATCGAACCGATCTTTCGCGCCAACGATGAGGCGTTAGTGCAGGTAGAACCATTGCTGGGAGCACGCAGCGCGGACGCCTAGTCGCTCGCATCGTCCCGGCGCCCGGCCAGATACCGGGAGGACATGATCGCGCGCGGCGACATCATTGCGGCAGAGTCTCCTGGCCGCCTCGACGCGCCGCTGTGCCGGAATGGTCGTCGTCTCTCCGGCCTAAAGCAGGTAGCGATACGCGGGTGAACCTGGTTCCAAGGTTTCGACATGGATGTCGGATGCCCGCATCCGGGCGAGCAGACCGTCGAGATCGGCGGCCGAACCGAGTTCGACGCCCACCAGGGCTTCACCGGTTTCGCGGTTGTTGCGCTTGACGTACTCGAACAGCGTGATGTCGTCGTTGGGGCCTAGCACCGTGTCGAGGAACCTCCGCAGCGCTCCCGGCTCCTGCGGGAAGTCCACCAGAAAGTAGTGCTTGAGCCCGAGGTGCACCAGCGAACGCTCGAGCACCTCGCCGTAACGGGAGACGTCGTTGTTGCCACCCGAAATCACGCACACCACAGTCGATCCCGGTTCGAGTTGCGCCTCCCTCACGGCGGCCACCGACAGCGCACCCGCGGGTTCGGCGATGATGCCCTCGTTCTGGTACAGGTCGAGCATCGCGGTACACACCGCGCCCGGGTCGGTGGTGGTGATCGAAACCATGTCGCCCGCCGCGGCCAACGCCGCATAGGTCAGCGCACCCGCACGGTTCACCGCCGCGCCGTCCACGAACTGGTCGACGTCGTCGAGAGTCACCGGGCCCCCCGCGGCCAACGCGGCGATCATCGCCGCCGCACCCGCCGGCTCGACACCGAGCACCGACGTATTCCTGGTGCGCTCGGCCAAATAGGTGGTGATACCTGCGATACAGCCGCCACCCCCGACCGGAACGATGACCAGATCCGGTTCGTCGTCGAGTTGGTCGAGGATCTCGGCGGCGATGGTGCCCTGCCCGGCGATCGTACGCAGATCGTCGTACGGCGGAACGAGCGTGGCGCCGGTGCGTGCGACGTCGTCGAGCGCGGCGGCTGCGGCCTCGTCGTACGTGCGACCGCCCACGATGAGCTCGATGAACTCGCGGCCGTGATAGCTGATCCGGTCGCGCTTCTGCTTGGGTGTCTTGGCGGGCACGTAGACGCGGCCGTGGATGCCCATCGACCGACAAGCCATCGCGAATCCCTGCGCATGGTTGCCCGCCGACGAGCACACGACGCCGGCGGCGATCTCCTCGTCAGACAGCTGCATCAGCAGGTTGTGGGCACCACGCAGCTTGTATGAGCGCACGGCCTGCTGGTCCTCGCGCTTCAGGTAGACGTTCGCGCCGGTGGCCTCGGACAGCCGCTCGCTGAACTGCAGCTCGCTGCGCAGGACCACTCCGGAAATTCGCTGAGCAGCCTCATCGATGTCGGCCGCGGACAGCGGCGACGTTCTGGAGCTTTGGCTCAGTTCAGCGGACACCGGTCAATGGTGCCACCAACCTGCAGTTATCAACTAACCGGGGTCAGCACGAACACCGGGATCTGCCGGTCGGTCTTGGTCTGATACTCCGCGTAGTCCGGCCACGCCTCGACCGCGCGCTCCCACCAGAGCGCCTTTTCGTCGCCGAAGACCTCGCGCGCCTCATAGTCCCTGCTCACAGCGCCGTCCTGCAACTCGACGCGAGGGTGCGCTTTGACGTTGAAGTACCAAACCGGGTGCTTCGGAGCCCCGCCCAGAGATGCCACGATCGCGTACTGGCCGTCATGCTCCACCCGCATCAGCGGGGTTTTGCGGATCTTGCCGGTCTTGGCGCCGATGGTGGTCAACAGGATGAGGGGCTTGTCCTTCATTTCGATGCCCTCGGTACTGCCCGACTCCATGATCTTGTCGGCGTGGTCGCGGACCCAGTCCCACGGGCTGGACCGCCGTGGGTTCAGGAAATCTGAAGGTTCTTTAGCCGGAACCCAGGGCTACGCTGACAGTTGAAGTGTTTCACCGTTCCGGTTGGCATTCAGCCACGACGCGCCGCCTCTTGGGCAAGCTGTACACGCGAGGTCAGCCCGAGCTTGGTGTAGATGTGGGTCAGGTGCGCCTGCACGGTGCGGGGTGAGACAAATAGCCGGGCGGCCACATCCTTGTTTCCCAGGCCTTCGCTGACCAGGCGGACGACGTCGAGCTCGGCACGTGTCAGCGACGCCCATCCGCTGCTGGCGCGCTTGCGCTCGCCTCGACCGCGCTGCGCATAGGCGACAGCATCCTCAATCGAGAGCGCCGCGCCCTCGGACCACGCGGCGTCGAAATCATTCTCGCCCAGGGCATCCCGAGACGCGGCGATCCGGGTGTTATCGTCGGTTTGGAGTACCTCGAAGCGCACTATGCCGATGTGTTGGCGGGCTGCGTCGGCGGCGCCGAACAGTCGCGCCGCTGACAAGTGGTTGCCTGTGTCGCTCGCCGCAATGGCCAGGCAGTCGAGCGCAAACGGAACGACGAGGACGCTCGCAAGTCGGACGGCCAAGTCGAGCGCGTCGTAGGCATCGCGTTCGGCAGCGTCGAGTTCGCCTTGTGCGATCTCCACGCGTGCGCGCGACGCCAACGAGATCGGTGGATAGCAGCCGTTCGTCGCCGCTACAACGTCGTCGGCCCATCGACGGGCCGCAGGGAGATCGCCGCACGCCAACGCGGCCACTGCTGCCCAGTTGAAAGTGCCGGCGATCTGGGGATCCATGCCGGTGCGCTGGCGCGCTGCTTCCCATGCTTTCCGTGCCGCCGATGGATCTCCTGCCGCGAGGTGCACGAACCCGAGAATCGACAAGACAGTGCCTTCGTAGTACTCGAAAAGCTCGGATGCGCTTTGGCGGGCCGTTTCTGCCGCCTCTCGCGCGCCGGCCGCATCTCCTGTGTAGGCGAGCGCGGATGCCCGCATGACCGATGCGTACGTCGAGAACATCGTGTCGTGGACCCCAGCCGCCTCCTCGGCTAGTTGACCCAACCGAACGGCAGCTCCCGACATGTCGCTGCTGAAGATTTGCGCCCAGCACAGCGCCAAGCGGCACTGACGGGCAACGAAGGCGTCACCGATGCTGTCGGCAGTCTGAAGTCCTTCCTCTGCCGCAGGCTGAGCAGTGACCGGTTCGCCGACGATGAGAGCCGACAGAGCATCTAACGCGAGGATCTGCCCAAGCAACCGAGTATCGCCGATTTCTCGCGCGAGCCCTGCCGCCTCGGCGAAGTAGGGCCCGGCCAGCTCGCGGTCGTGCTGGGCGAGGCCACCGCAGGCGGTCAGCGACCGCGCGACGAGCGCAGGGTCGCCAAGTTCCCGTGCCGTCGCCAGCGTTCGCTCGGCGTCGTCGAGTTCGATCGTCCTGCCGACGGTAAATAACATCAGCAGGGCCTTGTCCGCATACGCCCGCACACGCGCCGCCGATACGGCGCCACTGTCGCGCTGGGCATCGGCAAGCGCGGCGTCGAGCCAGTTCAATCCCTCCTGGATGCGTCCCCGTGTCAGCCACAGCGGTTGCAGCGACGATGCCAACCTCAGCGCAAGCTCAGCGTCCGAGTTTTCCCGACTCCATGCGAAAGCAGCTCGTAGATTGTCGATTTCGGTCTCCGCCCGGTCGATGAGCCGTTCGTGGTCGGCGTCGGCATGCGCGTCCAGCAGGGCGGCCATCGCTGTGTAGTGGTCGCGGTGACGAATCCGTACGTCGTCACCTTCGCGGGCCTCGTGCAGTTTCTCCTGTGCGTACTGCCGCACGGTTTCCAGCAGCCGATAACGGGTGCCAAGTCGGGTGTCCTCTGCGACCACCAGCGACTTGTCGACAAGCAGCGTGAGCTGATCGAGCACCTGGTAGCGCTCCGCGTCGGCGTCGCCCACGACAACTTGCGCGGAGTCGACATCGAACCCGCCGAAAAACACCGCCAGCCTTCGGAACAACACCTGTTCCGGCTCACTCAACAACGCGTGCGACCAGTCCACCGATGCACGCAACGTCTGCTGACGGCGCACCGCGGTACGCGCGCCACCCGTCAGCAAGCGGAACTGGTCGTGCAAACTGCCCACGATCTCGTCCGGTGACAGCGCACGGACTCGGGCGGCGGCCAGTTCGATGGCCAGTGGCATGCCGTCGAGCCTGCGACAGATCTCGGTCACGGCTTCGCTGTTTTCTGCAGTGACCTGAAATCCGGGCTTGGTCCTGCGCGCGCGGTCGCTGAACAACTCGATGGCCTCGTCGGCCAGCGACAACGACGGCACCCGCCAGCTCACCTCGCCCGTCACGCCGATGGGTTCGCGACTTGTGGCCAGCAGAGTCAGCGCCGGGCAGGCGCCCAACAGGGCGATGACCAGTGCCGCGCTGGAGTCCAGCAGATGTTCGCAGTTGTCGAGCAGTATCAGCATGCGGCGATCACGGATGAACCGCAGCAGTACGCCCATCGTCTGTTGACCGTGTTGGTCGGGCAGGCCCAGCGCGCGCGCCACCGTCACGGGCACCACGTCGGGATCGGTGATCGGCGCGAGGTCGACGTACCAAACCCCGTCGGCGAACTCGCTGGCCGTCTCGGCGCCAATCTGAACTGCCAGGCGCGTCTGGCCCGGCGCCGCCCGCGCCGGTCAGCGTGACGAGCCGGTTGTTGGCGAGCGCCTCGCGGATGGCGCTGATTTCCGCCGTTCGTCCGATGAAGCTCGACAGCTGCACCGGAAGATTCTCGGTCACAACAGTATTGGCGGTGCGCAGCGGCGGAAAGTCATTGTGGAGATCGGGGTGGCAGAGTTGCACCACCCGTTCGGGGCGGGGCAGATCACGCAGCGGATGGGTGCCGAGGTCCATCAAGGTGACGTCGGGCGGGAGTTGGTCGACGACAAGCGGCTCCGTCGCACCCGAGAGCACTGTCTGGCCGCCGTGCGCAAGGTCTCGTAGCCGGGCGGTGCGGTTGATCGTCGGGCCGATGTAGTTTCCTTCGTCGCGTAGGTGTACG